>JANNXX010000001.1:0-4205 GCA_031409795.1 Rhodobacterales bacterium
GAACATCCCGAAGGTGCAGTTCCCCCGCACCACCGTCCCCGCCCCCGCGAAGGCCCCCATGAAGACCGCCGTCACTTCCTGCTGGCCCGCAGATGACTGCCGGTCCCCCCGCTTGCCCGCCACCTGGTCGATGTCGTCGATGGTGCCGAAGCCGATGACCGAGGGGTCGACAATCGCATCGATGAACGCCTTGGCGTTCTGACCCGACTTGCCCTGATAGCTATCGATCTGGTCGATGGAGAAGTTCTGGTAGCGGAACGGATAGCCCGCCGCCTTGCAATAGCCATCCAGAAGTCCCGCCATCATCTGGATCAGCGTGGTCTTGCCCGTCCCCGGCTTGCCATCCCCCATGAAGGTGAAGATGAACCCGCCGAGTTCCGCGAACGGGTTCAACCGCCGCTCGAAATCATAGGCCATCAGCATCTTTGACAGCCGCAGGCTCTGGTACTTGGCGATATGGTTGCCCACCACCTCATGCGGCGTCTTGAAGGCCATGGTGATCGTGCCACCCTTCGCCGCCTTTGCCGGCTTGAACCCCGCGATGGTCAGCCCATCCGCTTCGACCTTCCACGACGCTCCGGTGAAGACCGATACCCGCGCGCCGCCTTCGGCCCGGATCGCCACCTTCTTCATCAGCGCCTCGGCGAAGGCTGACACCACCGCCACCAGGCGCGCGTCATCCGTCGCGAGCGCGCCCACGTCCTGATCCAGCTCCCACAAGGCCCCCTGCAATGCCAAGGGGGCGTTGTCGGTCAGCACCTCCTCCACTTCGCCCAGCTCGACCGTCGAAGGCCCGACGTGTGGCGCGATCAGATAGGCCAGCGCGTTGGCGAAGGTGAACAGGACCACCAACGCCTCGCCCTGCAGAAGCTCGCCAAACTCTGCCCGGCGCGGCTCGGGCACCCGTCCCTCCAGGTTCGCCTTCTTCAATTCGGCCAGCCCCGACTGGGCCGAAAACGTCTCGCCCATCGCCAAGGCAATCGCCAGGGACCGTCGCAGCGCGTTCAGCACCGCCGCCTGCACCGGCGAGACCAGCCCGTCCCCCAAGCCCTCGATCCGCTCGGAAAGCCGCACCCCGCCCGGCCGCGCCGTCGACCGCGTCACCATCCCCGGCACCGTCGAGCGGAACGTGGGCCGCGCCCCCACACCGGGCGACCGCTCCGCCGCCACAGCCGCAACCAAAGGCTTCGCCAGCCGCGGCGCGTGATCAAAGCCCAAGACCATGCCCAAAGCCGCCTCATACTGCGCCCGGACCGTCTCTTCCTTCAGCTCCATCGTGTCGCGCGTGCTCATCCAAACCTCCAACCCGCAATCCCAGTCCCGCGGTTCGCCTCCGGCGGGAGTATTTGAAAAAGAGCAAGCCCGACAAAGCCCTGCAATTGCTCTTTTCCAAATACTCCGGGGCCCGGGGCAGCGCCCCGGACGCCAGCCAAGATCACACAGTCGGAATCAACCGCCCCCCGGCCCCCACGACAAACTTCCGCAACCCGCGAAGCCCCTTCGGGTCCTGCTCCACCAGCACCTGATAGGGCTTCTCCGGCAGGATGATCATCCGGTCCTGCCGCGTGGCCCCCAGCTCTGCCCCCGCCATGGCGTCCAGCCTGTAAACCTGCCTCTGGACGGACGAGAACCAGCCGTCCTTCACCTCGTCCTCGCGGTCCGAAACCAGATCCTCCACCGTCCAGACCAAAGCCCAGTCTTCTTCCTCCGGCGCCTTCGCGCCCTCCAGCACCTTGGAGATCGGCCCGGATTGCAGCGTGAACCCCGCCGAATACATCGGCCCCAGGATGATCCGCCGCAACCGCTTGGGATGGAGGTCGGGGAAGTCCTTGTCGAACCCCGTGGCAATCGTCAGCAGCTTCAGCCCGCCCACCGACTGCGCCATCAGCGCCGCCTGCGCCTGTGGCCAGCGGTAGGCGTCGGTCGGCAGGGGCTTCGCACCGCTGTCTTCCAGGTCCATCAGATAAACCACCGGCAGGTTCGTCTGGCTGTCCCAGACTGCCCAATGCACCAGGAAGTGCCGCCGCTCACCAAGGTCTTGAATCCACTGCGCATCCGGATCGTTCCGCGCCCAGAAGATGCCCCCCGCCGCCAGCGCCTCGTAGTAATACCGCTGCGAGAGGGCGAATTGCAGCGCGGTGGGGATCGTCAAATCCCCAACGATCTGCCGCACCATCCGGTCCTTCAGCTCCGTCTCCGAGGGCATCCCGCCCAGATGCCGCGCCGCCTGCTGGGCATCGACCGCCATGGTCATCAGTTCCTGCGCCACCGGAAACCCGCTTTCATGCCGGTCGATGGTCAGGCGCGCGGCCGTCTCGCCCCGCCCGGTCATCAGGTACTTGTGCGACAGCGACCGCAACGTCGCCGCCACGGATTTGAGGTAAACCCCCAGCACCCGCGCCTCGGTCCGCGTCAGCCGCCCCTCGGTCTCCATCTCCGCCGCCACCCGGCCCAGATGCCCGGTGATCCGGTCGAACTTGGCAAAGTAGCGCCGCGCGACGAGCGTGTCGTACAGCTCGTGGTGGTCCGAGGTGAGGACGTCTTTGACAGTGGGGTCAGGCATCGCGGTCGCGACCTTCGCTATCAAGCCACCAGAACCATCGAAGGATGGGATTGACGGCTAGTCTCGTTCGGTAATGCTCACTGGCTTCGAAGACACTGTGATACATCTTCTTCTGCAGCGGTCGCATCAGTCCGCCAAACACCAGCAATACCACCGCAACGAATAAGCACAGCGTTACAACGTTGGCCCACAGCATCAAAGCGTCGCGATCCACAGTCTCACGCAAGATGGCCAGTAAGCCCAATACGCCGATGCTGAAGAGCAACAGAATTGCTCCCGATTTGCGGCTCCAGCGAACCTGATCGCTAAACCTCATTCCCCGTACGCGTTCTTGTCGTGCTTCTCGACAATCGCCGAGAACCTCCGGGCGAAGCGCTCATCCGCCTTCGCCTTCTGTTCCAGAATCTCGCGGGCGAAGACCATATGTCCTTCATGCGCTTCCAGCATGTCGGCCATCTTGTCGTTGGTCGCCGCCCCAATCGCCGCCATCGCGGTCTGCGCCTCCTGGTCGGTCTTGACGCCAATCTCGTTGATCCGGTGCGCCACGTCCTGCTGCTGGGCGGTCTTCAACGATGACGTCAAGGCATCATACAGCACCACCCGCTGCTTGGTGTCCGTCTGCAGCTTGTTGATCAGCACCAGCTGCGTCGCCGCCTGGTTCTGCAGGCTGTCAACCCAGGTCTTGCCCTTTTCGATATAGCGCTCCAGCGTCTGGGACTTCGCCAGCTTCACCTGCTCATCCTGCACCAGCCCGTTGTGCTTGGCGTTCAGGGTGGCAAGCTCCGTCTCCAGCTTGGTCCGCGCCGCGGCGTCCTGTTCGACCGCGATCTTGTTCTCCAGCTCGATCAGCCGGGGGTCGAGCGCCGCAACCTCGGCCCGCACCGCCTCCAAGGCACCCACGGTCTCTTCCCGCTCGGTCAGCGTGCCGGCCAGATTGCCCTCGACCTTGGCCTTCTGCACGTTCAGAAGGTCCAGCTGCCCCTGCAGCAGTTTGACGATCACGTCCGATTTCGCGATCAGGTCCTGCAGCTTGTCATCGACCGAGGCCGCGCGCATCCGCTCCTGCCGCATCGATTCCGCCTTGGCGTTGGAGAAGATGCCGATGAAGCTTTCCATGCCCGTTTTCGACCGCATCTCGGCGAACTCGGCCGAAAAGCCCGCCGTCACGTCATCAAGGCCCATGATCAGTTCCGCGATGTTCGCGTTCATCAGGTCGGTGTGCTTGTGCACATCCTCCAGCGTGGCATTCTCCACGTCCAGCGTGACGCCCTGGTCGATCTTCGACCGCGCCTCCTCGATTCGGGAGGTGATGGCGGAAATCTTCGCCTGCGCCTCGGCGACCTGGGCCTGGCTTTCCCTGATCTGCGTCTCGAAATCGGCCATGCCGTCCTCCGTTGAACCGTGCCTGCATCACATAGTGATGTGACGACGAATTACATCATCCCGGCGCGGGATAATCGGACGCCGGGCCACCCGCGCAAGTCTTGCCGCAACTGGCCTGATCCGCCAAGTGCCGAATGCCGCGCCCCTGACCACCCGGCGGGGGTTTCACACCCCCGCACCCCCGTGGAGTATTTCCAAAAGAGCAACTGCAATTGCTCTTTGCCAAATACTCTCAGGGGGTTTGGGGGCAGAATGCCCC
>JANNXX010000002.1:0-16794 GCA_031409795.1 Rhodobacterales bacterium
GTGCGGAAATGGACATCCGGGTGAAGATCGACCGGAAGACCGGGCGTGCCAGCTTTACCCGCGTCCGCACCGTCGTTGAAGATGATCTGGTGGAGAACCACCACGCCCAGGTGACGCTGAAGCAGGCCCTGCCGCTGAAGCCCGACGCCGAGATCGGCAGCGAGATCATCGACGAGGTTCCCCCGGTCGATCTGGGCCGAATCGCCGCGCAATCGGCCAAGCAGGTCATCCTGCAAAAGGTCCGCGAGGCCGAGCGTGACCGTCAGTTCGAGGAATTCAAGGACCGCAAGGGCACCATCATCAACGGTGCCGTCAAGCGCGAGGAATACGGCAACGTCATCGTCGACATCGGCCGAGGCGAAGGCATCCTGCGCCGGAACGAGAAGATCGGGCGCGAGGCTTACCGCATCGGTGACCGCATCCGCTGCTACATCAAGGACGTGCGCCGCGAACCACGCGGCCCGCAGGTCTTCCTGTCGCGGACCGACCCGCAGTTCATGGCGGAATTGTTCAAGATGGAAGTGCCGGAAATCTATGACGGCATCATCGAGATCAAGGCCGTCGCCCGTGACCCTGGTTCGCGCGCCAAGATCGCCGTCATCAGCTACGACAACTCCATCGACCCGGTTGGTGCCTGCGTCGGTATGCGCGGTTCCCGCGTGCAGGCCGTGGTGAACGAGCTTCAGGGCGAAAAGATCGACATCATCCCGTGGAACCAGGACCAGGCGACGTTCCTGGTTAACGCGCTGCAGCCTGCCGAAGTGTCCAAGGTCGTGATCGACGAAGAGGCCGGCAAGATCGAGGTCGTGGTGCCGGATGAGCAGCTGTCGCTGGCCATCGGCCGCAGGGGCCAGAACGTGCGCCTTGCGTCGCAGCTTACGGGCCTGGACATCGACATCCTGACCGAAGCCGAGGAATCGGCACGCCGTCAGGCCGAGTTCGCCGAACGGACCAAGCTGTTCATGGACACGCTGGACGTCGACGAGATGATGGCGCAGCTGCTGGTGGCCGAAGGCTTCACCAACCTCGAAGAGGTTGCCTATGTCGAGCTGGACGAGTTGCTGTCGATTGACGGCTTCGACGAAGGCACAGCCGCCGAACTGCAGGCCCGTGCCCGCGATTACCTTGAGGCGGCCAATGCCAAGGCTATGGAGAACGCCCGCGCTCTGGGCGTCGAGGACAGCCTCGTCGAGTTCGAGGGCCTGACACCCCAGATGCTGGAAGCGCTGGGCCAGGACGGCATCAAGACGCTGGAAGACTTCGCCACCTGCGCCGACTGGGAGCTGGCCGGCGGCTGGACCACCGAAAACGGCCAGCGCAAGAAGGATGAAGGCGTGCTGGAGAAGTTCGACATGTCGCTGGAAGAGGCGCAGACCCTGGTCATGACCGCCCGTGTCATGCTGGGCTGGGTCGATCCGGCCGAACTGGAAAAGCCCGCTGAAGAGCCGGCCGAAGACGAGGAGGCCGAGGTCTGATCTCAGACCTCGGGGACCAGGGCGCATGACGCGCGGCGGCCGCGAAAAGGACCAGGACGACCCGGAGCGCAAGTGCATTGCCTCGGGGGAAAGCCAGCCGAAGGCGGGGCTGATTCGCTTTTGCGTCGGTCCTGAGAGCCAGATCGTGCCGGATATCCTGGGACGGCTTCCGGGCCGGGGGATCTATGTCGCGGCGGATCGGGCGCTGATCGACAAGGCGGCAAAGAAGGGTCTCTTTGCCCGCGCTGCCCGCCAGCCGGTAAAGGTACCGGACGCTCTGGCCGATCTGGTCGAAGGGTTGCTGGTGCAGCGTGCGGTCGAACTTCTGTCGCTGGCGCGCAAGGCCGGCGATGCGGTGATGGGTTACGAGAAGGTCAAGGACTGGCTGGCGAAGGGGCAGGCGGCAACGCTTATCCAGGCCAGCGACGGATCGGAACGCGGCAAGACGAAGCTCTCTCCCCCCGAGGGGAAGGGCGGTTTCATCGGCATCCTGACAGCCGGGGAAATGGGTTTGTCCTTCGGGCGCGAACGTGCGATACACGCCGCGCTTGCGGCTGGTGGACTCAGAACACGTGTTGTAGAGGAAGCGGCAAGGCTGGCTGGCCTGCGATTGCAGGTGGCCGGGCAAGACGGCGGCATGACCGCCATGAAGGATACGTAGGACGCATGAGCGATACAGACGGCAAGAAACCTCTTGGCCTCGGGGGCGCCCCCCGTTCCGGACAGGTGAAGCAAAGCTTCAGCCACGGCCGGACCAAGAGCGTCGTGGTCGAAACCAAGCGCAAGCGCGTGGTGGTGCCGACGGTGACAAAGCCGGGCACGCCCGGCGCGGGCGGCACGGTGTCGTCTGCGGCGCTTGGCGATCCCTCGAAGCGCCCCGCCGGCATTTCTGATGCCGAGATGGAGCGCCGTCTTTCGGCTTTGCGTGCCGCGAAGGCGCGCGAGGCCGAGGACACCGCCCGCAGGGCCGAAGAAGATCGCACCCGCGAGGAAGATCGCGCCCGGCGTCGCGAGGAAATCGAGACGAAGGATCGTGAGGACCGCGAGCGCAACGATGCCTTGCGGGCAAAGGCCGAAGAAGAGGATCGTGCCGCAAAGGCCGACGCTGCCGCAAAGATCGCCGCTGCCGAAGCCCGTCGCGTCGATGTGCTGGGCACTCGGGCCCGGTCCACGGTGCCGCCGCCTGCCGCCGCGAAACCGGCTGACCGCGCGGCCAGCCCGGCTGCGACCACCACCGAAGACGCGCGCGGCCCCGCTTCGGCCAAGCCGGGCCTCAGCCCGCGCAGGACCGACCGCGACAAGGATGACCGGGCAGACCGCGGTGCCAAGCGCACCGCAGGTGACGATGCACGCCGCACCGGCAAGCTGACCCTGAACGACGCGCTGTCCGGTGAAGGCGGCCGCCAGCGCAGCCTTGCCGCGATGAAGCGCAAGCAGGAAAAGGCCCGCGCCAAGGCGCTGGGCCTGGGTCACAAGCCCGAAAAGCAGGTGCGCGACGTGCAACTGCCGGAAACCATCGTGGTCAGCGAGCTTGCGAACCGGATGGCCGAACGGGCGGCTGACGTGGTCAAGTCGCTCATGAAAATGGGCATGATGGTCACCATGAACCAGCCCATCGACGCCGACACCGCCGAACTGGTGATCGAGGAATTTGGCCACAAGGCTGTCCGTGTATCGGACGCCGACGTGGAGCAGGTCATCGACACGGTCAAGGACGCCGACGAAAGCCTGATGCCGCGCCCGCCGATCGTGACGATCATGGGCCATGTCGACCACGGCAAGACCAGCCTTCTGGACGCAATTCGCAAGACCAGCGTTGTCTCGGGTGAAGCCGGCGGCATCACCCAGCATATCGGGGCCTATCAAGTGAAGACCGCCAACGGGCAGGTCATCACGTTCCTGGATACCCCTGGCCACGCGGCGTTCACCTCGATGCGGTCACGCGGGGCTCAGGTCACGGATATCGTGGTGCTGGTCGTGGCGGCCGATGATGCCGTGATGCCGCAGACGATCGAGGCGATCGCTCATGCGAAGGCGGCGAAGGTGCCGATGATCGTGGCGATCAACAAGATCGACAAGTATGACGCCGATCCGCAGAAGGTTCGCACCGACCTTCTGCAGCACGAGATTGTGGTCGAAGCGATGTCGGGCGAAGTTCAGGACGTCGAGGTTTCGGCCAAGACCGGCCTTGGTCTGGACGACCTTTTGGAGGCGATCTCGCTGCAGGCCGAGCTTCTGGAGCTGCGGGCCAATCCGCAGCGTGCCGCCAGCGGCGCGGTGATCGAAGCCAAGCTTGACGTGGGCCGCGGCCCGGTCGCGACCGTGCTGGTGCAGAACGGAACGCTGCGCAAGGGCGATATCTTCGTCGTCGGCGAACAGTGGGGCAAAGTCCGTGCGCTGATCAACGACAGGGGCGAGACGGTGGCCGAGGCCGGACCTTCCGCCGCAGTCGAGGTGCTGGGCCTGTCCGGCACTCCGTCGGCGGGCGATACGCTGAACGTCGTGGAGACCGAGGCCCAAGCCCGCGAGATCGCCGACTACCGGATCAAGACCGCTAAGGACAAGCGGGCCGCTGCAGGTGCCGCGACGACGATGGAACAGCTGATGGCCAAGGCCAAGGCCGACCAGTCCGTGGCGGAACTGCCGATCCTGATCAAGGCCGACGTGCAAGGCAGTGCCGAAGCGATCGTCCAGGCGATGGAGAAGATCGGCAACGACGAGGTTCGGGTCCGGGTGCTCCATTCGGGGGTTGGGGCGATCACCGACACCGACGTGGCGCTGGCCGAGGCGTCGAAAGCGCCGATCATCGGCTTCAACGTCCGGGCCAATGCGACGGCACGGGCCTCGGCGACGCAAAAGGGGGTCGAGCTTCGGTATTACTCGATCATCTACGATCTGGTCGACGACATCAAAGCCGCCGCTTCCGGCCTGTTGAAAGCCGAGGTTCGCGAAAACTTCATCGGCTATGCGAAGATCCTGGAGGTCTTCAAGGTCTCGAACGTCGGCAAGGTTGCCGGCTGCCTGGTTACCGAGGGCGTGGCCCGTCGGTCGGCGGGCGTGCGGCTTCTGCGGGACAACGTGGTGATCCACGAGGGCACGCTGAAGACGCTGAAGCGGTTCAAGGACGAGGTGAAGGAAGTCATCTCGGGCCAGGAATGCGGCATGGCCTTCGAGAATTACGAGGATGTCCGGCCGGATGACGTCATCGAGATCTTCGAGCGGGAAGAGATCCAGCGGACGCTGGCCTGATAGCTGTCCACGGTGGACAGAAAATCCACTCCAATCTTTTCAAGGGGTTGGGGTGTGGACCTTCAGGAAAAATTAACACATTCGCCGGGCCTTCGGGTCCGGCGTTTTGGTATTCCGGTCGGCTCGACGAGCCGACGGATCAGAGCCAGTCGCGCAGGATCGGGATCAGAGGCAGGTCGGCGGGGGGCATCGGATAGTCGCGCATTGCGTTTGGCTTGACCCAGGCGAGGGTCTGACCCTCGGTCGCGCGGGGGGTGCCCTGCCAGCGGCGGCAGGCGAAAAGCGGCATCAGAAGGTGAAACTCGGGATAGCTGTGGCTGGCGAAGGTCAGGGGGGCCAGGCAGGAAGCCCAGGTGTCGATATCGAGCTCTTCCTTCAGCTCGCGGATCAGGGCGGCTTCGGGGGTCTCACCCGGTTCGACCTTGCCGCCGGGAAATTCCCAGAGGCCCGCCAGTGACTTGCCTTCCGGGCGCTGGGCCAGAAGCACGCGACCGTCGGGGTCGATCAGGGCGACGGCGGAGACGAGGACGATCTTCATGACGTTGGCCTTGTTGGATCCCCGGGGGTTTCACACCCCCGGTCCCCCGTGGAGTATTTGGAAAAGAGCAACTCAGGAACGGTAGTCCGCGTTGATCTCGACGTAGCGGGCGGTGAGGTCGCAGGTCCAGACCGAGCGCTTTGCGCGGCCCATGCCGAGATCGACATGGAGAAGAAGCGCATCGCGCTGCATGTAGGCGGCGCCGTAGTCTTCCTTGTAGGCCGGGCTGCGCCAGCCGTTCTCCGCGACGAGGATGTCACCGAAGCGGATCGTCAGGCGGTCGCGATCTGCCGTGGCACCGGATTTGCCAATGGCGGCGACGATGCGGCCCCAGTTCGGGTCCTGGCCGGCGACGGCGGTTTTCACCAGCGGCGAGTTGCCGATGGAAAAGGCGACCTTTGCGGCGTCCTTGTCGCTGGCGGCCCCGGTCACCCGGACCTCGACCAGTTTCGTGGCCCCTTCGCCGTCACGGACGACCTGCAGGGCAAGGTCGTGCATGACACCGTGGAGCGCTGCCTCAAAGGCCTTGGCGACGGGGCCTGCAACCGGGGCGGCGGCCGATTGGCCGGTTGCGGCCACAAGCAGCGTGTCGGAGGTCGAGGTGTCGCTGTCGACGGTGATCGAGTTGAAGGTCGGCCCGACGCCGCGCGAGACCATGCGCTGCAGGGCGGCGGCCGGAATTCCTGCATCGGTGAAGATATAGACCAGCATCGTCGCCATGTCGGGCGCGATCATGCCGGAGCCTTTGGCGATGCCGGAGATCTGGATCAGGCCGCCATCGCCTTGCACGGTCGCCGAGGCGCCCTTGGGGAAAGTGTCGGTGGTCATGATCGCCTGGGCGGCCATGTCGACTGCGTCTTCGGTCAGGGCGGCGACCAGATCGGGGACGCGGGCGGTGATCTTCTCGAAAGGCAGCGGCTCGCCGATCACCCCGGTCGAGGAAGAGAACACGCGGGAGGCCGGAACGCCAAGCGCATGGGCCACCGCGCCGGTGACGGCGCCGACGGCGCTGTCGCCCGCCTTGCCGGTGAAGGCATTGGAATTGCCGGAGTTCACGATGATCGCGGCACCTGCGCCGGCCGGCACCTTCAGCGCCAGCTTCGCCTGGCAGTCGCGCACGCAGCCCGACCGGGTGGAGGACCGGGTGAAGGCCCCGGCCATGGTCGTGCCGGGGGCAAGGCGGACCAGCATCACGTCCTTGCGGTTCTGGTAACGCACCCCGGCTTCGATGGCAGCAAAATCTGCCCCCATGATCGCAGGCAGCGACGGAAAGCTGGCAGGGGCAAGCGGCGAGACCGGCTTGAGCGCCTTCCTTGCCGCGGCCAGGGCCCCGCCGACCGCCCCGCCGACCGCATCGCTGACCGCCCCGCTGACCGCCTCTGCCAGCGGGGCGGCGGCGGCGGTGACGCTGTCCTTCAGCTTGCGGACCTGCTTCTTCAGCGCCTTTGCTTCGGCCTTCCAGTCGGTCTTTGCCATTGCTTTCCCCTTTGGTCAGTCGATAAGCGCAGAGTTTCTGAGGATCGCCGGGTCGATGCCCTCGCCCTCACGGGTGATGGTTGCGCCGGTCTGAAGCTCGGCCAGCCTGGCCTCGATCGCGGCATTCTCGATCTCGGCGGCCAGCTCGTCGCGGATCTGGTCCAGCGTCGGATTGGCGGCGACCCGGGTCTCTTTGACCAGGATCAGGTGAAAGCCGAAGTCGGTCTGCACCGGGCCGGTAACCTCGCCGAGCTTGGCGGCGATCACCGCGTCCTCGAAGGGCTTGACCATCACGCCGGCACCGAACCAGCCAAGGTTGCCGCCATCGGCGCCCGAGCCGGTATCGGTGGAATTGGCCTTGGCCAGTTCGGCGAAATCCGCGCCTGCCGCCAGGTCGGCCTTCAGTTTTTCGGCCTCTTCCACCGTGGCGACAAGGATATGCGCGGCCGAGTATTCGGTCAGCTGCGGCGCATCCTTGAAGCGCGCGTCATAGGCCGCCTGCAGCGTGGCGTCGGTCACCGCGGTTTCGACGATCGCCTGGATCGCCACGCCCGAGACATAGCCCCTTGTGTCATTGACGATCGAGGCGGTGTCGCGCGGCGACAGGTCGGTGACCGACTGCGCCAGCACTTCCTGCTGCACCAGCTGGTCGAGGATCCCCTTGAACAGCACATCGTCGGGCAGCGACTGGTACTGTTCCGGCAGGGTCTCGCGCAGGGCGACCATCTGGCCAAGGGTGATCTGGGTGCCGTTGACCATGGCCACCACGGTATCCGGCGTTTCGCCTTCGGCGCGGGCCGGGGTCGACAGGGCGGCCGCCAGGGCAAGGGCGGCGCAAAGCCCCAGAGGTTTCATCATTTCACCGTCTCCTGATCAGGCGGGAAGACCCTGCCACGTTGACTATGCCCGGCCTACCCCTTACATCGCGACAGTCGCGTGAGACGGGGCCGTCCGGCCTGCTTCTTGGCTCTTCTATGGAAGGCGTTGAGGGCGGACAAGTCCGAGAGCCACACGATGCTGTCAGGAACGTCGCCTCACGGAGAGAACATGCTGGGTTTTGGTGCACTCGCGCGGAAGGTGTTCGGCACGCCGAATGACCGCTTGGTCAAGTCTGTCCGCCCGCTTGTGGCGCAGATCACCGCGCTGGAGCCGGAGTTCGCGGCGCTGAGCGATGAAGGGATCATCGCACGGACGCATGCCTTGCAACGGCGCGTGCAAGAGGGTGGCGAAAGCCTGGACGCGGTTCTGCCGGAAGCCTTTGCGAACTGCCGCGAGGCTGCGAAGCGGGCGCTGGGCCTGCGGGCGTTCGATGTGCAGCTGATGGGCGGGATCTTCCTGCACCAGGGTAATATCAGCGAGATGAAGACCGGCGAGGGCAAGACGCTGGTCGCGGTGTTTCCGGCCTATCTGAACGCGCTGTCCGGCAAGGGCGTGCATGTCGTCACGGTGAACGACTACCTTGCCAAGCGCGACGCCGACTGGATGGGCAAGGTCTACGCCCAGCTTGGGCTGACCACCGGGGTCGTCTATGCACACCAGCCGGATGCCGAGAAGAAGGCCGCCTACCGCGCCGACATCACCTATGCGACGAACAACGAGCTGGGCTTCGACTATCTGCGCGACAACATGAAAGCCTCGATCGAGGAGATGGCCCAGCGCGGGCACAACTTCGCGATCGTGGACGAGGTCGACAGCATCCTGATCGACGAGGCGCGGACGCCGCTGATCATTTCGGGGCCCAGCCAAGACCGGGGAACGCTGTATCAGGCGGTGGATGCGGTGATGCCGCAGCTGCTGGAAGAGCATTACAAGGTCGACGAAAAGGCCCGCAACGTGACCTTCACCGAAGAGGGCAACGAAGCGATCGAGGACATCCTTCGTGCCGCAGGGATCCTGCCCGAGGGCCAGAACCTCTATGCGCCGGAAAGCACGACGATCGTCCACCACGTCAACCAGGCCCTGAAGGCGCACAAGCTGTTCCAGAAGGACCAGCAGTACATCGTCCGCGACGACGAGGTGATGCTGATCGACGAATTCACCGGCCGCATGATGAAGGGCCGCCGCCTGTCCGATGGCCTGCACCAGGCGATCGAGGCCAAGGAAGGCGTGAAGATCCAGCCGGAAAACGTGACCTATGCCAGCGTGACCTTTCAGAACTACTTCCGGCTTTACGACAAGCTTGCCGGGATGACCGGCACCGCCTCGACCGAGGCGGAGGAGTTCCGCGAGATCTACGGCCTTGGCGTGGTCGAGGTGCCGACGAACCGCCCGGTTGCCCGCGCCGACGAACATGACCAGGTCTACCGCACCGCGCGCGAGAAGTATGAGGGCATCCTGAAGTCGATCAAGGAGGCCAACGCATCCGGCCAGCCGATCCTGGTCGGCACCACCTCGATCGAGAAATCCGAACAGCTGTCCGAGATGCTGAAGAAGGACGGGATCACGCACAACGTGCTGAACGCCCGCCAGCATGAGCAGGAAGCCAAGATCATCGCCGATGCCGGAAAGCCGGGTGCCGTGACCATCGCCACGAACATGGCGGGCCGGGGCACCGACATCAAGCTGGGCGGCAACGTCGAGTTCAAGGTTCTTGAGGCCATCGCGGCCGAGCCGGAGGGCGACCATGTCGCCATCCGTGAGCGGATCGAGGCCGAGCACAAGGACGAGGAAGAGGCGGTCAAGGCCGCCGGGGGCCTGTTCGTGCTGGCCACCGAACGCCACGAAAGCCGCCGGATCGATAACCAGCTGCGCGGCCGGTCAGGCCGGCAGGGCGACCCGGGCCGGTCGTCGTTCTTCCTGAGCCTGGAAGATGACCTGATGCGCATCTTCGGGTCGGAACGGCTGGACAAGGTGCTTTCGACCCTGGGGATGAAGGAAGGCGAGGCCATCGTCCACCCCTGGGTCAACAAGAGCCTTGAAAAGGCGCAGGCCAAGGTCGAAGGGCGCAACTTCGACATCCGCAAGCAGCTTTTGAAGTTCGACGACGTGATGAACGACCAACGTCGCGCGATCTTCGGGCAGCGGATGGAGATCATGCACTCGGACGAGGTTGCCGATATCGCGACCGACATGCGCCATCAGCTGATCTCGGATCTTGTCGATCTGAACCTGCCACCGAAATCCTACCCCGACCAGTGGGATACCGATGGTTTGCGCGATGCCTGCCGCGAGATGCTGAACATCGATCTGCCGATTGCCGCCTGGGCGGCCGAAGAAGGTGTTGACCAGGCCGGCCTGCAAGCGCGGATTGTCGCGGCCTCTGACGCGATGATGGCCGAAAAGGCTGCGGCTTTTGGCGCGCAGACCATGGCGACCATCGAAAAGCAGGTGCTCTTGCAGGCGATCGACGGCAAGTGGCGCGAACATCTGTTGCGGCTGGAGCACCTGCGGTCGGTCGTCGGTTTCCGGGGCTATGCCAACCGCCAGCCGCTTGACGAATACAAGACCGAAGCCTTCCAGCTTTTCGAGGGCCTGTTGAATTCGCTGCGCGAGCTGGTGACCCAGCAACTGGCCCGCATCCGTCCGGTCAGCCGGGAAGAACAGGACGAAATGGTGCGCCAGATGCAGGCGGCCCAGCAGGCGTCGCAGGTCAAGGTCGCCGCCCCGCAACCTGCGGCCGCACAATCCGCCGCGCCACAATCGGCGGACACAGCGGCGGGTGCCGCGGTCCGCATTCCGCTGGTTGCCGGTTTCGACGCGGCCGACCCGTCGACATGGGGCAATCCGGCACGCAACGACCCCTGTCCCTGCGGGTCGGGCGAGAAATTCAAGCATTGCCACGGGCGACTGGCCTGACCGCTGCGCCAGGCGCCAATTGCGGCGAATTTGCGACGCGACGCCCAGTCACGGCGCGAATCCGCCACGCCCCTGCCGCGTTTCCGGCATAGACCCGCCCAGTACGATTCGACCTGGGGTGGTTTGAATGATGGGCCGGAAACGACTCTTGCGGGTTGCCGCCGTCTTGTCGGTGGCTGTGGCCGCCGGCCATCTGGTCGAGACCTTGCGGTCATCGGCAGCGACCCGCGCGGTTGCCATGGCCGGTGCGGTGCCCGGAATGGCCGCCCTCGACGAAGGCCTACCAGCCTCGGCCTCGCTGTCAGGTGGCGGGATGGGGCTGATCCCCGACCTGAAGGGAATCACCTCTGTCACCGCCGCAAGTGACCGGACTGACGCCGATGTCTGCGCACCGTCCCTGTCGCTGTCCCCTGCCGAGGGGGCGATGATCGACCTGACGCTGTTCGCGCCCTGCGATCCGGGTGAACGTATCGTCGTGCGCCACTCGGGCCTGTCCTTCACCACGCAGACCGGACTGGACGGGCGGCTTGCCCTGCGCTTGCCGGCGCTGGAGAGTGCCGCACTGGTCGCTGTCTATTTCGAAGGCTCTGCCGTGGCGCTGGCCTCGGTCGACGTGCCCGACATGGCCGATGTCGCCAGGTTCGTGTTCCAGGCGGCCTATCCGGTGGAATTCGAACTGCGTGCCGAGGAAGGCGGGACCTTCTACGCCGGCAATGGTGGCGGCGTTGGCCAGTCCGTTTCCGGACGGATCATGACCCTTGGTTCGGCAAGCGTGGCCCAGCCGATCCTTGCGCAGGTCTACACCTATTCGGGCAAGGACCTTGCCTCGGCGCGCCTGTCGGTCGAGGTGCGGATCAATGCCAAGACCTGCAGCCGCAGCTTTGTTGCCGAGACCCAGCTTTCGCAAGGCGGCAGCGCAACAACCGCGACCGTGCCGATCGCCATACCGCTTTGCGGCACCTCGGGCGACATTCTGGTGTTGAAGAATCTTGTCCCGGACCCGACACTCGCTGTGCAGAGGTAAGGGCCGGTCCGGCAAGTGAAAAGCGTCAAGGTATGGGTGTCGGCGGTTTCGACCGCCCTTTTCTGTTTGCATCCGGCTGTCGCGCAGGATGTGGCCCTGATCGCACGCGAAGGCGGGATCGTGCTGACCGGCACCCTGCAAGGCTATGATGGCGCGTTCTACCGGATTGACACGTCCTATGGCGTGCTGACCGTCGACGGTCAGGGGGTGATCTGCGAGGGTCCGGCCTGCCCTGACCTGGCGGCACCACGGGCGGAAATCCGTGTCGTCGGCGCCGGGGATGCGGGCATCTTGCTGGTGCCCGCACTGTTTCGCGCCTTTGCCGAACAGCGCGGCCTGATCTTCGAAGCCGGCACAGGGGCCGACTTTACCGCGACGATCCTTGATCCGGACAGCCGCAAAGAGCTTGCGGCGGTAAGTTTCCGCCCGCTGCCGCCTGCCGCCGCCGCCGCGGCGCTGGAGGAGGGGACCGCCGACCTGACGCTGTCTTTCCGTGCCGACCGCGCCTTTGCCGCGCACAGCCTGGCGACCGATGCGCTGGTGGTGATCGCGGCCCCGGACAATCCGACGCCCGAAATCTCGACGGTGAACCTGGCGGCGGTCCTGTCTGGTGAAGTGGCCAACTGGGCCGAGATCGGCGGCCCGGACATGCCGCTGGTGCTGCATGCCCTGCGGCCCGAAGCGGACATGCAGCTCGCCCTGTCCGACCGTCTGGGCGCCCCGGTGGCGGCGAGCATCCTGCATGCCGATCAGCAAAGCCTGGCCCTTGCCGTGGCGCGCGACCCCTGGGCGATCGCGGTCTCCGGGCGGTCGGCGATCGTTCCGGCGCGGCGGCTTCCCTTGACGGACAGTTGCGGGTTCCCGCTGTTGCCGACGCCCCTTGCGGTGAAGGCGGAAGACTATCCGCTTGCGATCCCGGTCCTGCTGCTGGCTCCCAAGCGGCGCTTGCCGCTGATGACGCGGGAATTCCTGGATTTCCTGCGCAGTCCGGCTGCACAGAGCGTGATCTCGGCGGCGGGCTATGTCGACCGGTCGACCTCGCGCCAGCCGATGACCAGCGACGGGTTGCGCCTGATCAATGCCATCCAGGGGGCGGGCGAGGACGTCACGCTGGCCGACCTCAAGCGCCTGGTGAACCTGATGGACGGGGCGGACCGGCTGTCGCTGACCTTTCGCTTCGAGGATGGTTCATCGACGCTTGACGCCCAGTCGCGCGACAACCTGGTTGACCTGGCACAGCTGATCGCTGCCGGACAGTTTCGCGGCGAGCAGCTGATGCTGGCCGGCTTCTCTGACGGATCGGGCGCGGCCGAGGCCAATCTTGCCCTGTCGGTCGAGCGTGCGGCCCGTGTCGCGCAAGAACTGGCAGCCATCGCGCCGGACCTTCCGGCTGAAAGCCTGCCCGTGGTCGAAGGCTTTGGCGAAGCGTTGCCGATGGCCTGCGACGAAACCGCCACCGGGCGGCACCTGAACCGCCGGGTCGAGCTGTGGCTTTCGCCTGCGTTTGCGTCCGCCGGGCCTGCCAGCGAAGACCCGCTTTGACGGCAGATCACAGAAACCGTTCGGCACGAAAGCTAAGTTCACGCTCTTTGCCGATGATCAGGTGGTCGTGCAGCGTCAGGCCAAGCGCCTGGCAGGCGTCCTGCACCTGCGCGGTCATCGACAGGTCGGCGTCTGACGGCGTGGGGTCGCCCGAGGGGTGGTTGTGGACCAGGATCAGGGCGCTGGCGTTCAGCTCCAGCGCGCGCTTCACGATCTCGCGCGGGTAGACGGGGACGTGGTCCACCGTTCCCTTCGCCTGTTCTTCGTCGGCGATGAGGTGGTTCTTGCGGTCAAGAAACAGGACCCGAAACTGTTCGGTCTCTCGATGCGCCATGGTGGTGTGGCAATAGTCCAGCAGCGCGTCCCAGGAGGACAGCACCGGTTTTCCGATCACCCGCGCCCGCATCATCCGCTGGGCCGTGGCCTCGATCAGCTTGAGTTCAAGCACCACAGCCGGACCGGCACCCTTGACCAGTTGCAATCGGGCCGGCGCGGCCGAGACGACCCGGTTGAAATCGCCGAAAGTGTCCAGCAAAAGCCGGGCCAGCGGTTTCACGTCCTGCCGGGGAATGGCCCGAAAGAGGACCAGCTCCAGCAGTTCATAGTCCGGCAGCGCCGCCCCCCCGCCTTGCAGGAACCGGTCGCGCAGACGCTGGCGGTGATCGGCGATGTAGGACGGCAGCCGTCCGGACAGCGGCGTTGGGTCCGCCTCGTCCGGCGCGGCAAGGAGAGGCAGGAAGGTTTCACGGAACGACTGGGCCATGCGACGATGTTGCCTCGCGCATGGTTGAGGAAAGGTTAACGATCAGCCGACATCGACCGCTCGTCGAGCACTCCCCGCCATGTGCCTTCCGAAGACTGCACGACGCGCGGATGAGCTTGTCAGCCCTTCATCCCGTCCCAGAAGCTTTTCACCTTGGAAAAGAATGACTTGCCTTCAGGATTGTTCTCTTCGGACAGGGCTTCGAACTCATGCAGCAGCTCACGCTGGCGGGAGGTAAGGTTGACCGGGGTTTCCACGGCAAGCTCGATTACCATGTCGCCGACATTGCTGGAGCGCAGCGCCGGCATCCCCTTCATCCGCAGCCGCATCTGCTTGCCGGTCTGGGCGCCGACCGGCACCTTGACCCGCGCCTTGCCTCCGTCGATCGTCGGCACCTCGACCTCGCCGCCCAGTGCGGCCGTCGGCATCGAGACCGGGACCCGGCAGAACAGATGCACCCCTTCACGCTGGAAGATCGGGTGATCCTTAACCTCGATGAAGATGTAGAGATCGCCGTTCGGCCCGCCGCGCAAGCCCGCCTCGCCTTCGCCGGCAAGCCGGATGCGGGTGCCGGTCTCGACGCCCTGCGGGATGTTGACCGAAAGCGTCCGTTCGCGTTCGGTGCGACCCTGGCCGCCGCAGTTGCGGCAGGGGTTCTTGATGATCTGGCCCATGCCGTTGCAGGTCGGGCAGGTGCGTTCGACGGTGAAGAACCCCTGCTGTGCCCGGACCTTGCCCATGCCGCCACAGGTCGGGCAGGATACGGGTTCGGCCCCGCCCTCGGCGCCTGATCCAGTGCAGACCTCGCAGACGACCGAGGTTGGAACCGAGATCGTCTTTTGCAGACCGCTGAAGGATTCCTCCAGTGAAACCCGCAGGTTATAGCGCAGGTCCGACCCGCGTTGCGCGCGTGAGCGTCCGCCGCCGCTGGCGCCGCCGCGACCACCCATGAAATCGCCGAAGAGATCCTCGAACACATCCGAGAATGCGCTGGCGAAATCGCCCTGCTGGCCGTAGCCGCCACCCGGGCGCGGGCCGCCGCCCATGCCGCCTTCGAACGCCGCGTGACCGAAGCGGTCATAGGCGGCTTTCTTTTGGTCGTCCTTCAGGACTTCATAGGCCTCGTTCACTTCCTTGAACTGGGCCTCGGCCTGCGGATTGTCAGAGTTGCGGTCCGGATGCAGCTCTTTCGCCTTCTGGCGATAGGCCTTCTTCAGCTCGTCGGCTGAAGCCCCCTTCTGTGCCCCAAGGACTTCGTAATAATCGCGCTTTGCCACGGCAAAACCCCCAAGTCGAACCGGATGGGGGCGGCCTGTCGCCAGACCGCCCCCTGTTCCGGCTCATGCGGCGTTACTTCCGCTTGTTGTTGCCAAGGTCTTCAAAGTCGGCATCGACGATGTCATCCCCGTCTACCGGGCGGGGGTCATCCTCGCCGCTGCCGCCTTCGGCCTGGCTGGCCTTGTAGATCGCCTCGCCCAGGCGCATCGCAGCTTCGGTCAGGTTCTGGATGCCGGACCGGATCTTGCCGGCATCGTCGCCCTTCAGCGCTTCTTCCAGCGGTCCCATCGCCAGTTCGATCGATTCGACGGTCGAAGGGTCCACCTTGTCGCCATGGTCGGACAGCGACTTGCGGGTGGAGTGCAGCAGGCTTTCGCCCTGGTTGCGGGTTTCCACCAGCTCGCGGCGTTCCTTGTCGGCCTCGGCATTCGCCTCGGCATCGCGGACCATCTTCTCGATCTCGTCATCCGACAGGCCGCCCGAGGCCTGGATGGTGATCGCCTGCTCCTTGTTGGTGCCCTTGTCCTTGGCTTTCACCGACACGATGCCGTTGGCGTCGATGTCGAAGGTCACCTCGATCTGCGGCACGCCGCGTGGGGCGGGCGGGATCTGTTCCAGATTGAACTGGCCCAGCATCTTGTTGTCGGCAGCCATTTCGCGTTCACCCTGGAAGCAGCGGATGGTCACGGCGTTCTGGTTGTCTTCGGCGGTGCTGAAGACCTGGCTTTTCTTGGTCGGGATCGTCGTGTTGCGGTCGATCAGGCGGGTGAACACGCCGCCCAGGGTCTCGATCCCCAGCGACAGCGGGGTCACGTCCAGAAGGACCACGTCCTTGACGTCGCCTTGCAGAACGCCGGCCTGGATCGCCGCGCCAAGGGCCACGACCTCATCGGGGTTGACGCCCTTGTGCGGCTCCTTGCCGAAGTATTTGGTCACTTCCTCGATCACGCGGGGCATCCGGGTCATGCCGCCGACAAGGACGACCTCGTCGATGTCGTCCTTGGACACCCCGGCATCCTTCAGCGCGGCCTGGCAGGGCTTGATGGACCGCTTGATCAGATCCTCGACCAGGTTTTCCAGCTTGGCGCGGGTCAGCTTCATCACCATGTGCAAGGGTTGCCCGGTGTTGCGGTCCATGCTGATGAAGGGCTGGTTGATCTCGGTCTGGCTGGAGGACGACAGCTCGATCTTGGCCTTTTCGGCGGCTTCCTTCAGGCGCTGCAGGGCCATCTTGTCCAGGGACAGGTCGACGCCATGCTCTTTCTTGAACTCGTCGGCCAGGTAGCTGACGATCCGCATGTCAAAGTCTTCCCCGCCAAGGAAGGTGTCGCCGTTGGTGGATTTCACCTCGAACAGGCCGTCGTCGATTTCCAGGATAGTGATGTCGAAGGTGCCGCCGCCAAGGTCGTAGACGGCGATGGTCTTCGTCTCTTTCTTGTCGAGGCCGTAAGCCAGCGCGGCGGCGGTCGGTTCGTTGATGATGCGCAGCACCTCAAGACCGGCGATCTTGCCGGCGTCCTTGGTGGCCTGACGCTGGGCGTCGTTGAAATAGGCGGGGACGGTGATCACGGCCTGGGTGACGGTTTCACCAAGGTAGGATTCGGCGGTTTCCTTCATCTTCTGCAGGATGAAGGCGCTGACCTGGCTGGGCGAA
>JANNXX010000003.1:0-58824 GCA_031409795.1 Rhodobacterales bacterium
CGACACTGGGTCTGGTGATCGCGGCGCTGCTGGGTGGCCCGGTCGCCAAGGTGCTGATCGAGCGCAACGCGCTTACGCCCGAGCCGCAGGGTGAGACGGGCCTTGGCCTCAGCTTTGCCGAGGAAGCCGCGACGCGGATCACCCCGGTGGAGTTCACGCGCACGATGTTCGTGCTGCATGTCGTGATCATCGTGGGATCGGTGCTGCATGAGGGGATCGAGGCCATGGGGTTGACGCTGCCTCTGTTCGTGCCCTGCATGCTGGTGGCGATCCTTGTCGGCAACCTGATGCCCTATCAGACGCGCATGCCGCCGGTTGCGCATGGCGCGGCGCTGGCGTTGATCTCGGACTTTGCGCTGGGCACGTTTCTGGCGATGTCGCTGATGTCGATGCAGCTTTGGGCGATGGCGGGGGCCGGGATGATGCTGGCGGTGTCGCTGGTCCTGCAAACTCTTCTGATGCTGGGCTTTGTCGCAGTGGTGTTCCGCCTGATGGGGCGCACCTACTTTGCCGCGGTCCTGTCGGCAGGCTTTGTCGGCTATGGCCTCGGTGCCACGCCCACCGCCATTGCCAACATGAATGCGGTGACCAAGACCTACGGGCCTGCGCCGCGTGCCTTTGTCATCGTGCCGCTGATATCGGCGTTCTTCCTGGATCTTGCGAATGCTGCGGTGATCCAGTTCTTCCTTCTTTTCTAGGACGTATCGCCATGCCCGACCTCCTCATCGAACTGTTCTCCGAGGAACTCCCCGCGCGGATGCAAACCCGCGCGCGGGAGGATCTGAAGAAGCTGGTGACTGATGGTCTGGTCGACGCCGGGCTGACCTATGCCGGGGCCGGGGCATTCTCGACCCCCCGGCGTCTGGTGCTGGCGGTGGAGGGGCTGACCAGCGAATCGCGTCCGGTGCGGGAAGAGCGGAAGGGGCCTTCGACCAGCGCGCCTGCGCAGGCGGTTGAGGGGTTCTTGCGGTCCACGGGGCTGACGCTGGACCAGCTGGAGCGGCGGGCCGACAAGAAGGGCGAGACGTTTTATGCGGTGGTTGAGAAGCCCGGTCGTGTGGCGTCGGCCATCGTGGCGGAGGTGCTGGAAGGCGTGATCCGTGGGTTTCCCTGGCCAAAGTCGATGCGATGGGGGTCGGGGACGTTGCGCTGGGTGCGGCCCTTGCAAAGTGTGTTGTGCATCCTGACGGATGAGGCGGGCGCGCAGGTTGTGCCGCTGACGGTGGACGGGATCGTTGCGGGCAACACGACCGAGGGCCACCGCTTCATGGGGGGCGGGCGGTTCGCGGTCTCGGGCTTTGACGACTACGCCGTCAAGCTGAAGCGCGGACATGTGGTGCTGGATGCGGCTGAGCGTGAGGCGGCGATCTGGCAGGGGGCGCAGAACCTTGCTTTTGCGGCGGGGATGGAAGTGGTCCCTGACCCCGGTTTGCTGGCCGAGGTGGCGGGGCTGGTGGAATGGCCGGTGCCCTTGATGGGGCGGATCGGCGAGGCGTTTCTGGGGCTGCCGCCCGAGGTGCTGCAGACCAGCATGCGCGAGCATCAGAAGTTCTTCTCGGTGCGGAACCCGAAGACGGGGCGGCCCGATTCTGAAAAAATCATGGGGTTTGTGACCGTCGCCAACATCGAGGCGACGGATGGCGGGGCGGTGATCCTGCAAGGCAACCAGAAGGTCCTCGCGGCGCGGCTGTCGGACGCGAAGTTCTTCTGGGAGAAGGACTTGCGGGTGGCGAAGGCCCATTCTGACCCTGGACCTATGGCGGAGTGGGCGGAGGGGCTGAAGGCGGTGACCTTCCACAACAAGCTTGGGAGCCAGGCCGACCGGATCGAGCGCATCGCGGCGCTGGCGCGCGAGATTGCGCCTTTGGTCGGGGCCAATGCCGATGATGCCGAACGCGCCGCACGGCTGGCGAAGCTGGACCTGCGGTCGGCGATGGTGGGGGAATTCCCCGAGTTGCAGGGCGTCATGGGCCGCTACTATGTGGCAGAAGCGTTGCAGGCAAACCCGCCCCGGCTGTCAAGCGACCCCGCCCCGGACTTGATCCGGGGCCTCTCGGGGTCGGAGGGAGGCCCCGGATCAAGTCCGGGGCGGGTAGCTTCCATCGCCAACGCCGCGCGGGACCATTACGCGCCGCTCGGCCCGTCAGACGCGGTGCCGGCAGAGCCGGTGTCGGTGGCCGTGGCGCTGGCCGACAAGATCGACACGCTGACCGGGTTCTGGGCGATTGACGAGAAGCCGACGGGAAGCAAGGACCCCTACGCGCTGCGGCGGGCGGCGTTGGGGGTTATTCGGTTGGTGGTGGGGAATGGGGTTCGGGTTGGGCTAACTGCCCAATTGCGAAACGGACTAATTGCCTCAGTTCTTATTGAAGAGTTGGATGATCAGCCTTTTGACATAGAGGGAAAGCACTTCATCGGAGATGGCTATAAGCATGTGATGAAGTCGCTCCGGTTCATGGGCTTTGCGTCGCGCCTCATAGATTCATCAAACGAACTTACAGCCCTCAAGCCAGACATCGCGGCGGATTTTGCAAATCTTCCTGCAGGTGCTGAGGAGCGTGAGGCTGCTGCAATAGAGCGCATTCGGCAAACCTGGCTGGGCGCTTCCCTTAACCGTTCTCGATTGGCGGACGCCAAGCATTTCCTCAGTTACCCCGGTGAGCGGAAGGCCTTTGACGATTTCTCTAAGGAAGCCTTGGAGCACGCTTCGCCAGTAGCCGCCGACCTCCTTGCCTTCCTCCACGACCGCCTCAAGGTCACCCTCCGCGATCAGGGCTTGAGCCACGACATCATCGACGCCTGCCTTGCCATGCCGGGGAATGACGATCTGACGCTTCTCGTCAAGCGGGCCACGGCGCTGTCGGAGGTGCTGAGGACCGAGGACGGGGCGAACCTGTTGCAGGGCTTCAAGCGGGCGAACAACATCCTGACGCAGGCCGAGGCGAAGGACGGGGTCGAATACTCCTACGGGGCGGACCCGAAGTTTGCCGAGACCGACGCGGAGCGCGCGCTGTTCGCAGCGCTTGATGCGGCGGAGGCGAAGATCGGCCCGGCGATGGCGGCGGAGGATTTCGCGACGGCGATGCCGGCGATGGCCGCTTTGCGCGCGCCGCTTGATGCCTTTTTCACCGCCGTGCAGGTGAATGCGGAAAACCCGATCCTCCGGCGGAACCGGCTGAACCTGCTGCACCGGATCCGGGCGATCTGTTCCGGGGTGGCGGACCTGAGCCGGATCGAGGGTTAACCCCGCAGCAACTTTATCGGAGTGGGAGCTTCCCTCCCCCCTTTGTGGGGGAGGGAGAGGGTGGGGGGGCACCTGCACGCCATGCGGCACGTCGCCCCCCACCCCCGGCCCCTCCCCACGGAGGGGGAGGGGAGGCGCTTGGGGCCAGCGGCAGTTTCGGAACCGCCCAAAGAATCGTCACATGGCTGACATGTCACGCTTGATTGACAGATGTTTCGGGGTATGCTGCGCGCGAAATAAAAGGCGCTGCAGTGCAGAAACATGATCCGATACCAGAGTTTGCCCTGATCTCGCCCAGTGCGCAGATCGCTGCGGCAAGCCATGGCTGGCGGGCGAAATGCCTGCAGCGGCTGGTGCGGCTGGAGCTGCCGGTGCCGAAATCGGTCGCCATGCCGGCCACCACCGTCCGGTCCATTGCCGCCGGGCACGGGGTGGATGCGGCGGGTATCCTGGACAGCTTTGGCGACGGGCCGCTGATTTCTGTCCGCCCCTCTCCCGCCAACCCGGACTGGGGCGGGCCGGCCACGATCCTGAACATCGGGCTGAACGCCAAGCGCCATGCCCGGCTGGCCGAAACGCACGGCGAGCAGGCGGCGGATGCGCTGTACCTGCGCTTTATCCAGGCCTACGCGATCCATGTCGCCCGGCTGGACTCAGATGCCTTTGACGGGCTGAAGCCGGGGCCGGGTGCCTTGCGCGAGGCGCTGCGCCAGTATGAGGCGGAGACCGATGCGCCTTTCCCCGAAGATCCCGCCCGGCAGCTGTCGGAAGTGCTGCGCAGCATGGCGCGGGCCTGGGAGGGCACCAGCGCGCGGCTTTTGCGGCAGGCCAAGGGCGCCCCGGACGAGGCGGCGCTGGGCCTTGTGGTGCAGGAAATGGCGCAGGGCATCGGGCAGGGCACCTCGGGGTCGGGGGTGATCCAGTTCGTCGATCCGGTCACCGGCCAGCCACACATCATCGGGCGCTATCTGGGCCAGAGCCAGGGCCGCGATGCCTTGAAGACGACCGAGGCGCTGTACCTGACCCGCGACCCGCGCGGGCCGTCGCTGGAAGATGTGGCGCCCGAGATCTTTGCCACGCTGGTCGAGCATGGTGCCACCTGCCGCGCCCGCCTGCGCGAAGAGATGCAGATCGAGTTCACCATCGAGGATGGCCGTCTGGCCGTGCTGGACGCGGTCAAGGTGCAACGGTCGGCCCGTGCCGGCTTGCGGATCGCGGTGGCGCTGGCCGAGGACGGAGTGATCCCGCAGGACGAGGCGGTGCTGCGGGTGGCACCGCAGGCACTGTCCGAGCTTTTGCACCACCAGGTTGATCCGCGCGGGGCGCGCGACGTGATCGCCAGCGGCATCGCCGCCTCGCCCGGGGCGGCGACGGGGAAGCTGGTGTTCTCGTCTTCCGCCGCACAGGCCAGTGCGGCGCGGGGCGAGCCTTGCATCCTTGTGCGCCGCGAAACCTCGCCCGAGGATATTCGCGGGATGCATTCCTCGGCGGCGGTGCTGACCGAACGCGGGGGCATGACCAGCCATGCGGCGGTGATCGCGCGCGGGCTGGGGCTGCCTTGCGTGGTGGGGGCGTCGGACATGCGGCTGGACAGCCGTGACAAGAAGCTGACGGCGGCCGATGGGCGGGTGTTCCGCGAAGGCGATGTGGTGACGCTGGACGGCACCAAGGGCGAGGCGCTGGCCGGGGCGGCCGAAATGCTGCCCCCCGCGCTGGACGACAGTTTCCGCCGCCTGCTGAGCTGGGCCGACGCGGTGCGCGACATCGGGGTGCGGGCCAATGCCGACACCCCGGCGGATGCCGAAACCGCGCGGAAGTTCGAGGCGGAGGGGATCGGCCTGTGCCGGACCGAGCACATGTTCTTCGACGAGGACCGGCTGGTCGTGATGCGCGAGATGATCTTCGCCGACACCCCGCAGGACCGGGCGGCGGCTCTGGCGCGGCTTTTGCCGATGCAGCGCGCGGATTTCGTGCAGCTGTTCGAGATCATGCAGGGCCTGCCGGTCTGCATCCGCCTGTTCGACCCGCCCTTGCACGAGTTTCTGCCGCAGGACCGCGAAGGCCTGCGCGATCTGGCCGAGGCGCTGGATCGCCCCTTGTCCGAAGTCACCCGCCGTGCCGAGGCGCTGACCGAGGTGAACCCGATGCTGGGGATGCGCGGGGTGCGGCTTGGCGTGGTCCTGCCAGAGATTTACGACATGCAGGCGCAGGCGATCTTCGAGGCGACGCTGGAAAGTGCGCGGCGCGGCGCGCCGGTGGTGCCCGAGATCATGATCCCCCTGGTCAGCGCCCGGCGCGAGGTGGAGCTGGTCAAGACCCGGATCGACGCGCTGGCCGCGATGGTCCGCACCCGGGCGGGGGCCGATTTCGACTACAAGCTGGGGGTGATGGTGGAAACCCCGCGCGCGGCCCTGCGGGCGGGCGAGATCGCGCAGCACGCGGCCTTCCTGTCCTTTGGCACCAACGACCTGACGCAGATGACCTATGGCCTGTCGCGCGACGATGCGGGCCGCTTCATGAACACCTATGTCCGGCTGGGCGTCTTCCCGGAAGATCCGTTCCACATCCTGGATGTCGACGGCGTGGGCGAGCTTTTGCATATCGGCGCGGAACGCGGTCGAGGCACGCGGCCCGACCTGACCTTGTCGATCTGCGGCGAGCATGGCGGGAACCCGGAATCGATCGCCTTCTGTCGCAGCGCGGGGTTTGACTATGTGTCCTGTTCGCCGTTCCGCGTGCCGATGGCGCGGCTGGCAGCGGCGCATCTTGCCTTGCTAGACCGCGTTAAAGCTGTTTAGAAACATGGTATTGTAGCCATTTCTTAACATAATTTCCGTCATTTTCGGCGAGAAGTCGCCGATCTCTTCCCCAAAACTGTGGCAATCTAGCAACGGTCATGGACCCCGCAGAGCCTTTCCCCTACCTCCGCGCCTGCTTGCAAGGCGGGGACACTTCCGCCCATTCGGAAACAATGACGGAAGACAACAATGATCGTTTTTCAGGTGCTGCGCGCTGTTGCGCTGGTGGTGGCGGCGGGCTGGGCTGGAGACGCCAAGACATCGGTGGCCGAGGCCGTCACCGGACTGCACGGGCAGGACACGGGCAATGCGGGGCTGGCCATCACGATCCCCGCCTATGTGAAGACGTGGCCCCCTGCTTCGGCCATGCGCGAGGGTCTGACGGCGGACTGGCTTGCCGCACAGCCGGCGCCGGCCGGCGATGCCGACTGGCAATGCCTGACCGAGGCCTTGTACTTCGAGGCGCGCGGCGAAAGCCTGGAGGGGCAGGTCGCGGTGGCCGAAGTGATCCTGAACCGGGCTGACAGCCCGCTTTATCCGCGCTCGGTCTGCGGGGTGGTCAAGCAGCGCGGCGGCGGCGGGTGCCAGTTTTCTTACACCTGCGATGGCCGGGCCGACCGGATGCGCGACCGGACGGCGGCCGATCTGGCCGGCCGGATCGCGCGGGCGATGCTGGACGGAGCGCCCCGGGTGCTGACCGGCGGCGCCTCGCATTTCCATACCCGCGCGGTGCGTCCGGGCTGGACCAAGCGCTTTGCGCATACCACCACGATCGGCGCGCATGCGTTCTATCGCCAGGCCGGCCTGAGCGGCTGATGTCGCGCCGATCCGGCGGCGTGCCGCCTTCGCGCTTGGCCTGGGCCCGGTCCGTGTTATGAAGCGGCGGCCCCCACCGGGGGCGGGCGGCACGAGGGCAGAATGACCAGCAACGACATCGAGCTTGCCTTTGCCCATCCCCAGGACCGGGCGGAAGCCTTGGCGAGCGGCGATCCGCGCGACCGGATTTCGCTGCGCGACCACATGGTCGAAGCCGACATCGGGGCGTTTCAGCAAGAACGCGGCCACAAGCAGCGGCTGCGCTTCAACGTCGTGGTCGAGGTCCGTCCGGTATCCGGACCGCTTCTGGACGATGTGGACCGGATCCTGAGCTATGACCGGATCACCGAGGCGATCGCGGCCGAACTGGCGGCCGAGCGGCTGAACCTTCTGGAAACGCTGGCCGAACGGGTGGCGGACCGGGTGCTTGCCGAGCCGGCGGCCATGCGGGCCTTCATCCGGATCGAAAAGCTTGACGTCGGCCCCTATGCGCTGGGGGTGGAAATCGTGCGCGCGCGGGCCGGCCAGCCGCCGCAGCGGGCCAGCGAAGACGGCGTCGCGGCGGTCCACCCGCTGGTCGTCTACCTGGACAACGCGGCCATTGCCGATCCGGGGCTTTCGGCGCGGCTTGACGCGCTGCAGTCCGGGGGCCAGCCGTTGATCCTGACCGTCGGGCTGCCGGACATGGCCCGCCCGGTGACCGGCCACCGCCCCACGCAACGACGGATCGACCTTCTGGCGATCGAGCAGAACGCCTGGACCCTGGCCGCCCGCGACCCGCGCTGCGTTGCGGTGGCGACCCGGACCGAGATCGACTGGGCGATGCGGCGCGGGCAGACCGTGGTCTGGACGCCGTCGAAGCTGGTGCTGGATGCGGTGGACGCCCCGCACGGCGCGGCGCCAGTCGCGCTGGCCCTGTGGCTGGCGGAAACCGTGGCGGCCACGGGTCTGATCGTGCATGGAGATGCGGCCGTTCCGGCAGGAAGCCGCGTTCCGGTGACCCGGGCCTGAGGCTTCCCTCTTGCCAAGTGTCCGGGCTTCGGCCAAGCCGGTGCCATGGAATATTTTCGCCCGATCCCGATGACCGACCCGGCGCGTCCGGCCAAGGCGCTGGCGCTGGCCGGGGGCTGGTGCTGGTTCGACCGGGTGGAAGTTCTGTCTCGCAGCGCGGCACCGAAGATCGTTGCCGCCGCCGTCTGCCCCGACGAGGTGTTGCAGCGCCTGACCGCGCCGCGCGCTGCCTTTGCCGGTCTGGAAATGGATCGCCCGCGCCTGATGGGGATCCTGAACGTGACGCCGGACAGCTTTTCCGACGGCGGGCGCTACAGTTCCGCCGATGCGGCGGCCAAGCAGGGCCGGCAGATCGCCAAGACGGCCGAGATCCTGGACATCGGCGGCGAAAGCACCCGGCCGGGCGCCCAGGAGGTGCCCGTCGCGACCGAGATCGCCCGGACCGCCCCGGTGATCGAGGCCCTGCGCACAAGCGGCATGCGGGGACCGATCTCGATCGACACGCGCAAGGCGATGGTGGCGATGGCGGCGATCCGCGCCGGAGCGACACTGGTGAACGATGTCTCGGGGCTGGATTTCGATCCGGCCCTTGGGCCGCTGGTCGCCCAGGCGGGCGTGCCGCTGGTCCTGATGCATGCCCAGGGCCAGCCCGCCACCATGCAGGACGATCCGGCCTATGGCGATGTGCTGCTGGATGTCTATGACGATCTGGCGGCGCGTCTGGTGCGGGCCGAGGCGATGGGCATTCCCCGCGCGATGATCGCGGTCGATCCGGGGCTGGGCTTCGGCAAGACCTCGGCGCACAATCTTGCGCTGATCCGGCGGCTGTCGCTGCTGCACGGGCTGGGCTGTCCGATCCTGATGGGCGCGTCGCGCAAGCGCTTCATCGGGTCGATCGGCCAGGCCGAAGCGGCGGGCGCCCGGATGCCCGGATCGCTGGCCGTGGCGCTGGCGGGGATCGCGCAGGGCGCGCAGATCACCCGGGTCCATGACGTTGCCGAGACGCGGCAGGCGCTGCGCCTGTGGCAGGCGGTGCATGTCAGCCGGGCCGAGGTGCCGGCATGACGCGGCGGCTTTTCGGCACGGACGGCGTGCGGGGACAGGCGAACAGCTGGCCGATGACCGCGGAACTTGCGCTGAAGCTGGGGGCTGCGGCGGGGCGCTACTTTCGCCGCGACGGGTCGGCGGCGCACCGGGTGGTGATCGGCAAGGACACCCGGCTGTCGGGCTACATGCTGGAGAACGCGTTGACGGCGGGTCTGACCTCGACCGGGATGAACGTGCTTCTGTTGGGTCCGGTGCCGACGCCGGCGGTGGGCTACCTTACGCGCAGCATGCGGGCCGACCTGGGGGTGATGATCTCTGCCAGCCACAACCCGCACCAGGACAACGGGATCAAGTTCTTCGGGCCGGACGGGTTCAAGCTGTCCGACGCCGCCGAAGCCGAGATCGAGGCGATGGTCGAGGGTGAGGTGACGCCCGCCAAGCCCGAGAACATCGGCCGCGCCAAGCGGATCGAGGATGGCAGGGGCCGGTATCAGGAATTCGTCAAGACCAGCTTTCCCAACGGGTTGCGGCTGGACGGGCTGAAGGTGGTGATCGACTGCGCCAACGGAGCGGCCTACAGATGCGCGCCCGAGGTGCTGTGGGAGCTGGGGGCCGAGGTGATCCCGGTCGGCGTGGCCCCGAACGGGACCAACATCAATGACCGCTGCGGGTCGACCCATACCGAGACGGCGGCCGAGGCGGTGGTCGCGCACGCAGCGCATGTCGGGATCAGCCTCGATGGCGATGCCGACCGGGTGATGATCCTGGACGAGGCGGGCCGGGTGGCGGACGGGGATCAGGTGATGGCGCTCCTCGCCGCGCGCTGGGCGGAAGAGGGGCGGCTGCAGGGCGGGGCGCTGGTCGCTACCGTCATGTCGAACCTTGGGCTGGAGCGGTTCCTGGAAGGCCGGGGCCTGCGGCTGGAGCGGACGGCGGTGGGCGACCGCTACGTCGTCGAACGGATGCGCGAGGGCGGGTTCAACCTGGGCGGCGAGCAGTCCGGGCATATCGTGATGACCGACTATGCCACCACGGGGGATGGCCTGATTGCCGGGCTGCAGTTCCTGGCCGAGATGGTGCGGACCGGGCAGCCGGCCAGCGCGCTGACCCGCAGTTTCGACACCGTGCCGCAGCTTTTGAAGAACGTGCGGTTCAGTGATGGCGCGCGTCCCCTCGAGGTCGAGGCGGTCCGCAAGGTGATTGCCGGGGCCGAGGCGCGGATCAAGGGGCAGGGACGCATCCTGATCCGCAAGTCGGGGACTGAACCCCTGATCCGGGTGATGGCGGAATGCCATGACGAGAGGCTTTTGGTGGCCCTGGTCGATGAGATCGTCGGAGCGGTAGAAGCAGCCGGTTAGCTTTCTGGTCGGGACCTGTAGGGGGCTTCTTCCGGATTGGTCATGAATCAATGGCTTGGGGCCAGGGATGTCCTGCCACGTCCGGAGGGCCGGGCTTGAAGACCGGTGCGGAAAACCAGACTGAAAAGAATTTTCGTTAAAGCAGCCGGGCTGCAAGGCCAAGTCGCCGGATCGTTTCGCCAGTCACTGCGGACAGAACCACTGCGAGCATGGCAAGCAAGATCGGGTCCAGTTGCGGGGCGACCTGGCCAAGCATTGCCAGAAAGATCGGGTGCGCCAGATAGACCGGCATGGCTACCCAGCCGATCCAGCGCAGGGTTGGCGTGTCTGGCAAGCGCAGATGCAAGGCCGCTATGGTTGCAACCAAGCCCAGTGGCACACCGACCGGAGTCTGCCCGTTCAGCATCAAGTTCAGCAAGCTGCTTGCCAGCGTGGCCGCCAGCAGTCCGGCTTGACGCCAGCCGCTTTCGCCAGAACTTCGCAGACCCACTCCGATCATAACCGGGGCTATGGCAGCCGACCATTCCGGCATCGGAGGCCCCCCTGCGCCCATTCTTGCCCAGGTTGATATTGGCAAGCAGACCACAACCAGGGCCATGATGATGATGAATGCAGTGCTTGTCCCGAGATCAACCTTGCGCTCGACGAGCAGAAGCATGGCGACGCAGGCAAAGGCGAAGGGAAGGAACCACAGATATAGCCCCGGTCCGGTCAGCAGCATCCAAAGTGCGAACTCTTCGGTCAAGGGATGGTGACCGACCAGGGCCTGCAGTATTTTGGCCAAGGAAAGAACCAGCGACCAGACTATCCAGGGCCGCAACAGCCTGTCGATTCGGCTGACAAGTACAGGTCCGAACGGTTGATCCCGGTCGGGAGCATACAGAAGGAAGAGCAGGAAAAGAACGGTCAGCCCAGCCAGGCCGTATTCGCCGCCGGGAGCGGAAGAATGAAACCAGACTACTCCAAGCGCCCCGACGCCGCGCAAGAGATCAACCGTTCCGTTGCGCCGGTGTTCCTGCATTTCTTCTCAAACCAATGACCAGTTGTTATCAAGGTCAGTCCATACCCCGATGACAACTGGTTTTTGTCGGACCGATCAGTTCCGCGCCTTGTCCACCATCTTGCCTTTGGAGATCCACGGCATCATCGCGCGCAGTTTCTCGCCGACCTGTTCGATCTGGTGTTCGTCGTTGATCCGGCGGGTGGCCTTGAAGAAGGGCTGGCCGACGGCGTTTTCCTGCATGAAGTCGCGGACGAACTTGCCGGTCTGGATGTCAGTCAGGACTTCTTTCATCCGTGCCTTGGTTTCGGCGTAAGGCAGGATGCGGGGGCCGCTGACGTATTCGCCATACTCTGCAGTGTTCGAGATCGAGTAGTTCATGTTGGCGATGCCGCCTTCGTAGATCAGGTCCACGATCAGCTTCACCTCGTGCAGGCATTCGAAATAGGCCATTTCGGGCTCGTACCCGGCCTCGACCAGGGTCTCGAAGCCCATGCGGATCAGCTCGACCAGACCGCCGCAAAGGACCGCCTGTTCGCCGAAGAGGTCGGTTTCGCATTCCTGGCGGAAGTTGGTCTCGATGATGCCTGACCGGCCGCCGCCGATGGCCGAGCAGTAGCTGAGGCCGATTTCCATCGCCTTGCCGGTCGCGTCCTGGTGGACGGCCACCAGGCAGGGCACGCCGCCGCCCTTGGTGTACTCGCCGCGCACGGTATGGCCGGGGCCTTTGGGGGCCATCATGATGACGTCGACGCCCTTTTTCGGCTCGATCAGGCCGAAGTGGACGTTCAGGCCGTGGGCGAAGGCGATGGCCGAGCCTTCGCGCAGGTTGTCGTGGACGTATTTGCGGTAGGTTTCGGCCTGCAGCTCATCCGGCATGGTGAACATGATCACGTCGCACCATTTTGCCGCTTCGGCGATGTCCATGACCTTGAGACCCTCGGCCTCGCACTTCTTCGCGCTGGCCGAGCCGGGGCGGAGGGCGACGACGACGTTCTTCGCGCCCGAATCGCGCAGGTTCAGCGCATGGGCGTGGCCCTGGCTGCCGTAGCCGAGGATGGCGACCTTGCGGTCCTTGATCAGGTTCACATCGCAGTCGCGGTCGTAATAAACGCGCATGGCGTCCTCCCTCTGGTTGCTGGCGGCAGGATAGGGGATCCACGGCTGTGCGCCGTGCATTGTTTGACGGATTACGAGTTTTCTGCGAAAACTCATGCGCAGAATTCGAATTCAGTGAAAGATACATGCAAATCGACGATACCGACCGCCGCATCCTGCGCCATGCCCTGGCCGATCCGGGCATGGACCGCGCGGCCCTTGCGGAACGGGCCGGGGTGACGGGGGCCACGCTTTGGCGGCGGCTGGAGCGGCTGCGGGCGGCGGGGGTGATCCGGGCGGAAGCGGCGGTGATCGACTGGCGGGCGCTGGGCTATGCGGTGGAGGTGTCCTTGCGCTTCACGCTGGACAAGACCAACCCGCGCGCCTTTGACGAGTTCATCGTGGCGGCGCGGCTGGTGCCGGAGGTGACCGGGATCGAGACCTTCCTTGGCCGGGTCGATGTGCGGCTGAACGTGATCGCCCGCGACATGGGGCACTGGACCGGCATCTACCGCGACCGGATTCTGGCGCTGCCGCATATCGCCGAGGTCGAGGCGCTGATGCTGGTCGCGACGATCAAGGACAGCGCGGGGCTGCCGCTGTGAGCCTGGATCTGGACGACACCGACCGGGCGATCCTGCGGGCGCTGGCGGCGGACGGGCTGGTGTCGGCGGGCGAGCTGGGGCGGCGCCTTGGCCTGTCGCAACCGGCGGCCTGGCGCCGGGTGCGGCGGCTGGAAGAGGCGGGGGTGCTGGCCGGGCGGCGGGTGGAGGTGGACCGCGCGGCCCTGGGGTTTGGCGTGACGGTGTTCCTTGGGGTGAAGCTGGCCACCAAGGGACGGGTGTCGCTGGAGGACTTCGAACGCGCGGTTACGGCGATCCCGGAGGTGCAGGTGGTGCAGCATGTGCTGGGGCTTTTCGACTACCGGCTGCGGGTGGTCGCACGGGATCTGGCGGATTTCGAGCGGGTGCTGCGCCGCCGGATCATGACGCTGCCGGGGGTGGGGGGGGTCGAGGCCAACGTCCTTCTGACCGAAGAACGCAGACCGGGGCCGCTGGGATAGCGGCAAGGTCGCAATTGAGTATTTGCGAAAGCAGCAAATGCGCTAGGTTGGCGATCAGTTCTGCAAGGAGATCGACCGATGCCCGGATTGCACGCCCATATCGACCCCGAGGGGCTGGAGGAATTCTCGGTCGTGTTCACCGACCGCAGCCTGAACCACATGTCCGCCCGGTTTCAGGGGGTGATGCGCGAGGTGTCGGGCCTGTTGAAGGAGGTCTACCAGGGGTCGGCGGTCGCGCTGGTGCCGGGGGGCGGAACCTATGCGATGGAGGCAGTGGCGCGGCAGTTCGGGCAGGGGCGGGCGCTGATCGTGCGGAACGGCTGGTTCAGCTATCGCTGGAGCCAGATTTTCGAGGCGGGCGGGTTTGCGGGCGAGGTCACGGTGGTGATGGCGCGCCAGACCGGCAACGGGGCGCAGGCGGCCTATGCGCCGCCGCCGGTGGAAGAGGTCTGTGCGAAGATCCGCGAGATGCGGCCCGAGGCGGTCTTTGCCCCGCATGTGGAAACCAGCGCAGGGATCATCCTGCCGGACGACTATATCACACAGGTGGCGGCGGCGGCGCATGAGGTGGGGGCGGTGATGGTGCTGGACTGCATCGCGTCGGGCTGCATCTGGGTGGACATGGCGGCCACGGGGGTGGATGTGGTGATCTCGGCGCCGCAGAAGGGATGGTCGGCGTCACCCTCCACCGGGGTGGTGGTGATGAGCGCGCGGGCAGACGCGCGGCTGGCGGCGACGACGTCGAACCGCGTTGCCCTCGATCAGAAGATATGGCGCGCGATCATGGCGGCCTATGAAGGCGGCGGGCATGCCTATCACGCCACGATGCCGACCGATGCGATCGTGGGGTTCCGCGATGCGATGCTGGAGACGAAGGCGATGGGGTTCGAGGCGGCCAAGGCCGCGCAATGGGCGCTGGGCCGGGCGGTGCGCGGGCTGATGGCCGAGAAGGGGGTGCCGTCGGTCGCGGCGGAAGGGTTCCAGGCACCGGGGGTGGTGGTCAGCTACACCGGCGATGCGGACATCCAGAACGGGTCGAAGTTCCGCGCCGAGGGGCTGCAGATCGCCGCCGGGGTGCCGTTGCAGGTGGGCGAGGGGGCCGCGTTCCGCACCTTCCGGCTGGGTCTGTTCGGGCTGGACAAGCTGCGGGACGTCGATGCGACGGTTGCGCGGCTGCAGCGGGCGGTGGACACTGTCCTGTAGCGGCGACAGGCCGGAAGCGGGGCTTCCGGCCTGTGCGTTTCTGACGTTTTGCGCCAGATCACTGGGCGTTCAGGATGACCTTGATCGCGCCAGACGGGTTGTCACCGGCGCTCAGATTCTTGGAGTTGGAGAACAGAACCACAAGCCGGGCATATTGCGACGAGGTCAGGTTGGACAGGTCGGCACCCGGAACCATGGCGAGGACCTGGGCCTGAATGGACGGCGACAGGACAGCGGTGGCTTGCTGCGCGTTGGCGCCGGCAACCGAAGCGGCAATCAGGACCGATGCAAGGAAGAAGCGTTTCATATTGTATTCCTTCGATATTTTGATCTTCCGCCATGTCTTGGGGCGGTAGGAGAGAGATGGCGCTTCCCGTGTCGGATGTGAAATCACGGAGTCGTCTCGCTGCATCGCAGAAATGTGAGCCAGGGTGCGTCTTGCGCTGGAAAAGCGCAGGTTTCCACGGTTCCGCAGGGAAAGCCGTCACATCCTGATCACGGATTTCAGCGGGATCACGAAATCCGTGCCGCTGCGACATCTATGTGCGCAGATGCACAGACAGTTAGTCGAGCGGCGCGACCGTGGTCTTGCCGGACAGCCCAAGACCGGCGTGCATCAGCATGTGGCGCAGCTGCCGCATGGAATAAAGCGCGTCCAGCGTCTGGGATCGCAGGTCGCGGAGCGCAGGAGCATTGACCATCGAGGCACGGTTCAAGAGGTCGATCCCGGAGAAGCGAAGCTGCACGTCGCGGTGCCGGTTGCGGTGATAGCCGTCGGTGACGGCAAGCTGGCCCGGATCGTCGCGGTGTTGTCCGGCAAGGTCGAGCAGGCAGGCGAGATCGGCCAGGCTCATGTTCAGGCCCTGCGCGCCGATGGGCGGCAGGACATGGGCGGCCTCGGCCATCAGGACGGCGCGCGGGGCGGCCATCCGGTCGGCGAGCTGGCTGATGATCGGCCAGACCGAACGGCGGGAGAGCAGGCTTAGCGGTCCGAGGACGCCGGAGGAGCGGCGGGTCATCTCGGCCTCGAACTCGGGGACCGGGAGGGCGGACAGGCGGGCGACCTCGGGGCCGGTCTCCATCCAGACGACGGCAGAGGCCGGGCGGCCATCGCGGTCGGGCAGTGGCACGAGGGTGAAGGGGCCGCCGGAGCGGTGCACTTCGGTTGAGACATTGCCGTGCGGCAGGTCGTGGCCGACGGCAAAGGCCAGCGCCTTCTGCCCGTAGCGCAGGGTGCGCACGCCGATCCCCAGCGCCTCGCGGACCGGGGAGGACCGGCCGTCGGCGCCGATCACCAGGCGGGCGGCGACCTGGGTGCCGTCGGTCAGGGTCACCAGCGCCTGAGTGTCGCGCACCAGCATCCGGGCAAAGCCGATGCCGGGGCGGAAGCGGACGTCGGGCAGTTCTGCCAGCCGGGCGACCATCTCGCGGCGCAAGAGCCAGTTGGGCAGGTTCCAGCCGAAGGGCTGGTCCGAGATCTCGGCGGCGTTGAAGTCCTTGACCAGCCGTGCCACCGGGTCGGGGCCGCCGGCGTCGATGATCCGCATGACCTGAAGGGCTGCGGCATGCGGGGCAAGGCGGTCCCAGAGACCGGCCGCTGCAAGCACCCGCACCGAGGGCTGCAGGAAGGCAGTGGTGCGCAGGTCGGCGGCATCGGCGCTGGCCTCGGTCACCGGCGGAGCGGGATCGACGCAGAGGACGCGGAACCCGGCGGACCCAAGCGCCGCTGCAGCGGACAGTCCCGCCACGCCGCCACCGGAAATCAGGATATCAGTCGTCTCGCGCAGCATGGGCACCTCATGGCGAGCATAGGGCGGCGCTGGCCCGAGAGCCAGAGGTCAGCTTGTCCCAGGGCCCGGATTTCAGGGCAGGGTGATCCAGATCAAGAGCACGAAGATCAGCGGCACCAGCGCCACGGCAGCCAGCACCAGCGCCGGCAGGCCCCAGAAGTTTACCGCAAGGACCAGCGCGGTCAAAAGGATCACGATCAGGTAATAGACGGTGTCGATCTCGCGCTCGATCTCGCGGACCACGCGGCCGACGACGGGCAGGCGGCGCAGGACGCGACCGGCGGGCGAGGGACGGGAAGCGGTGGCGGTCATGGGCGCATCTCCTGCAATCGAAAAGCAGATAGGCAGGCGCGCGCGAAAGGGCAGGGGCTGTGGCGTTTCGTCACCCGGCCAGCCGGGCGAGAAAGCCGGCCAGGTCGGCCGTGTGGTGCTGGATATGCGGGGCCGGGTCGGGAGCGGGGGCGACATGGACCGTTCGCATCCCCAGGGCATGCGGCACCAGAAGGTTGCGGGCGTCATCCTCGAACATGGCGGCGCGGCCGGGGTCAAGGCCATCAAGCCCGAAGACCGTGGCGAAGGCCTGGGCATCGGGCTTGGGGTGGAAGCGGGCGTGTTCGACCCCGTAGACCGCATCGAACCGGCCCGACAGGCCGCGCGCTGCGATGACCTTTTCGGCATAGGGCGCGCAGCCGTTGGTGTAGACGATCTTGCGGCCGGGCAGGGCGGCGATCGCGCTGGACAGGGCCGGGTCGGGGGCAAGGACCGAGAAGTCGATGTCGTGCACTTCGGTCAGGTAGGGGCCGGGATCGACGCCGTGTTCGGTCATCAGGCCGGCAAGCGTGGTGCCGTAGGTCTGCCAGTAATGCGTACGCAGATGGTCGGCGCGGGCGCGGTCGACCTTGAGGGCGGACATGACCCAATCGGTCATCCGCACCTCGATCTGGTCGAAAAGCCGCATGTGCGGCGGGTAAAGCGTGTTGTCGAGGTCGAAGACCCAGGTGGTGACGGCTTGGAAATCGGTTTGCGGCATGCGCACCGTTTAGCGTCCGGTCCGGGGCTTTGGAAGGGTTGAAAGCGGGCGGGGCGACGCCTAGGCTGGCGGGTGCAATGACGAAGGGTCGAAGTGGTGCAGAAAGACGCCTATACGCTGGTGCTGGAGGCGATCGAGGCCGGGGTCTACAAACCCGGCGACCGGCTGGTGGAAAGCGAGCTGGCCGAGCGGCTGGGCGTCAGCCGGACCCCGGTCCGCGAGGCGCTGCAGCGGCTGGAGACCCAGGCGATGCTGACCCGCGACGGGCGCAGCCTGATCGTGGCCAGCCTGGACCACAACCAGCTGGCCGACCTTTACACGGTGCGGACCGAGCTGGAGGGCCTGGCAGCGCGGCTGGCCTCGCGCCATGCGACGCCCGAGGAGGTGCGGGTGCTGCGCAGCATGGTCACCGAGGACCGCGCGCTTCTGGGCGGGGATCCCCGGGTGCTGAGCCGGGCAAACAAGCGCTTTCACAAGCAGATCCACCTTGCCAGCCACAACCGCTTTCTGGTGCAGCAGCTGGACCTTGTGCATCGGTCGATGGCGCTGATGGCGAACACCTCCTTCGCCGCCGAGGGCCGCGACGAGGTGGCGCTGGTCGAGCACGAAGAGATCGTCGCGGCGATCGAGGCCGGGGACGGCGAAGCGGCCTATCAGGCGCTGCGCACGCATATCAGCCGGGCCTTCGAGACCCGGCTGCGGGTGGACGCGGGGGCGCTGCGGTTGCGCTGAAACCGGACAGGCGCGGCGGGCCGCCCGCAGGGGCGGTGTGGGGGCATCGGGCGGGTCAGTTGCGCAGGTCGATCGCCTGGTCGAAGAGGCCATGCGTGGTCTTGTCCCAGTAGAAGGGATGGGTCGCCAGTTCGATCATCGCCTTGTAGGCGGCCAGCGTGGCCAGCGGAAAGTACAGTTTCATCGCCAGCACCCACCAGGCCGACATCCGGTGCCGGGTCCGTCCGAGGCCCACGATGCCGACCGTCAGATTTGCGGCCTCGGACAGCAGGAACACCGCCGCCATGATCCAGAACGCCCCGGCGGGCATAACAGCCAGCAAGGGGTGGTCGATCCCGAAAGGCACCAGCAGCAGCGTCCACATCAGGGGGGCGAGCAGAAACTGCGCGATCGTTCCAAGAAACATGATCTGGAAGCCAAGGAAGGCGCGCGGGCCAAGCTGGCGCCACAAGAGACCCGGATCACGCATGTGGACCGCCCAGGTCATCACATAGCCCTTGATCCAGCGCGAGCGCTGCTTGACCCAGGGGAACAGCCGGCAATTGGCCTCTTCGGCGGTGACGGTGGCGACAAGTTCGGTCCGGTAGCCGTGGCGCGCGAGGCGGATGCCAAGGTCGGCGTCCTCGGTCACGTTGTGGGCGTCCCAGCCGCCAAGGCGTTCCAGGATGTCGCGGCGGAAGAAGAGCGTGGTCCCGCCCAGCGGCACGACAAGGCCCAGCCGGGCGATGCCGGGCAGGATCAGCCGGAACCAGCCGGCATATTCGATGGTGAAACAGCGCGACAGCCAGTTGGTGCGGGGATTGTAGTAGTCCAGAACGCCTTGCAGGCAGGCAACCTGCGGCCCCGCAGCCCGGAAATGCGCCACGACCTTGCGCAGCTGGTCGGGTTCCGGGGCGTCTTCGGCGTCGTAGACCCCGACGATCACGCCACGGGCATGGTCAAGCGCGTGGTTCAGCGCGCGGGGCTTGGTCCTGACTTCGCCTTCAGGGACGACGATGATCCGCATCCAGGGCGGCAGTTCGGCGGCGGCAAGGGCATCGCGTGTCAGATGGTCGCCCGCCTCGACCGCGAGGATCACGTCGAGAAGGTCCGCCGGATAGTCCAGCCGGGCCAGGCGGCGCACCAGCCGCCCGGCGATGTCGCTTTCGCGGTAGAGCGCCACGAGGATCGACACGGACGGATCGTCCCCGGCAGCGGGCGGTCCGGTCGGCGGCGGCGGTTCCCGCAGCGCGGCAAGCACGGCGGCAAGTTTCAGCGCGACGATCATCAGCAGCGAGACCAGCGAGAAGCCCACCAGGACGATCCCGGCGGCAACGGGGGCGACAAGCACCAGCACGAGCGCAAGCACCAGCGCGGTCATCGCGCGTGGCGCGCGGTGCAGCTTTGGCCAGGTGCGGCAGCTTTCGGCCTGGGGCACGCGGCGTTCGGCCGCCCGGGCCAGTTGCGCCCCGCGCAGGGCATGGATCGCGCCGGTTATGTCGGCCTGCGAGGCGACGGCAGCGCAGACCGGGCCAAGCCGGTCTTCCAGCAGGGGGCGAAGCGCAGGAAAATCCTCAGGCCGGGAGAGGGCAACCACGGTGACATCCCCGACGCGGCGCCAGGGCACCAGGCCGTGGCGCAGGCAATCCTTTGCGCCCATGGCGTCGATCAGGCGGGGATCAGGCAGCGCTGTCGTGAGGTCAAGCAGCCGCAGTCCCCAGCTTTGCGCCGTGGCCAGCAGGAGATCCCGTTCGCCGACCAGGCCACGGGTGCGCAGGAGTTCCGGCAGGCGCGCGGCTTCGCGGCCGTTGTGGGCAAGGGCGTTGACGAGATCGTCCGACGAAACCACGCCGGCGCGCAGAAGTTCGGCTGCGATCGGCCGACGGGCGGCGGGCTGGCCCGGCCCGGCGCGGGACGTCCGGTCGCTTGCCTGGTCGGGCGTCTGCTGCATTCCGTCCCCGGTGTTTCCCGGCCGCCAGACTGCAGCGATCAGGTTAACAGGGTGTTAAGACGGTCTCAAGCCGAGTGGCGGGCCTGCATGGCGGCCGCAAACCGCTGGAAGAGGTAGAAGCTGTCCTGGGGCCCCGGCGAGGCCTCGGGGTGGTGCTGGACCGAAAACACCGGCTTGCCGTCCAGCGCAATGCCGCAATTGGTGCCGTCGAACAGGCTGACATGGGTTTCGCTGACCCCGGCGGGCAGCGTATCGGCATCGACGGTGAAGCCGTGGTTCATCGAGGTGATCTCGACCTTGCCGGTGGTTAGGTCCTTGACCGGATGGTTCGCGCCATGGTGGCCGTGGTTCATCTTGCGGGTCTGCGCGCCAAGCGCGAGGGCCAGCATCTGATGCCCGAGGCAGATGCCGAACAGCGGCAGGTCGCGGGCCAGAACCGCGCGGATCATCGGCACGGCATAGGCCCCGGTCGCGGCCGGATCGCCCGGACCGTTCGACAGGAACACGCCCTGGGGGTTCTGGGCCAGCACCTCTTCGGCGGTGGCACTGGCGGGCAGGACCGTGACGTCACAGCCGGCCGAGGCCAGGCAGCGCAGGATGTTGCGCTTGGCGCCGTAATCCACCGCCACGACGCGCAAGCCGGGCCCCTGGCGGCGGGTGTAGCCTTCGGGCCAGGCCCAGCGCATCTCGTCCCAGCGGTAGCTTTGCGCGCAGGTGACGTCCTTGGCCAGGTCAAGGCCGACCAGGCCCTTCCAGGCCCGCGCCTTGGCCACCAGGCGTTCAATGTCGAAGCGGCCTTCCGGATCATGGGCAAGCGCCACATGCGGCGCGCCCTGCTGGCGGATCGCGCGGGTCAGGCGGCGGGTGTCGATCCCGCCGATGCCGATGCGGCCGATCCGGGTCAGCCAGTCGGTCAGCCCGTCCGTGGCGCGCCAGTTCGACGGCTCGGTCGGGTCCCATTTCACCACGATCCCGGCGGCCGAGGGGGTGGCGGTCTCGTCATCCTCGGGGGTGACGCCGGTGTTGCCGATGTGGGGAAAGGTGAAGGTCACGACCTGGCCGGCATAGGAGGGGTCGGTCATGATCTCCTGGTAGCCGGTCATCGCGGTGTTGAACACCAGTTCGGCGACCGTCTCGCCCACCGCGCCGAAACCCTTGCCGTAAAACAGCGTGCCGTCGGCCAGGGCAAGGCAGGCGGTAGCAGCGCGCGACGCGGGCATGGGCGAGTCTCCTGTCGGACGATTGCGCGGAAACTACGGGCAGGGGCGCACGGGGTCAAGCCTGTCCGATAAAAGGATTGTCACGGAAAATCAACAAGTTGGAAATATTCGACCAGGTTGCGGTCCCAGGCGGTTGCGCGTATGGTCCGAAACCGGGGAAACCACCGGGATAGAATGACCATGCTGTTGCGCGACCGTCTGCAGGCGGCCTTGAAGGACGCCATGAGGGCGAAGGAGGCCGACCGGCTTTCGACGCTGCGGCTGATCAACGCCGCGATCAAGGATCGCGAGATCGCGCTGCGCGGCGAGGAAGGCGCGGGCGAGGTGGGGGAGCCGGAGATCCTGCAGATCATGGGCAAGATGGTCAAGCAGCGCCTGGAATCGGCCAAGGCCTATGAAGAGGGCGGGCGGCTGGAGCTGGCGGAAAAGGAGCTGGCCGAAATCGGCGTGATCCAGGAGTTCCTGCCGCGCCAGCTTACGGGTGACGAGGTTGCGGCAGCACTTGACGCAGCGGTCGCTGAAACCGGAGCCAGCAGCATCCGCGATGTGGGCAAGGTGATGGCGGCGCTGAAGGCGCGCTACACCGGACAGATGGACTTTGGCGCGGTCGGTGCGCTGGTCAAGGCGCGGCTGGGCTGACCTGGTGCCGCCTGCCTGGGGGGGCGCTCATCAAGCCCTTGCGGGCATTCTTCGCTGCGCGCGGCACTGATCCCAAGCGAAGAAAGCCCGCAAGGGCGTGACCGAGCGCACCGGCGAAACGCAGCCTCAGCGCAGGTCCGCCAGCCGGGCGCGCAGGTCGCGGGCAAGGGTGATCCGTTCCTCTTGCGACAGGAAGGCACCCAGCTCGACTTCGCGGCCCTTGCCTTTCAGGGTCAGATAGTTCGGCACCGGCCCGTCGGTTTCGTGCAGCGTCACCCGCAGCCAGTGCGGGTTTGCCTCCCAATCCTGCCGCCGCCCGTTCGGGCCGTGGCGGGCCAGGGTGACGCGGCCGGGCGTCAGCGTCAGGTCCTCCAGGATGTCGCGGTCGCGGCCATTCTTGCGCAGCGCGACCCAGATCGCGGCCAGCGCCGCCAGCAGGAACGGCAGCAGCGCCCAAAGCACCGGGTTGCCCAGGATCGCCAGTAGCGGCAGGGCGATCAGGGTTGCCGTGACGCCCAGAAACCAGACAAAGCCGCGCTGCGACAGTGACCGGTGCGGCCAGACGTGCAGGCGGTGTTCGGTGTCATTGGGCGGCAGCCATTCGTAAGGCATGTGCGGACAATCCTTGGTATAACCAGTCTAGCGCAGGCCGTGCCGGGGTAAACCACCCATGTGTGTGTCAGGCCGCCGCACAAACCCCTTGCCACGCGGTCCGGGTTGCGCAATCCTTCCGTTTGGGAGGGTCTGATGGAACAGACCTTGGCTGCAACGCATCGCAAGCGGGTGCTGGCACTGACCCCGCAGCACCTGTCCAAGCTTGCCCGAGACGTGCCGAGCGAGGTGCGAAGCTCGCAATTGTCACCTTTGACCGATGACGACTTCATCGCAGTCGCCGACAGGCTTCTGGCCGACCTTGGTGAGGCACCTTTCTGGGTGTTTGCCTATGGCTCGCTGATCTGGAAACCGGAGTTCGAACATATCGAGGCGCGGCGCAGCATCGCGCATGGGTGGCGGCGGTCCTTCTGCCTCAAGCTGACCGACTGGCGCGCAACACAAGAGACGCCGGGATTGATGTTGGCCCTGCAGCGGGGCGGGGCCTGCACCGGGGTGGCCTACCAGATGCCTCCCGACCAGCCTCACGCACGCATGCTGCGGCTTTTGCGGCGCGAGATCTCGTATCATGAAGACGTCCCATGGCTTCGCTGGCTGACCCTGCGCGGCGCGGGCGGGTCCTTCCGTGCGCTGGCCTTCTACTGCACGTCCGATGACCCGGATGTGCTGAACCTGGATCTTCATGAACAGGCGACATGGATCGCGCGGGCCGTCGGGCCGGCCGGCAGCTGTGCGGAATACCTGCACAGCACGGTGTCCCATCTTGAGGCGCTTGGCATCCGGGATCGGTACCTCTGGGCTTTGCAGGCCGAGGTCGCGGCCGAGATTGACCGGCTGTGACCCTTCAGTCGGTCAGCCCACCGAGAAAGCCTTCAAAGGCTTCCTCGTAAGCAGCCGGGCCTTCGGCGTGGGAACCCAGGTGGTCGGCCCCGGTCCAGTGCGTGACGGTCGGGCCGGAACGGGCGGCGGCAAGCGCCTGCGAGGGGGCAAGCGGGATCAGGCGGTCGCCCGCGCCATGTGCCAGGAACAAGGGGCCGGGGAAGGCGGCGAAAATGTCGGCCACCTCGGCCTGGGCCAGGGGCAGGCCGGTCATCCGGGCCACCAGAAGCCCCGCGATCGGGGCGGTCGCGAAGGACAGCGGCTGGCCGCCCTGCGTCGCCAGATGGGCGAGCACCGCGCGGAAGCTTAGGGCCGGACTGTCCAGCGCCACCGCCGCCACCCGATCGGCCAGCGGGCTTTGCGCCAGGAACTGCCCGAGGATCGCGGCGCCCATCGAATCCGCCAGGATCAGCAGGCCCGGTCCGTCCGGCCCCGGCGAGAAGCTGTCGACCGCGGCTTCCAGATCGGGCCATTCCAGCAAGCCCATGCCGTAGTGGCCCTTGGGGTCTGCCGGGGCGTCCGGGTCGTTGCGGTAGCTGATCAGCAGGACTGACCACCCCGCCTGATGCAGCATCGAAAGGGCGCGGTAGCCGTCCTCACGCGCGCCGGCGATGCCGTGGATGAAGATCGCGCGCCCCACCTCGGTCGCCGCCGCCGGGACCAGCCAGGCTTCGGCCGGGCCAAGGGGCGTGGCGATCCGGACCACGGTGAACGGCAGGGACAGGGCCTGCATCGGATTGCCGCGATAGCCAAGCGCCAGCGGATCGGTCGGTGCCTCGGCCTCGCGCTGGAGCGCGGTCAGGGGGCCGGTGGTCAGCATGTCGGTGCTGGCCCTGGCCAGAAACCAGGCGCTGGCGGTGATGTAGCCCGCCAGGGCCAGCACCAGGATCGAGAGCAGAAACAGAACGAGCCGCATCCGGACATCCTCGACCATGAAATGACGAAGGCCCCGGATCGCTCCGGGGCCTTGCGGGTCTGGCGTGCCTAGTGGGCGTGGGACTTGTCCCAGTCCTCGCGCTTCGGCAGCTGCTCGAACGTGTGCTCGGGCGGGGGCGACGGCAGGGTCCATTCCAGCGTGTCGGCGTATTCGTTCCAGTAGTTGTTCTGGGTGACGCGGCGGCCGGCAAGCAGGGTGTAGAACACGATGCCGATGAAGAACACGAAGGAAGCAAAGGACAGGAAGGCCCCGATCGAAGAGAACCAGTTCCAGTAGGCGAACGCCTCGGGGTAGTCGATGTAGCGGCGCGGCATGCCCTGGCGGCCCAGGAAGTGCTGCGGGAAGAAGGTCAGGTTCGACCCTATGAACATCATCCAGAAGTGCAGCTTGCCCGCCCATTCCGGATACTGGCGGCCCGACATCTTGCCGATCCAGAAATAGACCCCGGCGAAGATGCCGAAGACGGCGCCCAGCGACATCACATAGTGGAAGTGGGCGACCACATAGTAGGTGTCGTGATACACGCGGTCGACGGCGGCCTGGGACAGGACGATCCCGGTCACGCCACCTGCGGTGAACAGGAACAGGAACCCGAAGGCAAAGAGCATCGGCGTCTCGAAGGTGACCGACCCGCCCCACATCGTGGCGATCCAGGAGAAGATCTTGATCCCTGTGGGCACGGCGATGACCATGGTGGCCAGCATGAAGTAGCTTTGCTGGGTCAGGCTCATCCCGGCGGTGTACATGTGGTGCGCCCAGACGACGAAGCCGAGGGCCCCGATCGCCACCATCGCATAGACCATCGGCAGGTAGCCGAAGATCGGCTTGCGGCTGAAGGTCGCGATGACCTGGGAGATGATCCCGAAGGCCGGCAGGATGATGATGTAGACTTCCGGGTGGCCGAAGAACCACAGGATGTGCTGGTACAGCACCGGGTCGCCGCCGCCCGACGGCGAGAAGAAGGTGGTGCCGAAGTTGCGGTCGGTCAGCAGCATGGTGATCGCGCCGGCCAGCACGGGCAGCGCCAGCAGGATCAGCCAGGCGGTGACGAAGATCGACCAGGCGAACAAAGGCACCTTGTGCAGCGTCATGCCAGGGGCGCGCATGTTGAGGAAGGTGGTGATCATGTTGATCGCACCCAGGATCGACGAGGCACCGGACAGGTGGACGGCGAAGATCGCCAGGTCCATCGCATAGCCGCCTTCGGCCGAGGTCGAGAGCGGCGGGTAGAGCACCCAGCCCACGCCCGCGCCGGTGCCAAGGTCACCGCCGCCGCCGGGGGCAAAGAGCGATGCAACGGCAAGCGAGGTTCCGGCGATGAAGAGCCAGAACGACAGGTTGTTCATCCGGGGGAACGCCATATCCGGCGCGCCGATCTGCAGCGGCATGAAGTAGTTGCCGAAGCCGCCGAAAAGCGCCGGGATGACCACGAAGAACATCATCAGGATGCCGTGCGCGGTGATGGTCACGTTGTAGATGTGGCCGTTCGGCGTGCAGGTGGCACCGGCATCCGCAAGCAGACGCAGACCTTCCTGACAAAAATACTGCACCTGCGGATACATCAGCTCCATCCGCATGTAGATGGTGAAGATCACCGAGATAAGGCCGACGATGCCCCCGGCGAACAGATAGAGGATGCCGATGTCCTTGTGGTTCGTCGACATGAACCAGCGAACGAAGAAATTCGGTTTGTGATGTTCGTGGCCGTGAATGGCTGCGTCCGCCATGGGCTTCTCCCGCTTATCGGTCTTCACTGACGTTCCGCTTGTCGGCACATGTTGGCGGGCCGACCGGATCCCTTGGTCCCGTCTTTAGCCGCGCGAGGACAAGGTCGCAATGTCTGACTTTGCCGCAGGGGCCAGATTTCAGTGCAGGAATGCAAAAGGCGCGGCCCCTGCGGACCGCGCCGGATTTGCAAGCGGGGCAGGCGTCTATTGCGAGACGGACACGAGATAGGCCGCGATATCCTCGGCGCCCGAGGCCAGCTTGAAGGACATCTTCGATTTCGCACCGTCATCGCCCAGTGCCGACTTCAGATAGGCGGCCGGGTCGGCGACATAGGCCACGAAGCTTGCCTCGTCCCAGGCTGCGCCGGTCGCGCCAAGGGCTGCCAGCGAATCGCCATAGGCATGGTCGGGGTCAGAGGCGACCGCGCGCCCGATCACGCCATGAAGGTTCGGCCCGGTGCGACCGCCCTTCTGGATCTCGGTCCCGTCGGGGGCGATGATCGAATGGCAGGCCTTGCACTTCTTGAACCCTTCCTCGCCCGCCGCCGGATCGCCTGCGACTGCAGGGGCCGCAAGCGCGGCAGCGGTGATGGCCAGAAGGATGAACTTCGTCATGATGTCCTCATTTGTGACGGAAGGCCTTGGGCGCTTCCACGGCGGAAACATGGGGGTGCAGGGGGCTGATATGCAATAGCAACCTCAGGCCATGCGACATCAGGTCGGGCAGGCGGTCGCCTGAAAGCTGCGCGGGAAGGTCGCCATGAGCGCGGCGTCAAGGTCGGCCATGGTCACCGGCAGGCCAAGATCGACCAGGCTGGTCACCCCGTGGTCGCGGATGCCGCAGGGCACGATGCCGTCGAAATGCGACAGGTCGGGTTCCACGTTGATCGAGATGCCGTGAAAGCTGATCCAGTGGCGCAGCTTGATGCCGATGGCGGCGATCTTGTCCTCGGAGGGTTGTCCGTCCGGGCCGGGCCGGTCGGGGCGCCGGACCCAGACCCCGACGCGGCCGGGACGGACCTCGCCGGTCACGTTGAAGGCGGCGAGGGTGTCGATCACCCAGGCTTCCAGTTCGCGGACAAAGCAGCGGACGTCACCGCCGCGCGCCTTCACGTCCAGCATGCAGTAGATCACCCGCTGCCCCGGCCCGTGATAGGTGTATTGCCCGCCGCGCCCGACGGCATGGACCGGAAAGCGGTCGGGCTGGACCAGATCGGCAGGTCTGGCCGAAGTGCCTGCGGTGTAGAGCGGGGGATGTTCCAGAAGCCAGATCGCCTCGCCCGCGGTCCCCGCGTTCATGGCGGCGACATGGGCCTCCATCGCGGCGAGCGTTTCGGGGTAGGGGGCAAGGCCCGGGATGTGGGTCCAGTCAACCATTCGGGTCCTCGGGCCGGTCGCCCATGAGATAGCGGGGACCGGTCCCGTTTCGGGCGGCCCGGTCCCCGGGGTTATAGAGGGTACATCTGTCCAGCGACAGACAGCCGCAACCGATACAGCCGTCAAGTTTGTCGGACAGTTCCTGGAGAGCCGCGATCCGTTCGGCGATCTTCGCGCGAAAGCCGGTGGCAATCCTTTCCCAGTCCTTGCGGTCCGGCGCACGGTCGGCGGGCAGCCCGGCGAGGTGCCCGGCGATCTCGGCCAGGGGGAAATCCAGCCGCTGCGCGATCAGCGCGAAGGAAAGCCGTCTGAGGTCGGCCTTGCCATAACGGCGATGGCCGCCCTGGTTGCGCAGGGGGCGGACGATGCCATGGGTCTCGTAGAACCGGATCGCCGATACGGCAAGACCGGAGCGGTCCGACAGATCGCCGATGGTCAGGCCTTGGGGCATCGCAAGAATTCCCTTGATCTCAAGTTAACTTGAGAAATTACACCGGGAATCGCGATTGGCAAGGCCGCAGACTCCGGCGGCGCAAAGGAGGGCGAAATGACCAGACTTGAACATGTGAATGTAACGGTGGCCGATCCCGACGGGACGGCGCAGGTCTTTTGTGACATTTTCGGCTGGAAGGTCCGGTGGGCCGGGGCGGGAATGGGGACGGGGCGATCCGTGCATGTGGGGGACGCCACGTCCTATGTGGCGCTTTTCAGCTATGGCGAACCGGATGAGCGGCATGAAGAAAGTCATCGCACCAAGGGCGGGCTGAATCATATCGCCGTCGTGGTAGATGACTTCGAGGCGACCGAGGCGCGGGTGAAAGCTGCGGGTTTCGTGCCGGGCGAGACCCATGATTACGATCCGGGGCGGCGGTTCTACTTTGTCGAGACCAACGGAATCGAGATCGAGGTCGTGTCCTACAGCGATACCGCTCAGGGCTGATCCAGTGGATGGTGGGGAAGCGACTTGCGCGCGAAAATCCCCCTTTTCATCCCGCACGACTGCCGCTAGATAGCGGGCGTCCAGGCTTGGTCCCGTGCGGATGTGGCGGAATTGGTAGACGCGCAGCGTTGAGGTCGCTGTTCCTTAACCGGAGTGAAAGTTCGAGTCTTTTCATCCGCACCAGGCCAGGGCAGGACGCAGACGCGCAGGGCGCAGGGAGACGATCCCCGCGCCCTGAGCCGTTTTCGGCGCCCGGACCTTCGGCGCCGGTCGCGCACCCCGACCGGGTGCCGCTGCGAAATCCGCCAGATTGACTGCCGATCGGCGCCGATCCTGCCCGATTTTCCCGCATTTGCCGTCCCGTCGTCGCTGAAGCCAATTCCGGATTGCAATGGGACGGGCGTTTCGCTTTAGTCCTTGGTCAACAGAAGACGCAAAGCGTCCGTTTTATCAGGGAGACACGGGTGACGCTTGAGCCCCGCACCGACGCCTTCGTCGCGTTCGAACATGTCCAGAAAAGCTATGACGGCGTCAGCCTTGTCGTGAAGGATCTCAACCTGACGATCGCCAAGGGCGAATTCGTGACGATGCTTGGCCCCTCCGGTTCGGGAAAGACCACCTGCCTGATGATGCTGGCGGGGTTCGAGACCGCGACCAACGGCGAGATCCGGCTGGACGGCCGCCCGATCAACCAGGTGCCGCCGCACAAGCGGGGCATCGGCATGGTGTTCCAGAATTATGCGCTTTTTCCGCACATGACCGTGGGCGAGAACCTGTCCTTTCCGCTGGAAGTGCGCGGCATGGGCAAGGACGCGCGCGAGGCGAAGATCAGGCGTGCGCTGGACATGGTGCAGATGGGTGCTTTCGTCAGCCGCCGTCCGGCGCAGCTTTCGGGCGGCCAACAGCAGCGCATCGCCCTGGCGCGGGCGCTGGTGTTCGACCCCTCGCTGGTTCTGATGGACGAACCGCTTGGTGCGCTGGACAAGCAGCTGCGCGAGCATATGCAGTTCGAGATCAAGCACTTGCACGACAGCCTGGGGATCACGGTCGTCTATGTCACCCATGACCAGGGCGAGGCGCTGACCATGTCCGACCGGATCGCCGTCTTCAACGACGGCCGCATCCAGCAGCTGGCCCCGCCGGCCGACCTTTACGAGCGCCCCGGGAACAGTTTCGTCGCGGGCTTCATCGGCGAGAACAACAAGCTGCATGGCGTGATCGAGGAGCTGACCGGCGACAAGGCCCTTGTCCGGCTGTCCACCGGCGAGCTGATTGACGCGACCGCGGTCAACGCCCGGGAAAAGGGCGGCAAGACGTTGGTCTCGATCCGCCCCGAGCGGGTGGAGTTCAAGCCCGAGATGATGCCGCCCGGCGCGCATTCGATTGCCGCCGAGGTGCTGGAGGTCATCTACATGGGCGACATCCTGCGTGCGGTCCTGCGGGTTGCGGGATCGGATGACTTTGTGATGAAGATGCGCAATACGCTGGGCCAGACACGGCTGTCGCCCGGCCAGAAGATCAAGGTGGGCTGGCATCCCCAGGATGCCCGCGCGCTGGACCCTTGATGACGTACCTGCGACGGGGGCCGCGATGACCGGCCAGACCAGACTGAACACCAGACCAACAGGGAGACTGCCAATGAAAAAGACACTGATCCTTTCCACCGCCCTTGCCGGCCTTGCCTTTGCGGCACAGGCCGACGTGACGGTGATGTCCTGGGGCGGCGCCTATGGCGAAGCCCAGACCGAAGCGCATGTGAAGCCCTGGGCCGCGGCCTCGGGGAACGCGACCATCATGGTCGACAGCGACAACCCGGCCCCGGCGATCAAGGCGATGGTCGAAGCCGGCAACGTCACCGTCGACGTGGCCTCGGTCGAGTATGCCGATGCGATCCGGCTGTGCGACGAAGGCATGCTTGAGCCGATCGACGCGGCGTCCTTGCCTGCCGGTGCCGATGGCACGGCGGCCACCGATGACTTCCTGGCCGGAGCCATCACCGAATGCGGTGTGTCGACCGACATCTGGTCGAACGTCTATGCCTATGACAGCACCAAGTTCACCGGCGACGTGCCCACAACTGCCGCCGACTTCTTCGACCTGACCAAGTTCCCCGGCAAGCGGGGCCTGAAGAAGGGCGCCAAGGCCGTTCTGGAATTCGCGCTTCTGGGCGACGGTGTCCCCGCCGCCGAGGTCTATGCCCTGCTTGATACCCCCGAAGGCGTGGACCGCGCCTTTGCCAAGCTGGACAGCATCAAGTCGGAAGTCGTCTGGTGGGAAGCCGGCGCCCAGCCGCCGCAGCTGCTGGCGGATGGCGAGGTGGTGATGTCCACCGCCTACAACGGCCGGATCTTCGCCGCCGCCGTCGGCGAGGGCAAGCCGTTCATGATCGTCTGGGACGGCCAGATCTACGAGAACGAGATGTACGTCGTGCCGAAGGGCGCGCCGAACAAGGACCTGGCGATGGAGTTCATCAAGTACGCGACCTCGACCGAGGGGCTGCGCGCGCAGGCGATGAACATCTCTTACGGCCCGGCCCGCAAGTCCTCGATGCAGGAAGAGCTGGTCTACAAGGACGGCAAGACGGTGATGGCGCCGCACCTGCCGACCGCGCCGGAGAACCTGGGCAACGCGCTGGAAACCTCGTCGGCGTTCTGGGTCGACCATGACGCGGAACTGAACGAGCGCTTCCAGGCCTGGCTGGCCCAGTAAGCACCCTTGCCGGGCGCGGGGGATCCCCTGCGCCCGGACCCTTTGCATGAGGCAGGCATGGCCGAGGCGACCCCAGTGCTGTTGACGACCGCCGACGGGCGCCCGCTGAAGGCCGCCCTGGCCGCAGCGCAGGCCCGGTCGCGGCGCCGGGCGCTGTTCCTGGTCCTGCCGCTTTTGCTGTTCGTGCTGGTCACCTTCCTGATTCCGATCGTCTACATGCTGAAGCGGTCGGTCGAGCATGACGGCTTTGCCACCTCTGCCACGGCCACGGTGGCCTGGTTCGCTGCCAATCCCGGTTTCGACCCCGCGAACCCGCCGGAAGCGGCCTTTGCGGCGCTGGTGTCCGATCTGGCGCGGATGCAGGCCGAAAAGACCACCGGCATCGCCGGAACCCGGATCAACTATTCCGTCCCGGGCACGATTTCGCTGTTCAAGGCCGGCGCGCGTGCCGCCAAGGACCTGCAACCGCCGTTCCGCGAGGCGCTGCTGGCCGTCGATGCCGAATGGGGCAGGCCGGCGCTTTGGCGCGGGATGCAATCGGCCGCAGGCACCTACACGACCGAGTTCTACAAGGTTGCCTCGGACCGGAAGCTGAGGGATGACGGCTGGGCGCGCGGCGCCGACAACGAGCGGATCTACCTGTACCTCTTCTTCAAGACCTTCCTGATTTCCGGGGCGATCACGGTGATCTGCCTGCTCTTGGCCTTTCCGGTGGCGCATCTGCTGGCGACGCTGCCGATGGCGAAATCCTCGCTGCTGATGATCCTGGTGCTGCTGCCGTTCTGGACCTCGCTTCTGGTGCGCACCACCTCGTGGATCGCGCTGCTGCAGGAACAGGGGATCGTGAACGACCTGCTGGTCGGGACCGGGCTGATCACCGACGCGGGCCGGCTGTCGATGATGTACAACCTGACCGGCACGATCGTCGCCATGACGCATGTGCTGCTGCCGTTCATGGTGCTGCCGCTGTATTCGGTGATGAAGGTGATTCCGCCCAGCTATGCCCGGGCCGCGCGGTCGCTGGGGGCGACGAGCTGGACCACGTTCCGGCGGATCTACCTGCCGCAGACCCTGCCCGGAATCGCGGCGGGGTCGCTTCTGGTCTTCATCCTGGCGGTCGGCTACTACATCACCCCGGCGCTGGTCGGCGGGGCGGACGGGCAGCTGATCAGCAACCTGATCAGTTTTCACATGTCGAAATCGAACTGGTCGCTGGCCGCCGCCATCGCCGCGATGCTGCTGGCGGCGATCCTGGTGCTGTACTGGCTGTATGACCGGCTGGTCGGCATTGACCGTCTGAAGCTGGGTTGAGGGGGATCTGATGGCGCTTCCCACCTATGCCTCGCCGCTGGAACGCATCTGGTACTACACCTACCTGGTGATCTGCGGGCTGGTGTTCCTGTTCCTGATCGCGCCGATCCTGATCGTGATTCCGCTGTCGTTCAACGCCGAGCCATACTTCACCTTCACGCCGAAGATGCTGGCCTTCGATCCGGGGGGCTACAGCCTGCGCTGGTATGACACGCTGCTGACCCTGGGCCACCCCGCACCCGAGACGCCGCGCGACGCGACCTGGTGGTCGGCGGTCTGGGAGCGGTCGACCTGGGTGCAGGCGGCGAAGAACTCGTTCTGGGTCGGGCTTTGGGCGACGATCCTGGCCACGGTGCTGGGCACCGTCGCGGCCCTTGGCCTGTCGCGGCCCGAAATGCCCTGCCGGCGGCTGATCATGGCGCTTCTCATCAGCCCGATGATCGTGCCGATCATCATCATCGCCGTGGGCATGAGCTTTTTCTACGCCAAGGCCTGCGTGGCCCCGGGCAGCGCGGCCAGCCTGATCTTCGGGGTGTTCCTGTCGGAAAAGGGCTGCCTTGCCAATTCGCATCTGGGGGTGATCGTGGCGCATGCGGCCCTGGGCATTCCCTTTGTTATCATCACGGTCACCGCCACGCTGTCGGGCTTCGACCAGTCGCTGATCCGCGCCGCGCAGTCGCTGGGGGCGAACCCGCGCACGACCTTCTTCAAGGTGGTGATGCCGCTGATCCTGCCGGGGGTGATCTCGGGTGCGCTGTTCGCCTTCGTCACTTCGTTCGACGAGGTGGTGGCCGTCCTGTTCATCGCCGGACCGGACCAGCAGACCATCCCGCGCCAGATGTTCAACGGCATCCGCGAGGCGATTTCGCCAGCGATCCTGGCGGTGGCGACGATCCTTGTGGTGATCTCGACGGGGCTGCTGGCCGCGGTCGAGCTTCTGCGCCGAAGGTCGGACCGGCTGCGCGGGGTGACCGGGCGCTGAGGCGACGATTTTTCTGCGAAAAATCACGCCCTGTCACGGCAGGATCTGCAACCACACCCAGATGCTGGCAATGGACAGGCCGGTGGCGATCAGCACGGTCGAGGCCGCGACCCGCTTGCCCACCCCGTAGAGGTTGGCGAAGACATAGGCGTTGACCCCCGGCGCCATCGCCGCCGTCAGGACCGCCGAGCGCAGGCCGGCGGTGTCAAGATCGAACACCCGGGTTGCCAGAAGCCAGGTGATGCCCGGATGCAGCACCAGCGACACCGCCGACAGAAGGGCTATCGCCCGCAGGTCGCCCTCGGGCCGGTAGCGGTAGAGCACCCCGCCAAGGCCGAAAAGCGCAGCTGGCAGGGCGGCGGCGATCACCATGTCGACGGCCGACCAGACGATGCCCGGCAAGGGCAGGCCGGACAGGTTGACCGCAAAGCCGCAAAGGATGCCGATGACCAGCGGCTGGGTCAGGATTGCCCGCGCGACCTGGCGGGCCAGCACCGGGGCCGAAAGGCCAAGGCCGCGGGAGCGGGCCAGTTCCATGCAGGTGATCCCGAAGGCGTAGAACACCGGCGCGTGGATCGAGATGATCGCGAAGGTGCCGGTCAACGCCTCGGCCCCGTAGGCGCGCTGGGTGATCGGCACGCCAAGCAGAAGCGAGTTCGAGAACAGCCCGCAGAAGCCGAAGGCGATGCTGTCGGTCACCGGCCGGGCGAAGAGGAAGTGCCCGGCAAGAAAGCCGGCCCCGAAGCCGGAGAACGCGCCGATGTAGAAGCTGAGCATCAGCCCCGCATCATAGGCCTGTCCGAGGTCCAGCCGCGCGATCGAGGCGAACAGCAGGAGCGGCAACGCGAAGCCCTGGGCGAATTGCATCACCCCGTCGACCGACCCCTCGCGGAACCCGAGCCAGCGCGCCGCTGCATAGCCGAAGCCGATGACCAGAAAGACCGGCAGGATGACGTCGAGAAGCGCGCTCACGCCCGGCGTCGGGCGGGGGGGTTCGCCCCCTCCACGCCCCCCGCGGGATATCCGGGCAGACAGGAAGCGCTCTGGTCAGGGCTGGGTGTCATAGGTCACGGTCAGCCCGTCATGGGCGGGCGAGATGTGGGGGGGCAGCTCGGCCTTGAGCGTGTCATAGTCGAGATCGTTGTGCATGTTTGTCAGGATGGCGCGGGCGGGGCGGGCGCGGGCGATCCAGTCGAGCGTCATGGCCAGATGGGCATGGGTCGGGTGCGGCTTGCGGCGCAGCGCATCGACGATCCAGCAGTCCAGGCCGTCAAGCTGCGGCCAGCTTTCTTCGGGGATCGCGACCGCGTCGGGCAGATAGGCCAAGGGGCCGATCCGGAAGCCGAGCGCATCCATGCTGCCATGTTCGGCGCGGAAGGGGATCAAGGTAACCGGCCCGCCGGCGCCGGTCACGGTCAGGGGGCCGTCGATCGCATGAAGATCGAGGATCGGCGGATAGTCGGAGCCTGCCGGCTGCACGAAGGCATAGCCGAAGCGCGAGATCAGCGCCTCTTGCGTCGGGCCATCTGCCCAGACGGGCAGGCGGCTTTTCCGGATGAACACCACCTGGCGCAGATCGTCGATGCCGTGCATGTGGTCGGCATGGCTGTGGGTGTAGACCACGGCATCGAGATGGCCGGTGCCCGCATCCAGAAGCTGGTCGCGCAGGTCGGGTGGCGTGTCGACAAGAATCCGGGTCACGCCGCCTGGTGCCGTCCGCGTGACCAGAAGCGCGCAGCGTCGGCGGCGGTTGCGCGGGTTCGCGGGGTCGCAGTCGCCCCAGTCTCCGCCGGGTGCGGTTCCGCCCAGCCGTGGCACCCCGCCCGAAGAGCCGCAGCCCAGGATGGTGAAGGACAGCTGCGCCATCAGGCAGCCTGCGCCGCAACGGTGGCCCGGGTGAAGAGCCGGTCGAAGTTCGCGGTGGTGGCGGCGGCGAAATCGGTGTCGGTCACATCGAAGATCCGGGCGCCGGCGCGGGCGGTGAAGGCGGCATGGGCCGGTTCGTTGCGCCGGCCCCGGTAGGGCGGCGGGGCGAGATAGGGGCTGTCGGTCTCGATCAGGATGCGGTCCAGCGGGGCGGTGGCGAAGATGGCGCGCAGGTCCTGGCTTTTCGGAAAGGCGACGATGCCGGACATCGACAGGTAGAAGCCGAGGTCAAGCGCGGTCCGGGCCAGCGCCGCACCCGAGGAAAAGCAGTGCATCACGCAGGCATAGGGCCGGACGCGGTAGCCTTCGGTCAGGATTGCGGCCATGTCGTCATCGGCGTCGCGGGCGTGGATGATCAGCGGCAGGCCGGTTTCCTGCGCGGCCTGGATGTGGATGCGCAGCGAGGTCTGCTGGATCGCCTTGCTGTCGGCGGTGTAGTGATAGTCGAGCCCGGTTTCGCCGATGCCGACCAGCTTGGGGTGCCGGGCAAGGGTGACCAGGTCGTCCAGCGCGGCAAGCGGTTCTTCGGCGGCGCTCATCGGGTGGGTGCCGGCGGCGAAGAACACCTGCGGGTAGGTCTCGGCGATGGCGCGGACCTGGGGCACATTGCGCAACCGCGTGCAGATCGTGACCATGCGGGTGACCCCGGCGGCGGTGGCGCGGGCGATGACCTGCGGCAGCTCGTCAGTGAAATCCGGGAAGTCGAGGTGACAATGGCTGTCGACAAGTTCGGGGGGGGTGGCGGGTTGGAAGTCGGCCGGGTAATCGGGGTCCGCTTGGGGGGGCATCGCTGTCACCTTTGGGCGAGCGCGCCCGCCGTCTCGTCGATCTTCAGGAGCATATCCATGAGAAGCGCGGCAGGGTCAAGGTTGACGGCCTTGCCACGGCGCGCCCGGGCCGAGAGGGTCTGGCCGAGGTCGGCCCAATGTCGCGCGGCGACCGGGTCCGGGGCAAGGCGGGCCAGGAGCCGCGCCTCGCCCGGGGCGGCTTCGGGCGGGGTCTCGCCGCTGGCCCCGTGCCGCGCGAGCCGGGCCAGGCAGAGGTCGATCAGGGTCACGATGAGATCGAAGGTCTCGGCAGCGCCCCGGACGGCGGCGAGATCGGCCAGGGCCAGGGCCTGCGGCCGGTCCAGCCGGGGCAGGGTGCCGAAAAGCCGCACCAGGCTTGCGTAAAGCTTGAGCCCGTCCAGGTTGGCCAGGCGGAAGGCTTCGCCGACAGAGCCGGCCGACAGCTGCGCAATCGCCGTGGTGTCGGCCTGGTCCACCGCGCCACCGGCGGCGGCAAGGGCGGCGCCGAGGTCTTCAGGCGCGAGCGGCAGGAGGCGCAGCACGCGGCAGCGCGAGCGGATGGTGGGCAAAAGCCGGGCCGGCTGATGCGCGACCAGGATCAGCGTGACATTCGCCGGCGGTTCTTCCAGCAGCTTGAGAAGCGCGTTGGACGAGGCCGGGTTCATCTCGTCCAGACTGTCAATGATCGCGGTGCGCCGGCCCCCGTCGGCGGCGGAAAGGGTGAAAAAGCTTTTCATCTTGCGCAGGTCATCGACCGAGATCACCTGCGACAGGGCGGTTTCCTTGTCGTTCGCGCTGCGGCGCAGCAGGAAATGTCGCGGCTCGGCCAGTTGCAGCAGGCGGCGGGCGACGGGATGGTCGGGCGCGATGTCGAGGCTGGACGGCGGTGGGGCGGCGAACATCCCGCCGTCATCCTTGGGCGTTGCAAGGAGGAAGCGGGCAAGGCGCCAGGCCAGGGTGGCCTTGCCGATCCCCTTCGGGCCGGCAAGCATCCAGGCATGGTGCAGACGGCCGGTGGCGAAGGCGGACAGAAGCTCTGCCTCGGCCGCGGCCTGGCCATGGAGGCGGAGCGTCTCACGCGGGTGCGGGGCGCCTTCGATGCGGTCAGGTTCGGGGAGGGGATCGGTGGCGGCCATGGCGGCAGATTGCACGGGGGACGGGGCAGGGGGAAGGGGTTGGGGGAAGGGGTTGGGGGAAGGGGGTTGGGGTCAAGGAGGCGTGACCGGGGAGGCGGCCAGGGGCGGGGGGCGAGGTGGGCTTCAAGGGATTGGGAACGCTGGGTTAATCCCTGAGAAGTCTGCAAGGATGGGGTGGCTTCCGTCGGTCTTCCTTGCGTCTTTCTTCCGTCTTTGCGCGCGCGGTGGTGAAGGTTCGTCAGGCAGGACCGGAGAATCGGGGCCGGCGACGGAAGGCGGCGCAGAAGCTGACCTGGTACGCCCGCATCGGTGGTGAAGGGGACCGGGGCTGTCGCCCGGGGCTGACAAGGACCGGACGGGGCTGTGGCGGGTGCTTGGCCTGGCGATGGTGGTGCGCTGTTGCGCGCTGCGATGGAGGCGGCGGCGGGCGGTGGTTTGGCGTTGGTGGGGCGCTGTTGCGGGCGCTGTGATCGGGCGCGGTGGGCGGTGGTTTGGGGTCGGTGGTGCGCTGTAGCGCACCCTACAGCGCACCAGAAGATCGGGGGCGGTGGCGCGCTGTAGCGCACGCTGTGATGCGGGGCGCTGTCGGGCGGCCTAGGATGGTGGGGGAAGCTGGGGTGAGAGGGTTGTCCAGACCCGGTCGGCGACCGTTTCGGCAGGGCCGTCGGCGTCGATCAGGCGAAAACGCGGATGGCGGGCGGCCAGCGCGAGAAAGCCGTCGCGGGCCTTTTGCTGGAAGGCGAGGCCCATGTCCTCGAAGCGCAGCTCCTTTCCGGCGCGGGCGGTGGCGCGGGACAGGCCGATTGCGGGATCGAGGTCGAAAAGCAGGGTCAGGTCGGGCTCGACCCCGATCATCAGGTCGTGCAGGCGATCAACGGTGGCGGCCAGGTCGCCCCGGGTGATGCCCTGGAAGATGCGGGTGCTGTCGGCGAACCGGTCGGTGATCACCACCTCGCCCCGGGAAAGGGCCGGGCGGATGGTCCTTTCCAGATGGTCGCGGCGGGCGGCGGTGAACAGCAGGATCTCGGTCTCGGCCGACCAGCGGTCAGGATCGCCTTCGAGGACCAGGCGGCGGATCTCTTCGGCGCCGGGGCTGCCGCCGGGTTCGCGGGTCAGGGTCACGACCCGGCCGGACGCGCGCAACCTGTCGGCAAGGCGGCGGGCCTGGGTCGACTTGCCCGAACCGTCGATGCCCTCGAAGCTGACGAAAAGCCCGGCCATTCAGCTGGCCGGCGACCCGAGGTAGCGGCCGTAAAGCACGTTGGCGGCGGCGGTCAGGCGGCGCAGGAACCCGGCCTTGCCGACCTCGGCCTCGGCGACGAGGGGGATGCGGCGGTCGGGCAGGTCGGGGACATGGATCACCAGCTCGGCCACCGGGCTGCCGGCGGCGATCGGCGCCGCGAGGGGACCGTTATAGAGGACTTCGGCGCTCATGCTGTCCTGGACCAGCGCCGGGACCAGCAGGCGGACATCCTCGGCCGGGACGAGGCCGACGGTGTCGGCGCTGCCCAGGTGCACCTCGGCTTCGGCCAGGCGCTGGCCCCCCTTGGCGACGGTCTTTTCCGAGAACTGCCGGAAAGCCCAGCCGACGATCCGTTCGGCCTCTTCGGCGCGGGCGGTTTCGGAGGCGAGGCCGGTGATCGCGAAGATCACCCGCCGGTCCCCCTGCTTCGCCGAGCCGACCAGGCCATAGCCGGCCTCGCTGGTATGGCCGGTCTTCAGCCCGTCCGCCCCGATGCCAAGCTTCAGCAGCGGATTGCGGTTGAAGCGGTTGTCGGGGGCGCGGTTCTGGAAGTTGAACTCGATCTCGGCAAAGATCGGGTAGTACTCGGGGAAATCCTCGATCAGGTGCTGCGCCAGGATGCCAAGATCGCGCATCGACATGCGGTGGTTCGGATCGGGCCAGCCCGAGGCATTGGCGAAGGTCGAGGCGGTCATGCCCAGGGCGCGGCCGCGTTCGGTCATCTGGGCCGAGAAGGCCTCTTCGGTGCCGGCCAGCCCTTCGGCGACAACGACGCAGGCATCATTGCCCGAGTTGACGATCATGCCGCGGATCAGGTCGCTGACCGTGGGCCGGTCGGTTTCCTGAAGGAACATGGTCGAGCCGCCCATCGCCTTGGCGCGCGAGGACACGGCGAATTCGGTCGCCATGGTGACCCGGCCGTCGCGCAGCGCCTCGAACAGCATGCTGATGGTCATCAGCTTGGACATCGAGGCCGGGGGCACCGGCAGGTCGGCGTTCTTGTCCATCAGCACGGTCTGGGTCGACATGTCGTAGACCCAGGCGGCGGTGGCGGCGGTCTCGAAGGCGCGGACGGGCAGGGCCGCAAGGGACAGCAGGCCGCACAGAAGGCCAAGCAGGGTGCGCAACGCGGTCATTTGAGGAAGAAGGCGTCGGCAAAGCCGGCGTCCTTGATCGCGGCAAGCTGTGCCTCTTCGCCCGAGGTCACGACCCCCCAGACCACCTTGCCGCCCTGTTCGGACTTCTGCGTCTGCGCCGTCACGCCGATCTTGGCCAGCGCCTCGACCGCACGGTTCGCGTTCTCTTCCTTCGAGAAGGACGCGATCTGGATCGGTCGGGCGGCGGCGGTCTCGACGGCTGGCGCGGCGGCAGCGGCTGCGGCAGCGGCAGCGGCAGCGGCTGCGGCCTCTTTCTCTTCGCGAAGTTGCCGGCGGGTCTTCTTTTCCGGTTCAGCCGGCAGTTCGGCGGCCGGCGCGGCCGCGATCTCTGCCGGCGGCGCGGCCGCGACTTCGGGACTGCGCGCGTCCAGAGGAGCGGTTTCGACGACGGCGACGCCGGCACTGTCAACCGTGGGGGCGGCGGCCGCCGCGTCCTGGCCTTCCGGCAGGGCGGCGCCAGCTTCGGCGGCCTTTTCGGCGGCCCTGGCAGCTTTTTCCGCCTCGCGGCGGGCCTTGGCTTCGGCGCGGCGCTCTTTCCAGGTCTTGCGCTTCGGGGTTTCCGGCACGGCACCCTCGACCGCGACAGCGCCCTCGACCGTGCCCTCGACCGCACCGTCAACGGCCGCATCGGCCACCGCTGCGCCAGCGGTTGCCTCCAGGGCAGCGGTGGCAAGGGCTGCGGTTTCCGCCGCTTCCGCCCCGGCGACAACCGGCGCGGCTTCGGCCACGACGGCCGGGACTTCGGCCGGGACTTCGGCTGGGGCTTCGGACTTCTTCTGCAGGGCGGTCACGCGAAGCTCGGTCGGCTGACCGGCGAGCATGCCAAGCGCCTCGGCGGCGTCGGACGAGACTTGCAGCGGCGGACCCGGATTGTCACGCTCGCGCCGGAAAAGCGCCCCGTTCACCGATTTGCCGGTGGCGCCATTGAACATCACCACGCGCTGGGGATCCACGACATCCGGTGAAGCGACCCAGATGCCGCCCAGCGACGGGCGGCCATCCCACAGGGCGCTGTCCGAGACCTGGAAGACATCGGGCGCCTCGGTTTCGCGGCCGCTGCCGCCCCGGGCGGCGGCGCGGGTGGCGGCAGGTGAGGCGCTGCCCGCAGGTCCGCCTTCCGCCGCAGGGCCGGCGCCTTCGACACATCCCATGAGCAGCCCTGTGGCCGCCAGGCCAAGAACGATTTGCCGGAGTGCTGCCATTGCCATCTTCCGCCCTCAATATCGCGCGGTCTGGTCGCCGCGCTTTTGGTTCCTGCCTGTTCGGTGGGTTGCAATCCCGGGGCTGTCGCCGCCCCTGATCCGACCAGGTCTGCCTGCCTGGGCGTTACCATACCGCCTTCGCGCGCCGCTGGAAAGGGTGGAGGCGTTTTCAAGCCATCACGATCAGCGGAAAACGCCGCTCCGGCCCACTTTCAGAATCATTTCCCCCCGCGTATTGCGGCGCTGTCGGAGGAGTGGCGGAGTGGTCTAACGCACCGGTCTTGAAAACCGACGTAGGGGGAACCCTACCGTGGGTTCGAATCCCACCTCCTCCGCCAACGCGACCCCGATCCAACTTTCTCTGGCTCCAAAGGGTTGCGACCGGAGCGTTAACGACTCCTTGACTACGAGCGGGTCCAATGGCCCCATGTTCTGGGGGCGTTGGCGGAATGCGGCACGAGAGCAAATTCTCAACTTGGATCAGGTCAGGCGGGCAAAGCACCTTCGTGTTGGTGTTAAATGGCCTTGCTGATTTGGAAACAAAGTTTTCGGTTGTGCCCGACCGACTCCTCGACAGCATCATCGATGATGCGCTCGCCGCAGCGGTAGGTAGCCTGAACCGTTCCCTTCCCGACGGTGTCTCTATCGACATCAGTGCTGTAGATTTGGCGCCCATCCGTGACCAACTTAGGCGCGAAGTTGCAGACAGGTTGACCGAAATCGGTGTGGAGGTGAACTCCAATGACCCGGTCATTACGTCGATCATTGCTCGTTATGCGGAAATACTGAACGGTTACTTCCAGACGGAAGCCATTCAGATCGAAAGTTACACTTGGCGAAGCCGCGACGAACCCTTGGTTCGCGCTTCCCATTCCGAGTATGACGACAGCGTCTTCTCGTGGTCGGCCCCCCCTGAAGGCGGGCATCCGGGTCAAGTGTGGAACTGTCGATGCACGGCGGAACCAATCATTGATCAGTCCAATATACCCGAAGCCGCGGTGTGCGACATACTGACGGCTGATCGACTGGCATCCGTTTTCCCTGAAGCTGATACCGACCGTCTGGCGCAGATAGCACGAGAAATCGACCTTCAGATTGTGACAGCTCGCCTCGACAGCCCGGATCGCCTCTCACACTTTTTTGGTCAGGTGCTTCAGGAGGTCGGACAAGGACTGCGTCTTATCGAGAGTCTTGACTACCCTCCCGACAGACTTGGTGTAACTTTTCGCTACTTCCGTCGTCATCCCGACGAAGCCCTGCGTTTTGGAAGAACTGACGAGTATCCTGCGGATCAGGAAGCGATTGCAAACCGCGCCTATGCTGATCGAAATGGCAATGGTGATATCGAAAGCGGCGACGGGTGGAGGTTCCGTGGACGCGGGCTGAAACAGGTCACCGGACGGGCGAATTACCGGGCCTTCACCGAAGATCATGCGAAACTTTTCGGGGAATTGATCGACTTTGAAGCCGAGCCGGAACTGCTTGGGACTCCTCGCTATGCTGTGCGATCTGCTCTCTGGTTCTGGCGCGCGAACAACCTTTTCTCGCTCGTGGACGCCGGAGTCAACCAAGCTGCCGCCGACAGCATTACCGCAATCATTAATCCGGGAACGAACTCGTACGATCAACGCTGGGACAACGTCCGAGACCTGAATGCATCTGCGGTATTCGCCAATATCTGTCGATTCTCGGTTGCGAGGCCGCGCTTCGAGGACGCCGAATGAAACGCAGGCTGCGAAATTCAATGCTGGTCCTTCTGCTGGGCAGTGCCACCCAGTCGGTAGGTCAGACGACATACAACGGTTCAACAGTAGAGACGCCTGAACTTCGAATCGAACTCCGGCCCGTTGGCGATGACTGGTTTGTAATTGGCCTAACTGACAAAGTGGCGGGCCTGCGAGTGGGCCATGAGTTTGAGGGAGAAGGGGCGAATGATCCAAGTCCCTTCTTGCTCGCCCATGGCCGGTACTGCGACACATCCGTCATCATGCTCACTGTGGAATACCCATGGCGCCACGATCTTCCCGAGTTTCAGCGGGTTCTTTCAACTTTCGCTTTCAGCCAATCCGATTTTGCGTTTATCGACGTGGCCTACGGCACGCTGACTGACATCGCGTTAGCCGAAGAAACGGCGTACGATCGGGCAGATCTCGACATGCTGCCCCCGATAGGGGTGCGCTGCCTCATCGGTCAGGATGAAAAGCCCTTCGAATTCTTTCGCCAAGAAACCAAGTAGCGATCCATCGAGCCCAGAGAAGGTTCGCCCGCAGTCGCGTTTCCTCCGCCACATGCCCCTGCGAAACTGTTCTCCCGATGGTTTACAGGGCTATGCGGAAGGTCCACGGACTGTTCCTGATCTGCAGGTCGGCCCGCCCCTCGCCCGGAGCGACGATCTTGTGACGCGCGGTGTAGCCGGCCAGAAACTCTTCCCGCGCGGCGGCATCGCTGTCGGGATCGCCGGACGAGATGAGGTCCTCGGCCTTGGGACCGAAGACCACCAGGAGGGCAGCGCGATCCTGCGCTTGCAGGGCAGCGACGAAAGCTTCGGTCGCGGCTTCGGGCGTCGGGTAGGTCGCCGGACCGGCTAAGGCAACCGAAGTGCCGAGGAGAAGCGCCAGGGTCGACGCGAGGAGCCGCGACTTGTCAGCCATGTCGGCGGTTCCCATTCAGGCCTTTCTTGCCGCGCAGGGATGCCGCCTTGTCGCCATCCCGGCTGATGTCATTGCCACCGCCGCTGTAACCATAGGCCCAGTCACTGCCCCAATCCGCATCGTCGAAGATATCTTCCAGGATGATGGCGCTGCCCCAGCCGACCGCGCCGGTCATAAGAAAATCGGACCAGTCGTGTTCGTCCGTGACATGGACCGGCGTTGCCGGGGCGGGTCGGGTGCACAGGGTTTCACTGTACCGAGGCACATGGACCACCTCGGAACTGGCGGAGCCGATGGAGATGCTGCCCGAACCCTGATCCCAAGTGACGGTCATCGCCGCGGTGTGTTCAAGATAGCCGTTCCGCTTGGCCCGGGCACGCAGCCGCTGCAGCGAGGCATCGCCATGACTGTCATCGCCTGTTCAGGACTGGACCGCCGACCCGAGGGGGGGGGCAGCGAAAGGCCCGACGCAATCCGGCGCAGCCAGGTCACCTGCCCAGAATACGGATCGGAACACCCACGAGGATCTGCTCAAGGCTGAAATTCGAGCTTTCTTCGAACTGGCTGGCAGAGTTCAGTCCGGTCCCGATGAGTTTGACGACTTCCGGCGAACCGGCGAATTTCGAATGGCTGCCCGAGCTTGAGTCCTCGATTTCGGACAGGTCGATGACCGTCAGGCCGAGGTCTTCAAGCTGCTTTGCATCGGCCGCCCCAACCCGGGGAATGCCGCCCGCTATCCGGCGCGAGATCCTCAGAGCGCTGTCATCCTGCGAGATGAGAACGAACATTCTCTTGACCAGGGCCGGCGGCAGCAACCCGATCTGGGTGCGGAACAGGTCTATGTCGATATCGGGAGAGGCCAGCATGATATTGTCGATGCGGCTGCTGCGGCCCAGCGTGCCGGCCAACTGCGCGTCAACCAGCCCCTCCATCGTCAGAAAGGTGCCCATCGAATGCGCGAAGACATGCACGCTGCTGGCATTGGTTTCCGACAGAATGGCGGCCATCTGCTTGATCTTGACCCGGGCCACAAGCGCGCTGTTGAGGTCGTAGACATATCGCGGCGCCTTGGCCGCGGAGGCCCAGGTGAAAAGAACCGGCACGCCCTTGAAGCCGGAGTCTTCGACAAACTGCCCCAACCGGAGGATCGCGTCGCTGGTCGAGGTGTTGTAGCCGTGCACGAAAAGCAGCAGATCGCGTGCGCCGGGGGGCCGGGTCGCCAATTCGCGGTTGACCGCGGAAACGAAGGACGGGTCGCTTGCGTAAATCACCGGGTCGACGACGGCGAATTCGGTCCGCGGATCGGGTGGCAGGCGCCTGGGCCGTTCAAGCTTTCCCACGACATGGTTTGGCGGAATGGTCACGCTGACGGAGGCAAGGCCCAGATCCGCCGCCCGGGCGCCCGAGTAGAACGCGCCGACGGCCTCGGAGGCCTGCCGGGTCGACATGATGAAGATCTGATGACGGCTGACATCCGGAACAGAGCTGGTCGGGATGTCTGGATTGTCGATACCGACAAGGTCCGGCGCCCTGCCGCACCCGATCAGAACGAAGGTTGCAAGTGCCAGGGTCGTCGCAAGTGACAGCAGGCCGTTTGGCACTTTGGTCCTCATTTCCGGTCCAATCAGGATGGATACGGCCATAGGCCAAAGTCAAAGTCCAGTGCAAAAGAGCGGCGGGAAACCCGAGCCGCCCGCCGGTTCCGGGCCGGTCGGGACGCCGGTTGCAGTGCCCGGACTGCCTGGCCCGCCGCTGCGTCAGGTTTCGCGAAAGGCCTGGCGGAAATAGTCGGTGAACGGCTTGAGAAGATAGCTGAACGGGCTGCGATCGGTGGTCCGGATAAAGGACTGAACCGGCATGCCGGGCACGAGCCTGGCCGCCGGGTTCTGCGCCCCGTCCGCCGCATCCAGGGTGATCTCGGCGCGGAAGTAGGGCATGCCCGTCCGCTCATCTGTCAGCGCGTCGGCCGAGACGCGGGCCACGCTTCCGGTGCTTTCCGGCGCTGTCCCGGCCGACAGCGACGAGAACACCAGCCGCACCCGCTGACCCGGGCGCACTTCGTCGACATGGGTGGCCGGAACCCGCGCGGCCACCAGAAGCGGGCGATCCTGCGGCACGATGAACATCAGCGGGTCTGCCGGGCGCAGCACCGCCTGGGGGGTCGTCACCTGCAGGCCGAAGACGATCCCCCCCGCCGGTGCCCGCACATCCAGCCGCGAGATCCGCAGCTCCAGCGACCTGGCGCGCCCGGTCAGTTCAAGCTGGCTTTCCACCACGTCGCGCAGGTCTGCCTCGGCCAGTTCGCGGTGCCGGGTGTTCAGGGCGGCGATCTCGATTTCGACTTCGGTGATCCTGGCCAGGGCTTCCGCCTCGGCTGCGGCCAGCTCGCCGACGCGACCGTGCAGCCGTGCGAGGTCCCGTTCGATGGCCAGGACCCGTGCCGCTTCGGTCAGGCCCCGGGACAGAAGCGCGTCCTGGGTGGACAGCTCTGTCTCGACAAGCCGAAGCTCGGTCCGGACGGCAAGCTGCTGCGCCGCAAGGCCGGCGATCTGGGCGCGGATCTGGCCGATCCGGCGCTGCCGTTGCGCCCGGGCCAGCCCAAGCGCCTGGGCCTGGCGTTCGAAAAGCCCGGCTTCCGCGGCGATCATGGCGTCGACATCGGCCTGGAGCCTGCCTGCCGCGAGCAGGTCATCGGGAAAGGTGATGGTGCGGGCGTCGTCCCGTTGCGCTTCGAGCCGGGCCCGCTGCGCGCGAAGCTTGCCGATCCGGGCTTCGACGAGGGCCAGGTCTGGCCGCAGCCCGCTTCCGTCAAGGCGCAGCAGGATGTCACCGGCGGCAACCTGATCGCCTTCGGCGACGCGGATTTCGGTCACGATGCCACCGTCGGGGTGCTGCACCACCTGGCGGCTTTGCGACACTTCGACCAGCCCCGGCGCGATGATCGCACCGGCAAGCGACGTCCGGACCGACCAAACCCCGATCCCTCCGACAAGCAGCCCGGCGGTCAGAAGGCCAAGGACAAGCGGCCGGGCGGCCGACCAGCGCGGGTCCGGCCCGGTCATGCGGGTCGGCCCCTTGCCGAAGACCTGACAATCTCGGTGTGGTTCTTGACCTGGGCGCGCAGAACCTCGTCGCGCGGTCCGAAGTCCCGGCACATCCCGCCGTCCAGAACCAGAAGAAGATCACATTCCTGAATGGCCGCAGGTCGATGCGCCATGATCAGGACCGACCCGTCGCGGGCCTTCATCGCCCGGATGGCCGCGTTCAGGGCCGCCGACCCTTCGCTGTCCAGGTTCGAGTTCGGCTCATCCAGGATCAGCAGGACCGGATCGCCGTAAAGGGCGCGGGCCAGTGCTATCCGCTGCATCTGCCCGCCCGAAAGCTGCCCGCCGGTCGACGTGACGCGGGTGTCGTAGCCGTTTGGCAGCCTGAGGATCATCGCATGCGCGTCGGCTTGCACGGCGGCCGCAACGACCCGCGCGCTGTCCGGACATGGATCCAGCCGCGCGATATTCTCTGCGATGGTCCCGTCAAAGAGCGTGATCCGCTGCGGCAGATAGCCCAGAAGCCGCCCCAGCGTATCGGGGTCGTACTGGTCAAGCGTCGCGCCATCCAGCCGCACGGTTCCGCCGGACGGCGGCCAGGCCCCGGTCAGCGCCTTCGCCAGCGTGGACTTGCCGGACCCGGAGGCGCCGATCACGCCGATCGCCTGTCCCGGTTGCAGGCGGAAGCCGACGCCGCGCAGGATCATTCCGGCGTCGCCCGGCGCTGCCAGGTACAGCCGTTCGACGTCAAGCGCGGCTTTCGGCCTTGGCAGCGCGGTGCGAGGATGCGCATCGGGAGCATCGGACAGAAGCGCGCCCAGGCGCAGCCAGGCTTGTCTGGCACGCTCGGCCACCGCCCAATGCGCGACGGCCGCATCGACCGGAGCGAGCGCGCGGCCCATGAGGATCGACCCGGCGATCATCGCACCGGCCGTCAGCTGGCCTTGCAGGACCAGCCAGGCGCCAAGGCCAAGCATGGCCGATTGCAGGAACAGCCGGAAGGTCCGCGTCAGGGCGCCCATGGCCCCCGCCAGGCCGGCAGCCGTGACCGCGCGTCGCAAGGCCAGATGCCGGGCGATGCGCCAGCGACCGAGGCCCGCGCCGGTCATGCCAAGGGCCTGCAACACCTGGGCATCGGCCTTGATCTGGTCGGCGAGCCGGTCGGATGCCAGCCCGGCCTGGCAGGCCATGGCCTGCGGTCTGCGCGACAGGGCCTGGTTGACCAGGGCGACTGTGACCAGGAAGGCCCCGCCCGCGACGGCAAGCCAGCCGAGAACCGGATGGAAGACGAAGATTGCCGCGATGAAGACCGGGGTCCAAGGCAGATCCATCAGGGCCAGCAGCATCGGCGAGGACAGAAACACGCGGACCGCCTCAAGATCGCGCTGCGCGACGAAGGCCGCCGGATCGTGCGGGGCCAGGGCCGAGCGGCGCAATGCCGCGGCAAAGACCCGGGGGTCCAGCTGGTCCTGGAACCGGGCGCCCACGATCGTCATCACCCGCCCGCGCGCTTCCTCCAGCACGCCCATCCCGAGAAAGAGCGCCATGGCAAGGATCGAAAGCGCCACCAGCGTTTGGATGGACCCGCTGCCGAGAACACGGTCGTAGACCAGGAGCATGTAGAGCGGTCCGGTCAGCATGAGGGCATTGACGAGGACGCTGAACAGGACCACGACCGAAATCAGGCCCGCAGAAGCCCAGCCGGCGGCCCGAAGCTCAGCCTTTGCAAGATTTCCAGGGGTGTCGTGCAATCGCGGCCTCCGGTACGGTCAGACGACGACGCTGCCCGTTGGACAGTGTGACCGGAATTCGTGAATCCGATCATAATGGCCGTGGAGCTGGCCTGCGCCGGGCTGGCAGAGGCCGGGGCCTCTCATCGCGCTGCGCGGGGGCGTGCCGAAGGCGGTGAGTAGGGTCTGGAATGCGGCCAGGATCCAGAGGCTTGGTGCGCTGGCCGTCGAGGCTGCGGGGCGGGGTGCGCCTGCCTGGCGGCTTGATGCAACGCCGCGGCCCGGCCGCGATCAGGGCTTGTCGACGGTGGACGAGGCGCGACTTCGGTGGCCTTCGGTGCAGCCGGCACCCGCTGGCGCCGGCCCCCTGACGGGTGGTGCAGGGGGGGCGGATCGACTAGGCTTGTGCCCGGGTGGCAGGCCCGGCAGTCTTGCCCGAACAGGAGACGTGGCGATGCAGCGCAAGTCGGTGGCGGTTGACCTTGGCCTTCAGGGTGGGGGAGCGCATGGCGCTTTCACCTGGGGGGTGATCGACCGTCTGCTGGACGAAACCTGGATCGAGGTCTCGGGCGTATCGGGAACCTCGGCAGGGGCGATGAACGCGGCCGTTCTGGTTGACGGTTACGCGGCCGGTGGTCGGACCGGGGCAAAGGCGGCGCTGGAGCGCTACTGGCGCGCCGTGGCCGATGCCGGGCGCTTCAGCCCGATGCAGCGCGGCCCGATCGAGCGGATGGCCAATCTCTGGACGCTTGACTATTCCCCGGCGTTCAGCGCGCTGGAAATGGCGGCACGGATGATGTCGCCCTATGACACCAATCCCCGGGGGGCCAACCCCTTGCGGTCGATCCTGACGGAATGCATCGACTTTGACCGCGTTGCGCAAGCGGAGATCAAGCTTTTCGTCAATGCGACGAACGTGCGGACCGGGCGCGGGCGGCTGTTTCGCAATGCCGACATCACACCCGAGGTGTTGATGGCCTCGGCCTGCCTGCCGACGATGTTCCAGGCGGTCGAGATCGACGGCGAGTTCTACTGGGACGGTGGCTTTTCCGGCAACCCCTCGATCGTGCCGCTGGTGCGCGAATGCGACTCTCGGGATACGATCATCGTGCAGATCAACCCGATCCTGCGCCCCGAACCGCCCCGCACCGCGCGCGAGATCCAGGACCGGCTGAACGAGATCGCCTTCAACTCGGTCCTGATCAAGGAGTTGCGCGGGGCCGCGATGATGCGCAAGGTGGCCGATCCCGGCACCGGAGAGGGCAAGGCGCTGGCCGAGATGCGGCTGCACCGGATTGCGTCGGACCTGATGCTGGAGCTTGGCTATTCTTCGAAGCTGCTGGCGGAATGGGGGTTCTTCGTCATGCTGCGCGACGAAGGCCGCAAGGCGGCCGATGCTTTCCTGGTCGCGCATGGCGCGGATCTTGGCGTGCGGCAGACCCTGGACATCGACGCCTACCTGGAGGGCATATGAGCCCGCGGCCCGGTTCCGCTGGCCTTGGCTTTTCGGGCAGGATCCGGCGCAGCTTCCTGTCCGTTCGGTTGCGGCGGGCCTGTCTTGCGGTGCTGTTGCTGCTGCCGGACCTGGCGGTCCTGCCGCAACCGGCCATGGCGGGGCCGGGCGACTGCGTTGTCCTGCTGCATGGTCTTGGTCGCGGCGACGGGTCGTTCCTGCTGATGGAGCAGGTGCTGCAGGCCGACGGCTACCGGGTCGTCAACATGGAGTACCCTTCGCGCGAGACGACGGTGGCCAACCTGCTGGGCTATGTCGGCAAGGCGGTAAAGGACTGCGGCGCGGACCGGGTGAACTTCGTGACCCATTCGATGGGCGGGATCCTGGTCCGGGGCTGGCTGGCGAAGAACCGGCCTGACAACCTGGGCCGGGTGGTGATGCTGGCACCGCCGAACCAGGGCTCGGAAATTGTCGATGTCTTCGGCGACATCAAGCTTTACGGGATGATCACCGGCCCGGCGGGGCTGGAGCTTGGCACCGGCGACAAGGGCATCATGGGCCAGTTCGGTCCGGTCGATTTCGACCTTGGCGTGATCGCCGGCAACGTGACGCTGAATCCCTTGTTCTCCAGCCTGATCGAGGGGCCGGATGACGGCAAGGTCTCGGTCGAAAGCACCCGGGTCGCGGGGATGGCCGATCACATCGTGCTGCCGGTGACCCATACGTTCCTGATGAACAACCCGCTGGTGATGGCGCAGATCCTGGCCTTCCTGAACACGGGCGCCTTCGATCACGCCCTGACCTACCGCGAGCTTGCCCGCCGCGTGGTCGGGCGTTAGCGGGCAAAGGAAAGCTTGACGCCGCGGCTGCGTTTGGCCTTGGGTTCCTTCAGGGGAACCGCAGCCACGATGTCGCCCCCCAAACCAAAACGACCTGCCGGGGGGAAAGACCAGCGTGACCATGCCAACCGAGACCCTGACACCAAAGGAAGGCCGCACCTGGCGCGCCTTCCCCGTCCCGCATCCGGCCGCGATGATCATCGCCACGCTGTTTTTCACCGCCTCGCTGGCCCCCAGCCTCGTGCCGCGCGGCGCGCTGATCCAGGGTGTGCTCAGCGGGTTGAGCGTGTCGGCGGGTTACGGCATCGGGCTGGGGCTCGCCGCGATCTGGCGCTTCTTCCAGCTGCCACGGGTCACGCACCGCCTGATCGCGCCGGTCGTCGGCGCAGCTTGCGCACTGGTCGCGGGTTTCACGCTGACCCTCGCGAACGGCTGGCAGAACGGCTTGCGCGCCCTTCTCGACATGCCCCCGGTCGAGGCGCTGCGCCCGATCTCGATCGTGCTTCTGACGGTGGTGGTGTTCCTGCTGATCCTGTGGCTGTCGCGCGGGGTGCGGCTGACCGCCCGCAGCTTCGGCCGCTGGCTCGGGCGCTGGCTGCCGGGACCGCAGGCCGCAACCATCGGCATCGTGCTGACCGCCCTTCTGGTCTGGAACCTGGCCAACGGCGTCCTCGTGCGCGGCGCGATCACCTTTCTGGATGCCACCTACGCAAGGCTTGACGGCACGTTCGAGGAAGGCAGCCCGCAACCGACCGACCCCCTCAAGACCGGTGGCCCGGGGTCGCTGCTGACGTGGGAGGGGCTGGGTCGGGCCGGACGCGAGATGGTCGCCCGCGGCCCGGACCGCGCGATGATTGCCGACAAGACCGGCGCTGCGGCGCTGGAGCCTTTGCGCGTCTACGCCGGGCTGAACTCGGCCCCCGATCCGCAGGCGCGGGCGGCGCTGGTCTTGGCGGAACTGCAGCGGATCGGGGCCTTCGACCGCGCCAATCTGGTGATCAACACCCCCACCGGCACCGGCTGGATCGACCCGGAGGGCCAGACCGCGCTGGAATATGTGCTGCGCGGCGATGTGGCGACGGTGTCGGTGCAATATTCCTATCTGGCCAGCTGGATCGCCCTGATGGTCGACCCCGATTATGGCGTGGAAACCTCACGCGCAGTCTTTGCCGCCGTCTACGGCCACTGGCGCACCCTGCCCAAGGACAGCCGTCCCAAGCTTTACCTGCACGGCCTCAGCCTCGGGTCGTTGAATTCCGATCTCAGCCATGACCTGTTTCAGGTGATCGCCGACCCGTTCAACGGCGCTTTCTGGGTCGGCCCGCCCTTTGCCAGCCGGACTTGGACCCAGGTGACGGACAGCCGCAATGCCGGCACGCCGTCCTGGCTGCCGCAGTATCGCGACGGAAGTGCTATCCGCTTTACCAGCCAGACCAACACGCTGGATCAGGCGACGGCACCCTGGGGCAGTTTCCGGATCATCTACCTGCAATATGCCAGCGACGGGATCGTGTTCTTCGACCCGAATTCGCTCTGGCGGCGGCCGGACTGGCTGGAGGGGCCGCGCGCGCCCGATGTGTCGCCTGATTTCACCTGGCTGCCGGTGGTGACCTTCCTGCAACTGGCCATCGACCTGATGACCGCCATCGTCCCGCCACATGGCCACGGGCACAACTACCGGTTTGACCACTACGTCGACGGCTGGGCCGCCCTGACCGACGCGCCGGGCTGGACGAAAGAGGGGCTGGAGGAGCTGAAGGCAAAGGTTCTGGCCGAACGGTAAGGGCGGGGTAGTTCTGGCGGAAAACACCGCGCCCCCCCTGGCCCAAAAATTTTAGCTAAAATTTTTGGGCCAGGGGCATCGCTTACCGCCCGGTTGTCGCGATCAGCCCCGCCAGCCGTTCGGCGTCGCGCCAGGCTCCCCAGATGAAGGCGCTGCCCCGGCACGAGAGCCAGGGGAGGCCGACGAAGTAAAGGCCGGGCACGTCGGTCACCACCCCGTCCTGGTGCCGGGGCCGCCCGTCCGCGTTGAAGATGTCCATGTTGATCCAGCCATAGTCGAGCCGGAAGCCGGTGGCCCAGATCACCGTGGCGATACCCTCGCGGCCAAGGTCCAGCGACAGGATCGGGTCGGTCACCGCGGCGGGAAGCGGCGACAGGACCCGCGCCTGCGGTTCCTCGGGCAGGTCAAGCGCGTGGGCGGCGGCATAGGCGTCGGCCTCGTCCAGGACGGACAGGTAGTTGCGGTCGCCCTGTGCGATGTTGGCGGCAAGGTCGGGGGCGATGGCAAGCGCGCCGTCGCGATACTCCCCCGTGCGGCCCAGCAGCGTGACACCGAGGGTTGCAAGGCGGCGAAAGTCCATCGTATGGCCGCCGTAGGCCCCCGAGACGGCGATGGTGATATGCTCGGTGCCCGGGGTCGGGGCCTTCATGTCCCATTTCCCCAGCTTTCCCAGCCACCAGACGAAATCCTGCCCCCGGTAGCGCCGGGGCGGGCGGTCATGCGGGCCGACCGAAAGGAAGACCCGGCGACCGGCGCGGGCCAGTTCCTCGGCGATCTGCGCGCCAGAGGACCCGGCACCGACGACCAGCACCGCGCCGTCCGGCAGGGCGCCCGGGTTGCGGTAGGCGGTGGAATGAAGCTGGGTCAGGCCGGGGTCGGTGACCGTGGTGGGGATCAGCGGGCGCTGGAACGGGCCGGTGGCCACGACGACGTTCCGGGCCTGGATTTCGCCGTCCGGCGTGGTTGCCAGAAAGCCGTCGCGCTGGCGTTCCAGCCGGGTGACGATCACGCCGGTACGGACGGGCAGGGCGCGGGTGTGGGCGAAATCTTCGAAATAGCGGGCGACGCGGTCCTTGGTCGGGAAGGCCTCGGGGTCGATGTCGTCGAATTCGGCTTCCGGGAAGCGGTCATGCCAGGCCGGGCCGTTGGCGACGAGGCTGTCCCAACGCTCGGTCCGCCAGCGTTCGGCGATGCGGGCACGTTCCAGGACAAGGTGGCCGACCCCGTGCTTCTGCAGGTGGGCCGAGGTCGCGATCCCAGCCTGACCGCCGCCGATGACCAGGGTGTGGACGTCTTCCATGCGCAGACCACCTTTTGCGTCATTCATCGCCGGGCACGCCATAGGACGGCGCGCGGGTCGGGTCTTCGGCGCGCTGGACGTAAGATCCCATCTGCGGCGCGTAGACCGTCCAGGCCGCGCGCAGCATGGGGATCGGGTCGTCGGCCCAGTCGATGCGCAGATCGACCAGCGGCCAGGACAGCCGGTCGGCCACCTTCAGGCCCGCCGAATGCACCGGCCCGGCCTCGCCGCCGGCCGCAAGCCCGGCCTCCAGCGCCTGCAGCAGCCGTTCGGCAAGCGGGCCGCTGGTGCGGGTGAAGGCCTCGACCATCACCATCGGAACGCGTTCGCTGGCCAGAAGATTGCCGCCCGCAGCACAGTCGCCGGCCTGTGCCTGCCCCCAAAGGCCAAGGACGCGGGCACCGGAGTGGATCGCGGTCTGCCCGGTGCGGTCGACGACCAGAAGCTGCCGGTAGTCGATATGGGCGCGGTCTTGGGTGATGGCCGCAAGGGCGCCCGGTGCAGCGAGGCCCTGGTCCAGCCGGTCAAGGATCAGGGGGCCAAGGGCAGGATCGGTGATGTTCTGGCTGGCCACCGCCCCCACCCCGGCCCGCACATGGGCGCAGCGGGCGGCGACGGCGGGCGAGGAGGAGGCGATGGCGATGCCGAACTGGCCGGTCCCGGCGCAGCGGGCGACAAGCGAGAAGGTCATGCGGTTTCGTCCGGGATCACGGCGGTGCCGTCGATTTCGACCAGCCAGGACGGCCGGGCGAGGGCCGTCACCACCACGCCGGTCGAGACCGGATGCACACCCTTGATGTAGTCGCCGAGGGTCCGGTACACCGCCTCGCGGTGGCGCACGTCGGTCAGGTAGACGACGATCTTGCACAGATGGGTCATGTCCCCCCCCACCTCTTCCAGAAGCTGGCGGATGTTCTGCATGACCTTGTGGGTCTGTTCGACCGGGTCATGGCTGCCGATGTCTGCGGCGGTATCCAGATCCTGCGGGCACTGGCCGCGCAGGAACACGATCCGCCCCCGCGCGACGACGGCCTGGGCGAGGTCGTTGTCCAGCTTCTGTTCGGGATAGGTATCCTTGGTGTTGAAGGTGCGGTGGCGGAAATGGGTCATCGGGTGGTCCTTTGACGGGCGGTTTTCAGATGGAGCGCGTGCCGCGCGAAGACCTTTTGTCTCGCCGTCCTGCGTGAAGAACGCAGGACGGCTCGGGTGCCTCCGGCGGGGATACTTGCAGACGAAGAATGACCTGGCGAGAGTCATGGCAAGAGCGAAGCCCCAGGTTCCAGCGCGGCAATCTCGCGCCGGAAGGGGAGCGTGTCGCCGGGGTCGGGCTGATCAAGGCCCTCGGCCCAATTGCGCCCGGCATAGGTGGCCCAGGCGATGGGCCCGGGGGCAGCGGCGTCGCCGATGAGCTTGAGCGACGTGATGCCGGACGCCCGCCAGTCGAGGGCATTGGTTGCGTGGAAAAGCTGGTCATCCGGGGTGCGGGAGGTGACGAGGACCACCGCCTCGGCAGCGAGCGTGGTCTGGCGGCCAGTCCAGGTGCAGCCGAGGGTTATTTCATCTGCGCCAATGGCTTCCGGGGCTTTGCTGAGGTGGACGGTCACGCCCAGCCCAATCAGACGGCGCATGATCGTGCCCTGCTCCAGCGTGTTGTCGGTCCATTCGGCGACGCGGGCGGCGGGGGTGACGAAGTCGACCCGGTTCCCCTTGGCGACCAGAAGCTCGGCCAGGACCGAGCCCATGTAGAAATGGTCGTCATCGTAAAGGGTTACACGGCGATCTTCCGGCAGATTGCCGACCATCAGGTCATCAGGCGTGAAGAGCGGCATCGCGGGATCGGTCGGAATCGGGTGGAGATGCAGGCGCGCGACCGCATCGCGGCGCCAGTGGCTGCCGGTCGCGATGGCGACGTGGTCCGCCCCCATGGCGAGGATATCGTCCGGGGTGAGGCGGCTGTCACGGTAGATCTCGACGTTCGGCAGGGGGGCAAGCTGGCCGGTGCGGTAATCGGCGACGCGGCCCCAGGCGGAAAGGCCGGGAAGCTGGCGTTCCTTCGCCACGCGTCCGCCAAGGGTGGTCGTCGCCTCGGCGAGGGTGACCTTGTAGCCGCGTTTGGCGGCCTGAAGCGCTGCCTCCAGCCCCGCAGGACCGGCACCGATGATGAGGACGGTCTCGCTGGGCCCTTTCGGGCGGGCGCGGTCAGGGTGCCAGCCCTTGCGCCATTCCTCCATGAAGGCGGTATTCTGGGTGCAGCGGCTGATGCTGCCGGTCATGTCGCCGCTGACGCAGATGTTGCAGCCGATGCATTCGCGGATGTCTTCATAGCGGCCTTCCTGGACTTTCAGCGGCAGGAAGGGGTCGGCGATGGAGGGGCGGGCGGCACCGATGAAATCAAGCGTGCCAGAGGTGATCTGGCGCACCATCGCATCGGGGCTGGTGAAGCGGCCGACGCCGACCACGGGTTTTCCGGTCAGGGCCTTGATCCCTTTGACGAGGTCCTCTTGCGCGCCTTCGGGGGTGAAGCGCGAGGTGCCGGAGCAGGCCTCCCATGTGCCATGGGCGAGGTCCCAGAGGTCAGGCAGGTCGCTGTGCATGGCGATGAAATCGCGCAGTTCGGCGTTGGAAAAGCCGAAGGTGCCCGCTTCGTGCAGGGACATCCGCAGGGTGACGGCAAGTTCGCCCTTCGTGGTTTCACGCATGTCTTCAATGACTTCGCGCAGGAACCTTGAGCGGTTTTCCAGGCTGCCGCCATAGGCGTCGGTGCGCTGGTTGGTGGCGCGGCTGAGGAAGTGCTGCAGGATGCCGAAACCATGCGCGCCGTAGAGGCAGATCAGGTCGAACCCCGCCTGCTGGCTGCGGCGGAAGGCGTTGCGGAACCAGCGGCGCAGGTTGCGGATATCCTGCAGGTCCATCGTCCGGGCCTGCACGGGATCGGAGGTGAAGGTCAGGATCGGGCCGCCGGTGACGGCCAGGGGCACCTCGCGCGAGTAGAGGTTGGGTCCGTTGATGCCGGAATAGGCCAGCTGGATGCCCGCCAGCGCCCCATGGGATTTCATCGCCTCGGCCATGCGGGCCAGGGCGGGGAGGTCGCGGTCGTCCCAGAGGTGCTGTTCGATGAAGGGGGTGATTTCGGACGTGGGATGAATCTCGGTCTGTTCGGTGAAGATCACGCCCCAGCCGCCCTCGGCCTTGGTGCGGCGCATCTCGACCACGGCAGAGGGGTCGCGGTAGCCGCCGCCGTTGCAATGCGGGACCTGGTAGAAGCGGTTCCTGGCCAGCTTGGGGCCGATGGCGAGCGGGGTGAAGAGGATGTCGTGGCGGGGATCGCGGGGCATGGCATCTCGTTCAGAGGACGTTGTGGTTGGCCGGCCCGCCGCGCGGGTCAGGCAGGCGGGCGGGAATACCCCCGGTTTCTTGCCAAACCAGCATAGGTCTGCCAGAATTGGGGGTATATACCCCCAATGAGGTATCGCCGAGATGTCGTCCGGACCCGGCCTTGCGGAGCGCCGTCTGGCCGACGCCATCGCGCGGATCGGCGAGGCGGGGTTCGCGCCGGCCCTGTGGGAGGTCCTGCAAGGGCTGGCGCGGCCGGACAACCTGGTCATCCTGGCCTATCGCGACGCCGGCGCCCCGGAGGCGCTGTACCGCTGCTTCCAGCGGCCGGAAGTCTTTGCCGAGCTGGAACGGACCTATCTGGCCGGGGCCTTCCGGCTGGACCCCTGTTTTGCCATGCATCTCAACCGTGTCGCGGAGGGGGCCTACCGGCTGCGCGACACCGCGCCGGATGCCTTTCACCGCAGCCGCTATTTCCTGGAATACTACGAGCAGACGACGCTGATCGACGAGATCGTCTTCGTGGCCTGGCCGAGGGACGGGGTTTCGGTCAACCTGTCGCTGGGGCGTGACGCGGCGTCGGGGCGGGCATTCAGCCCAGCCGAGATCGAGGCCTGCGAGCGTTTTGCCCCGGTTCTGGCAGCACTTGCCCGCGCGCATTGGCGCGACATCGCCAGTGGCTCGGAGCGGGCCGAGGACATCTCGGTGATGCTGGCAGATGCGGCCCGGCGCCGGCATGGAATCGGGTTGTCGGGTCGGCAGGCCGAAGTTGCACTGATGATCCTGCGCGGCCATTCCACGGTGTCGATCGGGTTGAGGCTGGGCCTGTCACCGCAGACGGTGAAGGTATTTCGCAAGCAGCTTTACCAGCGCTGCGCGATTTCCTCGCAGGCCGAGCTGTTCGCGCTGATGCTGCCACTGCTGAAGGGCGGCAGCTAGAAGCCGGGTGCTTCGCCTTTCGGGCGCGGATCGGTCGGCATCGCGCCGGTGGCAAGATAGGTTGCCTGTTCGGCAATGGCGGTGGCGTGGTCTCCGGCACGTTCGACATTCTTGGCGATGAAATGCAGGTGCATCGACGGGCTGATGTTTGCCGGGCTTTCCATCATGTAGGTGAACAGCGAGCGGAAGAGCGTGTTGTAGATCTGGTCGATCTCGAGGTCGCGCTTGCGGACCGCTTCGGCCAGGGCCGCGTCGCGGCGGACCAGGGCTTGCAGGGCCTCGTCCAGCATCCGGGCGACCAGGATGGTCATGCGGCGGATGGTGCCGGCATGGCCTTCGACCGGGGCGCTTGGCCCCATCACGCGGGTGCGCTTGGCCACGTTCTTGGCGTAGTCGCCGACGCGTTCAAGGCTGTGGGCGACGCGCATGACGGCCAGAACCAGCCGCAGATCGCCCGCCGTGGGCGCGCGGCGCGCGATCAGGGTGGCGGCTTCGGTCTGGATGAATTCCTCCAGGGAGTCGATCGCGGCATCCCCGGCGATGACCCGTTCCGCCGACGGTATGTCGTGGGCTTCAAGCGCGGTCGCCGCATCGACCAGCGCGGTTTCGACAAGGCCGGACAGCCGGACGAGATGCGCCTGCAACGATTCGAGGTCGCGGTCGAAGGCCGACAGGATGTGCTGGTCGGAACTTGGCATCAGAACTGCTCCTCAGCCGATGCGGCCGGTGATGTAGGCTTCGGTGCGGGGGTCTTTCGGGGTGGTGAAGATCTGCGTGGTGTCGCCGTATTCGGCCAGGCTTCCCAGGTGGAAGAAGGCGGTCTTCTGGCTGACCCGCGCCGCCTGCT
>JANNXX010000004.1:0-102453 GCA_031409795.1 Rhodobacterales bacterium
CCTGGCGCCGCCGCATCCCCTTTCGGGCCGTCAGGTCCAAACCCTTTGGACGCCCTCTCCTCCTCCCTGGGCGTCTGATCCTGCGGCGACGCCTCTCCTCCTCCCTGGCGCCGCCGCATTCCCTTTCGGGCCGTCAGGTCCAAAGCCTTTGGACGCCCTCTCCTCCTCCCTGGGCGTCTGATCCTGCGGCGGCGCCTCTCCTCCTCCCTGGCGCCGCCGCGCCCTTCCCCTTGAATTGCCCTCCCCTTGATTAGCCCGGCCCGGCACCGGATAGTCGCCCGACCCTGAACGGGAGCGGTGATGCGGTTATCAGTGATTTCGGCGGCAGCCGTGGCGGCGCTGGTCGGCTATGCCGCCTCGGTCGCGATCGTGCTGGCGGCCGCCACGGCGCTGGGGGCCACACCGGCGCAGGCGGCAAGCTGGCTCTTGGCGGTGTCGCTGGGCAAGGCGGCGGGGTCGGCCTTCCTTTCCTGGCGAACGAAGGTGCCGGTGGTTCTGGCCTGGTCCACGCCCGGCGCGGCGCTGATCGCCGCGACCAGCGGCATCTCCCTGGCCGAAGGCGTGGGCGCCTTCATCGTCGCCGGCCTTCTCATCGCCGCAACCGGCCTCATCCGGCCGTTGGGCGCGCTGGTCGCAAGGATCCCGGACGGCATCGCCGCCGGGATGCTGGCCGGGGTTCTCCTGCCCTTCGTGCTGACCGGCGCGGGGGCCGTGCAAGCCCTGCCCGGGGTCGTCCTGCCGATGGTCGCGGTGTTTCTGGGGGTGCGTCTTTACAGTCCGGCGCTGGCGGTGCTGGCGGCCTTTGCCGCCGGGACCCTGCTGGCGCTGATCACCGGCGCTGATCTTGGCGGCCTTGCCCTTTCCGCCCCGCTGCTGGTGCCCGTGGCCCCGGCGTTCCGCCTGTCGGTGATCCTTGGCCTTGGCCTGCCGCTTTACCTTGTCACCATGGCCTCGCAGAACCTGCCGGGCTTTGCCACGCTGCGCGCCGCCGGATATGAACCGCCCGTGCGGCAGGCCCTTGCCACCACCGGCCTCATCTCGACGGTGACGGCGCTTTTCGGCGCGCATACCGTCAGCATGGCCGCAATCACCGCCGCGATCTGCCTTGGCCCCGACGTCCATCCCGACAAGGACCGCCGCTGGATCGTCGGTCTTGCCTATGCCGGGGCCTGGGTGATTCTGGGGCTGCTCAGCCCCACGGTGCTGCAACTCCTTGCCGCCCTGCCGGGGCCGGTGGTGATGGCGCTGGTGGCGCTGGCGCTTCTGTCGCCGCTGACGGGCGCGCTGACCGGGGCCTTCGCTGTGCCCGAGCAGCGCTTTGCCGCCACCCTGACGCTGGCCGTCACCGCCAGCGGAGTGGCCGCCTTCGGGATCGGCGCGGCCTTCTGGGGGCTGGTGGCCGGGCTTGCGGTTCATGGGCTGGAGCGGCTGCGCAGGTAGACCAGTCTAAAATTTTTCGCGAAAAATTTTAGACTGGTTGATGACTTAGCGTCAGAACGGCACTTCGTCCACCTGATCGGCCGGGATCACCCAGCGCGCGACGACCTTCTTTCCCCCGGCGTGGTCAAAGTCGATGTCCAGCTTGTCGCCTTCGATGGCGATGATCTCGCCATAGCCGAATTTCTGGTGGAACACCCGGTCGCCGGGCACGTAGGGCGACACTGCCTCGGCGTCGATCACCACGTTCCGCGCCTCCTGCGGCTGGCGCATCGGTCGGATCGAGGACTGCTCCTGCATCCGCCGCCAACCGGGCGAATTGTAGACATCGGCCTTCGACACCCGCTCTTCCAGGCTTGACCCGAACCCGACCTGCGCCGCCGCGCCGAACCCGCCGCCGTAAAGGCCGGGCGCGGTAAGAACCTCGACATGATCGGCGGGAAGCTCGTCGATGAAGCGACTGGGAAGCTGGCTTTGCCACTGGCCGTAGACCCGCCGGTTCGACGCAAAGCTGATCGTACAAAGCTCCTCGGACCGGGTGATCCCCACATAGGCCAGCCGCCGCTCTTCCTCCAGCCCCTTCAGACCGGTCTCGTCCATGCTGCGCTGGCTGGGGAACAGGCCATCCTCCCAGCCCGGCAGGAAGATCACCGGAAACTCTAGCCCCTTGGCGGCGTGCAGGGTCATGATGGTGACCTTCTCTTCCGCGCCTTCCGTGTCGTTGTCCATGATGAGGGAAACGTGTTCGAGAAACCCCTGCAGGTTGTCGAACTGCTCCAGCGCCTTGACCAGTTCCTTGAGGTTGTCCAGCCGCCCCGGGGCTTCCGGCGTCTTGTCGTTCTGCCACATCTCGGTGTAGCCCGACTCTTCCAGGATCGTTTCGGCAAGGCGAATGTGGTCATATTCCGGGTGCAGGGTGGCGATATGCCAGCGATCCACCCCTTCGACAAAGCTGCGCAACTGCGCCCCGCCCTTGCCGCCGAAGGCTGCCTTCGCCACCGCCTCGCGCGCGCCGTCCAGAAGGGAAACCCCAGCCGACCGCGCCATCCGTTGGATGTCGGCCTGCGCCTTGTCACCCAGGCCCCGCTTGGGCAGGTTCACCACCCGTTCAAACGCGAGATCGTCATCAGGGCTGACCGCCAGCCGGAAATAGGCCATTGCATCCCGGATTTCCGCGCGCTCGTAGAACCGTGGCCCCCCGATCACCCGATACGGAAGGCCGATGGTCAGGAACCGGTCCTCGAAGGCGCGCATCTGGTGGGAAGCGCGGACCAGGATCGCCTGATGGTTCAAATCCTTCGGGTCCATCCCCCGCGTGCCGCGCTGGATTGCCTCGACCTCTTCGCCGATCCAGCGCGCCTCTTCCTCACCGTCCCAATGGCCGATCAGGCGGACCTTCTCGCCCGGCTCCCCTGCGGTCCACAGCGTCTTGCCCAGCCGCCCCTTGTTGGCAGCAATGATCCCGCTTGCGGCGGCAAGGATATGGGCGGTGGAGCGGTAGTTCTGCTCCAGCCTGATCACCTCGGCGCCCGGAAAATCCTTCTCGAAGCGCAGGATGTTGCCGACCTCGGCCCCGCGCCAGCCGTAGATCGACTGGTCGTCATCGCCCACACAGCAGATGTTCTTGTGCGCCTGCGCCAGCAGCCGCAGCCACAGGTACTGGGCGACGTTGGTGTCCTGATACTCATCCACGAGGATATAGCGGAACCAGCGCTGGTATTGCTGGAGAACGTCCGGATGCGTCTGGAAGATCGTGACGCAATGCAAAAGAAGATCGCCGAAATCCACCGCGTTCAGGGATTTGAGGCGGTGCTGATAGGCCTCGTAAAGCTCGGTCCCACGGTTGTTGTAGGCGCTTGCATCCGCCGAGGGCACCCGGTCCGGCGTCAGCGCGCGGTTCTTCCAGCCGTCGATCAGGCTGGCCAGCAGCCGCGCGGGCCAGCGCTTTTCGTCAATGTTGGCTGCGAGGATCAGCTGTTTGAGAAGCCTGATCTGGTCGTCGGTATCGAGGATGGTGAAGGTCGGCTTCAACCCCACCAGTTCCGCATGGCGGCGCAGGATCTTGGCCGACAGTGAATGGAAGGTGCCCATCCACGGCATCCCCTCCGCCACCTCTCCCAGCAGGCGACCGACGCGCAGCTTCATCTCGCGCGCGGCCTTGTTGGTGAAGGTCACGGCCAGAATTTCGTTCGGGCGGGCCTTGGACAGGCGCAGCAGGTGCACGATCCGCGCGGTCAACGCCTTGGTCTTGCCCGTCCCCGCCCCGGCCAGCATGAGGACCGGCCCGTCCAGCGCCTCGACTGCCGCGCGCTGTGCGGGATTCAGGTCGTCAAGATAAGGCGCCCCGCGCCGCGCCAGCGCGCGCTGCGACAGGGGCACAGGGGCGGCGGCTGCCGCAAACGCCTCATCTTCGTCCCAACCATTCATGGATCCAGTATAGCGGGATCATTGCGCGGGGAAAGCCCTGTGTTCATTGATTGTTCACAGTGTGTCGACCGAACTTCCTTGCCTTGCATTGCTTTCCGGCCTGCCTGCCTGTAGACAATAACACCTCAGGACCTGCGAGGACATGATGGCACTCGACCGGACCTACATCCTTTCCGCCTTTGCCTGGCTTGTTGCTGCAAGTGTCTTCGGCACCTACATCGGCATGATCGGGTTGACCGTGCAGTCCAATGCCCATGCGCATGCGGGGCTGCTCGGTTTCGTGATATCTGCCCTCTTCGGCCTCTTCCATCGCAGCTGGCCAAGGATGCGGACAAGCCGGCTCGCGCTGGCGCAGTTCGTTATCTACCAGGTGGGGGCGGTGCTGTTGGTCGTCGGCAAGTATCAGGTCGACGCGACCGGGAACAGCGTCGTCGTCGCGCCGGGGTCGGTGATCGTGATCGTCGGTACGCTTTTGATGGCCTGGATCTTCGCCACCCACGGCGCCGACTAAGGCCGGGCTTGCGCCGCACTGCGGCACGCCTAATGTGTGCGGGTCAGTTGCATCCGCACGGAGAGAGACCCGCATGCCCGAATTCAAGAAGATCCTCATCGCCAACCGTGGCGAGATCGCGATCCGCATCATGCGCGCGGCCAACGAGATGGGCAAGAAGACGGTGGCGGTCTACGCCGAGGAAGACAAGCTGGGCCTGCACCGCTTCAAGGCGGATGAGGCCTACCGGATCGGCGAGGGGCTGTCGCCGGTGGGGGCTTACCTTTCGATCCCGGAAATCATCCGGGTGGCCAAGATGGCCGGGGCCGATGCGATCCATCCCGGCTATGGCCTTCTGTCCGAGAACCCCGATTTCGTCGATGCCTGCGATCAGGCCGGGATCACCTTCATCGGCCCGCGCGCCGAAACCATGCGCGCGCTTGGCGACAAGGCCCGCGCGCGGCGGGTGGCGATGGCGGCGGGCGTGCCGGTGATCCCCGCGACCGAGGTCCTTGGCGATGACATGGCGCTGGTCAAGCGGCAGGCGGCCGAGGTGGGTTATCCGCTGATGCTCAAGGCCTCGTGGGGCGGTGGCGGCCGGGGCATGCGGCCGATCCAGAACGAGAGCGAGCTTGAGGCCAAGGTCCGCGAAGGCCGGCGCGAGGCCGAGGCGGCGTTTGGCAACGGCGAGGGCTATCTGGAAAAGATGATCCTGCGCGCCCGGCATGTCGAGGTGCAGATCCTGGGCGACAAGCAGGGCGAGGTCTGGCACCTTTGGGAACGTGACTGCACCGTGCAGCGCCGGAACCAGAAGGTCGTCGAGCGCGCGCCTGCCCCCTATCTGACCGCCGAACAGCGGGCCGAGGTCTGCGAGATGGCAAAGCGCATCTGCGGCCATGTCGCCTATGAATGCGCGGGAACGGTCGAGTTCCTGATGGATATGGACACGCAGGCCTTCTACTTCATCGAGGTGAACCCCCGGGTCCAGGTCGAACACACCGTCACCGAAGAGGTGACCGGCATCGACATCGTGCAGGCACAGATCCTGATCGAGGAAGGCAAGTCCCTGCCCGAAGCGACCGGGGTGGCGTCGCAGGCCGAGGTCAAGCTGAACGGCCATGCCGTCCAGTGCCGGGTGACGACGGAAGACCCCCTGAACAACTTCATCCCGGACTACGGGCGGCTGACGGCGTACCGCAGCGCCACGGGGAACGGCATCCGGCTGGATGGCGGCACGGCCTACGCCGGGTCGGTGATCACGCGGTACTACGACAGCCTGCTGGTCAAGGTCACCGCCCATGCGCAGACGCCGGAAAAGGCGATTGCGCGGATGGACCGGGCGCTGCGCGAGTTCCGCATCCGGGGGGTCGCGACGAACATCGAGTTCGTGATCAACCTTCTGAAGCACCCGACATTCCTGAACGACACCTACACGACCAAGTTCATCGACACGACGCCGGACCTTTTCAACTTCAAGCGCCGCAAGGACCGGGCGACGAAGATCCTGACCTATATCGCCGACATCACGGTGAACGGGCATCCCGAAACCGCTGGCCGCCCGAAGCCGCACGCCGAGGCCAAGGCCCCGAAGCCGCCCGCGCTGAAGGCCGAACCGGCGATGGGCACGCGGAACCTGCTGGAGCAGAAGGGTCCGCAGGCGGTGGCCGACTGGATGAAGGCGCAAAAGAAGGTGCTGATCACCGACACCACGATGCGCGACGGGCACCAGTCCTTGCTGGCCACGCGGATGCGGTCGATCGACATGATCCGGGTCGCGCCGACCTATGCGGCCAACCTGCCGCAGCTTCTGTCGGTCGAATGCTGGGGCGGGGCCACCTTCGACGTCGCCTACCGCTTCCTGCAGGAATGCCCCTGGCAGCGCTTGCGCGAGCTGCGCGCGGCCATGCCGAACCTGATGACGCAGATGCTGCTGCGGGCCTCGAACGGGGTCGGCTACACCAACTATCCCGACAATGTCGTGCATAGCTTCGTGGCCCAGGCCGCCAAGACCGTCGTCGATGTGTTCCGCGTGTTCGACAGCCTGAACTGGGTGGAAAACATGCGCGTCGCAATGGATGCGGTGAATGAGGCGGGCAAGGTCTGCGAAGGCACGATCTGCTATACCGGCGACCTTCTGGACCCCGCGCGTCCGAAGTATGACCTGAAATACTACGTCGCCATGGGACAAGAGCTGAAAGCCGCCGGGGCGCATGTTCTGGGCCTCAAGGACATGGCGGGCCTTCTGAAACCCGCCGCCGCGCGGGTGCTGGTCAAGGCGCTGAAGCAGGAGGTGGGCCTGCCCATCCACTTCCACACCCATGACACAAGCGGAGCCGGTGCGGCCACGATCCTTGCCGCCTGCGACGCCGGGGTGGATGCGGTGGATGCCGCGATGGACGCCTTCTCGGGCGGAACCTCGCAGCCGTGCCTGGGCTCGATCGTCGAGGCGCTGAAGAACACCGAACGCGATACCGGCCTTGATATCGGTGCGATCCGCGAAGTTTCGAATTACTGGGAGCAGGTCCGCGCCCAGTATGCGGCTTTTGAGTCTGGCATTCCCGCCCCCGCATCCGAGGTCTATCTGCACGAAATGCCGGGGGGCCAGTTTACCAACCTCAAGGCGCAGGCCCGGTCCCTGGGTCTGGAGGAACGCTGGCACGAGGTGGCGCAAGCCTATGCCGACGCCAACCGGATGTTCGGCGATATCGTCAAGGTCACCCCTTCGTCAAAGGTCGTGGGCGACATGGCGCTGATGATGGTCGCGCAAGGTCTTAGCCGCGCGCAGGTGGAAGACCCGTCCGTCGAAGTCGCTTTCCCCGAAAGCGTGGTCGACATGCTGAAAGGCAACCTCGGCCAGCCCCCCGGCGGCTGGCCGGGGGGGATCCTGAAGAAAGTGCTGAAGGGCGAGCCCCCCCTGACCGACCGTCCCGGCCTGCGGCTGCCTCCGATAGACCTGGAAGCGACGCGGCGGAAGCTGCAGGAAGACCTGCGTCTGGGCGACGAAGAGGCCGAAGGCGAGACGGTCGATGACGAAGACCTGAACGGCTACCTGATGTATCCCAAGGTCTTCATGGACTACCGCGCCCGCCACCGGCTTTACGGCCCGGTCCGCGTCCTTCCGACCCGCGCCTTCTTCTATGGCATGGAAGCGGGCGACGAGATCACCGCCGAGATCGATTCCGGCAAGACGCTGGAGATCCGCTTGCAGGCGGTGGGGGAAACCACCGACGAAGGCGAGGTGAAGGTGTTCTTCGATCTCAACGGCCAGCCGCGCGTGATCCGGGTGCCGAACCGTGCGGTCAAGGCCAAGACCGCCGCAAGACCGAAGGCAATGGAGGGAAATCTGGCCCATGTCGGGGCGCCGATGCCGGGGTCAATCGCCTCGATCGCGGTGACCGCCGGGCAGAAGGTGCGGGCGGGGGATCTTCTGCTCACCATCGAGGCGATGAAGATGGAAACCGGCCTGCACGCCGACCGCGAGGCAACGGTGCGGGCGCTGCATGTGCAGCCCGGGAGCCAGATCGACGCCAAGGATCTGCTGGTCGAACTGGAATGACCCTTGCCATCACCGGACTTTACGCCGCGCCACTGGTCCTGGTCTATCTTGTGCTGACGACGCGGGTGATCACCTACCGCCGGAGCGCGAAAGTGTCGCTTGGCGACGGCGACGATCCGGCCTTGCGCGCCCGCATCCGGGCGCATGGCAACTTTGCCGAATTCGCGCCGCTGGGCCTGATCCTGCTTCTGATCGCCGAGGTTCAGGCAACCTCGGCGGTCTGGCTGCATGTTCTGGGGTGTCTTCTGCTGGCGGGCCGCCTGCTGCATGGCGTCAATTTCAGCTTCGGCCTGCGCCTCATGCCGCTGCGCGTCGGCGGAATGATCCTGACGCTTCTGGCACTGGGGCTTGGCGCCGTGCTGGCGCTGCCGGTGTGATCGGTTTCGCCCGGCAGGCCTGCGCGAAAATCCTCACGTCCGATCATTTTCCGCTTGCAGCCCGTGGGGTCGTCCCATAAATCAGCCGCACCGAAACGGAGTGCGGGCGTAGCTCAGGGGTAGAGCATAACCTTGCCAAGGTTAGGGTCGTGAGTTCGAATCTCATCGCCCGCTCCAGTTTGGAAAAGCACGATCAGGCTTCAAGAAGCGCCCTTCCGGGCGCTTTTTGCTTCTCTGGCACCGGGTTCGACTTCGGGGAAGCAGGGGGAAAGCAGTCGCAATCCGGCGCAGTTTCGGGCGGTTTTGGCGTCAGCGAGTTCCATCGCACGCGAAAACGGCGACTGGCCTGCTGGCGGTTTGGTGGACGCCGAAACATGGAGCTATCCCGGACTCGGAGTTTGGCATGGAGAGAGAGGGAGGCACAGCCGCGCGTTCAAGCTTGAGGCGGTGAAGTTGGTGAGGGATCGCGCGGGTGACGGCAACGCCGGCTTCGCGCGGTCGGGGGGCATGCGAATTTGCTCAGGAAGTGGGCGCATGAGCAGAGGAAGGATCCGGCACAGGCATTCCCCGGTCCCGGGCGAATGAAGCTGGAACACTTTGAAATGGAACGGTTATGCAAGAAGGTCGCCAGGCGCGGGGCAGTGCGCGGCATTCTGGAAAAGTCCGCAGCAACCTTTGCGCGGGACGTGACCTGAGGCTTGCCTTTGCCGACACTTGGCCCGACTGAAAAGCCCCGCCGGATACCGGGAGTCCGTATCCGGCGAGGGTGCAGCGGCACCAGGTCGGTACCTGGACGCCCTGCGAAGGGTGGCACGCCAGACCCGGCGCGCCATTCCGTCAGTTGATGACGTTGCCGTAGAAGTTCGCCTCGACATCGACCATGTCGACCGCCGCAAGGTCCTCGGGCAGTGCATAGCCATCGGCATCGGCATGGACGGCGGCCTTGTCGAAGGTGTTCGCCTCGGCAATGAAGTCGTTCGTCACGTACTTGCCTGTGTCGATATCGATGCTGGACTGACCGATGGCCCTGAGCACCTTGAAGAAGTTGTCCCAGGCGGGGATGTCGTGCTCGCCCCAGCCGGCCCGCGCGGCGAGGTCGCCCTTGAACGTCCGGTGGATCTGCATCAGGCTTTCGGTGCCAGCCCGCGCGCCATAGTTGGCCCTGGTTGTCGGCAGCGCCTTGAACACGATGTCGGCGGCGGCGCGCGGGTTGCGGTCGGCAAACTCGGTGCCCATGGCCCAGCCGCGCAGGTACTTCTTCAGGAAGTCCAGCCGCTCGGGGTCTTCGAGATCGGCGCGTCGCACCACCAGCGAATTCGACGGCAGGGGTGATCCGCGCATCCCCAGCCAGTAGTCGAAGTCAAGGCCCTTGGCCCCCAGATCAGCCCGCAGACCTTCCCAGGCAAGGCAGGCATCGCCTTGCCCGCCTTGCAGAGCCGTCGTCCAGGTCGGCCAACCCGCCTCGACATAGGTGATCGTCTTGGGGTCCACACCGACGGCCGCGAACATCGGGTCGGCGATGGCCTGCCAGGCGGCAGAGCCCAAAAGCACGGTCTTGCCTTCCAGTTCTTTCAAGTCCTTGACCCCCTCGCCCTTGCGGAAGGCGATGTTGAACAGATCCAGGTAGCCGCTGCCGAAGATCGAGACCAGGTCCATCCCGGCATTCACCGCGAATGACAGGACACCCGGCGACGGAAAGCCGATATCGGCCTGCTCGACGGCCAGGAATTTGACCACGGCGGTGCCGTCCGAGGGGCCGGGCTCCATCGTGGTCTCAACCCCCAGATCGCCGAAATAGCCCAGCTCTTTCGCGACCCAGTAGGGGTAGTCATCCATCACCTCGATCGTGCCGCGCGGCGAAATCCAGGTGAAGGGTGAGTCATAGGGCTTTGCCTGTGCCGCGCCCGGTGCCAGCAGGCTGCCGCCCAGAACGGTGGTGGTCACAAGGCCGCTGGCGCTGACCTGCAGCAGCCGCCGACGTGTCATCATGTGGTGGTCCATCTGAATCCTCCCTTGGGTGTTGTTGTGCCGCTGTTTGTTGGTGTGGCAGGTCGAACGCGGCTGTTCGCCCCAGCACGGACGGGACCGTTCGGTCAGCTTTCCCAACCGGCCAGCCTTTTGCCGAGCCAGAAGAAAAACGCGTAGATCGTGATCCCCGTGACCGCGAGGATCAGGATGCAGGCAAAGAACTCCGGCATCCGCAGGGTCGAGGAATAGGTGGTCAACCGGCTGCCAAGGCCGAAGCCGCCGCCCGACATCTCGGCCCCGACAGCCGTGATCATGCCGAAGATCGCCCCGATCATCAGACCGACAATCACCATTGGCATGGCCATCGGAATGCGGATCTTGGTGAAAATCTGCAAGGTCGAGGCCCCGCAGGACCGCGCCAGCGCGATCTTCATCGCATCAACGCGGCGAAACCCGGTGGCCGCGTTGATCATCACCATCGGCCCGGAGGCCAGCGCGACCGCGATGATCCGGGGCGCAAAGCCGAAGCCGAAATTCAGGATCAACAGCGGCACCAGCGCCAGCATCGGCGTGGTGACCAGCAGCAGAATGTAGGGCGTGATCACCTTTTCCACGAAGGGGAACTGCGTGATGACTGCCGCAAGGACCAGCCCGATCGACGCCCCGATGGCGTAGCCGGCAAAAAGCTCGATCAGAGTATACGAGTAATGCTCGCCGATGGTGGCCATCTCGGGTGAGGCAAAGACTGCGGCGATGGCTGACGGGGTGGGCAGGATGTATTGCGGCACTTCGAAGTAGCGCAGCAGGAACTCACCCCCGCCGATGACAGCCACGGCCACCGCGATGATGGCGATCACCTCGCGCAGGCCCTGGCCGCCCAGTCCGCTGGCAAGGCCGGTAGGGCTGGCAATGCCGGTGCTGTTCTGAGTCATGCTGCCCCCCTTGCCGCATTCGGCGCCGTTGGCTGGTGCTGGATGTCATGCTTGATCATGTTGACGAGATCGAAGAACTCGCGGCTTTCCATCAGCTCCAGCGACCTTGGGCGCGGAAAGGGCACGTCCACCACGCGCTGGATTTGCCCAGGGCGCGCCGACATGATGTAGACCTTGTCGGCCAGATAGACCGCCTCGGCGATGGAATGGGTGATCAGGATCACCGTCTTGCGGGATTCCAGCCAGATTTCCTCGACCAGCTTGTTCATCTCGTCGCGGGTGAAGGCGTCCAGCGCACCAAAGGGTTCGTCCATCAGAAGAACCGTCGGATCGCTGGCCAAGGCCCGCACGATGGACGCGCGCTGCTGCATGCCGCCCGACAGTTCGCGCGGCATCTTTTCGCCGAACCCGCCAAGACCGACGCGGCTCAGCAGGGTGTCGATGCGGTCTGCTTCGGGGCGGCGTTTGCGGATCTCGAACGGCAGTTCGATGTTCTTGCGGATCGTGCGCCAGGGCAGCAAGTTGGCCTCCTGGAACATCATGCCGATGCTGGGATGCGGTCCAGTGATCCACTCATCCCCCAAGGTGATGGCACCTGAGGTCAGCTTGTGCAGGCCGGCAATCGACCAGAGAAGCGTGGTCTTGCCACAGCCTGACGGTCCGACAATCGAGATGAATTCGCCCTGACGGACAGTCAGATCGACATCCTTCAGGGCATGGATCCCGCCGGACTGCGTTCGATAGGTCTTTGTGGCCCCCCTGACATTCAGGGCCTTGTCACTGGTCGTGGCCATTGTCACAGCCTCCCTCGGCGTGGTTCCGGGGCGCATGCCCCCACCGGTCCCGGAATGCGTGATACCGGGGTCGGTCAGATCGGTTTCAGATGTCGCCTACGGCGCGAGCAGCTCGGTCAGATAGCGGTCGACTTGCGCCATGTAGGTCGGCTCGAACCCGTTCAGGCCCATGTGGCCTTCAGGGCTTTGGATGACGCGGTACTGCGCGCCGGGGATCAGACGGCAGTCCGCCTCGCATTCCTGGGGCGGAAAGAACAGGTCATGGCTGATCGGCATGACCATCGTCCGCGCCGTGATCCGCGACAATGCTGCGGCCAGATCGCCCCCGCAGTGCCGCGACACATCGGCACGCTGCCATTTGTGCATCTGGGCCAGCAGCACGTTGGGATCCATCGGCTCGAAGTAAGCTTTCATCACCCCGTTGATGAAGTCGTCCAGCGACGACATCCCGAGCACGGAACGCCAGCGTTCGTCCTGATAGAACTCGGCTGACCAAGCGGCTGTCGCCACGATGCGGGCCATCCGGTCCATGCCGCCGCGCACATCGAGGCCGGAAGTGTACCACCCGCCGTTCCACGCCGGGTCCGAGGTGATGGCCTCCTTCAGCGTCTCGACAAAGACCCGCTGGTGCAGCGAAATCCGCGCCGTCGCGGCAATGATTGCTGCCCGCTTTACCATTTCCGGGTGGGCCACCGCCCATTCATAGACCTGCTGCCCCCCCATCGAGCCGCCGACGACCAGCGCCAGCTTTTCGATGCCGAAGAGGCCGGTCAGCAACCGGTGCTGCGCCGCGACATCGTCGCCGATGGCCAGCTTCGGAAACTTCGCCATGGCTTGAGGGGCAGGCGCATTCTGCGGCGAAGACGATACGCCGCCGCCCAGCTGTTCCACGATGATGATGAAGTATTCCGCAGGATCCAGCGCGTGGCCCTGCCCGACATAGACGTCCTGCATCACCTTGGCCGTCCCCGAAAACCACGTCGTGACAAGGACGGCGTTGGACTTGTCGACGTTCAGCGCCCCGAAGGTTCGGTAGGCCAGCCTTGCGTTCCGAAGCGTTTCGCCGCTCTCCAGGACCAGGTTTCCCAGATCGTGACGGCAGAAATCGCCCTGCGTCTCGGGGCCATAGAATGGACTGTTGATCACCTGAAAGTCTCTCCCTCCCCGACCCTGCGTCGCTTGGTTGACGCCGTGGGCCTGCACGATGAAGCACGTGCCTCAACAGGGGTAGCGGAAGGCTCCTTTGACAGTCTATCGCGAAGGTTCGCGATGTCAGGCCGGGGATCCGGGCTGCGGATCAGCCGATGTCGGCGCGGGTCAGCAAGTGGATCAACGCGGCGGTGCTGGATACCCCGGTCTTTTCGCGGATGCTGCGAAGCTGGTGGTCGATCGTCGAGAACGACCGGTTCCGCAGCCGTGCAATCTCTTTGTAGCTCAGCCCCTTCGCAACCAGCCGTGCGACCTCATTCTCTGAGGGTGTAAGGGCGGAAAGACGTATGCGGTTTGTGCTTTCCTGCAGCCCGGGGGGACCCGGCTGAAGCCTGCCTCCCGCCTCTTCAGCATCATTGGCCTCATCCCAAATCGACTTCGCGACGAGAATGATCGGGCTCAGCACATCGGCAACCGTGTGCTCGAAACAGTCATAGAGACCTGACTGCGCCGGCGCCGGGTGTTCAGTCCAGTCCGCGCAGATCAGGCCGTAGCCGCCCTGCTGCGTGCGCAGCGCCCACGCGAACTTCGACCTGGTACTGGCACCAGACATGCGCTGACGCATCCGGATCGAAACCCGGCTGTCATGCTTGATGTCTGCATAGACCAGAGGGCGCCGGTCGGTCCACATCGCCTGCATCATCGCGTCGCGGTTGTCGACCGGACGGCCCGCGAACGACGGGACATCGTAGTCAGTCGACTTGGCTTCAGCAAAGCCGGGAAAATAGTCGGACGCCGTGCGGCTGCCAAAGCCCGTATCAACACGATGGCACCCCAGCTCTGCCCGCAGCCAGGTCGTTGCGACGGACCAGCACCCTGGAAGATCATCAAGATGCAACAGCATGTGGGCGGCAAGATCGCGCGCTGGCTTGTGTCGAACGACAGGCCTGTCCAGCAGGACCGCTCGCAAGCGCTGCTGGGCCGAGAAGACGTCTCGGCCAAAACCACCATTGATGGCGGATCCCGTCAGAATATTCCGCCGTCCTTTCCTGCATGGCTTGCAAACCGTTCTCGGCCATGTGCCCTGCCTGGACGGGGAGACTAGGCCAGTAGCCTTCAAATTCAAACCTCGAACTTCTGGCACGGTTCCTGCCTGCATTCAGGAGAATTCGTGGTCCGGGACCAAGCGGCACCGGTCCCGGACCACGTCAGCGCTTGCTGGGAGGAACAAGCGTCGATCCTCAGTCGGCCAGCACCTCGACGACCTTGGCGGCAAGGGCCTTGCCAAGGGCCCTGTTGTTCTCGACCGTGAAGTGGATACCGTCGCAGCCATCGGTCGAGACCACCGATCCCGCATCGAAGAAGTTGACCTTCATGAAATCCGCCATGGCGCGGTACTGTGCGGCCAGGGCGGCGGTCTTTTCGCGGCCACCCTCGAACATGCCGACGAAGAACGGATGCGGCATCGCAGCCAATGGAGGCGGGGCCACGACCAGCACTCTTGGTGCCGGGTAAGAGGTTCCCACTCCCCCGGCCGAGCCACCGACCTGGCCCACCAGCTTGGCCATGCCATTCGCGATTTCATAGGGCGTACGGCGGAAGTACGATTTGGTATCATTGGTGCCCAGCATCAGGATAACCAGGTCGAGTGGCAGATGGCTGGCCAGCGTCGCGGGCAGATTGGCACCGCCGTTCAGGCGCGGATCGTTCGGATCGTCAAGGCTGGTGGTCCGGGCGCTAAGCCCTTCTTCGATGATGTGATAGCCGGCACCCAGTTGGGCCGCCATCGCCCCCGTCCAGCGGTCGGGGTAGGCATAGCGCGTGGTCGGCGCTCCTTCCGGGACGGGGATCCAGCCCCAGGTCAAGCTGTCGCCATAGCACAGGATCGACGTCTGCTCGGTCATTCGGTCACACTCCCTTTTTCGGATTTCAACTGCGCTTGCTGCGCCAGCCGTAAAGAACTGCGGCCATCAGGATGATCAGCCCCTGCGCGATCAGCTTGCCGGGCTCGTCGATGCCAAAGACGGTCATCACCACGAACAACAGCGCAAAGGACAGCACGCCAAAGAACGGCCCCCAGACCCCACCCTCGCCACGACCGAAGACCACGCCGCCAAGGATTGTCGCGGCCACCGCCAGGATCGGCAGGTCCAGGCCGACCCGCACGGAACCCACGGCAATCGAACCGGTCTGCACCAGTGCGGCGACGGCAGCGATAAGCCCGGCCAGCACATGCGCCATCACGACGGTCCGTTCGACGGGCACAGCCGAGAACGCGGCGGCCTCGGCGTTCTCGCCCACCGCCTCGACATAGCGACCGAAGACACTTTGTTGCAGGACCAGCCACATCGCCGCGGTGCAAAGCAGCCAGAACAGCACCGGCAATGGCACGACGCCAAAACTGATGTTGAACAGCTCGTTCATGTATTTCGGCACGTCGCCAGGCGGCTTGCCGCTGGATAGAAACTGCACCAGCCCGACCAGGATGATGCTGACCGCCAATGTCACGATCACCGCCGAGGCCCGGCGCTTGGCGACCATGTAGCCGTTCAGCAGGCCCACAGCGCCGCCAATCGCCAGCGCCATCAGGATGAACATCAAGCCCGACGCCTCGGGGAAGGTGCGCGAGGTGATGATGTAGTTGATCAACAGGATCACGCCGCCGCCGGACAGGTCAATCGACCGCACGCGCATCACCAGAAGCTGGCCAAGGACCAGGATGCCCAGCGGCACGACTTGCCGCACGAAAATGCCCAGAACATTGGGGTTCAGCATGTTGGGCCGGGCAATCCACAGCGTCAGAAGCAACAGGGCAAAGACGTAGTAGGCGGGGGGAACGGCGGCCAGACGACGCCACAGCGGGTGGGACAGGACCTGTGCCATGCTCAGAGCCCCATCTTCTTGCGCGACTGCAGGCCGACGATGGCCAACAAGAGCCCGCCCTTGATGGCCGTCTGCACAAAGGGCGAGACGTTTGCGAGATTCATCCCATTGGCCAGAAGTGCCATGATCGCCGCCCCCAGCACGGTGCCGTGCAGGCTGCCGACCCCACCCGACAGCTGCGTGCCGCCGATGGCCACCGCCGTGATCGCGTCCAATTCGAACAAGAGGCCGACGTTGGGGTCGCCCGAGACGATCCGCCCCGCAAGAAAGACCCCCGTCAGCGCTGCGAACAACGAACAACCAACATAGGCCAGCACGATGTGGCGCTCGACCCGGATGCCGTAGTTTCGGGCGGCATCCTCCATCCCGGCCGCAACCCCGCCACCAATGCCGTACAAATGCAGGCCGAACCGGCTGCCGTACAGGATCTTCGCGGCAAGCCCGATGACGAACAGTCCCCAGAAGAACGGCATCGGCAAGCCAAGGAAACTGCCTTGCACCGCAGCGACGACGAACGCGGGAATATCTCCGCCCGAGACGGGGCGCAGGATGCGGGTGATCCCCAGAAGGATGTACTGCATCGCCAATGTGGCGATGATCGGGTGCACACCCATCCGGGTGATGACCAGCCCGTTGATCAGACCCACCAGCCCGGCGAGGCAGAACACCGCCGGAACCAGCAGAATCGCCGGGCCATCCAGCGACAGAATGGCGGTGGAAAAGCTGATCACCGATCCGATCGACAGGTCCAGCCCGCCAACCAGGATGACGAACAGCTGCCCGATGGCCGCGATCAACAATGGCATGGCTTGCGCCACAAGGTTGACCAGGTTCTCTGAAGTGGCAAACTGGTCGGTGCCCAGCGACAGGGCCGCCAGAAGCACCACCACAATTGCCAGGGGCACGCCCCAAAGCCCTTGCCGACTGCGCCGGGTCGAGAAACCGGAACGAAAGAGTGCGATCATGCCGCTTGTCCTTCGCTGGTCAGGGCGGCGGCGAGGATGCCGTGTTCGGTTGCTTCTGCCGCAGGCATTTCGGCCACCACCGTACTGCCGTGCACGACGACCAGCCGGTCGCAAAGCCCGATCAGTTCGACCGTCTCTCGCGATGTCACCAGCACGGCACCGCCGGCGTTGGCAAAGTCGCGCAGCAGCGCGTAGATTTCGGACTTTGCCCCGATATCGACGCCCCGCGTCGGTTCTTCGATCACCAGAAGTTTCACGTCGCGGGCCAGATAGCGGCCCAGCAGGACTTTTTGTTGATTGCCCCCGGATAAAGACCCGACGGCGACACCCGGACCCGCTGCCTTGATGCGCAGCGCCTCCATCATCCGCTTGACGACGGCGCCCAACGGACGGGCCCACGCATAGTCCGGTTTCTCGGCATGCAGGCCGATCACCAGGTTCGTGGCCACCGACAGGCCCAGCATCAGCCCTTCTTCCTTGCGGTCCTCGGGCACGAAGCCGACGCCAAGCCGCGCCATCACACGGATTCCGTTCGCCGCGCGCGGAAATTTCAACCGGTGTCCGTTCAGGCGAAAGGTGCCGCTGGCCAGCGGAAAGCGCCCGATCAGCGACCGCATGATGCGTTGCTGCCCCTGACCTTCCAGCCCCACGAGGCCCAGAATTTCACCTGTGTACAGGGTAAGATCAAACGGCCGCGCTTTCAGGCCGGCACGAAAACCGGACAGTTCAAGCACCGGCTTCCCAAGCGCCACGGCCCTGGCCGGAAAAAGATCGGCAAGCTCGCGCCCCACCATCATGGCGATCAACCCGTCGGGCGTGACATCTGCTATGGCGCGCGTGCCGACGTGCTGGCCATCCTTCAGGACGGTCACCTCGTCGCAGATGTCGAAAATCTCGTCCATGCGGTGCGAGATATAGACAATGGCGCACCCCTCTGCCTTCAGGCGCCGGATGCTGCGGTTCAGCACTTCGACATCGGCCGCATTGAGGGCGGCGGTCGGCTCGTCAAGGATCAGGACGATGGCTTCGGCCTTGATGCCATGCGCGATCTCGACGAACTGCCGCTCGGCAATGGTGAGGGTCGACACGAGCTGGTCGGGATCAAGGTCCAGGTCCAGCTCGGCCAGGGCCTTGGCGGTCTCGGCCCGCATCCGACGGCGATCCAACCCGCCCGACCGGGTCAAAGGCTCACGACCCAGGAACATGTTTTCGGCGATGGTCAGGTTCGGCAGCAGCGAAAGCTCTTGAAAGACGGTGGAAATCCCCGCCGCAAGTGCCTCACGCGGCGACGGAAGGTGCAAGGGCTTGCCATCCTTCAGAATTCGGCCCGCGTCGCTATGATGCACACCCGCCAGGATCTTCATCAGGGTCGACTTGCCGGCACCGTTCTCGCCCATCAGGGCATGAACGGACCCCGGGCGCAGGCGCAGCGTCACGTCCTTCAGCACATGGCTGGCCCCGAAAGTCTTCGAGATGGCCTGCATTTCGATCAGGCAGGCTGGTTCACCATCAAGCATGTCGCGATCCTCCCCAGGATTGTTTGGGGCGACCGTCGGTCGCCCCAAACCCACAGGCTTAGTTGCCGTAAAGCTCGATCAGCTTTTCTTCCGGCAACTCGCTCGGCCACCAGACGTTGGCCGACAGATCAGCGCGGTAGTAGGTCGATGCCTTTTCCTTGTCCCAGCCAGCAGGATTGTAGTCGTAGCTCTTGAACATCTCCTTGCCTTCCAGCAGCGCCACGGCGGCGCGCACCCCGGCGGCACCCTGGGACGGGCTATACTCCGCCACGATGGACTCGTACCCTTCTGCGATCCACTGACCGAAGAAGCCGTTGTTGCCTTCGCCCGAGATCGGCGGAATGGTTGCGCCGAACTGCTTGAACACATCCACGCAGGCGCGGGTCATGTCCGCGCCCGAGGACCAGATGCCGTCCACTTCGGGGTTGGCCAGATACAGGGTTTCGCAGACCTTCTTGGCGGTGTCATACTGCCAGGACCCGGGCTGCTCGGCGATGATCTCGATGTTCGTGCCTTCCAGAGCCTGCAAAAGGCCATTGTAGCGGTTGATATCCTCCGGGTGGCCGGCCAGTCCGCGCAGCACCCAGATCTTGCCGTCATTGCCGACCTGCCCCACCAGCCAGTCGCCCATGACTTTGCCGAAGTGTTCGGCCCCACCCTGAATCTCGACCGTGAACGCCGTCGAGTCGATGCGGCCCGTGTGCAGCACGACCGGGATGCCTGCCGCGATTGCCTTTTCGATGCTGGCGTTGGCCGAGGTCGAGGTAACCGGCTGCACGATGATCGCATCCACGCCCTGCGCAATCAGGTCCTCGATATCGGCGACCTGCTTTTCCTGATCAAATCCGGCGTCCAGGATGATCAGCTTTTCGATGCGCGGATCTGCGGCAGCGGCCCCTTCGGTCTCATGCGCGACCTGCACCGTCCAGGTGTTCGCGTTCACCCCGAAATGGCTCATCCCGATGACCCAGGGGCCGTCCTTCTTGAAGGTGCCAGCGGGCACCACGGTCGTATCTTTCGTGCTGGGCGTGACGCCGTCCATCAGGAAGACATCTTCGGCCAGCACAGCCCCGGACAGGGCGACCTGCAGGGCCAGCCCTGCCACGGCGCTTTTCAGAAAGTTGGAACGCATAGGCTTCCTCCGTTGTCGGTCCCCTTTTGCGGCAAGGAACCTGTTGGTTGCACCATCCGGCAGGACCGGCGGCCTGAGTGAAGGCAAAGTGCTTCCGTCAAGCCAGGACGGCTTGGCCCAGTGTTTGCACCGGATCGGAATGGCTTCCCCCCAAGATTGCAGAGCGCGCCCGTCTCCTCCGGCCGGTTCCGCATTCGTCATTAAAAGACAGAAGAAAATCCCGCCGTCAACACTTATTCAGAGTGAATGAATATGTGTGGGGCTTGCGAACCCGTCTGTTTTCCTGCAAGTTTCCGGCGATAATGGGCGCAACGGGGGCAGAAAAGCATGCGAACGGCCCTGTGCTTTGGCGATTCCAACACGCATGGCCAGATTCCCGGCGGCGGGCCGCTGGACCGATTCGGCTGGTCTGAACGCTGGCCCGGCGTCATGGGTGCCGCGCTTGGCCCCGGCTGGTATGTCATCGAAGAGGGCCTGAGCGGACGCACCACCGTGCGCGACGACCCGATCGAAGGCGAACACAAGAACGGCCGCCGCTACCTGACGCCCTGCCTGCAAAGCCACGCGCCGATCGACGTGGTCATCCTGATGCTGGGCACCAACGACCTGAAGCGCCGCTTTTTCCAGACGGCACCCGAAGTGGCGATGGGCATCGGCTGCCTGATCTACGACATCAAGGAACTGTCGCCCGGCCCGGGTGGGCATGTGCCGGAGATTCTGGTCGTCGCACCGCCGCCGATGCTGGATGACCTGCACGAATGGTCCGGCGTTTTCGAAGGCGCGCCCGAAACCTCGCGCCGTCTGGCTTTGGAATTTGAGATTCAGGCTGACTCGAAGGAAGTTCATTTCTTTGATGCGGCATCAGTCTGCGCCTGCGACCCCGCCGACGGATTTCACCTCAGCGCCGCGGCACACCGGCAGCTCGGCTTGGCCATTGCCGCCGAAGTGGCTGCCATCGGATGGGCGGAATGATGAACCGGTTGACCGCCGCAATGGGGTGCGCCTGGCATGCCTGACATGCGCTTTGCCCCGCCCAACCCGATCCGCATCGCCGACCGCGCCGCCGGTCTGAATGCCGTCAGCGTGCGCACCTACAATGAACGTCTTGTGCTCTCCATGCTGCTGCAGCACGGCAGCACTACCCGTTTCGATATCGGCGAAAAGACCGGCCTTTCCGCGCAGACGGTCTCTGTCATCGTCCGTTCGCTGGAACAGGAAGGACTGGTGACGCGCGGCGAGGCGCAGCGCGGGCGCATGGGCCCCCCGACCATCCCGATGGGCCTGAACCCGGATGGCGCCTATTCCATCGGCATCAGCATCGGCTTCCGCACGACAGACATCGTGCTGATCGACTTCGTCGGCGCGTTGATCGACAGCGCCACCTTGCGCCATGCGGCACCTGGTGCAGACCATGTGCATCCGGCACTTTTTCCCACGGTCGAGCAGCTTTTGCTCAAGATCAGCAAGGCCAAGCGCCGTCGCATCGCGGGCATCGGCCTAGCCTTGCCGCACAACTTTGGCGACACTTCCGAACTGCAGGCCTTCAAGATACGGGCAGAAGAAGGTCTGGGCCTGGAGGTCTTTGTCCAGAACGACATCACTGCCGCTGCAAATGGTGAAAGCCTGTTCGGCATCGCGCGCGATCTGGACAATTACCTGTTCTTCTACATCGGAGCGATGGTGCATTCCCGTCTGGTGCTGAACCACCAGATCCATCGCAGCGGCAGCAATGCGGCCTATGACGTGGGTCTGTTGCATTTCGAACGCAGGCTGGGCGCAAACGGTGTCTCTACCGAGGATCTATGGCGCCTGTCCGAGGGCGCGCCGCAATACGCCTTGGCAGTCGCAAGCTGGAAGACCGACTGCGTAACCCTGCTGGCCGCCAAGGTGCGCGAGGCGCGCCAGTTCGTCGATGTCGGCACGGTCGTGCTGTCGTCCTATGCCCCGCGCGATCTGTGTCAGGCGATCTGTGACGGTCTGGTCAGCAGCGAAGCGGGCCTCAACGCCGTGGTCGGCAGCATGTACCAGTCGCCCAAGGCGGTGGGCGCCGCAAGCCTGCCCTACGCGTCAAGATTCACGACCGGGGGGTAGGCGTGCGAATGGCGCAAGTGTCACTCGGCAAGACGTCCAGACGCTTGTGTTGGTCCTTATGGTTCGGCCCAATTGCCGCACTTGAGAAAAGGTCAGCCAAGCACCGCGCGCGCGGTGGACTGGCCGGTCAGAAGCGCCCCATGAGTGGTGCCGGGGTGATCCGCCGAGGCCGCTTCGCCTGCGAAGTGCAACCGTCCCTCCCAGTCTGACCCGAAAAGCGCGCGCCGGTCCTTCGCGCTGGTTCCCACGGCGTTGAAAGAATAGGCGCCGCGTGCGAACGGATCCTGCCTCCACCTGGTGATCTGGCTGCTGACCGGATCGGGAATGCCCCGGCCGAACATCGAACGCAGCGCTTCCATTGCGGATACCAGCGTGGCGCTGTCGTCCAGATGCTCCAGGTCGTCGGCGGCGCGCGCGGCATTGAAGCCGACAAGCAGCGGCTGTCCGGTGCCGGGAACGCAGTTCAGCCATTCGGCCCACCGGCTTTCGACCGGGCCAAGGAATTCGATCCAGTTCAGGTCTTCGGGCCAGAAGCTGCGGTCGAATCTGAGACAGCACTTGTTCAAAAGCCCCATCTCAAGTCCGTCGATCGCCTGTTGCCGGCGCCGCCCAAGCGGTTGGGCGAAGCGGATCATGCCGGACTTCAGAACGCCCAGCGGAAGGGTGATGATGGCGTGGTCGGCAAGCCGTACGCCCCGCGATGTCGTCACCGCGACACCCGTTGCCGTGGCGGCCAGTGCATGAACCGGTTCGCCAAGCCGGATATCAAGCCCTTTGGCAAGATGTGCGACGATCGGTGCGTAGCCCCGGTCAAGCACGGCCTCGTCGCCCGGAAGATCCTTGCCATCATCGAAGTGCCAGGCGGAGAGCCGGCTCCAGTCGCCGGAATATTCGTGTTCGATTCGGGTGTTGATCGCCAGCCGCTGCAGCCGACGGTCCGGCGGGGACAGCGCGCGCCACGCGGGCGACGCTTCGACCGCCGCCTGCAGCGAGACGTCCCGGGCCAGATCGTAGGCCCGCTTGCGGGCTGTCTTGACCAGCTTTCCGGCCTGCACCGCGGCATCGGCAAAGTTGATCGGGCGCCCTGCCCCGTCAAAACCCGCCAAGCGCCGGTAGGTGGTGGCAGTCCAGGTCGCGCCGATCTCGGTCGCCAGGGCGGCGATCGGGTTGCCCGTGACGCCATGGATCCAGCTTGCCCCCATGTCGCAGGGCAGATCGGGCCAGAGAGGGCTGCTGAAGGTCCGCCCGCCGATGCGGTCGCGGGCTTCGATCACCGTGACGCTGACTCCGGCCGCCTGAAGCACCCGCGCCGCCCCAAGCCCGGCCATGCCGGCCCCCAGGACCAGCACCTGCGAACCTTGATCGGATGCACCGGGAATGCGGACTGGCAGTTTCGGTCCCTCGGGTTTGCGCGACCGGGTCGGCGGCGCATGCCATCCGGACAGTCGGTCCCGAAAACAAATGACTTGACGCAAGTGGCCTGTCAACTCAATGATTGAACGATCATTCAGCCAAAAGGATGCTGCCGGCCGGGCGGGTAGCAGGTGCAACTCCAGGGCGCAAGACAATCGGCAAGGGGTGGACGGGATGGATGTTCTTGACCAGCTTGAAGCAGTGCGTGCGGGCAGGCTCAGTCGGCGGGCGTTCAACCGGTCGCTTTGCGCAATCGGGCTGACAGCCGTCGCGGTGCCGCTGGCCCCTCGGCCCGTCATCGCCGCGCCGGACGATCACGCGACCTTCTTCACCTGGGGCGGTTTCGACATCCCCGAGTACTTCGAGGAATACGTCGCGCGACGCGGCGACTTGCCGAACTTCTCGACCTTCGGTTCGGCCGAGGAGGCATTCCAGAAGCTGCAGTCGGGCTTTGTCCCGGACATCGCGCATCCCTGCCTGTCCGACGTGCCGCGCTGGTCGTCGACCGGACTGTTCCAGCCGGTCGACACCGCGCGGCTGTCCAACTGGAAGGACGTGCTGCCCGAACTTTGGGATTTCGGCTACAACGTCACCGAAGGAAAGCCATGGCTGGTTCCATTCGAATGGGGCCAGACCTCTATCGCCTACCGCACCGACCTGTTCGAGCTTGAGGGCGCGGAAAGCTGGGACATGCTGTGGGATGCCCGCCATGCCGGGCGACTGGGAAGTCTTGGCGGCGGGGGCGACGTCTGGTGGTGCGCGGCGATCAAGGCGGGCGTCCCCTATGACCAGATCCACACCGACGACGCCTTTGACAAGATCGCGGCCGTCCTGCGCGCGCAGCGTCCGTTGATCCGGACCTATACGGACGACACGACCTCGCTGGATACGGCCCTGGCATCGGGTGAGCTGGTGGCGACGATGGCGTGGAACAGCTCGGTCGTGACGCTGCAGGCACAGGGGGTTGCAGTCAAGTTCGCCCGCCCGAAAGAGGGTGCGCTGACCTGGGTCTGCGGGATGATGCTGCATGCCGAGGCTCCGAAGATCGACAGCGCCTATGATGTGCTGGATTCGCTGATCAGCGAATCTTCGGCGATCTTCAACATGCGCGGCTACGGCTATGGCGGGGTGAACCGCAAGGCCTTTGACGTCATCCCGGAAGCAGAGTTGCAGGCGCTGGGGCTGTCGAGGGACGTGAATGCCGTGCTGCAAGCAGGCCATTTCGGCATCCCGCAGACTGCCGAATGGGATCAGCGGATGACCCAGACCTGGGAACAGATCAAGCTTGGGTTCTAGGGCATGTTCAGGGATCGCCAGCTGACGGGCGCAAGGGCATGAGCTTTGGGGGTGCGCCCGCGATAGCGCCGCCGCTGCCGCGTGGCAGGTGGTCGGGTCTGTCGGGCCTGCTGCACCGGAACGAGGCCTTGCGCGGCTATCTTCTGGTGTCGCCGGCGCTGATCGTGATGGCAGCGGCGATCCTGATGCCGCTGGCGACAATCGTGATGACCAGCTTCTGGTCAGTCTCGGGCTACTCGATCGACACCACGCTGACGGCGCGGAACTACCAGGCCATGGCCGAACAGCCGATGTATGGCGTGCTGATCGGACGCAGCCTCTGGATGGCGGCGCTGGCGACCGTGGTGACAGTCGCCCTGTGCTATCCCATGGCCTATTTCGTGGCTTTTCACATCCATCGCCACAAGGCGCTATGGCTGATCATCATGACCTTGCCGTTCTGGACCAGCTATCTTCTGCGGGTGTTCTCGTGGAAGGTCATCCTCGGCTATGAAGGGCTGATCAACACCGCGCTGCTTGGCGCCGGGCTGATCGACCAGCCGCTGACGGTGTTTCTCTACAGCCAGACCGCCGTCGTGATCGTTCTGGCGCATTCCTGGGCGGCCTTTGCCCTGCTGCCGATCTACGTCTCGCTGGAAAAGATCGACCGGTCCTATGTCGAGGCCGCAGCCGACCTTGGCGACAGCCCCGCCCGGCGATTCTGGCGGATCGTCGTACCGCTGTCGTTGCCGGGTGTCGTCTCGGCGTTCTTCCTGATGTTCATCCCGACGGTCGGCGACTACATCACGCCGGCCATGCTTGGGGGGCCGGACGGGATGATGGTCGGAAACCTGGTCCAGGCGAATTTCGGCCCGATGAACAACGCGCCGGCCGGGGCGGCACTGGCGATCGTGATGATCGTCGCGATTTCGGTGGCGGGCCTGGCTTTCCTCGCCCTCACCCGACTGGTGCGCAGGTGATCATGGCGGTTGGCGGTGCATTCGGGCGGATGAACCGCGGGCTTGCCATCTACGCAGTGGCGTTCGTGGCGGTGCTGTACCTGCCGATCCTGCTGATCCCGCTTTTTTCGTTCAATGCGGGGGTCTATGTGAAATTCCCGCTCGAGGGCGTCACCCTTCGCTGGTACGCCGACCTTGCCGGGCGCGAAACGCTGCATCATGCGTTTTTCAACAGCCTGCAGGTCGGGCTGGTGGTGGCCATCATGTCGACTGTCCTCGCGGTGCCTGCCGCCAAGGCAATCGCCCGTTACCGGCTGCCGGGGAAGCGGGCGATCGTGGGGTTCATCATGCTGCCGCTGGTGGTGCCGGGACTGATCTTCGGGGTGGCGCTGCTGACGCTGCTGAACCGGTTCGGCGCAACCATGTCGCTGGCGACCGTCGGAATAGGCCATGTCGTGCTTTGTCTGCCCTTTGCCATCGCCACCCTCCTGCCGCGCTTCGAGGGCATTGACCGCTCGATGGAGGAAGCATCGGCCGACCTTGGCGAGAACGCCTGGTGGACGTTCTGGCGCATCACGGTTCCGACGATCCTGCCAGGCATCCTTGCAAGTCTGCTGCTGACCTTCACCATCTCGTTCGACGAGTTCATCCTGGCCTTCTTTCTCAGCGGAACCGAGGCCACCTTGCCGATGTACATCTGGTCCCAGTTGCGCTTCCCGCAGGATTTTCCGTCGCTGCTGGCCTTGGCGACGCTGATCCTGGTGTTCTCGTTCGTCATGGTGTTCGCCAGCCTGCGGATCGCCGGATTCGGGCGAACTGCCCGGCGCGAGGGGGCGATATGATCTCGATCCGGAACGTGTGCAAAAGCTTTGGCCGGGTGCAGGCGGTGCGTGACGTGTCGCTGGAGATCCACCAGGGCGAGTTCTTCTCGCTGCTTGGTGCCTCCGGCTCGGGCAAGACCACGCTGTTGCGGATGATCGCGGGCTTCGAGCCGGTCACCTCGGGCCATATCGTGATCGACGGGCAGCGGTCGGAGGACATGCCGCCGCACCTGCGTCCGGTCAACATGGTGTTCCAGAACTACGCGATCTTCCCGCATCTGAATGTGCGCGACAACATCGCCTATGGCCTGCGGCGCCTTGGGATCGCCAGGCCGCGCCAGGCCGCGATGGTGGACGAGATGCTGGACCTGATCGCTCTGCCCAGCTACGGCGACCGGCGGGCCAATCAGCTTTCGGGCGGGCAGATGCAGCGGGTGGCACTGGCGCGGGCCCTGATCCTGAAACCCAAGGTGCTGCTGCTGGACGAACCCCTTGGCGCGCTGGACAAGCAGTTGCGCGACCAGATGCAGCTGGAACTGCGCAGCCTGCAGCAGAAGCTGGGCATCACCTTCGTGCTGGTAACCCATGACCAGGAAGAGGCGCTGACCCTGTCGGATCGCGTCGCCGTCATGGCCGAAGGGCGCGTGGTGCAGGTCGACACGCCGGCGGGTCTTTACGACACGCCCCGCAACCGGCTTGTGGCCGGTTTCGTCGGCAACATGAATTTCTTCGATGGAACGGTCCGCCGGACCGGGGCCGAGGCTTTGCTTGATGTCGAGGGCTTGGGGCGCATGCCTCTGAACGATCCCGTCGGGGCGTTCCGCGACGGAGACCCCGCCGTGGTCGCCCTGCGGCCCGAGGGGTTCACCCTGCACCCAAGCCCACCAGCAGCGGCCTTCGGGGTGGTTCAGGGCCGGCTGCAGGCCCGGCAATACCTGGGAGGGCGCCAGCTTCTGCATATAGCGATCGAAGGCAGGACCGCTTCGATCACCGTTCTGCGGCAAATTGCGCGCGGGGCCGAAGCCGAGCAGATGGCCGAAGGCAGCCCGATCTGGCTGACCTGGCCGCAGGATGCGCTGGTCGTGCTGGAGAAGGAATAGGACCCGTCATGCTGGACAAGGATCGCAAGCCATGAACGACGACAAGGACAACCTCACCGGCGAACCGCTGCGCACCAGCCGTGCCGCAGCCAAGGCCGAACGTCGGCTTGACCTGATCGACGCCACGATCACCTCGATCGCGACCTATGGCCTGTCCGGCACGACGCTGGCCCGGGTGACGGAAATCGCCGGAACCTCCATCGGCCTTGCGAATTTCCACTTCGAAAGCAAGGAGCGGCTGTTCGAGGCCGTGCTGACGCATCTGGCCGAAGAACAGAAAAGCATCTGGCAGAACCGCAATCTGGATGCGTCGCTGTCCAGTGCCGACCGGCTGATGGCAATCATCGACAGCCGGTTTCACAGCCGCATCTGCGACCGCCGGAAGCTGGCGATCTGGTTTGCCTTCTACGGCGATGCCGGCGCGCGCGACATCTATCGCCGGGTCGTGGGCGATCTGGACGACGCCTTCCTTGATGCCACCGTGGCGATCCTGAAGCTGATGATCGACGAGGGCGGCTACACCGGCATCGACCCGATGGAAACCGCGCTGGCGATGGAAGCCATGTATGACGGCCTGTGGCTGAACATGCTGCTTTACCCGGATGAGTTCAGGCGACTGGACTGCCGCGCCCGGGCGCTTGACTTCACCGCTGCGCTCTTGCCGCGGCATTTCCACGCGACCAGGGGAAAAGCCTGACCGCCCCGAAGCATTGCCAGACAGGACCTCACCCATGCCGCGCGATCCCCGCTACGACATCCTTTTCGAACCGGTCCGGATTGGCCCGGTGACCACGAAGAACCGCTTCTACCAGGTGCCGCATTGCACCGGCATGGGTTGGGTCCGCCCGCGCACCCTGGCCGAGATGCGCGGCGTCAAGGCCGAAGGGGGCTGGGGCGTGGTCTGCACCGAGTATTGCTCGATCCATCCGGCATCGGATGACCAGCTGCACATCTCGGCCACGCTTTGGGATGACAGCGACATCCGGGCCCACCGGCTGATGACCGACAAGGTGCATGCCCATGGCGCGCTGGCGGGGGCCGAGCTGTGGTTCGGCGGCGCGCGGTCCGCGAATCTTGCGACGCGGCTTGTCTCGTTCGACGTGGCGGCGATGCCGAATGCCGTGGGCCATCCGTTCCAGTCCCGCGCCATGGACAAGACCGATATCCGCAACTTCCGCCGCTGGCACCGCAACGCCGCGCTTCGTGCCAGGGATGCCGGTTTCGATATCGTCTATGTCTATGCCACGCACCACTATCTGCTGGCGCATTTTCTTGACCCCGAGACGAACACACGTTCGGATGAATACGGCGGCAGCCTGGAAAACCGCACACGGCTGGTCCGCGAGTTGATCGAAGAGACAAAGTCAGCCGTCGGCGACCGCTGTGCCGTGGCCGTCCGCTTCTCCGCCGACGAGAAGGCGGGCGAGGACGGTCAGCCGATCATCGGCGAGCGGCGCGAGATGCTGGGTCTGATGGCCGAGATGCCAGACCTGTGGGATATCAACATTTCCGACTATTCCTATGAAATGGGCGCGTCGCGTTTTGTCAGGGAAGGCGCTCTTGAACCCTACATGGCCTTTGTCCGGTCGGTCACGACCAAGCCGGTGGTCACCGTCGGGCGCTTCACCTCGCCCGATACCATGGTGCGGATGGTGAAGGCCGGGATCACCGACCTGATCGGCGCGGCCCGTCCCTCGATCGCCGACCCGTTCCTGCCAAGCAAGATCGAGCAGGGCCGCCCCGAAGATATCCGCGAATGCATCGGCTGCAACGTCTGCTACTCCGGCGACAGCCTGTCGGTGCCGATCCGCTGCACGCAGAACCCCACGATGGGCGAGGAATGGCGGCAGGGCTGGCACCCCGAGGTGATCCGGCCCCGCGCGTCGGCCGGGCAGGTGCTGATCGTCGGCGCGGGGCCGGCTGGCCTTGAGGCGGCCCGCGCGCTGGGTCTGCGCGGCTATCCCGTGGCGCTGGCCGAAGCCTCGCGGATCCTCGGGGGGCGGGTCGTGCGCGAGGCCACCCTGCCGGGAATGCGTGAATACATCCGCGTGCGCGACTACCGCGAAGGACAGATCCTGAAGATGCCGAATGTCGAGATCTTCCGCGAAAGCCTGCTGACCCCCGAAGACGTGCTGGCCTTCGGCGCAGCGCATGTGTGCATCGCCACCGGCGCGCGCTGGCGGCACGACCTTTTCAACGGCAAGCGGTTCCAGCCGATTGCCGATGCCGGGACGGTGGTCCTGACCCCTGACGACATCATGGAAGGCCGGCTGCCCCCGCACCTGAACGGCGGCCCGATCGTGGTCTATGACGCCGACGGCTACTACATGGGCGGCGTCATCGCCGAACGCCTGCGCGCCGAAGGGCTGGAGGTGACGCTGGTGACCCCGCATGACCGCGTGTCACCCTGGGCCGCGCATACCGGCGAGGGCTGGCGTGTTCCGGGCCACCTCATCGGGCTGGGGATCGGGCTGATGACCGCCCAGGAACTTGCCTGGTTCGACGGGCGCAGCCTGCGGCTGGCCTGCGCGCATTCCGGTCGGGAGCAGACCCTGTCCGCGACCGGCCTTGTGCTGGTTGGGCAGCGCGCTCCAGTCGATGATCTGTATACCGCCTTGCGCCACACCCCGGACGGCAGCCAGGCCCGGCTGCCATTTTCCCTTGGACGGATCGGGGACTGCGAGGCTCCGGCGATCATCGCGGCGGCAACTTATGCCGGCCACCGCTACGCGCAGGACCTGGAACGGGCGGTCGATATCGACCAGCCCCTGCGCCACGACAAGATCGACGTCGGGCTGGTGGTTCCGACCGACCGGGCAGAGGCAGCCGAATGACGCTTCGGTCCTGGTCCGTGCTGTGCATCGGCTGCGGCCTCGCCGTGGTGGCGCTTTCCGGTCTTGTGTCCGGGATGGGCCAGCAGTCCGAGGACAAGGGCGCGGACTGCCGCACCTGCGACGCCCGTCACCAGAGGCTGGCCGATCCGCTGACCGCCTCAGCGCTGGTGGGAACCGTCGCGCCGGTTCCGCGGGGGCCGGCGACGGTCATTTCGGAATGACCGATCTCGTCACCGCCAAGGCGCTGGCAGTGGCGCTGCCGCATGTCCTTGACGCTCCGAAGCTGGCGGGTCCGGTGCACTTGCTTTGCACCCGGCCCGGTTACAACCAGCGTGTCTTTCCGCCCCGGCTTGTCCTGACCCGGACAGGCGGCGTGGCGGGCGATTTCGAGATGGGCAAGCCCTGGCTCAAGCTTGCGGACGGGCGCCCCGACCCCCGCATCCAGGTCTCGATCCTGTCCCTTCGGGTGCTTGACCTTGTCTGGCGCGACCGTGCGGCGCAGGCCCATCCCGGTGACGCCATCGTTGCCGACTTCGACCTTGGCCTGGCCAATCTTCCGACGGGCGCGCTGCTTGGGGTTGGAACGGCCGTGCTGCGGGTCTCTGACCTGTGGAACGACGGCTGCGTGAAGTGGAAGGTCCGCTACGGCCAACCGGCCTATGCCTGGATCGCCGCGCCAGAGCACGAGACGTTCCGCTTGCGCGGCATCCTTTGTTCGGTCGAACAGGATGGCGAAGTCGCGATCGGCGACCGGATCATCCGGCTTTAGATCGTGGCAACCGGCTGGCGGTAGGGACCGCCGGGCCAGGGGGGGGGGGCGGCGGGATTGCCGCTATCCGCGGCTGACATATTCGACCTGGAACCGGCGCTCGGCGCGGGCTGGCGGGGCTGGCGGGGCTGGAAAGGGCGCCGCCCGGCGCAAGTGGTCAAGCGCTGCCCGGTCGATGGCATCCTCGCCGGAAGACCGCAGGATCTGCACGCCTGAAAGGCTGCCATCGGCTGCGATCGCGAAGCCGACGACGGCGCTGCCCCGGACACCGACATTGGGTTTGCGGGTCCGGCTGATCTTGCGCATCACAGTTCCGGGGTAAGTCGCGGCGCTTGCGTTTCCTGCGTCCGAGGCCCTGCCATCCCCGCCGCCCGCATTGTTGGAGGGTCCGGTCCCCTCTCCGTCCGCCACACCGCGACGCTTGGCCTCGGCGGCATCTGGCACGGCGGCGCGCGACATCACGGTCCGCGCCGTTCAGCAACGATGATGACGTACTGCGCACCGGCGGCCTTCAGGTCCCGGCCAAGGCCGATCAGCATCCCGGCCGGCAGGGCATGATCCGGCATCAGGCGGATCATGCCGTCCTGTTGCGCGGCCTGAGCCACTGCCTGCGCCACCCCCACGGGCTGCCCCCGCAGCAGAAGCGAGCCGTCCGCCAGCACCAGAAGGCCGTCCAGCGGCGGGGCAACGATCACTCCGACGAAGGGCGAGCACAGGGCCGCCTGGGCGGTTGTGGCGTCGGCGGTCTGCCCGGACTCCAGGGCTTCTAGAACGGCCGCCAGCCGGAGGTTCCGTCCCAGGCCAGCCCGTTGGTAAGTCCAAAGCCTGTCCAGGATCACGCCCAGCGCCACAACCGAAAGGGCGACAATGATCACGACCACCGGGCCACCAAGCTCGTGGGCCCTCCACATCCCGTCACGCACCTGCCGGATCGTCCCAGCACCTCCACATCGGTGCGGCTGCTCCAGCGCAGTCCGGCCGCGCAAAGCGCCACGGTCAGGTTCTCCCCGGTACAGGCATGGACGTCGTTCAGCAGCACAAACGCTTTGGAGGTGCAGTCCACCCCGGCCAGATCGAACTGCCGCACCCGCGAGCTGTCTTCCGGCTAGTCCTTGAAGTCGAACCGGGTCAGGTCGATGACCTGCCCTGTGCCGTCGAAGAGGGCCGTCTCGAAAACCACGGTGGTAACATCGACGCCAAGGTGGAGCCGAGCGTGCAGTCAAAGTCGGCATCGACCCCGCGCACATGGCTGTCGCCAAACCGCAGGTATCCAACGGGCGCGTCGTGGCTTGCTTCAAGCTCTGCGCCGCGAAACTCGGCGGCGCCGATGTTCTGGAAATAGAACGGCACCGTGTTTTGGACTGCGCTGGATCAGGATGCCGATGTCATTTTGGAAGGCCGTCAGTTTCCGTTGCAGTCCGTCGTCCACGCTGAACAGTGCCCGCCGGTCAAAGGCAAGACCAAGCTCGACGGAGCGGGAGGATTCCTTTTCCAGCCTCAGGGCCGGAGCCTGCGGCACCGGCGTGATCTGCCAGGAGTAACGCTCGTCCAGCATCGGCCGCCGCTTTGCACGCGCTCAGGCCCCGAACACAGACACAGTCCCCGTCAGATCATCCTTGACGGAGATCCAAAGCGAGACGGCAACGTCGTCGGTCTTCACCGCGCCCGGAACCAGCGGTCCCGGGGTGCGCTTGACGAAATCGGCCCGCAGTCCCGGAATGATGGTCAGCCGGTCGCCCGGGACAAACTCGCCTTGCGCGTAAAGTCCGACACGGAAATCCGTGCCTTCGGGATGGAAGTTCACGTTGACGCCGCTCGCGACCTCTACGGTCCGCTCCAGTTCCAAGATATCCAGACCGAAGGCCAGAAAGCCGTCCCAGGTCCCAGCGCCGATCTCGGACCGGTTCTGCGCCTTCAGCGTCACGGTCTGGTGGCCGCAGCTTCTGCTTTGAAACAGAACCGCGAGGACGGAAATCCGGGGCTGGCATCGGTCTGGTCGTTCGTGGTGTTCGAAAAGCCCAGGCTGAACGTGTAGTCAAGCAGCGGATTGTCCGGCACATCATGGGACAGGCTGACCAGCGCGGTCGTATCGACGACGCGCCGGTCGCGTGCCGAAAGCGGACGATCCACGTTCATCTATCCCGACTGCACCTTTCCTTGCCCGACGTCGGCTATCTGCGCGCTGATGCAGGGGCTGATCCGCAATCCGCTGGCCGACCCCGGACTGGTCGGCGTCGGCGCCAGAGCGGGCCCGGAGGCCGTTCTGGCAATCGTGCTGGGCGGGCTTCTGCCGGTCTCCATCGCCCGCGTGATCGGCTTGCATCTTGTGCCCTTCGCGGCGTTCCTTGGCGGCTGGGCGGCACCGCTTCCGCTTTTTGCCGTGTCATCGCGGAAGGGGCGCATGTCGGTGGCCTGCGTGCCTGGCTGCGATCTGCGCCGTGCTGCCGCAGTCCACGCCGCTGGCCTTTCCGTTTCTGGTGGGCGAGGTCGTGAGGCTGGGGCTGATGGCGGGCGGGTCGGCACATGATCCGGGCGTGGCCGCCCAGGCGTTGGCCGCCGTCGGCCTGAACGGCTGTGCCAACCGGTTTCATCAGGACCTCTCCGGCGCAGAACAGCAACGCGTGCACCTTGCGCTGGTCATGGCCCAGGTCTGGAAGCCGGTCGGCCCCGATGGGCCATGCTGGCTCTTTGTCGACGAACCGGCGCCCAGCCTGGATATCGGACACCAGATGATGGTGATGAATCCGGCCCGCAGCTATGCCGACGCCGGAAGTGGCGTGGTGCCCGAGATGCATGACTTGAACCCTACGGCAATGTTCGCCGACCAGGTGGCCCTCCTTGGCAAGGGCGGCATCCCCGCCGCCGGCAGACCCTCGGACATCCTGACCGATGCGCTTTTGTCGCGCGCCTACGCCTGCGCCCGGCGCGTGAACACACCACCCGCGCAGGGGACCTGCGTTCTGCCGCACCGCGCCACGGCGGCCTGGCCGTAAAGCGTGATGACCATCAATGCACGACAGACCGTCCCGATCCTGCGCATTTTCGATGCAGACAGCGTACGCGCATTCTACCCTGGCCTTGTCGGCTTGACGGCTGACTGGAAGCATCGTCTTCCCCCGACCTGCCGCTTTCAGCAAAGGTGTTGCGGGCAGGCCTGACACTGCACCCAGGCGCATCACGGCGGCGGCAAGCCGGGCAGCACGGTCCTTGTCGGGATGGCCGGCATCCGCGCCTTTCAGACCGAACGCCTTGCGTGACGGCATCCGAACCCGAGGCCCGGGTTGCTGCACCAGCCCCAGAGGCACAAGACGCGGGTCATCGACGCCTTCCGCACCACGGTCCGGTTCTGCAAGGCCGGTCGGGGATCGCCCCTGCGAGGGATCAGGCGCACCGCGACAGCACTCCCGGACGGCCATGGCCAGGCTGCGGACCGGCTGCCACACCGGGCGCCGCGTCGCCGCTGCAGGGGCTTGCCCGAAGGCTGCCAAGGGTTTACCAGCCGCCAAGGACACCGCCCGAAAGGCACGCCATGCGCAAGGCCGAGACCACCCGCCAGACCGCCGAGACCACGATTTCGGTCGCGATCAATCTTGACGGGACGGGTCGGCAGGACTGCAAGACCGGCATCGGCTTTCTCGACCACATGCTGGACCAGCTGGCGCGCCACAGCCTGATCGACATCACCCTGTCCGCCAAGGGCGATCTGCACATCGACGATCACCACACGGTCGAGGATTGCGGCATCGCGCTTGGTCAGGCCCTCGCGCGCGCGCTGGGCGACAAGGCGGGCATCCGGCGCTACGGGCATTTCAACCTGGCGATGGACGACGCGCAGGTGGCGACAGCCCTTGACCTCAGCGCGCGGCCCTACCTTGTCTGGAACCTCACCTTCCCGACCGCGAAGATCGGCAGCTTCGATACCGAACTCGTGCGCGAATTCTTCCAGGCGCTGTCCACCCATGGCGGCATCACCCTGCATGTCGACATGGTGCATGGGCTGAACAGCCACCACATCGCCGAGGCCGCGTTCAAATCCGTCGCCCGCGCGCTGCGGATGGCGGTCGAGGCAGACCCGCGCAGCCCAGGCATCCCCTCGACGAAAGGTGCGCTCTAGCCCGTCATTCTTCGTCCTCAACTATCCCCGCCGGAGGGTCCGACACCTCCACCAACCCCACGGAATGCCGAAAAATGCTGACCGTCCTCGTCGATTATGACAGCGGCAACCTCCATTCCGCCGAGAAGGCCTTCCAGCGCATGGCGACCGAGGTCGGCGGCGGCGAGATCCTGGTCACCTCACGGCCCGAGGACGTAGCGCGGGCGGACCGGATCGTGCTTCCGGGCGACGGGGCTTTTCCGGCCTGCAGGGCGGCGCTTGGCCTGCACGGCGGGCTTTACGAGGCGATCGAAGAGGCCGTCACCCGCCGCGCGCGCCCCTTCCTGGGCATCTGCGTCGGCATGCAGATGCTGGCGACCTGGGGCCGCGAATACCGCGACACGCCGGGCTTTGACTGGATCGGTGGCGAGGTGGTCCGGATCACCCCCGCCGAACCCGCGCTGAAGGTGCCGCACATGGGCTGGAACGACCTGGTAATCGATGCGCGGGACGGCGGGCCGCACCCGGTCCTTGCGGGGCTTGCCACCGGCGATCATGCCTATTTCGTCCACTCCTACCAGGTCCGGGTGACCGATCCGGCGCACCGTCTGGCGCATTGCGACTACGCTGGCGACATCACCGCGATCATCGGACGCGACACGATCATCGGCACCCAGTTCCATCCCGAAAAAAGCCAGGCCGCCGGTCTGCGGCTGATCGCGAATTTCCTGACCTGGGCGCCCTGACCGAGAGTCCCTCGCCTGGCCGACGCAGGCCCTGCGTCAACCGGGCGCTTCGGGACGGCAGCGCTTGCAGGGTCGAAACCCCGCTGCGACCGCCTCGGCCAGCGCATCGAAAGCCAGCACGTTGCGGCGCAGCGGCGTCCGGGCCGGGCAGCCGCAGCGGCAGGCCACTCCGGTCGTCCGCACGGCATAAAGCCCGTCCCCGGCCTCGCGCGCCACAAGCCGATGCCATTCCGCGTCGCTCAACGCCCTGCCAGCCATCGCCCTGCCCTTCCGTCAATCGCCGCAAGCCCCGCCACGATCAGCCCGAACCCGGCCAGATGCTGCGGCAAAAGCCCCTCGCCCAGGAAGGCCACACCCAGCGCGGTTGCGCTGACCGGGATCAGGAAGGTCACCAACAGCAGGTTTGTCGCCCCCGCCGATGCCAGCAGCCGGAAATAGATCAGATAGGCTAGCGCCGTCGAAAGGGATGCGATCCCGACGACCGCCCCCGCGACCTCCAGCCCCGGCCAGGCCAGCGCCCAGGGCGCATCGACCCACAGCCAGAGCGGCAGCAGGATCAGCGCCGCAGCCGTGGCCTGACCGAAGGCCGTCGCCAGGGGTGCGGCCCCCAACGCCCGGAACCGTCGCCCCCAGACCCCGGCGCAGGCATAGGACAGGGCCGCGGCAAGACAGGCCAGCTTGGCCGCCGCCCCGCCTGCCATCTCGGCCCCGGCCAGCATGACGACCACGCCCGCGAAACCCAGCCCCAGCCCCGCCGCCTTGGCCGGCGTGATCCGCTCGTCCTGCGTGGCCAGATGCGCGACCAGCACGGTGAAAAGCGGCGTAATCGCATTGAGGATCGCGGCCAGCGCGCCGCTGATCTGCCCCTGCGCCAGCACGAAAAGCGTGTAAGGCACCACGTTGTTCAAAAGCCCCATCACCGCCAGCGCCGGCCAAAGCGCGCGGCCCGGAAAGCCTGTCCCCGCAAGGCGCATCACCAGCGCCAGGATCAGCGCCGCCAGCGCCACCCGCGTCCAGACGATGGTCAGGACCGGCAGGCCTCGCAAGGCCACCTCGACGAAAAAGAATGATCCTCCCCACAGGATGGAGAGGATCACAAGGCGTATCCAGTCGGCTTGGCGCATGGCGGGCTCCTTTCGCCAGGTCTTAGCCCGGCCAGGACGTTCCGCGCGATCCGATCCTTGCGGTTTAGTTCACCCGCGCCCAGGTGCCGCCGTCGCGGCAGATCCCCAACACGCAGCCGCGCACCGCAAGGCTGTCGCCGGTCAGGGTCATGTCGCCGTTGTAGGTCTTGTCCCGGTCGGGCGAATAGATCTGGCCGTCGTCATAAAGCCCGTCCGGATAGGCAACCATGTCCCAGACGATCTTGCGGCCGATGTTGTCGCTTTCCCGCTCTTTGCCGTCCTTGTCGAAAGCCTTGATCAAGACACCGCAGAACGCGGGGCCACAGGGCGTGATCTCGACATGGCCGTAGTTGCCGTTGTCGTCCTTCTTGGTCTTCCAGATGCCTTCCACCGGGTCGGCAAGCGCCGCTCCGCCAAGCATGGCCAGGGCTGCCGCAATCGCGAAACTTTTCATGGTGTCCTCCTCCACGTCTTCCTGTCCTGTGCATCGCGCCACATGACCCGCCGATCAAGCGTGACGTCGGGTCGCGGTGCGGACCTTTTCATTCGCGGCGCCCCATGGCAAAGACCGCGCCAGCGACCGAACGAACCGCGACCGAGGCCTGCCATGATCCTGTATCCCGCAATCGACCTGAAGGACGGCCAGTGCGTCCGGCTTCTGCGCGGCGAGATGGAGGCGGCCACCGTCTTCGGCGACAACCCCGCCGCGCAGGCGCTGACGTTCCAGCAGGCAGGTTGCGAATGGCTGCACCTTGTCGATCTGAACGGCGCTTTTGCCGGCAAGCCGGTAAACGCGGCGGCGGTCGAGGCGATTCTTGCCGCCGTCACCGTCCCCGTGCAGCTGGGCGGCGGCATCCGCGACATGGCCACCATCGCCCTGTGGCTGGAGAAGGGCCTGGCGCGGGTGATCCTGGGCACCGTGGCCGTGGAGAACCCGGCCCTGGTGCGCGCGGCAGCGGCGGCTTTCCCCGGACGGGTCGCCGTCGGCATCGACGCCCGCAACGGCCGGGTCGCGACCAAGGGCTGGGCGGTGGAAACCGATGTCATGGTCACCGACCTGGCCCGCAGTTTCGAGGATGCCGGAGTGGCAGCCCTGATCTACACCGACATCGACCGCGACGGGGCCATGCAGGGCCCGAACCTTGCCGCGACCGAAGATCTCGCCCGCGCCGTCAGCATCCCCGTCATCGCCTCGGGCGGGGTTTCCCGCATGGCAGACCTGATCGCATTGCGCGACACCGGGATCATCGCCGGCGCCATCTCGGGCCGGGCGCTTTACGATGGGGCGATCGACCTGGCCAAGGCACTCGCAGCGCTGAAAGCCCAGGCTGCCGACGGCTCCTCGTCCGACTTCGGCTAATCGTCGCCTGGCCAGGCGGGCAGTGACGACATCCCCAGCAAGCACGGCTTTGCCACCCCGGTACAGCCCTGCGACCTCTCGCCCCATTCCAACCGTGTTTTGCGGGGCGCAGGGTCAGTGCATGCCTCGTGTTCGCACCGATACCTTGCCAAAGACATCATCGCTCTGGTCCCGGCATCAGCCCGGTGACTTCATCGACTGCTATTCCATTGAAAGCTCACTCACCCCGCGTGAGGCGGCGAAGCGCGGTCTTGACCTTCCGAGATGGACCTTGGCGCTGGTTGCGCTGCGCAACCGGATCGTCGGCCCTCTGGGTCTGAAGACCGGAGCGGTCGCCCGCGCCAGGACCGCCGGCATCTTTCCGATCTGCAAGGACAGCCCTGACGAGATGATCGTTGGGCTCGACGACCGCCACCTCGACTTTCGTCTTGCCGTGTTCCGGCAGGAAGGTCGGGTCTATTTGTCCACCTGGGTCCGGCCGCACAACCTTGCCGGGCGTGTCTACCTGCGCTTGGTCCTGCCGTTTCACAGCATCATCTGCCGCGGTATGGTCGCGCGCATGGCGGCCTGAAGCCGAACGCGCTTGCGTTTCACACCTCGTCGCGGCATGCAGGCCCCATGCTCAAGACCCGGATCATCCCCTGCCTCGACGTGGCCGACGGCCGCGTGGTCAAGGGTGTGAACTTCACCGACCTGGTGGACGCGGGTGACCCGGTCGAGGCGGCCAAAGCCTATGATGCCGCCGGCGCGGACGAGTTGTGCTTTCTCGACATCATGGCGACCGAAGACAACCGCGCCACGATGCATGACCTTGTCACCCGCACCGCCGAACAGTGCTTCATGCCGCTGACTGTCGGCGGGGGCGTGCGGACGCCCGAGGATGTGCGCAAGCTCCTCCTCGCCGGGGCCGACAAGGTCAGCTTCAACAGCGCCGCCGTCGCCCGCCCCGATGTGGTGGCCGAGGCCGCAGAACGTTTCGGCAGCCAGTGCATCGTCGTGGCGATCGACGCCAAGACCGTGGAACCCGGCCGCTGGGAGATCTTCACCCACGGCGGCCGCCGCGCGACCGGCATCGACGCCGTGGGCTTTGCCCGCACCGTGGCGGCAAAGGGGGCGGGCGAGATCCTGCTGACCTCGATGGACCGGGACGGCACCCGCGCCGGGTTCAACATTCCCTTGACCCGCGCCATCGCCGATGCGGTGGATATCCCGGTCATCGCAAGCGGAGGAGTCGGCACGCTGGACCATCTGGTCGAAGGCGTGACCCTCGGCCATGCCAGCGCCGTCCTCGCCGCCTCGATCTTCCATTTCGGCACCTTCACCATCGGCCAGGCCAAGGCCCACATGGCCGAAGCCGGCATCCCCATGAGGCTGTCATGACGCTGGAACGCCTCGCCGCCACCATCGCTGCCCGCAAGGGGGCCGATCTCGAAACCTCGTGGACCGCGAAGCTTCTGGCCAAGGGCCCGGAGAAATGCGCCCAGAAGTTCGGGGAAGAGGCGGTAGAGGCGATCATCGAAGCCGTGAGGGGCGACAGGCAAAAGCTGACCGCCGAAGCGGCCGATGTGATCTATCACCTGCTGGTGATGCTCACCGCCCGCGATGTGACCCTTGCAGAGGTCTTGGCCGAGCTTGAGCGCCGCGATGGCACGTCGGGTCTGGCGGAAAAGGCCGCTCGATAGCCCTGACGGGCTTTTTCGCTTGCGCGGAGCTATCGAAAAGGGCGGTCACGCCCGATGAGGGGTCCGTCAAAGCCCCAGCCGCGGAATCTCGATCGCCGGGCAGCGGTCCATCACCACCCGAAGTCCCGCCGCCCGCGCCCGCGCCGCTGCCGCCTCGTCGCTGACGCCAAGCTGCATCCAGACGACCTTCGCGTCCGCAGCGATCGCCTGGTCCACCACCGCGCCCGCATCCTCGCTGCGCCGGAAGATGTCCACCATGTCGACCGGACCTGCCTCGGCCAGGGTTGCAACCACCGTCTCGCCCAGCGCCGCCTGCCCGGCCTGACCGGGATTGACCGGGATCACCCGGTAGCCCCTGCGCTTGAGAAAGGCCGCCACGCCATGGCTTGGCCGGTCTGGCCTGGGCGACCAGCCCACAACGGCGATGGATTTCACCCTGGTCAGGATGTCGCGGATCTCATGGTCGTCCGGCATGAAGTCACCCGATGAAAAAGGCGCCCGAAGCAAAGCCCGGGCGCCAAGTCGCGGAACGAGGGACAGTGAAGGTGAGGGCGGGGTTCCGGACCCGTGCCTCATACGCCAAAGATAGGAAACGCGCGGCGCAGTTAAAGACCTGTCGCGCAGTCGTGATCATCCCCGGCTTGCCGCGTACAGCGATATCGCCGCCGCGTTCGAGACATTCAGGCTGCCGAAACCGCCGGCAAAGGGAATGCGCGCCAGCACGTCACAGCTTTCGCGGGTCTTTTCCCGCAGGCCCGGCCCCTCGGCCCCCAGCACCAGCCCGATCGGCCGGCCACCGACACCAGCCACCGCCTCGGCCAGGGTGACCGTTGCCTCGCCCGCAAGCCCGATCAGCGTGAAGCCCATCGCCTTCAGGTCGGCCATCGCCTCGGCCAGGTTCGTCACCCGCAGATAAGGCTGCCGCTCCAGCGCGCCGCTGGCCGTCTTGGCCAGGGCCCCGGTCTCGGGTGCGGCGTGGTGCCTTGGCGCAATGACCGCGCGCGCGCCGAACACCTCGGCCGACCGCAGCACCGCGCCCACATTGTGCGGGTCGGTCACCCGGTCCAGAAGAACCACCAGCGGCAGCCCCTCACCCGCTGCGCAGACATCGTCGAACCGGCCCCAATGCAAGGGGCGCACTTCGACCGCTGCCCCCTGATGGACCGAGCCTTCGTCGATCGGCACGTCAAAGCGGCGCGGGTCCACCACTTCCGGCACCATGCCCGAAGCCGCGACCGCCGTTTCCAGCTTGTCCAGCGCGTTCTTCGTCACCACCAGCCGCAGCTTTTCCCGCTTTGGGTTCATCAGCGCATCGCGCACGGCATGCAGGCCGAAAAGCCAAAGCGTCTCCCGCGCCTCGCGCCGTTCGCCGCGTTCCTTCTCGACCACCCAGGCCGGCTTCTTTCCGCCCACTGGCATTGGCAAATCCCTTGAAATCCGCCCGGAACAGTGCGGCAGCCCGGCGCCCGGATGCAAGCCGAAAAGCAGTTGCCACCGGTTCGTTCGGCCCTTGACGCCCCCCGGCCCCTTGAGTAGACCCACCCCCGGCGGGCGACGAGCTGCAAGGTGCGGCAGGGGACTGTAACTCCCCCGGGGCGACCCACGCCTGGTTCGATTCCAGGGTCGCCCACCAGTCAGATTTTTCCTGAAATAGCATCAAAGGCTTACGGGGAAAATTTGCAGGCCTTGGCAGTCCATGTCTGCGCTTCTTTGCTTTCCATCACCACGACCGCCCTCACCGCGAGACGAACCCGGTTCGCGGCAACTGTGTGGCGGGTGACCCCGGTCAGGGTTTGATCCCCGCCAATGGCCAGGAACTTGTGCGCGCTGCACCCGGCTTCCGCCAGGGACAGCCAAGCGCCTTGCGACGACCACCGGCCGAAAGATCGTCGGGCAGAAGCCGCTGGCCTTTGTCGTCCACAAGCCCTTCGACCAGGTGAAGTTGTCTCTTGCCATGCAGCTGTGGGATTGTGCAGTACGACGCCACAAAAGGGAAAGCTGATGACTGCCCAAATGAAGCGGAACCATCTGGCATGACCTATCCCCAAGACCCGGAACTGACGGTCATAATCCCAACCCGGGACCGGCCGCAGTTTCTTGCGGCGGCGGTCCGGTCGGTGCTCGCCAGCGTGCCGGATCGTGCAGAAGTGCTGGTCGTTGATGACCGCAGCGTACTTCCCGTCGCACCCTTCCTGGCAGACCTGGACCCTCGGCTGCGGGTCACTGTCAGCGAAGCAACGCCCGGGGCCGCCGGCGCGCGCAACTGGGGCGTGGCGCGGGCCCGCGGCAGGCGCATCCTGTTTCTGGACGACGACGACCTGCTGATACCCGGCTATCCCACCTGGGTGCTGGACCAGCAGGCTGACTATGGCTTTGCCCCGATATTGACCTTTCGCGGTATGGCGGCGCCGACGCTCGGCGTCTTTCCCGGCGGTCTGGGGCAACCCGTTGCGGACGTACGCCCCTTTCGCCACCAGATTGCAGGATTGGGCTGCGGCTTCTGGATTGATAGGCCCGCGTTTCTGGCCACCGGTGGTATTGCCGAGGATATTCTGGTGAATGAAGACACCGAGTTTTCCATTCGACTGCTTCGGGCCGGCCTGCGCGGGCTGCGCGCTCCGGCGCCAGCGGTCATGGTTCGCCAGCACGACGGACTTGGCAAAGAGCGCGGCCACCTGACGGCCGCCGCAAAGGCGGGCGAGCGGGCCGGGTATTTTGCCGCCATCCTGTCGCGCCATGCCGGCTGGCTGACCCAGCGGCCAGATGCGGCAAAGCACCTGTTGCAGCGCCAATTGAAGTTGCTCGCGCGGGCGCATGACAGGGCGGGCGCGCGGGCGGCCCTGGCCTCGCCGCTGGCAGCACCGCATCGGCTGACGCTGCGGCTTTACTACCTCGCCGAGTGGCTTGCTGCCCGGCTCAGGCGCCGCTAGCAAGCGTCTCAAGCAGACCTGCGCAAACCCGGTCCACAGTGGCCTCGTCCAGCCCGTAGCCTGAGGGCAGGTTGACCCCGCGCGCAGCGGCGGCTGCCCCGGCTGGATTTGCGGGCAGGAATCGGGCGCTTTCAGACCGTCCGGCATAGGCCCTCAGTCCACTGAGTTGCGAGAAGAACGGCCGACTGTCGATCCCCCGGCTGCGCAGAGCCGCTTGCAGGCTGAACTTGTCATGTCCGAAACCGGCCTCGGGCACCACCGTGACCATCCAGTAGGAATTGCAAACCTGTTGCGGCTCGGCATTCAGCTGCAGCCCCGGCACACCTGCCAGCCGGTCATGATACCAGCCGAAAAGCTGCCGCTTGTAGGCGATCAGGGCGTCGATCCGCTCCATCTGCGCGATGCCCAGGGCAGCCTGGACGGCACTCATCTTGTATTTGAACGCCACCTCGTCGTTCTGAAAGAACCGGTCCCCCGGCGGGCGGCCATGGTCGCGCAGTTTCTGGACCCGGGCATGAAGGTGGTCGTCATTGGTGACCAGCATCCCGCCTTCGCCGGTCGTGATGGTTTTCGAGCCATGAAAGGAAAAGACCGCCATGTCACCAAAGCTGCCGGCCTGCTGCCCGGCATAAGTCGACCCGATCGCCTCGGCCGCGTCCTCGATCAGGATCAGGTCGTGCCGTGTGGCGATGTCGCGCAGGCGGGTCCAGTCGCACATCGAGCCGTACAGATCGACGCCGATGATGGCCCGCGTCTTCGGGGTGATCGCGGCCTCTACCGCCGCGGGGTCCACGCACCAGGTGTCAGCCAGGATATCCACGAACACCGGCGTCGCTCCGACATAGCTGACCGGGGCCATCGAGGCGATCCAGGTCACGTCAGGGCCGATCACCTCATCCCCCGGCCCGATCCCGGCGGCGGCCAGCGCCAGATGCAGCCCGCTGGTCGCATGCGGCAAGCTGACCGCATGGGCCACCCCGACATAACCCCCCACCATCGCCTCGAACCGGGCGTTGAAACGGTAATGCTCCGGCCCCCAGGCCGTCATCGCCGCCTCACGCGCCAGCTCGCCCTCACGCGCGGTGATCGACGGGCCGGCGACGGGGATCAGGGGGGAATTACCGCCGGTGGCGCTCATATGCTGCTTTCCTCTTTGCTGCGGCTCACCTAAACACGAAAGCTATGGCCAACCGCAAGGGTGTGAGCGACGTGACCCATAAGGACGACCGACAGGACTTCGAGGACTCCAAACGCCGTCAGGCGCTGGCGCTGGGACAGGACAGCGCAGCGTTCCGCCAGTCCCTTGATCTGGTAACGGCGCTTGATGCCTATGATTATTCCTATCTCTGGTCATGGATGGGCGTGCCCATCATCCAGATGCCCGCCGACGTCATGGCCACGCAAGAGGTGATCTGGGCGACGAAACCCGATGTCATCATCGAAACCGGCGTGGCGCGCGGCGGATCGGTGCTGTTCATGGCCTCGCTTCTGGAAATGATCGGCAAGGGCAAGGTGGTCGGTGTGGACATCGACATCCGTGCCCATAACCGGAGCAGCATTGAAAGCCATCCTATGGCCAGGCGCGTTGTGATGATCGAGGGCGGCTCGGTCGATGCCGACACACTGGACCGGGTCCGCGCCGAAATCCCGACCGGCGCGCGGGTGATGGTGGTGCTCGACAGCGACCACAGCCGCGCCCATGTGCTGGCCGAATGCCGGGCCTACGGGCCCTTGGTGACACCGGGCTGCTACATGGTCGTGGCCGATACGCTTGTGGGGCATGTCACCGAAGAAAATGCCCCGAAGAAAAGATCAAAGGTCTGGTTCAAGGGGGACGAGCCCCTTTCCGCCCTGCAGGACTACATGGCCGAGACCGACCGTTTCGAGGTGGACGAGGTGCTGAACGGCAAACTGGTGCTGTCGTCATCGCCCGGCGGCTATGTGCGTGCCAGGTCGGCCTGACCCGGTGCTGCGCCGGGCCGCGCCCGGCGATGCAGCGGCGCTGGTCGCCTTGCGGATCGACCGGCCGTTGCAGCATTTGCTCATGGCCAACCCGGACCCCGACAGGCCTGCCGATCCGCTGGCCGACACAACCGACTGGATCGCCCGGCGCGAAGCTCAGGGCTGGTTCCAGGTGATCGATGCGGGGCACGGGGTGATAGGTTTCGCGCAGGTCGCCGAGATACACCGCCGCAATCGCTTCGGCTGGCTGGGACTTGCCCTGGTGCCAGAGGCGCGCGGACGGGGGTTGGCCGCCCGGGCGCTGGCAGAAACCGAAGCGGCCGCCGCCAGCGACCTCGGATTGCGCAAACTGCTTTTGCAGGTCCGGGCCGACAATGCGGCTGCGCTGGCGCTTTACGACCGTGCCGGGTGGCGGCGGGCAGGCCTGCTTCTCGCGCAGTATGACGATGGCGCGCGCAGCCATGACGTGCTGATACTGGAAAAGGCGCTGGCATGACCCGTGTCGTGATCTCGCAGCCGATGTATTTACCCTGGGCCGGGTTCATGGCGCAGATGGCGATGGCGGATGTCTTCGTGTGGCTGGATGATGCGCAGTTCTCGAAGGGTTCGTTCACCAACCGCATCCAGGTGAAGCTGCCGGCAGGCCCCAAGTGGATGACCGTGCCGCTGGAGGGGACAGGCAACTTCCAGCGCATTTGCGACCTTGCCGCCAAGGGGCAGGACTGGATTGCCAGCCACCGCCAGATGTTGGCCCAGTCCTTCCGTGGCTATCCCGCAACCGCGACGTCACTGGCACTTTTCGACACGGCCATGGCCCTGCCCGGCACGCTGTGCGACCGGCTCATTGCCGGGGCCGAGGCGCAGGCCCGCGCCTTGGGCTGCCTGCCGCCGCGAATCCTGCGCGCCTCTGCCTTGGGGATCGAAGGCACGTCCTCCGACCGGGTGCTGCGGCTGGTGCAGGCTGCGGGCGGCGACCATTACCTGACGGGTCACGGTGCCATTGCCTATCTAGACCATGAGAGTCTGAATGCTGCCGGTATCGCTGTCAGCTACATGAACTATGCGCCGCTGCCCTGGCCGCAGGCGCATGGGGGCTTCACGCCCTATGTCACCGGGCTTGACCTTCTGGCCGCCACAGGCCCATCTGCACCGGGCCATCTCCGCCCCGCCAGCATCGACTGGCGCGCCTTCCGCACCTCCAGGGAGCAGACGACATGACCCGCGATCATTCCGCCGAAGCCGCGCAGTTTGCCCGTGACGGCTATGCCATCTTCCGGGGCTTTTATGACCGCAAGGCCCAGGTCGAGCCGATCCGTGAAGCTGCACGCCGCATTGTCGAGGCTTTGTGCCGCAAGTACGGGGTCGATGCCCCGACCGCCACCGCCGATCAGGCGATGGGCCCCGGCTACCGCGCGCTGATCGGCAGGAACCGCGCCTGGGGCGGCGAGGTCTATGACGCGGTCAAGCAGATCCCGGCCTTCATGCGCCTGGTGACGGATGCCCGCAATGATGACCTCTTCGGCGTGCTGCGGCCGGGCTCTGATCCCGGCATCGCCGCCGGCGGCTATGGCATCCGGATCGACAACCCGGGCGAGGAAAAGTTCCGTGCGCCCTGGCACCAGGAGTTCCCCGCCCAGTTGCGCAGCCCGGATGGAATCGTCTTCTGGTCGCCTCTTGTCTCGGTCACCGCCGATCTTGGCCCGATGGAACTGGCCGTCGGCTCGCAAGCTGAAGGCATGGTGCCGGTCTGGAAGGACGATGCCGGCATCGGCAAGGCAGGAGCCTATGCCCTGCGGCTGGACCGCGAAGCCGACCGGCTGGCGAAATACTCCCTTGCCGCGCCCACAACGGAACCGGGCGACCTGATCGTGATGGATTTCCTGACACTGCACCAGTCGGGCGAAAACGTCTCGGACCGGCCGCGCTGGTCGATGCAGTGGCGGATGTTCAACTATGCCGATCCGACCGGGGTGAAGCTTTCGTGGCGCGGTTCCTTCGCGGCCGGGCAAAGCTTCGAGACAATCCTGCCCGAACTGGTTGCTCCCCCGCAATGAGTGCCGCCTGCCGCATCTGCGGGACGGCGCTCGGCGCGCCCGACTTTGCTGCGCTGGCGCCGGCCATGACGTCGCTGTCGACGCGGATCGACGTGCCGACCGTGGTTTCGGTCTGCCGGAGCTGCGGCCATGTCCAGTCGCCCGACCTGCCGGACGTGCAGGCCTTCTATGACCACGACTACCGCATCTCGCTGCAATCCGACGACCACGACCAGCTTTACGAGCTGGGGCCGGATGGCCCGGTGTTTCGCACGGCACATCAGACGGCGCTGCTGCTGGCGCTGGATCTGCCGCAAGGCACGCAGGTTCTGGATTTCGGCGCTGCAAAGGCCACGACGACCCGCCGCCTGATCGGGTCGCGACCCGACCTGCGTCCGCATGTCTTCGACGTGTCCGAAGATTACCGCGTCCACTGGGCGGGATGGGTCGCGCCCGAGGCGCAGGCGACCTATCGCCTGCCGGCCGACTGGTCGTGTCGCTTCGACCTCATCACCGCGCATTTCGTGCTGGAACATGTGGCCGACCCGGTGGCTGTTCTATCCGACCTTGCCCGCTGCCTTGCCCCGGGCGGGCAGCTTTTCTTCACTGTCCCTGATCCCGTCGGCAACCCCGGCGATCTGCTGGTCGCCGATCACCTGAACCATTTCGTGCCCTCCTCGCTTGACAAGGCCCTTTCTGCCGCCGGGCTGCACGCCACCTCGCTTCGGCAAGACCTGTTCCGCGGCGCGCATGTGGTGCTGGCCAGGGTCGGCCCTGGGCCGGACGTTCTGCCGGCCGTCGATGTGGCACCGGCGCTGTCGCTGCTGGCCGACTGGCAGCGCATGTTCGCCACCCTCTCTGCCGCCCTTGCGCAAACCGCCCCGGCCCGCGTCGCCGTCTACGGCGCGGGCTTTTACGGCGCGCTTTTCGGCCCGCTCATCGGAACGCGGCTGGTCTGCTTCCTTGACCGCAACCCGCACCTGCAGGGCGGCACGCTGGACGGCTACCCGATCCTTGCGCCCGAAGCCTGCCCCCCTGTCGATCTGGTAATCGCCGCCCTCAACCCCGCCCGTGCCCGCTTGATCCTGCCGCCCGACGCCCCCTGGCTGCCCTCTGGCGCGCGCCTGCTCTACCCCGCAGACGTGGCGGCATGAAGATTTCGGTCCTGGTCCCTACCCGCAGCCGCGCCGAATACCTGCGCGAGACGTTGCGCACCATCGCCGCCGCCACTCGCGCCTGCCCGGTAGAAGTGGAGGTCGTGGTTTCGGACAACGCCTCGGACGACGATACCCCCCAGGTATGCGCCGAGGCCGGGATTCCCGGCCTTGTCCACATCCGCCAGCCTGCCCGCCTTTCGATGCGCCAGAACTTCGAGGCGGCCCTGCAGGGCAGCACCGGCACCCATGTCGTCTTCATCGGCGACGATGATGCCGTCGCCCCCCACGGTCTTCTGCGCCTGTCCGAGATGATTGCCGCCGGCGACCACGAGATCGTCAAGTGGCGCGTCGTCAACTATGTCTGGCCCGATCCCAGCCGCGGACTGCCCGGCACGGTGACGTTGCGCACCAACAAGCTGACCGGCAGGGTGCGCCGGATCGACCCGAAGGCTCTGCTGGATAGCTTCGCCAACGGTCGCATCGCGACCTACCAGAATGGTGCGATGATCTACCACGGCTGCATCCGCCGCAGCCTGATCGACCGGGTGCGCGCGACCCAGGGCGGCACTTACTTCTGGACGACCTGCCCGGATGTCTACGCCGCCCTTGCGAACCTTCTGCACGCGCGCACCCCGATCCTTGCTGCCGACATCCCCATCACCATCGGTGGCGCTTCGCCCCGGTCGAACGGCACGGCCGGCAAGGAATACACCAAAACCGCCAGCACCCCTGACGCCTCGGAATACGCGCTCTTTCTGGAGGAACTGAAAGGCGATGCTTTCCTTGGGCGGACGCCCTCGACCTGCGCCTCGATCAACCTTGTCACCATCGACGCGCTGCAGCTGTCGCACCAGATGGCGGGACGGCCGCTTGTGCTGGACGAAGCCGCATGGGCCCGGAGAGTGGCCGGGGAATTGGCCGGCCTCGCCCCCGCAGTCGCCGCTGAGGCAAAGGCCCAGGCCCAGGTCCTGTTGGGCAATGCGGCGGCGGCCATTCCCGTGCCCGCCGCTGCCCCGCTGCCCGCCGCTGCCCCGCTGCCACCTGCCGGTCCCGCCATTTCGATCGGCCTCGCCCGGCTTCGCCTCAGCGGCGGCGCCGCGATGGCAGGCATTGTTCCGGCCGCGCAACTGATCGACCAGCTTTGCGGCGCGGAAACTCCGTTCGCCCGCCTGCCGCGCAGGCTGCCCGGCATGGTCTTGCGCGCGGCCGGACTGGTCCTCCGTGCCCAGGCCTGGAAGCGCGCGGGCCCGCCTGGCTGAGGACTGCCCCAAAACGACCGCACCCGGCCTCAGTCTCGCCGCCAAGCCGGTTGTGTTGCGTGATAGGGATACGCTAGAACGAGGCGCGCCAAGCGGAAGGGGCACAGGAGAGCATCCATGCAGGCAGTCATCCTGGCCGGGGGCTACGGGACGCGGATTTCCGAAGAAAGCCACTTGCGTCCGAAGCCCATGATCGAGATCGGCGGCAAGCCGATCCTTTGGCACATCATGAAGATCTACGCGTCCCACGGCATCACGGATTTCGTCGTCTGCCTGGGCTATCGCGGCTACATGATCAAGGAATACTTCGCCAACTACATCCTGCATTCCTCGGACGTCACCATAGATGCCGCGACGGGCGAGATCACCTATCACACCTCGGTCGCCGAACCCTGGAGCATCACGCTGGTCGATACCGGCGAAGGCTCGATGACCGGAGGACGGCTGAAACGGGTCAAGACCTATCTGAAGGGCAGCTTCTGCATGACCTACGGCGATGGCGTGGCCGACATCGACATTGCGGCGGAAGTGACATTTCACAAGACCCACGGACGGCAGGCGACGCTTGCGGCCGTGACGCCACCGGGCCGCTACGGCGCGCTGGAGATCGGCGCCGATGCGCAAGTCTCCAAGTTCATCGAGAAACCTCCGGGCGACGAGGGTCGGATCAACGGCGGCTTCTTCGTGCTGGAACCGTCCGTCCTTGACCGGATCGCGGGCGATGCCACGCCGTTCGAGGGCGCGCCGCTTGAAACGCTGGCGGCTGATCGACAGCTGATGGCCTATCGTCACCCCGGGTTCTGGCACGCGATGGATACATTGCGCGACCGCAACCATCTTGAGGGTCTCTGGGCGTCGGGTCAGGCGCCCTGGAAGGTCTGGGCGTGAGCTACTGGTCCGGCAAGCGGATCCTTCTGACCGGTCACACCGGCTTCAAAGGGGCTTGGGCCGCCCGCTGGTTGGCGGGACAAGGCGCGCGGGTCACCGGTCTGGGCTTGCCGCCCCTGGCCGGGCCGAACCTGTTCGACATGCTGGGGCAAGGCCATCTCGCCGCCTCGAACGTCGTCGACCTGCGCGACCTTGCGGCCGTCGATGCGGTCGTGAAATCGGCCGATCCCGATCTTGTGCTGCACATGGCGGCTCAGCCGCTGGTCCGGCTTTCCTATGTCGATCCTGTGGGCACTTTTGGATCGAACGTCATGGGCACCGTGCACCTCCTGGATGCAGTGCGGCGGCTGTCCCGGCCGCAGGCGATCCTCGTCGTCACCTCGGACAAGGTCTATGCAAACGACGGTTCGGGCCGCGCCTATGCCGAAGGCGATCGCTTGGGCGGCCACGACCCCTATTCCGCATCCAAGGCCGCGACAGAGATTGTCGCCGCTTCGTTCCGCGATGCCTATTTCGCCCCGGCAGGCCAAGCCCTGGTCACGGCGCGGGGCGGCAACGTGATCGGCGGAGGCGATTATTCGGCCGACCGGCTGGTGCCCGATATCATCCGCGCCCTGTCGCGCAACGAACCGGTCGTGCTGCGCAACCCGCGTGCCACCCGGCCCTGGCAGCATGTGCTGGATTGTCTTGACGGCTACTTCACCTATCTTCAGGCTGTGGCTTTGGGCCGCAGCCTTCCGCCTGCGTTGAACTTCGGTCCCGTCGTCGGAACGCCCTGTTTCACCGTGGGCGACCTGACCGATGCCTTGCTGACCGCCATGGGCCGCCCCGCGGTGCATCGGCTGGACGACGACCTGGGACCCCATGAAATGGCGCAGCTTTCCATTGATGCCGGACTTGCCGGAAGCGCTCTGACCTGGCGTCCCAGGCTAGACTCCGATGCCATGCTGCGGCTGACTGCGGACTGGTATGCAGCACAGGCCGCCGGGCAGGACATCGCCGCGCTGACTGACGCCCAGATTGCCCAATATCAGGACCTCGCTCCGTGATTGACAAGACCGCAACCCTCTCTTGCCGTTTCTGCCATGCGCCTGTGTCGCTGTCGCTTGTCGATCTGGGTGCCACACCGCTGGCCAACAGCTACCTGCCCTGCGACGACCCCGCCGCCCTGCGGGCCGAGCGTCGCTACCCCCTGCACGTCGTGGTCTGCGAAGGCTGCTGGCTGGCCCAGACGACCGAAACCCCGCCTGCAGACGCGATCTTTTCGCACGACTATGCCTATCTCTCGTCCTGGTCCGCAGGCTGGGTTGACCATGCGCGCCGCTATGCCACGGCCATGACTGCGCGGTTCGGCCTTGGCCCGCAGTCGAAGGTGGTCGAGGTGGCGTCGAACGACGGCTACCTTCTGCAGCATTTCGTCGCCGCAGGGATCCCGGTCCTTGGCGTCGAGCCGGCAGGCCATGCCGCCAGCCTGGCTGAAGGAAAGGGCGTGCCAACCAAGGTGGAGTTCTTCCACGCGACCAGCGCCGCGCGACTGCGTGACGAAGGCCATGCGGCCGATCTCATGGCCGCCAACAACGTGCTGGCCCATGTGCCGGACATCCGCGCCTTTGTCGAAGGGTTCAAAACCCTGTTGAAGCCGCAAGGCGTGGCTACCTTCGAATTCCCCCATCTTGCCCGCCTGTTGACCCAGGTCCAGTTCGATACGATCTATCACGAACACTACTCTTACCTCTCGTTGACATTCGTGCGCCGGCTCATGCAGGAGACGGGCCTGCAGGTCTTCGACATTGAACGCCTGCCCACACATGGCGGCTCACTGCGCGTCTTCACCTGCCATCCGGGGGCCCATCCTGTTGCCGCTGCGGTGGCCGAAGTGCAGGCTGAAGAAGACGCCCTTCGGCTTAATTCCGCCGCGGGCTATGCCGACATGTCGGCGAAGGTTGATCGGATCCTTGCCGATTTCCGCGCCTTCCTTCTGTCGGCCAAGGCCGCAGGCAAGACCGTCGCAGGCTATGGCGCGGCGGCCAAGGGCAACACGTTCCTCAACGTGGCCGGAATCGGCCAGCAGGACGGCATAGCCTTCGTGGTGGACCGCAGCCCGACCAAGCAAGGCACCCTTCTGCCCGGCAGCCACATCCCCGTCCTTGCCCCGGATCAGATCGCCGTGCGCCGTCCGGACTATCTGGTGATCCTGCCCTGGAACATCGCGCCCGAGGTGATGGAGCAAGAGGCCCGGATCCGCGATTGGGGCGGCCACTTCGTCACCGCTGTCCCCAAGCTGACAATCCGATGATCTTCAACCCCACGCCCCTGCCGGGCCTGGTCGAGGTGACCGCAACGCCCCATGCCGATGCCCGCGGCACCTTTGCCCGCACCTTCTGCACCGATGAGTTTCGGGATGCGGGTCTCCATTTCCAGCCGGTGCAGACCAGTCTTTCCACCAATATCGCTGCCTTCACCCTTCGTGGTCTGCATTTCCAGCGCCCGCCCTTTGCCGAGGCAAAGCTCGTCCGCGCCGTTTCCGGCAGGGCTTTCGACGTGGCAGTTGATCTGCGTCCCGGGGCGACCTTCGGGCGATGGCATGGGGTCGAACTTTCCGCCAGCCGGATGAATGCGATTTTCATCCCCGAAGGCTTTGCACACGGGTTCATGACGCTAGAGCCGGAAACCACGCTGCTTTACCAGATCTCCCCTGCCCACATGCCTGGCCACTCCGCTGGCATCCGCTGGGACGACCCGGTGCTTTCCATCACCTGGCCTGGCGTGCCTCAAGTCATCTCCCAAGCCGACAGCGATTTGCCCGGTTTACAGCAGACTGATCTGATCCCGGCAAACCGGACCGATTGACGCTGAAGTTTTCGGCCACGCCTCTCTGTCCAAGAGCGGCGCGGAACTGGATGAAGGCGCGCAAATTGTCGGACGCGCAGAAGGCGTTCGTCATCAAGCAGGGCGTCGTGGCGTGTCGCGCAAAGGCGTGTGCTGTCCACGCCTTCTGGCGGCGGATGCCCCGAACTCCTTGTACTACCGGGCATCTGACGCAGGATGACGCGGGTTGAGGACTGGATTTCATGGTGGGGTCGCCCACCGGGTTCCGGCCTCGCGCCGCACCGGGGATGCCCAGACCGATCCTCAGCCAAGCGTGGCGCGTCCGACGTCCCGCGCGGCCCGGATGATCTTGCTGTCGGTCTGGTCGATCGGAAAGGACATCAGAACCGCCCAAAGCTGTCGCGCGCGCCGCGCATCGCCTTCGCCCGCCGCTTGCAGGAAGCGCAGGGCGGCCGTGGCGGCATCCTGCGGATGGTCCGCGTCGGCCACTTGCCGCGCCCATTCGCCCCAGCTTTCCTGTCCCTCGTTCAGCGCGGTGAACCACAGCGACATCAGCGCACTGCGCGACAGGGTCATTGCCCGCAGCCGTGTGCCTTCGAGACTGTCGAACGCGATCATTTCAGGCCCTCAACCATGCTGCGCAGGGTGGTGTAGCGGATCGTGAAGTCCAGCAGAGGCTCGATCGTGATTGTCGGCGCGAGGGGTCCAAGGTGGGCCTGCACGATGCGGTTCGCGGCTTCGCGAAAGCGGAAACGTTCTTCTCGCAGCCGCCCCAGCGTCGCGCGGCGCACTTCGGCGCGGCTCAACCGGCGCGCGACCATCGCCTCGACACCGGCCCGGACGCCTTGCGCCGTGGGGTCCACTTCAAGGGCTGTGTCCGGGGTGAACAGCAGGTCGCGCCCGCCCACCGACGGGACGGTGATGATCGGAAGACCGGCCAGCAGGCATTCAGCCGAGGCCCGCATGCAACCCTCGACGCTGGAAAGTGCCAGGGCGACCCGGGCAAGCGACATGACCTGGCGAAGCTCGGGCCGTTGCAGATAGTGATAGCTGCCGCGCCCCAGCAGGTGATTGGCAAACTGCGCCGAAGCGCAAATCCGGCGAATTTCGTCCGCCTGGGCTCGCGCCGTGGGATTGTCGGGATCGGCGTAGACAAAAAGCGGCCGCGCCAGGTCTGCCGCCAGATGATGCTGCTTCCAGGATTCCAGGCGCGCGATGTAAAGCGCATCCGTCGCAACAAGGTCCCGATGCGGTTCCGAATCTTCGGTCCATGAGGATTCATCGCCGAAAATGTTCGGGTTGCCCGCTATCGTTCGCAACCCGACCTCGCGATATCGCGCCGCCTCGCGATCCGAGACATTCATCGGCACGAAAACATGGCCGGGATTGCAGGCTTCCGCCCGGCCAATTGCTGACCGAAGCGCCGTCAGGGTCGAGGTTTCCATCGTCCAGGTCGGCTTCAGAAAGTGCAGCCCCTTTCGGTCACCAAACGCCGGAGCTGGCCCGGCCATCCATTCGGCCAGGAAAGACCTGTCGTACTGGATGGCACTGAACGTGATGACAGGATCCCTGGAAAACGCCTGGAAGTAGCCTCCTTCATCAAGAAGATCGTCGTCACGAAACTGCGCCACCTCGGCTGCGCGGCTTGCTGGCGGCGTCGGCAGAAGATCCACCAGTGGCGCTTCTTCGGCGTAATCAAGGAGCCCAAGCCCGGCCAGGGCGGACGCAGCCACGAACCCGTTGTCGATCTTGTCCCGCCAGTCGGCGTTCTGATCCTGTTTGACCGTCCAGGAGTCCGCATCCGCTTTTCGAATCCGGTCTTGGTGTCCGATCCGGTCTAGCACGGTTCCGATCCGGTCAAGGCGCGTCTCTGCCGCGATGTCCAGATCACGCTCGTAATTCAGGATCGCATGCGGCACGCCGCTGGCCTGAACCGTCCGGTACATGACTTCCAGCTGGCGGTCGTATTCGAACGATCGGTCCAGGAAAGCCGAAAGGTCCAGATGCGGCTTCAGCTCGGTGGTGTCTTCCTTGACATAGGATCTGGTAATCACGCCTTTCCGGGCCGAGATGTGCCTGTCGATCCGTCGGCGGGTCAGGAATATGACGCTCAGGTTTCGGCGCTGCAGAAGCTTTTCAAGGCTCGATGTGCTGATCTGTTGCGCAAAGATCTTGCAGCTCACCGAAGTCTTTCCCGTGCTTGCCGCCGCGTCTGAAAGGGCGTCGAAAAAAGCTGCCGGGTCGGCGTTGCGCTGCGCAAGCAGTTCAGCTCCCGACGCATCCTCGACGGCCACTCCCAGCCGGTCGGCAAGCAGCTCGGCGATCTCGGCATGCCATTGCAGCCCTTCGACGCGCTGCTCTGCAAAGATCTCGAAGAAGCCCGCGTTTCCGTCAATCTGGCGCAGAATGGAACACAACAGGTTCGACCCGGATCTGCCGACCCCCAACACCAGAATCTCTTTGAAATCCGCCATCACGCCTGCCTAGCCCTTGCCGTTTTCCCAGTCATCCGTCGTCGTCAGCAGCCCCAGGCGGGTCAGCTGTGCGTCACCCCTGTAGCGTCGCGCCCAGAGACCCCGGCGGATGCCGGTGCCTGTCATCCGGGCCAGCATGTCACGGTAGAAGCGACCGCCAAGGAAGTGTTCGCCCCGCTCGACCGCCTCGGTGAACCGGGCCGTTGCGTCACCGACGAACTTGTAGTGCAGCAATGCGGTTGTCACGCCCGATGGCGGCAGATGCGTATGAAGATGGTTGTTCTCCAGAAACCGAAGCCCGGGCTCCACCCGGACAAGGGGCGACTTGGTGATCAGGAACTGTCGCCCGGTCAGCCGACCCCGCACCCCGCCCTGGACCATCTGGTAGGGCGGCAGAACCGACGGAAAGCGCACATAGCTCCTGTCGAAATAGCGGTGCCCGGCAAAGCCGTCACGCGCCGAGGCAGGTGTTGCGAACATGTCCAGCATGAAAGAGGGAAAGCACCCCGCTCCAGTCGCCTCGGCATGGGCCACAAGGTCGGCAAGGCTGCGCCCCCGGTCAAGGCCGGGATAGACCAGATGCTCGTCGATATCGACGAAAAGTGCCCAGCGGCCGGCGGCATGTTCCTGGATCAGCGGATTGATCCAGGCCACCCCATGCGCCGAAGCGCGAAAGCTTCCGGGCTGGTCGTGCAGCAGCACATCCGGTTCGGCGGCCAGCAACTCGCGCGTGCCATCGGTCGAGCCGTTGTCGACGATGACGAAGCTCCGCACGCCAAGCCTGCGATAATGCGCCAGGAACGGGGCTACATAGTCTATTCCATTGAAGACCACCGCGAAGACCACGACCGGGCCTTGCGGCACCTGGCCAGGCCTTGCAGGGGTTGCGGGGTCGGTTCGGGTTGCCAGAACGCGATACCCGCCGATCAGATCAGGGTCCAGCCAGGCCCGGCGTACAGCCGCATGGTCGCCCCCCTGCTGCTGGAACCGAAGTGCCACCTCCCGGATCAACCTGGCAGAGCGCAGCCCCTCGGGAAGGGCGTCCAGGTGCGCGCGCGCTTCGCCGTCCCGGCCGCAGGCGATGAGCAGCGAAAGGAAAAGCCGGTGACAGTAGGGGTTAGCCTTTGCAAAGGGCATTCCGCGTTGCAAGACCGCCAGGGCATCGTGCAGGTGCCTTTGGGTCCGGGCGGCGTTCAGCAGATGGCTTGCGAACTGCATTTCCGGCCCGGCATGCGCCACGCCAAGGCGGCGATAGGCGCGCCAGGCCCGCCAGGCCGCCCGCCGCGGGCTTGCCGGATCCGTGGTCGCGAGGGTCAGTCGCAAACGGCAGGCATCCTCGCCGCGCTGGTCCTCAAGCTGCCGCAGGATCCGCCAGGCCCTTGGATAGTCGTCGCCGTCAAGCGCCACCAGCGCGCGCAACTCCAGCCCGGCGGCACTTCCGGCAAGCGAATCCGCGACGCGGATCAGGATCGGCGCCACGTCCTCGCGCCGGTCAAGACGGTGCGCGATCTGCCGCATCAGATGCGCAATCTGCGCGTTGGCCGGATGGCTCTCCAGAAAGCTGCGCCCTGCGTCCAGGCACTCGGCAAGCCGGCCCTGCGCTTCAAGGGCCGACAGGTAGGCCAACATGTCCTGTGGATCGGCCATGGCCGCAAGTCCGACAAAGCTTTGCACCCAGTCGCACAGCAGGGCATTCTCGCCCGTGACGCGGAAAACCTCGAAAATGGCCCCGCGCAGGTCTGCGTCCTCTGCACCCTGCGCCAGCTGCGCCAAGGCAAGCGCCCGGTCTGCTTGCCCGCTGGCCAGAAAGCTGCGCAGGCGTGCGGCCTGTGCCCGCGAAAGGTCATGGTCGGGGTAAAGCTCTGCCAGCCGTGCAATCCGCGCTTCCCCTCCGGCAAGGTCTCCGATCTGGAAATCTGCCAGCGCAAGGGCTTCCAGGACCGGCGGAACCTCCTGTTCTGCGGGCGGCAGGCTCAGAAGCACGATCCGCAAGGTCCGCACAAGCGCGGGATCACCCTGGCCCGCCGCATGGCCAAGCCAGAGGGCCACGATCTCCATGTCACCGGGAAATTGCCGCGCCGCCTCGCGCTCGGCCCAGAACAGCCAGTCCTCGGCCTTCTGTCCTGCGGCAACGCCGATAAGGCCGACAAAGGCATCCCGCCCCGCAAGTCCGGCCCGTAGGCGTGTGCCGTCTCCAGATGAAAAAGGCGGAAGCTCCTGCTTCCGCCCTGCAATCCCGTCGCCCGGCAATTGTGCCGCCGCGATCAGTAGACGTAGACTGCGGTGAAGCCGTCCGCGTTGTTGTCTTCCCATGCAATCTTGAAGGTTTCCGAAGGCATGTTGGTATAGTTTGCCGTGCGTTCGACCACGACCTGCCGGGCAATCTCGGCATATTCCGCGGTCAAGGGCGACGCGCCGCAGGCTTCGAGATAGGCGATATAGATCTCGGTCTTGTCTTCCTTCTGGACGGCGGACCAGAGGCGCTGGCTCTTGTCGGCATAGTCGGGATTCGAGCAGACCTCAGCCATCGAGATCCCGCTGCCTTCCTGGGCGATAGCGGCCATCGGACCAACGGTCGCCGCCCCGAGGGCCAGCATCAAGCGAGAGACAATCTTCTTCACAGCATCACCTATCTAGATTTGCGCACTCATAGCGTCGCCCGGGGACCAGCGTCAACCCGTTGATCTTGAGTTGAGTTATTTGCGCCGATTGCGGCGGAAGGACGGCGGACCGAGGCAAATTTTGTGGCTGGCGGGGTGCTGCGGCCAGAGTGCGACAGCGGGTTGCCAAGGCTCTGCGCCGAACCCACGAATCAGTCGCAATCCTCTGCGAAACGTGCAATGTTAATGCTATTAACAAACCGAGGGACCCATGGACCGCCGAAGCTTCACCCTTGGCACACTTGGCCTTGCCGCCGGCCTTGCCACACCTCTTCCCGGCCTGGCGCAAGTGCCGGCCTATGCCGGTCCCAACGTCATTCTGGTCCGCTTCGGCGGCGGTGTCCGCCGGGCCGAGACGATCGACGAGGCCGCGACCTGGGCCCCCTACCTGCGCCACAGCCTTGCACCACGCGGCACCTTCATCCCCGACCTGCGCATCGACAAGCTGGACGGCGTCAACACCAGCCATGCCGAAGGGACTCTGAACCTGCTGACCGGCCGCTACCTGGCCTACCGCGACGCAAGCGACCTGCTGTCGGACCGGCTGGAGCCGACCGAACCCACCCTCTTCGAATACCTGCGCAGCGCCTTCGACATCCCCTCGCACCAGGTCCTGCTGGTCAATGGCGAAGACCGCCCGCAAGAGGAATTTTTCACCTTTGGCGCCGGTGACCATTTCGGCATCGATTTCCGGTCGGAAATGCTCAGCCTGCACCGCTACAAGCTTTACCGCACCCGTGAGCAGCTTCGGGAAGGTGGCCTCACCGACGACGCCCGCTTGGCGCTGGAGGCGGAACGCACCCGCCTTCTGACCATCGACCCGCGCGGCGCCACGCCCGAACCCTCGCCGGAGGTCGAGGCGTTCTGGGCCCGCTGGCGACAGGGCTTCGGCAACGACGGTCTGCGCAATCCGCGCGGCGACCGTCTGCTGACTGAACTCGCCACGCGGGCCATGGCTGAACTGAAACCCCGCTTCCTGATGGTGAACTACCAGGACCCGGATTACGTCCACTGGGGCAACCCCAGCCATTACACCCGCGCCATCGCGGTGATCGACGAAGGGTTGCAGCGGCTGGTCTCGCTGGCAGATGCAGACCCGTTCTACCGCGACAACACCGTCTTCGTGATCACCCCCGATTGCGGCCGCGATGCCAATCCACTGGCCAACGTGCCGTTCCAGCACCATTTCAATTCGCGCTCGGCGCATGAGGTCTGGGCGGTGATCTTCGGTCCAGGCATCGGCAAAGGCGTGATCGACCGGCCCCTGGACCAGTCCGCGATTGCCCCGACCATCGCTGCCGCCATGGGCTTTGCCGCCACCCGCGCCGAAAGCAGCGCCATAGAAGAGGTGTTCCTGTGAACCAAGGGGTTCCGCGCGCCCACAATTTTTCGTCGAGAAATCATGCTCCGACGAGGTTGCCCGGCGCGCCCCGCCGTCTGGCCCGCCTGGGCCGGCTCGCCCTTGACGGGACAGTCGGCTCGCTTCTGTGCACCGGCCCGGTCACAGCCGTCATTGCACTGGGCTGGCTGACCCGACGCTCGGGCCATGTCGCCCGCGGCAGCTTTGGGTTCACCGAGACCGCCCCAGGCTGGATTGCCGGCCCCAAAGAGCGGAACGGGCGCGAAACCGGCCGCCTCGCCCTGGCGATTGGCGGGCTTGCCGGCAACATCCGCGCCGGGCTGATCACGCTGGCCGCTCTTCTTGCCTGGACCCTGCCTTTCACCCTCCTCTGGCTGGGCGCCTGGTGGGCGGGATGGGAAAACTCGTTCAACAAGGGCTATGAGCAGGCCTTCGTCGGCCCCTCGGGGTTCCTTGCGGGAATCTTCCTGGCGGTTCTGCTCTTGCCCGCCCTGCCGTTGATGCTGGCCCATCTTGCGACCGAAGACCGCCTGTCCGCCGCGTTCGAGCTGCGCCGCATCCGGTCGCTTGTCGCGCAGGCCGGGTGGCGCATCCCGGCCTTGATGGCACTGACCACCGCCTGCGCCCTGCCCCTTGCCGGCGCCCGGGGCCTGATCGCCACCGCCACCGACTGGGTGCCCTGGCTGGTGGACCTGCCCGCCGACGAGATCGCCGGGTTGCAGGGCCGGATCGGACTGGCCCTGGCGGCCTGGACCTTCCTGTCGCTCTGGCTGCTGCGCGGCCTCGCCGCCCGGATCTATGCCCGCACCGCCCCGCTGGCTGCAGGCCGCAAGCCCGGGCTCTGGGATGGGGCCGCAGCTGCCGAAGCGGCGCAACCGGCCCGGGCCGCCTCGCGGTCCCTGACGCTTCTGTGGTATCTCCTTGCCATGGCATGCGGTTTCGGGCTGACCTTCCTGATCCTTGCCGGCCAGTTTCTCGACCACGCCTGGTGGCGCTGGATCCTGCATCCCTATCTGTCGCTGCCCTGGCCGGGCTGATCGGGTCAGGCTCAGAAGGGGTCTGCCGGCAGGGGAAAAGCCACGTCATAGGTCCAGTTGAAGCCGAAGCCTTAGACAAGGTAGAGCCCCGACAACGCCAGATCCACCGGCAGCGCCTGCCGCAGCGGCACCGCCAGATACCAGGCGATGAACGGCACCAAAAGGCACAGCAACCCCGCCTCGCACACCAGCGCGTGCAGGACCCGGATCGGCAGGGTCTTGCGCCGGCTTAGCCTCAACCGCAGCATGGCCAGATCGAACCAGAGATTGTCGGCATAGGTCCACAGCCTGGCGATGGACGTGCTGACCACTGCGACCACTTTGAAATGCCCGACGGAAATCCCGAAGTTCCCCCCGCCTACCGGCGCGATGATGAGCAGGGCTGTCACCTCGAACAGGGCCGCATGTCGCAGGCGATCGCCGGTTGTCCGCATCCCTTGCCCCTGCGGCCCCTCCCGGCGGGCAGTGACCCGGCCGGGAACAATAGACCCCGCCTTGCGGCCTCCAGCCTGCGCCAACCCGACCCCGACCCCGACCCCGACCTCGACCTCGTCCTCGACCTCGACCTCGACGGGACCATAACCCGGGCCGTAACCTCCGCAAGGTTCGCAGACACCCGGCCCCCTTGCGAAGCCGCCGTTCCGGTGCGACACCCTGCTGGCATGCCATGAGGCCCGACCGATGTCCCCGTCCACCCACTTCACCCACGCTATCACCCGCGCCCCTGCAGCCTCGATCATCGCCGGCCTGCGCGCGATCGACACTGGCGCTCCTGACCTTGCCCGGATGCAGGCGCACCATGCCGATTACATCGCGGCCCTGCGCGGCACCGGCGCCACGGTGATAGAGCTTGCGGCCCTTGACGCCTTCCCCGATTCCGTCTTCGTCGAAGACACCGCGCTTTGCCTGCCGGAAGGCGCCGTCATCATGCGCCCCGGTGCGCCCTCGCGGCTGGGTGAGGCCGCTGCCATGGCTCCCCACCTGCGCGCGCTGTATGGCACGGTGCTGGACGTCACGGGCACCGACAGCTTCATCGAAGGCGGCGACATCCTGGTCACCGGGCACGAAATCCTGGTCGGCCGCTCGGCCCGCACCAATGCTGCCGGGATCGCCGAGCTTGCCCGCCTTGTGGCCCCCTGGGGCCATGTGCTGCGCGAGGTCCACACCCCGCCCGGCGTGCTGCACTTCAAGACCGACTGCGCGCTTCTGGATGCGACGACGATCCTTGCCACCGACCGCCTCGCCGCTTCGGGATGCTTTGCCGGCTACAAGGTCATCCCGACCGCCCCTGGCGAAGAGGCCGCCGCGAACGCGATCCGCTTCAACGGGCTGGTGCTGATGGCTGCCGGATTCCCGGGCACCCGCGCCAATATCGAAGGCGCCGGGTTCACCGTCGTCGAGATCGGCAATTCCGAATGTGCCCGGCTTGACGGCGGGATGTCCTGCCTGTCGCTGCGCTTTACGCCCCGGACATGAGCTTCACGCTGCTCGCCGTCGCCCAGTCCGGGCGGCTGGAGTTCGAGGCCGTCCTGCTTGCCGCATCCCTGCGCCATTCCGATCCGGGCTTCACCGGCCCCCTTTGCATCGCCGAACCGCAGCCGGGCCCGCACTGGCCCACCGACCCGCGCCTCTCCGACCGGGCAGCGGGGCTTCTGCGCGACCTTGGTGCCACGATCCTGCCGTTTCAGACCCGGACCTTCGGCAGCACCTACCCGCATGGCAACAAGATCGAGGCCCTGGCAGCCCTGCCTGACATGCCCTTCCTGTTTCTTGACAGCGATACGCTGGTCATCGGCCCCGTATCGAAGATTCCGTTCGACTTCTCCCGCCCCTCTGCTTCGATGCGGCGCGAGGGCACCTGGCCGAAGATCGAGCTCTATGGCCCGTCCTACGCCCAGATCTGGCGTTCGCTTTGCGACCGCTTCGGCCTTGACTACGCAACGACGCTTGATCTGTCGCAGCCCGACGACTACTGGCAGCGCCACCTTTACTTCAACGCGGGCTGGTTCTTCCACGAAAGCCCGCAGGCCTTCGGCAGCCGGTTCCTCGCCTGGGCGACCGAGATCAGGGACAACCCTCCCGACAGCCTGATCGGACAAGAACTGTTCCCCTGGCTGGACCAGATTGCCCTGCCGCTGGTGGTCCATGCCTTCGGCGGCGGCCGCCCTGGCCCCGAACTTGCGCCACTGGATGGCAGCGCCACCTGCCACTACCGCGCCTTGCCGCTGCTTTATGCCCGCGAAAGCGACCACGCCGTCACGGTGCTGGAAGAGGTCTCCCGCGACAAGGCGATCCGCTCTTTCCTGCGCGACTGGCCGGCGATGAAGGCGATGGTCTACCAGAACCAGGGACGCAAGGCGCGCGCCCTGTTCGACCGCACGCGCCTGCCGCACCGCGAACAGATGATCCGCAACACGCTTCGCCGCGCGGGCCTGTGGCTGCGGTAGCGCCGCTCATCGTCCCTGACGGGTCTCTTCGCCCGGTCAGCGATGACGCCCGTCAGAGCGGAAGAGTGCTAGCTAAAGCCGCAGCGTGACCACCGGCCACAGCGACATGAGCAAAAGCCCCGCCATGATCCAGTTGAAAGCCCGAAGCCGCCGCGGTCCCTCCAGCCAGCGCCGCACCACCTGGCCCGCGGCGGCCCAGATCGACACCGAGGGCAGGTTCACGCAGGCAAAGACGCCGGCCACCGCCGCATAGGCCCAGACCGATGGTTCGGGCACATAGGCCGCGACGGCACCCAGCGCCATCGCCCAGGCCTTGGGGTTCACCCACTGGAAGGCCGCCGCCTCAAGGAAGGTCATCGGCCTGGCCGCACCGCCGCCGCCGCCCGGCGCGGCTGCATGGGCGATCTTCCAGGCCAGCCACAGCATGTAGCCCACTGACACCACTTTCAGCACGGTCAGGGCCGGCGGCCATGCCTTGAACACCGAAGCCAGCCCCAGCCCGACCAGGAACACCATCGCCGAATGCCCGATGCTGATGCCCAGCATATGCGGCACCGTCCGCCGCAAGCCGAAGTTCACGCCGCTGGCCAGCAGCATCATGTTGTTCGGCCCCGGCGTGACCGAGGTTACGAAGGCAAAGCCCAGCAGGGCAAGAAGCAGGTCAACTGTCATGTGCGCAATCCTGCACCGCGATCCGGGACCATTGGTTGCAAATGCCTTGCAGTTTAGCGTATTGTTGCAACAAATGATCACTCTTGACGATATTGACCACCGGATATTGCGCGAGCTGTCGCGCGACGCTCGCCAGTCGAACCTGGCTCTGGCCGACCGGGTCGGCCTGTCGCCCTCGGCCTGCCTGCGCCGGGTCCAGGCGCTGGAACGGGCCGGCGTGATCCGGGGCTACCGCGCCGTCCTTGATCCCGCGCGGCTTGGCATCGGCTTTGTCGCCTATGTCACCGTGGGCCTTGGCAGCCACACCAAGGCCGCGCAGGAGGCGTTCGAACATGCCGTCTCCCGCGCGCCCGAGGTTCGGGAATGCCACAACATCACCGGCACCGTGGAATACCTTCTGCGGGTCGAAGCGCCGGACCTTGCCGCCTACAAGCACTGGCACACCGATGTGCTTGGCGTCCTGCCCCAGGTCCGCGCGATCACCACCTTCGTGGTAATGGGCAGCCCGAAGGATGACAGGGCCTGATCCGGCAGGCGGGCGGAACGCATTCCCCTGGCCTGCATTGGCTTGGCATCCCCCAGAAGGGCAGCGCCCTGTTCCCGCGCGTGGACAGGCTTCAGATCGACCTGCCAACCCCGAAAGCGCCAGACCCGAATCCAGCCGCAGCCTTGCAGGAACTTCTCGGCGGCAAGCATGGCAAGATGTCGACGCGTGGGACCTGCATGTTCCACAAGCCGCAAATTCCGCTCAAAGGCCAAGCTGCGCCCGTTCCAAGGGCTTGTGGCCGCGACAGCGGCGAAAAGACCGGGCCCTGTCGAACGGGTAGGCAGCGGCGTTGCGAAGCTGGATAGCGGCCCCGACACCGACGGCGACGACCAGGATGGCGGCAACCTTTCTGGTCCACCCGATGAGGCGACGAAGGATGCGCGCCTTGCGGTGGCTGAAACAACGATTTCATCACCATGACCGGCACTGTCTTTGTCGACCTGCTGTACAACCTTCACCTCGAATGCGGCTCATGGCTGCAGAAGCTGAAGGTCTCTAAACCCTGACCGACCCGACCGGACGCAAGGTCTGCGGCTACCCTCTGCGGTTCTGGGTCCGTCCATGCCCATGCGCTGGCGATCACGAAGCTGACCGGCCTGCCCTCGGCCTTCGTGCCCGACGACGCGCCGCAGGAAATGTTCGAAGGCGCCGGGAAGTCTTGCAAGACCTCGCGCTGACCCAGCGCGACAGGCTGGCATCGGGCTGCCGACAGGCACGTCCTCACCCATTCCAGTTGCCACCACAGTTGCCAGCCATCACATCCTCCCCTACCGTCGCGCCCGAACACGGGAGGATTTCATGACCGACAGAACCTTGGGCTTTGACACGCTTTGCATCCATGCCGCTACGGCCCCCGACCCGGCCACCGGCGCGCGGCAGGTGCCGATCTACCAAACGACCGCCTATGTCTTCCGCGACGCGGACCACGCCGCCAAGCTCTTCAACCTGCAGGAAGTGGGCTACATCTACTCGCGCCTGACGAACCCGACCGTCTCGGCGCTGGCGAACCGGGTCGTGGCACTGGAGGGCGGTGCGGGCGGCATCGGCTGTTCCTCCGGCCACGCGGCACAGATCATGGCCCTGTTCCCGCTCATGGCGCCGGGCCGCAATGTCGTGGCCTCCACCCGGCTGTACGGCGGGACGATCCAGCAGTTCTCCAACACGATCCGCAAGTTCGGCTGGTCCGCGAAGTTTGTCGATTTCGACGATCCGAAGGCAATCGAGGCGGCCATCGACAGCGACACCCGCGCGCTGTTCTGCGAAACGATCTGCAACCCGGGCGGCGCGCTTTCCGACCTGCCGGCCATCGCCCGCGTCGCCGACATGGCGGGCATCCCCTTGATCGTCGACAACACCACTGCCTCGCCCTATCTCTGCCGGCCGATCGAACATGGCGCGACGCTCGTTGTCCATTCGGCGACGAAATACCTGACCGGCAACGGCACCGTCACCGGCGGCATCGTGGTCGATTCGGGCAAGTTCAACTGGTCGGCCTCGGACAAGTTCCCCTCGCTCAGCCAACCCGAGCCCGCCTACCATGGCCTGGTCTTCCATCCGACGCTTGGCAACATGGCCTTCACCTTCCATTCGATCGCCGTCGGCCTGCGCGATCTTGGCATGACGATGAACCCGCAAGGCGCGCATTATACCCTGATGGGGATCGAGACCCTGGCCCTGCGGATGCAGCGCCATGTCGAAAACGCGCAGATCGTGGCCGAATGGCTGGAACAGGATCCGCGCGTCGGCGCGGTGACCTATCCGGGGCTCAAGTCCTCGGCCTATCACCACCTGGCGCAGAAGATCACGCCCAAGGGGCCGGGGGCGCTTTTCACCTTCAGGGTCAAGGGCGGCTATGAGGCCTGCCTGCGGTTGATCGACAATGTCAAGCTTTTCAGCCATGTGGCGAACCTGGGCGATACCCGCAGCCTGATCATCCACTCCGCCTCGACCACGCACCGCCAGCTTTCGGAAGAGGCCCAGGTCAAGGCCGGGGCGGCACCGGACATGGTGCGGCTGTCGATCGGGATCGAGAACGTCGAGGACATCATCGCCGATCTGGATCAGGCGCTGGCGAAAGCCACGGCGTAGGACGGTCCGGCGACCACGGTCTGTCTGCGAAGTTTCCTGCGACGGCATGGCCGGTCGCGTCAGCCTTCGGGCAAGGGCACGATCGGCGGTGCGGTGAACATCCCCTCCGGCAGCGGGGCAAGCCAGGCAATCCGGGCTTCGGTCCGGCGCACGGCACCGGGGGGCCAGTCCAGCGTCAGCTCAAGCACGCGGCAGGTCGGCGCGCGATCTTCGGCCCCACAGGCGGCAAGGGCAGCCGCGACGACCCCGGCCAGCGCGGCTTCGACGCTGGCCGAAGCTGGATACAGCGCCGGATCGGGGCGGATGGTCTCAAAGCGCAGGACATGGGCGGCCAGGTCCGGCAGTTCGACACCCTCGACCTTCTGGCGATAGGCCAGGGCGATCTCGAAGCGCGCTTCTCCGCGCAGGATGTCGACACTGCCCGCAACCACGCGCGCCTTGTCGACCATGCAGGTCCGGGCCAGGGACTGGGTCACGATCGGGCACAGCGCCTGGGCAAGCCTTGGTGCCCGGATGTCGGCAAGAACCTCAAGATAGGGGGCCGCCGGAAGCTTTTCACCCGCAAGCAGCAGGCCGCCCAGCGCCGCCGTGGTGGAGACCCGCAGCATCCGTTCGCGGACCAGGCGGTCCTGCACCAGAAAGGCCCGGCCGTCTGTTTCCGGCACGATCCCGCCCGTCGCGGTCAAGAGCCAGACCTCGGTCTCGGGTTCCAGACCCGCGGCTTCGGCAGGCGCCGTCGCGCCGTCCTGCGGCAGGGGCATGCCTTGCCAATACTGCCACCCTGCCGCGCCAAAGCCGACCAGCATCAGAAGCGCCCCGGTTCCGATCAAAAGCCGAAGCATCAGAAGTCCGCCCCCTGCCGCAGGTTTGCCAGATCGCCGAAGGCAAAGCTGGTCGCAATGGCCTTCACCCGGGCGGCGAAATCCTCGCCCGCTGCGACCTGTCCGGCGATTTCATAGAAACTGTCCTGCGTGGTCAGGACCTTCGACCCGGCAACCGGGACAAACACCGCCATGGGCACGTCCGGTCCCGGCACCGGCCCGACGACTGACAGCGTTCCGGCGTCGAATCCGGTGCGCGAGGCCGAGGCCTCGATCCCGAATATGTCCCGGAACCACAGATTGTAGGCACTGACCGCCGCCGTGTGTTCGGCAAGGGCGGCAACCGCCTCGGCGGTGCCGGACCGGGCAGCGGCGTTCAAGGCATGCGCCGGGTTCAGCGCCAGCGCCGGACGGATCCCGCAGGCGTCAAGCCCGCTGCCAAGGATCACTTCGACCGGAACAACCGGGTCAAGGTTCGCCACTCCGACCTGTCCGCCGCCCAGCAGGACCACCCGCTCGATCCTCGCGCCAGGGGCCGAGTGGATGTTCCAGATCCGGTTTCCGGCGCCGGTCTGCAAGACCAGATAGACCGGGGCATCGACCTCGGTCACCACGACGTCATAAGCCTGGAACGCCAATCCTGCCGGCACGGCGGGCTGGACCGTTTCGGGCGCCTCGGCGTCTCGGTAGGCCGCGACGAAGTCCTGCACCGCCGCCGCAAGATCCCCGTCATTGTAGGTCAGCAGTCCGATCGGCAAGTCGCTTTGCCCGGCCACCGCGTGACCGACCCGCGAGCCGTCCAGCGGAGGGGTCAGAAGGCAGCCCATGATCGGGCGGGTCGTGGTGATCTCGGCGGGAATGTCGCGCGGACCCGGGGGTGCATGGCTGGCGATGACGTCCGCAATGAACACCGGCACATTGGCCTGCGTCGCGGCGACCAGCCCCCGGGCAAACACGCCCTCCGCAAGGTCGTCCAGGGCGTCGGCCGGATTGTCGCCCGACCGGGCCTCGGCCATGTCGGACGCAGGAGAGGCCCCACGACCTTCCAGACGCTCGATCAGCGCTGCCGGAAACAGCCCCTCGAACGCCCGGGGCGCAAGCACGGCACCCGCCAGCGCCGCCAGCATGACAAGGGTGGCGACCACCAAGATTACCGGTCCGCGCAGCATCTGTCTGCCTTCACCCCTTCGACGTGAGCGGCATCTTGTCCGGAAAATTGGGCAAAATCAGGCCGAAACGGCGAAACTCTCGCGAATTCCGCCGGTTCCGTCGCGCTTTACTCGGCCATTTCGAACTGCACGGTGACATTCGCGGTCATCCCAAGCTCGCCACCAGCCACCGGGACAGCGGCGGCCGAGTCGCGGAACATCGGTGCGGGGTCCGTCCACGCTCCGCTTTCGCCGATCATGACGATTCGGCCAAGCTTCAGCCCGGCAGCGGCGACCAGAAGCTCGGCCTTGGCACGCGCGTCGGCCACGGCGGCCTTGCGCGCCTCGTTCAGCGCCGGTTCGGGGGCGGCAAGGCCGAAGGTCAACCCGTTCAGCGTGTTGGCCCCGTCGGCCACCGCCGCATCCAGCACCGCGCCAAGGCCGTCAAGCTTGCGGACCCGGACGGTCAGAAGGTTCGACGCCACATAGCCCGAGATCCCCGTGCTTGAGCTGTCGCTGTTTGACCAGTTCGGGTTGATCGACAGGTTCGAGGTCTGCAGATCCCGCGCCTCGATCCCGCTGGCGGTCAGTCGGGCGATCACCGCTTCGACCGCGGCGCTGTTGGCGGTCAGGGCGATGGCGGCGGTTTCGCCTTGCGTGGTCACCCCGATCATCAGTGTGGCCAGGTCCGGAACGGCTTGAACCGTACCAGTTCCGGTGACGGTTATGGTGGGCTGGGTGGCTTGCGCAAACGCGGGGGCTGCAAATGGCATGGCCAGAATGGCCGACAAAGTCAGGGCTTGGATTAGGCGCATGGATCTTCTCCTTGGACTGGCGCGACAATTCAGGGATTAAGACGGACGCCGCAAGCCAATCCTTGGCCGTTTTTCTTTCCTTCGGCGAAAAGCTGCTGTACTTCTGCGCCCAACCTGCGGGCTACGTTCCCGCCCCCCGAAAATCCGTGCTAGACCCGCGTTATGAAACCGACATTCGCACTTGACCTGACGCGCGACGCGATCGCGCTTCTGCACCGGAACCCGAAGGGCTGGCTTTCGGTCGGAGAAGTCGCCTTCGACGCACCCGACCTTGACGAGGCGCTGGACTACCTGCGCAAGACCGCCCTCGGCCTGTCGCCGATGGGCATGGCCTGCAAGATCGTGCTTCCGGCAAGCCAGGTTCTGTACACCGAGATCGAGGCCCCCGGTCCCAGCCGGAACGACAAGCGCCGCCAGATCGCTGCGGCGCTTGAGGGGCGCACCCCCTATCCGGTCGAGGATCTGGTATTCGACTGGTCCGGCAAGGGCTCGACGGTCAAGGTCGCCGTCGTCGCCCGCGACACGCTTGCCGAAGCCGAAGCTTTCGCCGTCGCGCATCGGCTGAACCCGGTCTCCTTCGTCGCGATCCCGGCCGAGGGCACCTTTGTCGGCGAGGCCTGGTTCGGTCCGACCGCCGCCGCCGAAACCCTGCTTGCCCCGGGCCAGGAGGTCGATCGCGACCGTGAACCGGTCATGGTCCTGCGGCGCGAACTGCCCGAACCGGCGGCGGCAACCGCCCCGCCAGTCGTTGACCCTGCGGCGGCGCCTGACGAGGACGTGCTTCTTCCCGGTCTTGCCGAGGCCCTGGGTGCCGATCCGCTTCCTGTCGCTGAGGTGGCCGAGCAGGCGTCCGAAATCGTCGAAGCGGATGCCGGACCCGCATCTGCAGAGCCAGGCCCGACCGGGACCGACGACGACGTCTCCTCTGCGGCGGTGCGCGCCGAAACCGCACTTGCTGCGGCTTTGGCCGACAACCCGTCCGAACTGGTCCAGCCTGCCCCCCCGGAAACTCCCGGCACGCCAGAGCCTGACCCCGAACGTGATGAAGCGCCGTTCGCGCATGTTACGGACGCCGCCGCCTTCCCCGATGGCGACGACGAGGCCCCGTCATTCCCTGCCCGCCCGGCGGTGACGCAACTTGCAGTCCAGGCCGGGGACGGCGCGGACAGCGATATCCCGCCAGCCCCCTCGGCAGCGGCAACCGCCGCCTTCGCAAGCCGCCGCGCCGCATCCGGCCCGATCGGCGGCGCAAGTCGACCTGCCGACATGGCACAGCCACCGGCCGGCACCGGCTCCCGTCTCGGCCAGCCGATTCCGCGTCCGACAGCCGCGAAGGGTTTTCAGGGACTGGTGACGGCGCCGTCGATTCCGGGAACGCGCAGCAAGCCGAAATCCCGGATCGGCGGCGGCGATCCGGCCGGCGCTTCTTCGGCGGTCCCGTCCGCGATCAAGTCGCCAGCCAGGCCCGGCGGAACCTTCGGCACCACCGCCCCGCCGCGCAACCGGTCTGGCGTGGTGTTCATGGTGCTGGTGGGGCTTTTGCTCCTTTTCCTCGCGATCATCGCGGCATGGTCTTCGTTCTGGCTGTCGCAGAACGGCGCCAGCCAGACACCGGCCGATCAGGCGGCGATCCAGGTGGTGCCCGGGGTCGATGACGAGATGCTTGCCGACATGCAGGATCCCGAGGGCATGACCGACCCGCTGCCCGAAGCCGGCGGCACTCCGGCCCGGGAAGTCGCAGAGCTTGCAACCGAATCGGCACCGATCAACCTTGCCCGCGAAGACCCGCTTCCCGCGGCTGCCGACCCGGGTGCAGGACTAGATACCGCAGCCGATGAGGTGGCCGTCGCGCTGCCCAAGCCGGCTGACCCGGTTTTGCTGCCCGCCGACGACCCCGTGACGGCCGCAGCAGCACCCGATTCCGCGCCAGAACCCGCGCCAGAACCCGCGCCCGAACCCGAACCCGAACCCGAACCCGAACCCGCGCCGGGCACTACGGTCACCACAGAGCTTTCCGCCGCCCAGCCGCTGGCCGAGGATCAGGACGAGATCTTCCTTGCGGCCATGGATGCCCCGCCCCCGGCGCTGGATGCCCTTGCCCTGCCCCCGCCGGCTGCGGTCGCGGATGCGGTCCCGGATGCGCCGATGCCGCCCCCGGCTTTCGGAACCGTCTACCAGTTCGACGCGGCCGGCCTGCTGAAGCCGACCGCCGAGGGCATTCTCAGCCCCGAAGGCGTGATGCTGATCGCTGGTCGGCCGCCGCTTCTTCCGCCTTCGCGCAGCGCGGTTGCGACGGCTGCGGCGCTGGCGGCAGTTCCGGTCCTGCCCCCGGCCGAGCCAGAGACCCCTTCCGGCGAGGCCCCGACTGCTGCGGGGGCCTCTCTGGTGGCGGCAGGGCAGGAACTGCCGCTGGTCGAACCCGCACCCGCTGATCCGGCGATGGCCGGGTTTCGCCCGCGCGCCCGACCCGAAGGGCTGGCCCCGGCGTCCGAAGACGATGCTTCGGTCGCTGGCGATGCTTCTGCGGCGGTTGCCGGACTGCGCCCATTGGCAAGGCCTGACAGCGTGCTGGCATCCGCCTCGGCGGCGCGCCCCGCGTCGGCCGGACCTGCCGACCTTGGTGCGCAAGGGGCCTCGCTTGCCGCACAGGCCGAGGCGGACCTGGCCGCCGCCGCGGCGCTAGAGGCACAGAATCCGTCGGTCGTCGCGATCTCGATGCGCCCCGCCGCCCGGCCCCGCGACCTGAGCCGCGCCGTCGAAGCCGCCGTGGCCGCCGCCGTGCGCGCGCCCGATCCGGAGCCGGAACCGCAGGTCGAGGTGGTCGCCGCCGCCGCTGCAGCCCCCGCGCCCGAGCTGAAACCGGACGAGCTGGACGAGGTGGATGAGCCGGACACCTCGGCCGCGGCGCCAAAGATCCCGACCAAGGCCAGCGTCGCCAAGCAGGCGACCTTCAAGAACGCGATCAACCTGTCGAACGTGAACCTGATCGGCACCTACGGCACCGATTCACGGCGCTACGCGCTGGTCCGGCAGGCGAACGGGCGCTATAAGAAGGTCAAGGTCGGCGACAAGATCGACGGCGGCACGGTCAAGGCGATCACTGCAAATGAAGTGCGCTACCAGAAGGGCGGCAAGCTTCTGACCCTGAAGATGCCCAAGGCTTGAAGCTGTGGCTGTCCACGGTGGACAGCTTCTTCTGCCTAAAGAATTCAATGACTTGACCTGTGGGCGTTCAGGATCTGTTAACTTTTCCCACGGGCGCTTCAGGCCCCCGCCGCATTCCCAGCCGCAACGCCCGCTTCGGCGAAGGTGGCCATGCCGGAATGGCATGCGACCGCGCCTTTCAGCACCCCGATCGCCAGCGCGGCACCCGAGCCTTCGCCCAGCCGCAGGCCCAGCGACAGAAGCGGGTCCTTGCCAAGCTGCTCCAGCAGGCGGCCATGCGCGCCCTCGGCGGAAAGATGGCCCGCGACGCAATGCTCCAGCGCACCGGGCGCGGCCTTTGCCAGCACCGCCGCCGCCGAACCGGCGATGAACCCGTCCAGGATCACCGGGATCCGCCGCGCCCGCGCCCCGGCGATGGCCCCGGCCATGGCGGCGATCTCGCGTCCGCCAAGGCAGCGCAGCACCTCCAGCGGGTCGGACAGCGCGGCGCCGTGCCGGGCAAGGCCGGCCGCGATCACCGCTTCCTTGCGGGCAAGGCCCGCGTCATCGACCCCGGTGCCGCGCCCGGCCCAGCCGAGGCCGCCGAACAGTGCCGCCGCAAGGGCTGCGGCAACGGTGGTATTGCCGATGCCCATTTCGCCCGCGACGAAGAGATCGGCCTGCGGATCGACGGCCTCCCAGCCCCGGCGCAGGGCGGCGACGACTTCGGCCTCGGTCATCGCGGCGCTTTCGGTGAAATCCGCCGTGGGCTGGTCAAGGTCAAGCGCATGGACATCCAGCGTCGCGCCGAAAGCCCTGGCCAGCTGGTTTATCGCCGCACCGCCATGGGCAAAGTTCGCCACCATCTGCACCGTCACCTCGGCCGGGAAGGCCGAGACGCCGCGCGCGGCAATCCCGTGGTTACCGGCGAAGATCACGATCTGCGGCCGGTCGACATGGGGCCGGTCGGTCCCCTGCCATCCCGCCATCCACAGCGCCAGCTGTTCCAGCCGGCCCAGGGCGCCGGAGGGCTTGGTCAGCTGGCCATTGCGCGCCTCGGCGGCCGCGACCGAAGCCTGGTCGGCGGCGGGCAGGTCGGCCAGAAGGCTGCGGAACTGGGCGAGGGAGTGGAAAGGCATGGCGGTCTCGGCTGTTGATCCTTGGTCGTGATCGGGCTACCCCATGGGTCTGCCAAGTGCCAGCCGGGATCAGCCGCCTTGACCACCTTTCGCGACATCGCGCCGCGTCTTGCGCCGGACCTCTGGACGGCCGCCGCCCTGCTCACCCGGTTGCCGCTGCCCGACCATGCACCGCGCGGGGCCGCGTCGGCCTGGGCCTGGCCGCTGGTGGGCGCGGTGCTGGGCGGGCTTGCGGCTGCGGCGGCCTGGCTTGGGCTGTGGCTTGGGCTGACGCCGGGGGTGGTGGCCGTGCTGGTGCTGGCGCTTGGGGCGCTGCTGACCGGGGGCCTGCACGAGGACGGGCTGTCGGACACGGCGGACGGGCTTTTCGGCGGCTGGACCCCGGAGCGGCGGCTGGAGATCATGAAGGACAGCCGGGTCGGCAGTTATGGCGTGCTGGCGCTGGTGCTGGTCACGCTGGCGCGCTGGTCGGCGCTGGCGACGCTGCTTGCGGGCGGCAGCCTCTGGGCGCTGGTGGCAGTCGGCGCGGTCAGCCGCGCCCCGATGGCGCTGATCATGGCCGCCCTGCCGAACGCGCGCGGCACGGGTCTCAGCCATGCGACCGGACGGCCGTCCCCGCAGGTCGCGCTGGCCGGGGCGGCGCTGGCGGTCGCCATCGCGGCCTTGTTCACGGGGTGGAGTGCGGTTCCGATGCTGGCTGTCGTTGCCTTGGCGGCGGGGCTGCTGGCACGGTCGGCGCAGGCGCGGATCGGCGGGCAGACCGGCGACGTCCTGGGTGCTGGTCAGCAACTGGCCGAGGCGGCGGCGCTGGCGGTGCTGGCCGCGCGGGTCTGACGCCGGGGAGCAGTCAGGGCAGGCCCCGACCTGGGCCGGACGGATGCCCTGCCCCCGACGCCACGCTCGCGCGGGTGCAGGGCCTGCCTGCGCCTGCGCACCCTTCGCCCCTCTGGCCTTTGGCCTGCGCCCGCGATACATCGGCGACGAGAGCTTGAAGGACCCGCGCCATGACCGATTTCTCGGATGCCATCTCCTCGACCGAGGACATCATCGAAGACGCCCGCAACGGGCGGATGTTCATCCTGGTCGACCACGAGGACCGCGAGAACGAGGGCGATCTGGTGATCCCGGCGCAGATGTGCACGCCCCATGCGATCAACTTCATGGCGACGCACGGGCGCGGGCTGATCTGCCTTGCCCTGCCGGGTGCGCGGATCGACGCGCTGGGACTGCCGTTGATGAGCCCGAAGAACTCCAGCCGGCACGAGACCGCCTTCACCTTGTCGATCGAGGCGCGCGAAGGGGTGACCACCGGGATCAGCGCCGCCGACCGGGCGTTGACCGTGGCGGTGGCGATCGACCCGACGCGGGGACCGGCCGACATTGCGACGCCGGGGCATATCTTCCCGCTCAAGGCGCGCGACGGCGGCGTGCTGGTGCGCGCCGGCCATACCGAAGCGGCGGTGGATGTCAGCCGGCTGGCGGGCCTGAACCCTTCGGGCGTGATCTGCGAGATCATGAACGATGACGGCACCATGGCGCGGCTGCCGGACCTGATCGCCTTTGCCCAGCGCCACGCGCTGAAGATCGGCACGATCAGCGACCTGATCGCCTACCGGCGGCGACATGACAATCTGATCACTGAAAAGGCGGTCAGCTCCGTGGCCTCTGCCCATGGCGGCGACTGGCTGATGCGGGTGTTTTCGGACGAGACGCACGGCGACGAACATGTGGTGCTGTCGAAAGGTGACCTTTCGGCGCCCGGCCCGGTGCTGGTGCGGGTCCATGCGCTGAACCCGCTGGAAGACGTGCTCGGCGTCGGCGGCGGGGGCGATCTGCCCGCGGCGATGCGGCTTATCGCCGGCGAAGGCCGCGGCGTCGTCGTGCTGCTGCGCGACACGACGATGAAGATGGTCGCCCCTGGGGAACACTCGCCACAGACCCTGCGCCAGTATGGTCTTGGCGCGCAGATCCTGTCGACGCTGGGGCTGTCGGCGATCACGCTGGTCACCAACTCGGCCGCGCCCCGCTTCGTGGGACTTGATGCCTACGGGCTGACCATCGCGGGCACCCGCCCGATCAAGGAGTAGGCGCATGGCCGGAACCGAGACGCATCACACGCTGGCCCTGCCCGCCTTCGACAGGCCGGTGAAACTGCTGATCGTGGTGGCGCCCTATTACCGCGACATCGCCGACAATCTGATTGCCGGCGCCAAGGCGGTGGCAGCCCGGGTCAAGGCCGAGGTCGAGCTGGTCGAGGTGCCGGGCGCGCTGGAAGTGCCGACCGCCATCGCGATGGCCGAACGCCTGGCCAGGTTCGACGGCCATGTCGCCCTGGGCTGCATCATCCGGGGCGAGACGACGCATTACGACACGGTCTGCAATGACAGCAGCCGCGCGCTCAGCCTTCTGGGCCTGCAGGGCGCGTGCATCGGCAACGGCATCCTCACGGTGGAAAACCGCGCCCAGGCCGAAGTGCGGGCCGACCCGGCGGGCCAGGACAAGGGCGGCGGTGCCGCAGCGGCGGCCTTGCACCTGATCGCACTTTCGCGCACATGGGCCGGAGCCTCCAAGGGGATCGGTTTTCGTCCATGACTGCGCAGCGCGACCAGAAACGCCAGATGAAATCCGCAGCCCGGCTTTACGCCGTGCAGGCGCTTTTTCAGATGGAGGTCTCGGGCCAGACCGTCGAAGGCGTGACCCGTGAATTCGAGACGCACCGCTTTGGGGCGACCTACGAGGAAGGCGAGTTTGCCGAAGGCGACGCGGACCACTTCCGCGCGATCGTCGGGTCGGCGGTGAACTGGCAGGCCACAATCGACCAGCTGACCGACCGCGCGCTGGTGGCGGAATGGCCGATCAACCGGATCGACCCGGTGCTGCGGGCGCTGTTCCGCGCTGCGGGGGCCGAGATCGTCGATATCGGCACGCCGCCGAAGGTGGCGATCACCGAATATGTCGATGTCGCCAAGGCTTTCTTCCCGGACGGGAAAGAGCCGAAATTCGTCAACGCCGTGCTGGACCACCTCGCGCGGGAGGCCAAGCCCGAGGCATTCTGATCCGCCGCCCGGGGGAACCCGACCAACAGGAGTTGCACATGCGCCCATTCCTGCCGCTTGTCCTTGTCCTTGCCGGCCTTCCCGCATCGGCCGGAGCCCAGGCCTTTACCGACCGCTATTGGCAGCTGCTGGCCATCGACGGGGTCGCCACCGACTTTCGCGCCACATTGCGGATCGACAAGGATAACGTTCTGGGCGGGGCCGCCCCCTGCAACCGCTGGCAGGCGATGAACCAGGTGAAGCTGCCCGCACTCGACCTGGGTGCCAGGCGGTCCACGCGCATGGCCTGCGACCGGATGGCGAACGAGACGGCGTTCTTCGAGGCGCTGGACCTGATGACCGAAGTGGCGCTTGACGGCGAACGGAACCTGATCCTGACCGGGCCGGACGGCAGGTCGATGGAATTGGTGCCCGACGGGTCCGACATTTCGTCCGAAACCTGCAAAACCTGTCTGCCCGGCGACTGATCCTTGCCGGGGCGGCGGGCAGATTGCCCACCCTGCCGGACGGGCGCGGGCCGTAGGGGGGCAATTCGCCCACCGACACGGCAGGCCTAGCGATTCGCGTCGAAAAGTGCGGCCGCGCGGTCGAAGAACCGGGTCCGGACGGCCGGACCTTCCATCATGATCTCGTGCTCGGCCCCTGGATACAGGTCAAGCTGGCCATTGGCCCAGCCCGCCATGCGCAGATGCACCGGCGGCACATCCACCACCTTTTCCGAAGTGCCAAGCGCCGAGATCGCCGGCACTTTCGGTGCCGGCAGCGCCGCGAGCGCGCCACATTCGGCCAGCGCAGCCCCCAGCCAGGCCAGCGAGGGACCGCCCAGCGCGAAATCCGGCACCGCGCGCACCTGGTCGCGCATGTAGGCCCACATCTCGCGGTCGGTGGTCAGCACGTTGCCTTCGAAGGGCACCTGCAGAAGATAGGTCTCGGGCCCGGTGGTCGGGGCATAGCGATGGGAAAACCCCAGCGGAGCCGCCAGCGCCGACACGACCTGCGCCACCGGACGCAGCCAGGCCGCCATGGAAATCCCCCACATCGGGGCCGAAAAGGCCGCAGCGCGGAACGGCAGGCCGCGGGCAAGGGCGCGAAGGCCGATGCAGCCGCCCATCGAATGGGCCAGCAGATAGCGCGGCTCGGGCAGGCCGGCGCGGTCGGCCTCGGCCATCAGGGCATCAAGGTCCTCTTGGTATTCGGCGAAATCCCCGACATGGCCCGAATTCCGGTCGGCGAGCGCCCGGTCGGCCAGCCCCTGGCCACGCCAGTCCACGGTGATCACCGAATAGCCGCGCCGGATCAGATCCGCCGCGGCCCGGCCGTACTTCTCGATGCATTCGGTGCGGCCGGGCAAAAGCACGACCGTCCCCTTGTCGCCCACCATCCACCAGGCCGCGCGGATCCGCGTCGCGCCCGGCGTCAGCCAGACCGACGTGACCCCCGGCGGGGCATCGGCGACCTCGGCGTGGAACGGGGCCGGGGTCACCCCAGAACCGCGCCCAGTTTCATCGCCATCCCCATGCTGCCATCGACTTTCAGCTTGCCGGTCATGAAGGCCATGGTCGCCCCCATGTCGCCGTCAAGGATCGCGCGGAACACATCGGCATCGGCGGTCATCGTGACTTCCGCCTCGTCGTCGCCGGCGCGCACGCCGCTGGCATCCAGCATGATCGCCCCTTCCCCCGGAATGACGAACTTCGCCACCCCGTCAAACCCGCCCGAAAGCTTGGCGCTCAGGGCGCTTACCGCTGCATCAATCATCTGGCTCATGACAGTCTCTCCATCGTGACCCCGCAGGCACTGGCATTCCCGCGCGGATCGGCTACCTTCACGTTATGTGCGCCCGGACCAGCATTCTCAATCGTGTCGTTGCGGCAATTGCGCTGTTCTTCCTGACTTGCGCGGTCGCTTTCGCCGAAGACAAGGCCAAACTGGACGGGCTTTTTGACAGGCTCAAGACAGCCGAAGCCGCCGAGGCCGGCCGGATCGAGGCAGAGATCTGGATCGAGTGGTCGAAATCCGGCTCACCGGCGCTGGATCTCTTGTTGCAGCGCGGGCGCGATGCGATGGCTTTCGGCGACATGGTCCAGGCGATCGAGCATTTCACCGCGATCATCGACCAGGATCCCGGCTTTGCCGAAGCCTGGAACGCCCGCGCGACAGCCTTCTACCAGGCCGGGGAATTCGGACCCTCGGTCGCCGACATCGCCCGCGTGCTGGACCTGAACCCGCGCCATTTCGGGGCCCTGTCCGGGCTGGGGATGATTCTGGAAGAATCGGGCAAGCCGGAGCGGGCGCTTGAGGTCTACAAGGCAGCACTGGCGCTGCACCCGCATCTTGAAGGCGTGCTTCAGTCGGTCGAACGGCTTGAGACCCAGGAACAGGGTCAGGAGCTTTAGGTCATGGACGCCCCCCGGCGGGTGACGGCGGTCCTTGGGCCGACGAACACCGGCAAGACCCATCACGCGATCGACCGCATGCTTGCGCACCGCACCGGGGTGATCGGCCTGCCGCTGCGCCTGCTTGCGCGTGAGGTCTATGACCGCATCGTCGCCCGCGTCGGCCCGTCGGTGGTGGCGCTGGTGACGGGCGAAGAGCGGATCGTTCCCGAACGGACGCAGTACTGGGTCTGCACCACCGAGGCGATGCCGCTGGAGATCGGCGCCGATTTCGTCGCGGTGGACGAGATCCAGCTTTGCGCCGATCCCGACCGGGGCCACGTCTTCACCGACCGGCTGTTGCGCGCGCGCGGCCTGCACGAGACGCTGTTTCTGGGGTCCGACACCATGCGCGGGGCGATTGCGGGGCTGGTGCCGCAGGCAAGCTTCGTGCGACGCGAGCGGATGTCGACCTTGCGCTACTCCGGCTCGAAGAAGATCAGCCGGATGCCTGAACGGTCGGCCATCGTGGGCTTTTCGGTGGAAAGCGTCTACGCCATCGCCGAGCTGATCCGGCGGCAGAAGGGCGGCTGCGCGGTCGTCATGGGCGCTTTGTCGCCCCGGACCCGCAATGCGCAGGTGGCACTCTATCAGAACGGCGATGTCGACTATCTGGTGGCGACAGACGCCATCGGCATGGGGCTGAACCTCGACATCCGGCACGCGGCCTTTTCCGCCACCGCGAAGTTCGACGGCCGCCGGATGCGCCCGCTGGTGCCGCAGGAACTGGCGCAGATCGCCGGGCGGGCCGGGCGCCACACCGAGGACGGCACCTTCGGCGTGACCGGCGAGGCGCGCCCCTTCGACGAGGATCTGGTCGAAGCCATCGAGACGCACCAGTTCGCGCCGGTGAAAAAGCTGCACTGGCGCAATGTGGCGCTGGATTTCGGCAGCGCAGACCGGCTGATCCGCAGCCTGGAGGCGCCAACCTCGGACGACTGGCTGACCCGTGCGCGCGATGCCGACGACGTGCTGGCGCTGAAGGCGCTGTCCGCCCTGCCCGAGGTGCGCGACCGCCTGACCGAAGCCAAACGCGTGCAGCTTTTGTGGGATGTCTGCCGGATCCCCGACTTCCGGTCCTCGACCGGGGCCGAACACACGACGCTGCTGACCCGGATTTTCGAATTTCTGGTGGGGCGGGGGATTGGCGGCGGGCGCATCCCGTCGGACTGGCTGGCGACCGCGATCAAGCGGATCGACAAGACCGAAGGCGATATCGACACGCTGTCGCGCAGGCTTGCGTATATCCGCACCTGGACCTACGTCACTCAGCGGAAAAACTGGGTTGCAGATGAAAGCCATTGGCGCGACGAGACGCGCGCGGTAGAAGACCGCCTGTCGGATGCGCTCCATGCCGCCCTGACCCAACGATTTGTTGACCGGCGGACATCTGTTCTCCTCCGCCGGTTGAAGCAGAAGGAGGCTCTGGTGGCCGAAGTGAACGACAAGGGCGAAGTGACGGTCGAAGGCGAATTCGCCGGCAAGCTGGAGGGTTTCCGCTTCAAGCAGGACGCCAGCGCCACGCCCGATGCGGCGCGCACGCTGGCGCAGGCGGCGCTTGTGGCGCTGAAGCCGGAGTTTCATCTCCGCGCCGACCGCTTCTACAACGCGCCCGACACCGAGCTGGATTTCACCGAACAGGGCGGCCTGATGTGGGGCAGCAATGCCGTCGGCAAGCTGGTCAAGGGCGCCGAGGCGGCAAAGCCGGGCGTCGAGGCTTTCGTCGATGACGAGGCGGGGCCGGAGGTGATCGAAAAGGTCCGCCGCCGGTTGCAGCATTTCATCGACCGTAAGGTTGCCGCCCAGTTCGAGCCCCTGCTTGCCATGGGCCGGGACGAAGCGCTGACCGGCCTGGCGCGCGGCTTTGCCTTCCGCCTCAACGAGGCGATGGGTGTCCTGCCGCGCGACGCCGTGGCGACAGAGGTGAAAGAGCTGGACCAGGAAGCACGCGGTGCCCTGCGCAAGCATGGCGTCCGCTTCGGCCAGTTCACCGTCTTCCTGCCCGCCCTTCTGAAGCCCGCGCCCACCCGGCTGCGGCTGGTGCTGTGGTCCTTGTGGTCCGGGCTGCAAGAGTTCCCCGAATCCCCGCCACCGGGCCTTGTGACCATCCCCAACGTGGCCGAGGTGCCGAAGCAGCACTATACGCTTGCCGGCTACCACCCGGCGGGGACGCGTGCGATCCGCATCGACATGCTGGAACGCCTCGCCGACATCCTGCGGCAAAAGGACAGCCGCGCCGGGTTCGAGGCTGCGCCGGACATGCTGTCCATCACCGGCATGACGCTGGACCAGTTCGCCGACCTGATGGCAGGTCTGGGCTACAAGCCCGAGAAGGCCGAACGCGCCAAGGTGAAATCGTTGGAACCGCCGAAAGCCCCGGAGATCTCGGCGGAAGCCGCCGCTGCAATCGCCGCGGGCCTGCCGATCCCCGAGGAGGTCTCGATCCACGCCCCGGAACCGGAACCGGAACCCGAAGCCGAACCCGCCGCCCCCGAGATGGAGACCTTCTATACCTTCACCTGGGCGCCGAAACCCCGCTTCCAGCGCCCCGAACGGGGTGCAGAGCGGGCTCCCCGGCCCGAGCGCAAGGAAGGCGACGCCCCGCGCGCGCCCCGTGGGGATCGGCCGCAAGAGGATCGGCCGCAAGGGGATCGGCCGCAAGGGGATCGGCCGCAAGGCAACCGCCCGCAAGGGGACCGCCCGCGCGGTGACCGCCCGAAAGACGGCCAGCGCCCCGACCGCAAAGGCGATTACAAAGGCGGAAAACCCCAGCGCGACGACAAGAAGCCGGTCTACGAGGCCCGCCCGCCGCGTGTCGAAAAGCCTATCGACCCCGACAACCCCTTCGCCGCCCTGCTGGCGCTGAAGGGCAAGGTCTGACGGCTTGGCCGGCCCCTCGGGCAGGCCTGATCCGAACGCAGCCGCAACCCTGCGGCTGGACAAATGGCTGTGGCAGGCGCGGTTCTTCAAGACCCGCGCCCTTGCCGCCGCCCTGGTCTCGGACGGCTATCTCCGGGTGAACGGCACCCCCATCAGCCGCCCCGGCCGCGACATCACCCCCGGCGACGTGCTGACCTTCCCGCAAGGCGACCGCATCCGGGTGGTGCGCATTCTTGCGCTTGGCCTGCGTCGCGGCCCCGCCCCCGAGGCCACCGATCTTTATCACGACCTTGACACCAGCCCTTCGACACACCACCTGCTTGAATGATCCGCCCGCCTGCTCTAGCAAGCAGGTCAACGATCCCTGTCCGAGCCCGCCCATGACCTATGTCGTCGTCGACAACTGCATCGCCTGCAAATACACCGACTGTGTCGAGGTCTGCCCGGTGGACTGCTTCTACGAAGGCGAGAACATGCTCGTCATCCACCCGGATGAATGCATTGACTGCGGCGTGTGCGAACCGGAATGCCCGGCGGACGCGATCAAGCCCGACACCGAGCCGGACATGGAGAAATGGGTCACGTTCAACCGGAAGTATTCGCTGCAATGGCCGGTGATCGTGACCAAGAAAGACGCGATTCCCGGTTATGAAGACCGGGACGGCGAAGCCGGAAAGCTGGAAAAATACTTCTCCGAGGCGCCCGGAAGCGGCGGCTGACCGGCTGCCCCGATTCGGGCCGGGTGCCGGCCCCGAATCGGTGACAATGCGAAACCTGCTTTCAGATCAGTGCAGTAGCGCTTTTCTGCCTGATTCCGAGGCAGTTGGAGATGGCAGCTTTTTGTGTTATGCTATGTTTACAAACAAGCGTGGAAGCCTGATCCTTGGCCCGGTTTGATACACCTGGGCCAGATTTTCTTGTGACAATACGGTTCCAGACGTCCGGGTGGGATGCCCGGCGCACGGAGCCTTTGTCGCGGAAAGGCTTCCCTTCTGGGGAAAGTGCCGAATGACCAAATCGAAGAAGCCTGAGTTCCGCCCGAATGATTTCGTGGTCTATCCTGCGCATGGCGTAGGCAAGATCATCTCGATCGAGGAACAGCAGATCGCCGGGATAGAGCTGGAGCTTTTCGTCATCTCGTTCGAAAAGGACAAGATGACCCTCCGCGTGCCGACGCACAAGGCGCTGGACATCGGCATGCGTGCCCTGTCGGCCCCCGACGTGATCACCAAGGCGCTGGACACCCTGAAGGGCAAGGCCAAGGTCAAGCGGGCCATGTGGTCGCGCCGCGCACAGGAATATGAACAGAAGATCAACTCCGGCGACCTGCTGTCGATTGCCGAAGTGGTCCGCGACCTGCACCGCGCCGACGACCAGCGCGAACAGTCCTACTCCGAGCGTCAGCTTTATGAGGCGGCGCTGGAACGCCTGACCCGCGAAGTCGCGGCTGTTTCGGGTGTGGATGAGGCGGGGGCGGCCAAGCAGGTCGACAGCGTGCTCGTGGGCCGCGTCGCCGCCTGATCTGGCACATCGAACGACAGAAACGGCGGTCCGCAAGGGCCGCCGTTTCTGTTATGGGCGACGCGACAGGTAGAGACGGCGCAAGTAGAAGAGCGCGATGCTCAGGCCCATTGCCACAAGCCCGGTGGTAACCCCCTGGTTCAGACGCTGATGGACAGGCGGAGCGTTCAGACTGCTTTCGAACCCCGACACCGAGAGGCCTTGCTGCATTTCAGTCTGGACGCTGTATTCGACAAGAGAAACAACGATCAACGCTACGCCCCAGAGCATAAGGAGCCATTGCTGCGACAGAAGGACCATATCCCCAACCCGCCTCACCCGAAGTACCGCGCCGCCGGCAGATAGCCCGCCAGCCGCCCCGCTGCGCACCAGTCGCCCTCCAGCGCCAGATCGCCGACCAGCAGCACCTGATCGCCGGGCACCTTCCCCAGCGCCACGCGCAGCCTGTCCCGCACTTCGCCAAACCCCGCCAGCGCATGTGGCGCAGGATGCACCCCATCCAGCACCGGGTTCGCCGCCTCCACCATCCCCGGCGTCAACGGGGCCACCGCCAGTGCCAACCGCCCGCCCTTCACCCCTGCCAGCTTCGCCCCCCGGTCCGAAGGCATCGCAGGCCGCACCAGCGACACCCGCAACGCATTGGACGAAAACAGGAACGCCACGATATCATGCCCGGTGGCCGCCCGTACCCCGGCGTAGGTCTTGTAGTCCAGCCCCAGCTCCTTCGCCCGGCGCACCCGCAGCCGCACCACCTCGATCGGCAGGGTCGGCAACAACCGCTCTCGCGCCGCCGACCAGCAATGCCTGCGCCAACTTGTCCCGCCCTCCAGCGACGGCCCCCGGTTATGCCCGATGTCGCTCATGCAGACTCCACAGCATTTGACTCAAATTGTGCCTGCTCTTTCGGAAATACTCCACAGGGGGTCCGGGGGATGTGAAATCCCCCGGGGCCAGCCCCAGGCACGCGCTTAGTCATACTCCCGCAGCCGCGCCACATAACGGGCCATCGTGTCGACCTCGAGGTTCACCTTGTCCCCGACCGCCACCTCGCCCCAGGTCGTCGCCGATTGCGTATGGGGAATGAAATTCACCCCGAACGCCGCGCCTTCCACCTCGTTCACCGTAAGGGACGTCCCGTTCAGCGCCACCGACCCCTTGGGTGCGATGAACCGGGCAAGCTCGGGCGGCGCGCGAAAGGTCACCCGCACGGACCCGCCCTCGGTCTGCACCGCCACCACCTCGGCCAGCCCGTCGACATGGCCCGAGACGATGTGCCCGCCCAGCTCGTCCCCGACCTTCAGCGCCCGCTCCAGGTTGACCCGCCTGCCGGGAACCCAGCCGCCAAGCGTGCTTTTCGACAGCGTCTCAGCCGAGATGTCGACGTCGAACCAGTTCCCGGGCTCGGCGCCCAGGGCGACGACGGTCAGGCAGACCCCGTCGCAGGCGATGCTGGCGCCGATGTCGATGCGCGCCACGTCATAGCCCGTTGCGATCCGCGCGCGCAGGTCGCCGGTGACCCGCGTCTCGACGATCCGCCCGATGTCGGTGACAATTCCGGTGAACATCGCGGCCCCCTTTTTGCTGTTCCTGACCTAAGCCGGGCCATGGCCGCTTGCAAGCCTGCGCCGGCTCTGGCCATGATCTCTTCACCATTTCTCGCGAATTCTGCTGTAGTTGCCGTGTAGACGGAGCCGACCCCGCCCTTGCCATGACCCCACGCCGGATGACCGTGACCCGCCACTTCCTCTTTCTGCAAGGTCCGCACGGACCCTGGTTTCACCGGCTGGGCGGGCTTTTGCGCGCGGCGGGGGCCAAGGTCTGGCGCGTCGGGTTTAACCTTGGCGACAGGATGTTCTGGCCCGGACCGGGCTACATCGCCTTTCAGTTCCCGCAGGACCGCTGGCCCGCAACCTGCGCCGCCCTTTTCGAGCGGCTCGCCATCACTGATCTGGTGCTGTACGGCGACACCCGCGGCATCCATGCCGAAGCGGTCGCCATCGCCCGCGCCCGTGGCATCACCGTGCATGTGTTCGAAGAGGGCTACCTGCGCCCCTACTGGGTGACCTACGAACGCGGCGGGTCGAACGGCAACTCGCGGCTGATGGGCCTGGATGTGCCGACGATGCAGGCGGCGCTGGCAAAGGTCGATCTCGACCTGCCCGACACGCCCGCCACCTGGGGCGACATGCGCCAGCACATGTTCTGGGGGGCCCTGTACCACGGCTGCGTGGCCCTGGGCTTTCGCGCCTACCGCAACTTCCGTCCGCACCGCGCCTTGACCGTCGGGCAAGAGTTCCTCTTGTATCTGCGGCGGTTCCTTCTGATGCCGTTCCACCGGATGGAACGTCAGCTGGCCACCGCGCGCATCCGCAAGGGCGGCTTTCCCTATCATCTGACGATCCTGCAGCTGGAACACGACGCAAGTTTCCGCGACCATTCCCCCTTCGCCAGCATGACCGAGTTTCTGGCCCTGGTGATGACGGGCTTTGCCAAGGGCGCGCCGCAGCATCACCGGCTGGTCTTCAAGGCGCATCCGCTGGAGGATGGGCGGGTGCCGCTGGCGCACGAAATCCGGCGGCTGGCGGCGGAACACGGGCTTTCAGGACGCGTGCATTTCGTGCGCGGCGGCAAGCTGGCCCAGCTTCTGAACGAGGCGCGCTCGGCGGTCACGGTGAATTCGACCGCCGGACAGCAGGCGCTGTGGCGCGGGCTGCCGCTGCGGGGCTTCGGCGCGGCGGTCTATGCCAAGCCGGAGTTCGTCTCGGCGCAGCCGCTGGAAGACTTCTTCGCCGCCCCGTCCCGGCCCGACACCCGCGCCTACCGCGACTACCGGCACTTCCTGCTGGAAACCTCGCAGGTTGTGGGCGGTTTCTATTCGGCCCGTGGCCGCCGCGCCCTGCTGCGGCAGCTTGCCGACATGATGCTGTCGCCCGAAGATCCCTATGACGCGCTCAGTTCCGGCTCCGCGGCACCACGGCAACAGTTGCGCATCGTCCGCTGAGACGGACGCTTGCTGCTGGAATTGGCCCGGGCCATCCGCTAGACTCCCGCAAAAGGCGAAGAAGAACCTCGGGGGTTGCAGGCAGTGGCGTTCACAGGACAGACCTTTCCCCGGGCGATTCTGGCGCTTGGCCTGGTCGCGCTTGTGTCTGCCTGCGCCTTACCCCGGTCAGGCCCCACCAAGAACGAGATCTATGGCAAGGGCACCGACAGCGCTGGCGACGCCTTCGTGGTCAATGTCACGCGCTCGGTCGCGGACATCACCGACGTGGTCCCGTCCCTGGGCTTCAGCGCGGCGTTCCGCAACGCGCCGCTGATCGGGTCGGATGTGATTGCAGCGGGCGACACGCTGTCGATCACTGTCTACGAAAACGTCAAGGACGAACCCCTGCTGGGCAATACCGGTCAACGGATTTCCGCCCTGACCGAGATTCAGGTCGACGGCGAGGGCTTCATCTTCATCCCCTATGCCGGCCGCGTGCTGGCGGCAGGCCAGACGCCCGAGGGTCTGCGCCTGGCGATCACCCGCCTGCTTGAAGACCAGACCCCCGATCCGCAGGTCTCGGTCACGCGGGTCGCAGGCACCGGCTCCAGCGTGTCGATTGCCGGTCAGGCGGCGGGGGCCGGGGTGTTCCCGATCGAGGCTTCGACCCGGACCCTGGCGACCATGCTGGCACGGTCCGGCGGCGTGACGATCGACCCCGGCATCGCCATCGTGCGCATCACGCGTGGCAACCAGACCGGCGCGATCTGGCTGAAGGACCTGTACCGCGATCCCAAGCTCGACATCGCGCTGCGCCCCGGCGACAAGATCGTGGTCGAGACGGACAGCCGCAATTTCATCGCCCTGGGCGCCACCGGCGGCCAAAGCCTGATCCCGTTCGAATCCGAGCGGCTTTCGGCGCTGGAAGCCATCGCCAGCGCGGGCGGGCTGTCGACGGTCACCGCCGACCCGACCGGCGTCTTCGTGCTGCGCGACGAGGATCCGAAGGTCGCCAACGCGGTGCTTGGCCGCAGCGACCTGACCGGCCTGCAGCGCATGGTCTATGTGTTCGACCTGACCGAACCCTCCAGCCTGTTCGAGGCGCGTGATTTCCAGATCCGCGACGGCGATACGCTTTACGTCACCGAAGCGCCCTTCGTGCAGTGGCAAAAGACGCTTAGCGCCATCACCGGCTCGACCGGGGCGGTGACCAACCTTGCCAACACCGCGAACATCGGCAACTGACGCGGCGGCCCTTCTGCCCGGGGTGCCCGCGCGCCTCTGGCACCAGAACCTGTCCTTCGCCCGCGACGCCCGGCTGCACCGGATCCTGACCCTTGCCGGGCACGAACTGCGCTTCGGCCTGCCCGGACCGCAGGACGGTGTGCTGGTCTGGGGCCAAAGCCCGACCGCCTGGCGCGGCAGGGCGGTTGCAGCGCGGCGCGGCGTGCCACTGGTACGGGTGGAGGATGCTTTCCTGAGATCGATCCATCCCGGGCGCAGCCAACGCGATCCGCCGCTTGGACTGATGGTTGACCCGGTCGGGCTGCACTTCGACAGCGGGTCGCCGTCACGGCTGGAGACGATCCTGCAGGCGCAGGACTTGCAGGATTCGAACATTCTTGCCACAGCCGAGGTCGCAATTGCCCGGCTAAAGCATCTGCACTTGTCTAAATACAACATCCATGACCCGGATCTGCCTGCACCAGACCCCGGCTTCGTCCTGCTGGTCGACCAGACCCGGGGCGATGCGTCGATCCGGCATGGCGGGGCCTCGGAGGCGACGTTCCGGCAGATGCTGGACGCGGCGCTGCAGGATTTCCCCGACGGCCGCATCGTCATCCGTTGCCATCCCGAAACCGCCGCCGGGCTGCGGCCCGGTCATTTCGGTCTCGCCGATGCCGTTGGCCGGGTGACACTGCTGAGGGCGCCGGTCTCGCCGCACCGGCTTTTGGCGGCGGCGGCGGCGGTCTGCACCGTCACGTCGCAGCTTGGCTTCGAGGCGATCCTGCATGGTCACCGGCCACGGGTCTTCGGCCAGCCCTTCTATGCCGGCTGGGGCCTGACCGAGGACATGCAGCCCCTGCCCCGCCGCAGCCGCAGCCTGACGCCCGCGCAGCTGTTCGCCGGGGCGATGATCCGGGCGCCGCTTTGGTACGATCCCTGTCGCGACCGCCTGTGCGACCTGGCCGAAGTCATCGACCAGCTTGAAGCCGAGGCCCGCGCCTTCCGCGAGGACCGGCGCGGGCATGTCGCCGCCGGAATGCGGCTTTGGAAGCGCCCGCGCCTTCAGGCGGTCTTCGGGCAGTCGCGGCCCTTGCGGTTCCGGGAAGATCCGGCGGCGGCGGATGCGCTGGCGGTGCGGACCGGGCGGCACCTGCTGATCTGGGCGGGCAAGGAGCCCGAGGGCTTTGCGCCAAAATCCCCCTGCCTGCGGGTCGAGGACGGCTTCTTGCGCTCACGCGGGCTGGGGGCGGATCTGGTGCCGCCGCTCAGTCTGGTTGCCGACGATCTGGGCATCTACTATGACCCGTCGCGCCCGTCGCGGCTGGATGCGCTGATTGCCGGCCCGCTGCCGCCCGGCGGGCAGGACCGGGCCGACCGGCTTGTCCGACGGCTGCGCGCCGAGGGCCTGTCGAAGTACAACCTGGGCGGCCCCCCCCTGCCGCCCTTGCCCGAAGGCCACCGCATCCTGGTGCCCGGCCAGGTCGAGGATGACGCCTCGATCCGGAAGGGCGCCGGGGAGGTCGCCACCAACCTTGGCCTTCTGCGGGCGGTGCGGGCGGCGAACCCCGGGGCGGTCCTGATCTACAAGCCGCATCCCGATGTGGTCGCGGGCCTGCGGCCGGGCGCGGTCGCGGACGCGCAGCTTCCGGGACTGGCCGATCTTGTGCTGGCCGATGCCGATCCGGTCGCCCTCTTGGCCGAGGTTGCCGAAGTCTGGACCATGACCTCGCTTCTGGGCTTCGAGGCCCTGCTCCGGGGCCTGCCCGTCACCTGCCTTGGTGCGCCGTTCTACGCCGGATGGGGCCTGACTCGCGACCTTGGTCCGGTGCCGGGCTGGCGCGGCTCGGCCGATCTGGCCCGCCTCGCCCATGCCGCGCTGATCGGCTATCCACGCTACTGGGATCCGGTCAGCCGCCGCCCCTGCCCGCCGGAAGTGGCGCTGGACCGGCTGGCCGGGGGGGTGATCCCGCATCCGGGGAGGATCAACCGATTGCTTTCGAAGGCTCAGGGGCGATTTTCAGGCCTTGCCCATCTCTGGCGCTAAGGCGCCTTGTGCGACCTTGTCGCCTCGTCGCACCCCGTTGCTAGGCATGACGAGGTCATCGACGAGCCTCAGCGCACCAGCCGCCAGAAGCGCCACATCAGGCTGACCGCCGCACAGACCAGCCCCGCCACCAGCCCAAGCCAGAGCCCGACCCCGCCAAGACCCAGCGGGAAGGCCAGCGCATAGCCGCAGGGAATGCCGATCAGCCAGTAGCTGACTGCCGCCAGCCCCATCGGCACCCGGGTATCCTGCACGCCGCGCAGGAGACCCAGCGCCATCACCTGCATGCCGTCGGCCAGCTGGAACAGCGCCGCCACCGCCAGCAGCACCACGCCATAGGCCAGGATCGCGGCGCTTTCGGGTTTGTCCAGGTCCAGAAACAGCGCCACGATCGGGCCGGGAACCGCCAGGAGCAGGATGACCGAGGCCACCGCCACCCCCAGCGAGATCACAACCGCCACCGCCGCCGCCTGTCGCAGCCCCGCCCGGTCGCCCTGCCCGTCAAAGCGCGCGATGCGGATCGTCGCGGCGCTGGACAGCCCGACATGCAGCATGAAGGTCAGCGCCGCCACCTCCAGCGCGATCCCGTGCGCGGCCAGTTCCACCGTGCCGATCCAGCCCATCATCAGCGCTGAGGCGTGGAACATCCCGCCCTCGGCAAGCCCGGTCAGCCCGATCGGCACCCCCAGCCGCCAGACCAGCCGCATCGCCGGCCAGTCCGGTCGCCAGAACCGCTGCCAGAGGTGAAAGCGGCGCAGGTCGCGCAGCATTCCGGCATAGACCGCAAGCACCAGCAGCGACATTACCTGCACCGAGATCGTCGCCACCGCCGAGCCTTGCGCCCCAAGCTCCGGGAACCCCCAGTTGCCGAAGATCAGCGCCCAGTTCACGGCAACGTTCAGCCCCACGGCCAGCAGCGTGACCACCAGCACCACCTGCGTCCGCCCGAAAGCGGCCAAGTAGCTTTGCAGCACTGTCACGCACAGCGCCGGCACCAGCCCGAAGCCGATCACCCGCAGATAGTCCTGCGCGATGGCCGCGACCTCGGGCTTCTGGCCCAGCGCCCGCAGGATCGGCCCCGACCACCAGAAGACCGGCAGGGCCACGATGCCGAAGAGGATCGACAGCCACAGCCCCATCCGCGTGTCGCGGCGGACCTGCGCCTCGTCGCCCCGCGCCAGGGCGGCGGCCACCATCGGCATCACCGCCTTGGCAAAGCCCGCACCCACGACATAGACGATGAAGAAGCTTGACGCGCCCAGCACCACGGCGGCCAGCGGCACGACGCCATACCAGCCGACCATGACCACGTCGGAGACATGCAGCGCCATCTGCGCCAGATGTGACCCGGCAAGCGGCAGGCCCAGCGCAAGCGTGGCCCGGGCATGGGCGGAGAATCCTGAAGCTGCGGTCATCCGGCCTTGGTTACGCGCCGCCCCGGTCCGGGACAAGCCTTGTCGCCCCCGGTGTCAGATCGACCGGACGAGGAGCCCCAGCGCCGCACCCGCGATCACCAGGCCAAGCGCCAGCTCGACCAGCGGAATCGCCCGCCCGATGCGGCCTTGCGGCAGGGCGGCAAAGGCCCCCTCGCGCGCCCAGACGGCCATGAGGGCGACGGCGACGGTCACCGTCGCGGTGCCAAGCCCCATCACGACCGCGCCGATCACCCCGGCCAGGGCAATGCCAAGCTGCCAGGTCAGCACCAGCACGAAAAGCGCGCCCGAACAGGGCCGCAGGGCAATGCCCGCCACCAGGGCCAGCCCGTCGCGAAAGCGGTGGACGCTGGCCACCTGCGCGATCGTCGGGCCATGCGCATGGCCGCAACCCGGACCATGGACGTGGCCGACGTCGTGCAGGTGGTCCTGATGGCCGTGGCCCTGCTGCCCATGTCCGTGATTGTTCCCGTGATCGTGCCCGTCATCGTGCCCGTGATCGTGCCCGTGATCGTGATCGTGTCCATGCCCGAGACCGTGATCGTGCCCCTGCCGGTGGCCCTCGCCGGACGATCCCTTTGCAGCCGTCGCCATTCGCCGCAGCCCGCCGATCCCGCGCCAGACCAGCCAAAGCCCCAGACCCGCGATCATTGCATGGCCGATCGGGGTCACCCAGTCCTTGGCCGCACCTTCCACGGCGTCCCGCGTCAGGCCCAGCGCGCCCACCAAGGCATAGACCAGCCCGACCGCGACCGCCGCCTGCGCAAGGCTGGACGCCAGCGCAAGGCCTGCAAGCCGCCCGACCGGCACCCGCCGCGCCACGCCATAGCTGCCGATGATCAGCTTGCCATGCCCCGGCCCGGCGGCATGCAGCACCCCGTAGCCGAAGCAGACCGCCCAGAACGCCGCAAGCGCCCCGGCCTCGCCCGCCCGCAGCGCCCGGATCGTCCCGGCCAGCCGCTCTTGCGCGGCCCGCTGCCCGGCTTCAAGCCAGCCCGCGACCCCCTCCAGCGCGCCGGTCAGCCACAGAAGACCGCCGACCAGCACCAGACCCAGCCCGATCAGCATCAGGGGGCGGCGCATGTCACCCGCACTTCCTCGGCAAAACCTGCGCCCACGGCCGGAAACTCGGCTTCAAGGTCGACATCGGGCGTGTATTCCGAAAGGGCCGCCAGCAGCTGTTCCTGCGCTGCGTCCATGTCGGGCACGAAGACCGTCGCGCGACAGCCCGTGCCGCCGGTCAGGATCGGCTCGAAGGCCATGGCATAGGCGACATAGTAACCCGGATCATAGGCCTGCACGACCAGCGGTTCGGCCCCCGACAGCGGCACCGGCGCGTCGAAGCTGCGCAGATGGGTCGAGGTGATCTTCTCGTCGGCATAGGTCGCGGTCCAGTCTTGCGGCCGCGACAGCGCCAGCGTGGCCTGGCCTTGCACCGCATGGGTGTCGCCGGGAAACCCCGGATCCCAGTCCATGTCGAAGCCCGAAAGCCGGGCCTCTTCCTCGGGAGTCAGCTTGCCGTCCCAATCGGGATCAAGCCCCATGTCCCCCACGACGTAAAGCGAGTAGAGATCATCATAGGTCCAGCTGATCCGCAGTCCGGTCGCCTCGTTGCGGTCGTTCAGGATCACCTCGATCCGCGTGTCGATCCAGACATGCGGATGCGCCAGCGCCGGGCCCGCGCCCGCCGCCAGAACCGCGCCGAAAAGCCCGCCAAAACGCCCGCCAGAAAGCCATGACCATCGCATGGGTGGCAGATTAGGGCGACGGCTGGACGAAGCCAAGACCGAAGCGCGCGCGCCGGCAAGCCCGCGCTTAGCCATGCCGGCGAGCGGTCCCGCTGGCAGTGCGCCTCGCAAATACTCGCAGGGGGGGAGGGCAGGAGGTTTGGGGGCAAAATGGCCCATCGCCGGGGAGAAGCGCGCGCAACGCGCTTCATATCGCTCGCGGCCCCCACCTTGCTTCGTCCTTGGCGCGGCTGATCGGACGCCTGCTGCTGTCTCTACCGCGCCGCCGCCCCCTTTTGCTTCGCCTGCGCACGGCATAGGCTTGGCGCAGCGAAACAGGAGTTCTCCGATGATGACCCTTTACGGCGTGTTCCGGTCCCGCGCGTCCCGGCCGATCTGGCTGTTGTACGAGCTTGACCTGCCCTTCACCCATGTCGCGGTGATCCAGGCTTACCGGCTGCCCCAGGCATCCGCGCCGGATGCGCCGGTCAACACCACCTCGGCCGCGTTCCTGAAGGTCAACCCGCTGGGCCAGATCCCGGCCTTTGTCGAAGGGGACCTGGTGCTTACCGAAAGCCTGGCGATCACCAACCACATCGCCCGCACCCATGGCGGCGCGCTTGGCCCGCAAGGCCCGGCCGAAGCGGCGCTGATCGACCAGTGGACATTGCTGGCCGTCACCGCCGTCGAAGGCCCGGCGCTGGAGATCCTGAACGTGGTCGGCGCGGGCGGCGACAAGACCCCCGAAGGCCAGGCCGCCATTGCCATCTGCGCCGAAAGGCTGCGCCGCCCGCTGAAGCGGCTGCAGGCGCATCTGGAGGTCCACAGCCACCTGGTCGCCGGCCGCTTCACCGTGGCCGACCTGAACCTCGCCGAATGCCTGCGCTATGCGCAAGGCCACCCGACGCTGCTGGCCGAGTTCCCGGCGGTGAAAGCCTGGCTTGAGGGGTGCCAGTCGCGCCCGGCCTTCCAGAAGATGTGGGCCGCCCGGCTGGCCGAGCCGGCCTGACTGACCCTGGCCCAGGCAGCGCCGCCTAGCGAGGCACCGCCACATGGTCGCGCCAGCTGTGGCGGTCGACATGGCCCAGCAACCGGCGCAGCCTGGCGGTGCAGACCAGGCTTTCGGTCGGCCCAAGCGGGCGCGTGACCGGCACGCCGGGGAAGAAGCGGCGGACCAGGTCGGCCGAGGCGAGGGGCAGGCAGCTTTCGGCCTGCGCGACGTTCAGGATCTGGAAGCCCAGCCCCTGCGCCGTCAGCGCCAGGTGCAGGGCCGCGCCCAGATCGCGCCCGTCGACATAGGCAAAGCTTCCCCGGCGGCGCGGGGCCGGATTGGCGAAATCCTGCGGAAAGCGGGCATAGTCCTCGGGGCCAAGCACCAGCGTCATCCGCAGGCACAGCACATCCGCCCCGCTTTGGCGCTGGACCATCCGCGCCACCGCCTCGTTCGCGACCTTGGACAGCCCATAGCTGTCCATCGGCGTCACCGCGGTTGTCTCATCCAGCGGCAGGCGTTCGGGCTGCATCGTGCCGTCGGCATAGCACATGCCATAGATCGATTCGGACGAGGCGATCACCATCTTGCCCACGCCTGCGCGCGCCGCTGCGTGCAGGACGATCTCGGTCCCCAGGACGTTCACCCGGAACATCTCGGCGTCGGGCACCGCCAGCGGGCGGGGAATGGCGGCGAAATGCACCAGCGCCTCGAAGGGTCCGGCCGCAAGGGCTGCGGTCACAGCCGCCGGATCGGTCACGTCACCGGCAAGGTCGGTCACGCCGGGCATGCCCAGGGGCCGCAGGTCGAAGTTCACCACCCGGTGGCCCTTTTGCAGCAGGACCGCGATCGCCATTCGCCCGGCCTTGCCCGATCCGCCGGTGAAGAGGATCCGCATCCTCAGGCCTTGGGCACTTCGTCGCGCCAGTCGTGGCGCTGGCGAAAGCCCAGCACCGCCCGGATCTTGCGGTTCGAGAGCAGCCCTTCCACATCGCCGACCGGCCGCGACAGCGGCACGTTCGGGAAGAAGCGCGCCAGCAGTTCCGCGTTCGGCTGCGGCACCGCATTCGTGTCGTTCGCCGCGTTGAAGACCTGGAAGCCCAGCCCGTCCTTCTGCAGGCACAGATCCACGATCTGCCCCAGATCGCGCGCGTCGATATAGCTGAAGGTGATCCGCCGCCGCAGCCCCGGATCGTCGGCCAGAGGCGGGAACAAGGTCGCATATTCATGCGGCTCGACCACGTTCCCGATCCGCAGCGCATAGACATCCGCCCCGAACCGGCGCTGGAAGCTTTGCGCCGTGACCTCGTTCACCTTCTTCGACATGCCGTAGCTGTCCATCGGGTCGATGTCGTAATCCTCGTCCAGCGGCAGCACCTTGGGGTCCACCACCCCGTCGCTGAAACAGACCCCGTAGGTCGTCTCGGACGAGGCGATGATCACCTTGCGGATGCCCATCTTCAACGCGGCTTCCAGCACGTTGTAGGTTCCCATCACGTTGACGCGGAACGTTTCGGTGTCCGGCATCATCCCATGGCGCGGGACGGCGGCGAAATGCACCACCGCGTCAAACAGCTGCGCGCCGGTGCCGGTCTCCAGCTCGTCATAGCCCGCATGGGAGCGCATGGCGGAATAGACCTGGCCCGCATCGGTGATGTCGCCCATCAGGTCATGCGCCCCGACCAGCCCCAGCGGGACGCGGTCGAAGTTCAGCACCCGGTGGCCCTGCGCCACAAGATAGGCCACCACATGCCGCCCCGCCTTGCCCGATCCGCCCGTGAACAGTATCCGCATCCGACGATCCTCCGCTTTTGGGATGGTCTAGGCCGGAAGGCAGGCTCATGCCACCCCCCACATCTTGCGCCCTACCCCGGCAGGGTGATCTAATGGCTGCGCATTCCTTTTCCGCAAGGCCCCCCATGAACGACCTTCTGTCCGGCGCTGCGACTTATGACGCCTCTTCGATCGAGGTGCTGGAAGGGCTGGAGCCTGTCCGCAAGCGCCCCGGCATGTATATCGGCGGCACGGACGAACGCGCCCTTCATCACATGGTCGCCGAGATCCTCGACAACTCGATGGACGAAGCGGTCGCCGGTCACGCCAACCGGATCGAGGTGGAACTGCACGACGACAATTCCGTCACCGTGCGCGACAACGGGCGCGGCATCCCCGTTGACCCGCACCCGAAATTCCCCGGCAAATCCGCGCTGGAGGTGATCCTTTGCACGCTTCATGCCGGGGGCAAGTTCTCGAACAAGGCCTATTCGACCAGCGGCGGCCTCAACGGCGTCGGATCCTCGGTCGTCAACGCGCTGTCGGACCTGATGACCGTGCAGGTCGCGCTGAACAAGGAGCTTTATGAACAATCCTTCTCGCGCGGCATTCCGCGCGGTCCGATCCAGAAGCTTGGCCCGGTCCAGAACCGGCGCGGCACCACCGTGACCTTTCACCCCGACCCCGAAATCTTTGGCCACCAGACCCTGAAACCTGCGCGGCTTTACAAGCTCGCCCGGTCCAAGGCCTATCTCTTCTCGGGCGTGGAAATCCGCTGGAAATCGGCGGTCAGCGATGGCGAGACCCCGCAAGAGGCGACCTTTCACTTCCCCGGCGGTCTGGCGCAGTATCTGTCCGACACGCTGACGAAAGTCACCACCTACGCCGAACGCCCCTTCGCCGGGCGCGTCAGCTTTGAAGAGAAATACCAGATCCCCGGCTCGGTCGAATGGGCGATCAACTGGACGCCGTCGCAGGACGGGTTCCTGCACAGCTACTGCAACACCGTCCCCACCCCCGAAGGCGGCACGCATGAGGCCGGGTTCTGGGCCGCGATCCTGAAAGGCATCCGCGCCTATGGCGAGCGGGTGAAGAACCGCAAGGCCGAAGCCATCACCCGCGACGACATGCTGTCGGGCGGTTGTGCGCTGATCTCGGTCTTCATCCGCGAACCCAGCTTCGTCGGCCAGACCAAGGACCGGCTTTCAACCAAAGAAGCCGCCAAATGGGTCGAAAACGCCGTCCGCGACCATTTCGACACCTGGCTTGCCGCCGACCCCCGGTCTGCGGGCGCGATCCTTGATTTCCTCGTCCTGCGCGCCGAAGAACGGCTAAGACGGCGTGAGGAAAAGGAGACCGCCCGCAAGACCGCCACCAAGAAGCTGCGCCTGCCGGGGAAGCTGACCGACTGCTCCAGCAAGACCCGCGAGGGCACCGAGCTGTTCATCGTCGAAGGCGACAGCGCCGGAGGGTCGGCCAAGGGCGCGCGGAACCGCGAAATTCAGGCCCTTCTGCCGCTGAAAGGCAAGATCCTGAACGTCCTTGGTGCGGCGTCCGCCAAGCTAAACGAGAACTCCGAGATTCGCGACATCTGCGAGGCGCTGGGCACCGGCATGGGCACCCGCTTCAAGCTGGACGACCTGCGCTATGAAAAGATCATCATCATGACCGATGCCGACGTCGACGGCGCGCATATCGCGAGCCTGCTGATGACCTTCTTCTTCACCCAGATGCGCCCCCTGATCGACAAGGGCCACCTCTACCTCGCCTGCCCGCCGCTTTACCGCCTGACCCAGGGGGCGCGGCGGCTGTACGTCGCGGACGACGCCGAGAAAGAGGTGTGGCTGGCGAAAGGTCTGGGAGGCAAAGGCAAGATCGACGTCCAGCGCTTCAAGGGCCTGGGCGAGATGGACGCCAAGGACCTGAAGGACACCACGATGAACCCCGCGACGCGCAAACTGATCCGGGTGTCGATTGATGAGGACGAGCCGGGGGATACGAGCGACCTCGTGGAGCGCCTGATGGGCAAGAAGCCGGAACTGCGGTTCCAGTATATTCAGGAGAACGCACGGTTTGTGGAGGAGCTGGATGTGTGAGTATTGAAGGTTCGCCCACTTTCAACGTTGGAAATCGGGAAGGTCCGCGCTTCGCCTTTATTGATGCGGATAACATGAAGTGTCAGTTTGAAAGCGCACTTGTCCGTAGAGGAGTTAAGCGTGAACAACTGGATTGCTTCGATCTCAATAAGATCTTCTGGTTTTCACAGGCAGACCGATATTATGTTTTCAGCGCCGTTGAAGACAGTAGTGAGCCTGCGGATTGGCTTAAGGTACTGCGTGCAACGGATAGCTGTATCTTCAGGGCTGGGCGGCTAACAAATAAAAATGGGCGCCGAAAACAGCAGGGCGTGGATGTAATGCTTGCAGTTGAAGCTCTTCGCTGCGCGTTTCAGGGCTCATTGGAAACCTGTATTATTTTTGGTGGCGATGGAGATATGCTGCCACTCATTGAGATAATTGTATCAACCGCGAAGAGAATGATTGTTGCCGGTTTTGGCGACCCGAATAAGGGAACTGTTGCCCCTCAGCTAAGAGATGCAGCCGATTCCTACATTCACTTGGGCACACACATGCTTAAGAGCTGCTTAAAAGATTCTCATAAGTTCTCCGGGATGCAGTGGATGACTGCGGAGTCCTTAAAGGCCGATGGAGTAGAATTAAATATAGCTGTTGACCCAAATGCTAAGAAGACAGTTTTGTTTCCTAGTGGAGGTGTGGCTTTGGTCAGAGATGGACCCAGAAACACTGGCAATGTTTATACAGCCACATTTGGATCATTGTTGGGTGCACAAGCTTACATCATCCTTAATGGACCCTTAAACTGGTAGAAAGCGTAGCGTGGGTTCCGACCCACCACCATGGCGAGACCCCGTCAGACCCGCCACCCGCAAACCCAACCACTCCCAACCCGCCCCATCCTCCCCGCCCCGGGCCTGACCCGGGGCCTCGTGTGGTATCCCGAGACTCCGGCTCAAGGCCGGGGCGGGATGCTCCTGTGACCGACCGCCATCGTGGCAAGCGCAGGACGGGTGCCAACCCACCACCACCCACCCTGTCAGATTTGCCACCCGCAAATCCCGCCCCCCGGCCGCATCCGCCCTCGGCTGCCCCGGGCCTGACCCGGGGCCTCCTCGCCACCCCGAGACCCCGGCTCAGGCAAGCGTAGATTGGTGCCCCCCACCCCGAACAGCTTCTCCCCCCGAAGATGCTATCGGCTTCGGTCTTGTATACTCCATGTATTCAACGCTTGCGCCCCGCCCTCCGTCCTGAGACACTGGCCGCAACCCAGTTTCGGATCGCCCATGCCGACCCATACCTTCACCTGCCTTGACGGCCACACCTGCGGCAATCCGGTGCGGCTGGTCATGGGCGGCGCGCCCCGGCTTGAGGGCGCCGACATGCTGGAGCGCCGTGCCCATTTCCTGCGCGACTTCGACTGGATCCGCACCGGCCTGATGTTCGAGCCCCGTGGGCATGACATGATGTCGGGTGCGATCCTCTACCCTCCGACAAGGCCCGATTGCGACACGGCGGTCCTGTTCATCGAAACTTCGGGCTGCCTGCCGATGTGCGGCCACGGCACCATCGGCACGGTCACCATGGCGCTGGAGAACGGCCTGATCCAGCCCCGCGTCCCCGGCCAGCTTGCGCTTGACACCCCCGCCGGCCGCGTCGAGATCAGCTACCGGCAGGAGGGGCGCTTCGTCGAAGAGGTGCGGCTGATCAACGTGCCATCCTTTCTGCATTCCGAGGGCCTGACCGCAACCGTCGCCGGCTTTGGCGAAGTGGTGGTTGATGTGGCCTATGGCGGCAACTTCTATGCCATCGTCGATCCGCAGCCGGTCTTCCGCGACATGGCCGACTTCACCGCGACTGATCTTGTCGGCCTGTCGCCCAGGCTCCGCCGGGCGCTGAACGAGAAGTACCAGTTCACCCATCCCGCCGATCCCCGGATCAACGGCCTGTCCCATATCCTGTGGACCGGCGCGCCGACCCAGGCCGCTGCCCATGCCCGCAATGCGGTGTTCTACGGCGACAAGGCGATCGACCGGTCGCCCTGCGGCACCGGCACCTCGGCGCGGATGGCGCAGCTTCATGCCAAGGGCCGGCTCAGGGTTGGCGACGCGTTCCATCATGAATCGATCATCGGGTCGATCTTCCAGGGCCGGGTGGAATCGGCCACGATGCTGGCGGGCCGCCCGGCGATCATCCCCTCGGTCGGCGGCTGGGCGCGGCAGACCGGGATCAACACCATCTTCATCGACGACCGCGACCCCTATGCCAAAGGCTTCGTCGTCCGATGACCGGCCAGGCGCACAGCATCCTGCCGGGCTGCGCCGAAGGCCCGGTCCTGGCCGCGACCGAGCCGCTCAGCTTCTGGGGCGGGATCGACCCGGCCACGGCCGAGGTGATCGACATCCACCATCCGCTGCAGGGAAGGACGGTTTCTGGCGCGGTGCTGATGCTGCCGTCGACCCGGGGATCTTGCACCGGATCGGGCGTGCTGCTGGACCTGATCCTGAACGGCCGCGCCCCCGCCGCGATCGTGTTCAGCCAGCCCGAGGACGTGGTGACCCTGGGCGCGATGGTCGCGGCCGAGATGTTCGACCGCCCCTTGCCGATCCTGCGCCTGGCGCAGCAGGACTGGGATGCGCTGGCCGCCCGGCCCCGGGCCGCGATCACCGCGACGGCCGTCAACGCGGGCGACCTTGCCCTGCCGCTGGCCGCGCCACCCGATCAGGCGCTTGCGCTGTCGGACCGCGACCGCGCCATGCTGGACGGCGCCGAAGGGCGGGCGGCGCAGATCGCCATGCGGATCATCCGCGCCATGGCGCTGAACCAGGGCGCCGAGCGGCTGATCGACGTGACCCGGGGCCATATCGACGGCTGCATCTACGCCAGCCCCGCCAACCTGACCTTTGCCGAGACGATGGCCGCGACCGGGGCCAGAGTGTGCATCCCGACGACGATGAACGCGATCTCGGTCGATCATGCAAACTGGCGGGCGCAGGGCGTGCCCGACCTCTTCGGTGGCCCCGCGTCACGGCTGGCCGATGCCTATGTCCGCATGGGCTGCCAGCCCACCTTCACCTGCGCGCCCTACCTGTTGGGCAGCGCGCCCGCGCAGGGCGAAATGATTGCCTGGTCGGAATCGAACGCGGTGATCTATGCCAATTCGGTCATCGGCGCGCGCACGGCCAAGCACCCGGATTTCCTGGACCTGTGCATCGCGCTGACCGGACGCGCGCCGCTGTCCGGGGTCTATCTGGACCAGCACCGCGCCGCCCGGCGGATCATCGACATCGACCTGCCCGCTGGCTTTGACGACGCGCTTTGGCCGCTGATCGGCTACCTTGCCGGCAAGGCCTCGCCCGATCGCATTCCGCTGCTCTGCGGCCTTGGCCCGGCGCAGCCGTCGCCCGAGGCGCTGAAAGCGCTTTGCGCGGCCTTCGGCACCACCTCGGCCGCGCCGATGCTGCATGTCGCAGGGGTGACCCCCGAGGCCGACCGGCTGTCCCCCGACGCCGACCGGCTGCGCCTGACCCGTGCCGACATGGCGGCGGGCTGGCTTGCGCTGAACCAGGGCGACACCAGGGTCGACCTCGTGGCCATCGGCAGTCCGCATGCGTCGCTGGCCGAAATGCGCGCCTTTGCCGGGGCGCTGGACGGGGCGCTGGACGGGGCGCTGGACGGGGCGCTGGACGGGGCACTGGACGGGGCGCTGGACGGGGCTGCGGTCCTGGTCCCCACCATCGTGACCGCCGGGCGGCAGGTGATCGCCGAAGCCGGCGCCGAAGGGCTGCTTTCGCGGCTGAAGGCATGCGGCGTGCAGGTTCTGCCCGACCTTTGCTGGTGCTCGATCTCGCAGCCGGTGTTCCCCTCGGCAACCCGGACCCTGATGACCAACTCGGGCAAGTATGCGCATTACGGCCCCGGTCTGACCGGCTGCGCCGTGCGGTTCGGCGGCCTTGCCGCCTGCGCCCAGGCCGCACGGACCGGACAGGCGGCGGACGGCTTGCCGCACTGGCTGCAAGGCGCAGCCCCGGCAGGCCCGCGATGACCGGCAGCGACCAGGACCCGAAACCCGACCGCAAGCGCGGGTCCGGCGTGCGGCTGGTCTACGACCTCTTGCGCGAAGAGATCCTTGACCTTGACCTGGCCCCCGGCAGCATTGTCGACGAAGTGCAGCTTGCCGACCGCTTCGGCCTGTCGCGCACCCCCATTCGCGAGGCGCTGGTACGGCTGGCGGGCGAAGGGCTGATCGTGACCCTGCCGAACCGGTCGACCATGGTGGCGCCGATCGACTTTGCCAACCTTGCCGCCTTCTTCGACGCGCTGGTGCTGATGTACCGGGTGACCACGAGGCTTGCCGCCGAGCATCGCAGCGCCGCCGACCTTGCCCGGTTGCAGGCGCTTCAGCTGGCCTTCGCCGCGACCGTGCATGCCGGTGACGCCCTGGCGATGATCGCCGCGAACCGCGCCTTCCACGCCGCCATCGCCGAGGCCGGGCGCAATCCCTATTACCTCACCCTCTTCTCGCGGCTCCTGGACGAGGGCCGCCGCATCCTGCAGATGTATTATTACACCAGCTTCCAGCCTGCCTCGCCGCATCCCTATATCCTTGAGCATGAAGCGATCCTTGCGGCAATCGCGGCGGGCGACGTCGGCCTTTGCGACCGGCTGGCGAAAGAGCACGCCGAGAAGATCGTCCAGCAGATCAAAAGCATGATCGCCCCCGACCCGCGCCACGAGATCGCGCTGTGAAAAGCTGATGCGCCGGCCAGACCGGGGAAGGGGCGCGTCCTGATTTCTTGTCGACAAATAAAATACAAAGATTATACTTGAAAGAGGAATCGGCCCGGCCACCCTTTGCACCTTCAGGAGCATCCCATGGACACCAGCATCTTTTCCGGCACGATCCCGGCCTTGATGACCCCTTGCAGGCCCGACCGCAGCCCGGATTTCGACGCGCTGGTGCGAAAGGCACAAGAGCTTGTCGGCCTTGGCATGTCGGCGGTG
>JANNXX010000005.1:0-80386 GCA_031409795.1 Rhodobacterales bacterium
TGGCGATGACCGATGGGCGCTGGGTCTGCGGTGGGCTTGACCGCAACGGTCTGCGCCCGATGCGCTATGTGGTGACGGGCGACGGTCTGTTGATCGCGGGGTCGGAGGCTGGCATGGTGCCGGTCGATGAAAGCACGATCCGCGAGAAGGGCGCGCTGGGGCCGGGGCAGATGATCGCCGTCGACATGGTGGAGGGCAGGCTTTTCCACGACGTGGAGATGAAGGACAAGCTGGCGGCGGCGCAGCCCTATGGGCAATGGGTCGAAAAGGTCGTGGACCTGAACGCGCTGCTGCGCGACGTGCCGGAAACGCGGATCTACACCGGGGCCGACCTGCGCAAGCGCCAGATCGCGGCGGGCTTCACGGTCGAGGAACTGGAGCAGGTTCTGGCCCCGATGGCCGAGGACGGCAAGGAAATGGTCGCATCCATGGGCGATGACACGCCACCGGCGGTCTTGTCCAACGTGTACCGGCCGCTTTCCCACTACTTCCGGCAGAACTTCAGCCAGGTGACGAACCCGCCCATCGACAGCCTTCGCGAGGGGCGGGTGATGAGCCTGAAGACCCGCTTCGGCAACCTGCGCAACGTGCTGGACGAGACCAACGCGCAGTCCGAGATTCTGGTGCTTGAAAGCCCCTTCATTGCCAACCGCGAGTTTGACGTGATGGTCGACCGCTTCGGCGATCAGGTGGCGTTCATCGACTGCACCTTCCCGGTGGGCGAGGGGCTGGATGACTTGGCGGTGGGGCTGGAGCGTATTCGCGCGGAAGCCGAGGATGCGGTGCGCTCGGGGGCCGGGCAACTGGTGCTGACGGACGAACATCAGGGGCCGGACGCGGTGGGAATGCCGATGATCCTTGCCACCTCAGCGGTGCATTCCTGGCTGACGCGCAAGGGGCTGCGGACGTTCTGCAGCATCAACGTGCGGTCGGCGGAGTGCATCGATCCACATTACTTTGCCGTGCTGATCGGGTCGGGGGCGACCACGGTAAACCCTTATCTGGCGCAGGATTCGATTGCCGACCGGCTGGACCGGGGCCTTCTGGACGGGACCCTGACCGATGCGATGCGGCGCTACCGCGATGCCATCGACGCGGGGCTTCTCAAGATCATGTCGAAGATGGGGATATCCGTCATCTCCAGCTATCGCGGGGGCCTGAACTTCGAGGCAGTGGGGCTGAGCCGCGCGATGGTGGCGGAATACTTCCCCGGCATGCAGTCGCGCATTTCCGGCATCGGCTTGACGGGCGTGGAGCAGAAGCTGGAAGAGGTCCACAAGCGCGGCTGGCTGGGTGGGGCGGATGTGCTGCCGATCGGCGGGTTCTACAAGGCGCGGCGGTCGGGGGAAAAGCACGCCTGGGAAGCGCAGACGATGCACATGCTGCAATCGGCCTGCGACCGGGCCAGCTATGACCTGTGGAAGCAATACAGTGCTGCGATGCGGGCCAATCCGCCGATCCATCTGCGGGATTTGCTGGACATCAAGACCCTGGGCAAGCCGGTGCCGATCGAGGAGGTCGAAAGCATCACCTCGATCCGCAAACGGTTCGTGACGCCGGGCATGTCGCTGGGCGCTCTCAGCCCCGAGGCGCACAAGACGCTGAACGTGGCGATGAACCGGATCGGCGCGAAGTCGGACAGCGGTGAGGGCGGAGAAGACCCGGCGCATTTCGTGCCGGAACCGAACGGGGATAACCCCTCCGCCAAGATCAAGCAGGTCGCCTCAGGGCGCTTTGGCGTGACGGCAGAGTATCTGAACGCCTGCGAGGAGCTGGAGATCAAGGTCGCCCAGGGTGCCAAACCCGGTGAGGGTGGCCAGCTGCCCGGAATGAAGGTCACGGCGCTGATCGCTCGGCTGCGCCATTCGACGCCGGGGGTGACCCTGATTTCCCCGCCGCCGCACCACGACATCTACTCCATCGAGGACCTCGCGCAGCTGATCTATGACCTCAAGCAGATCAACCCGCGCGCCAAGGTGACGGTCAAGCTGGTCTCGTCGTCAGGAGTGGGGACCATCGCGGCGGGGGTGGCGAAGGCCAAGGCTGACGTGATCCTCATCAGCGGCCACAACGGCGGCACCGGGGCCTCGCCTGCCACCAGCATCAAATACGCCGGTCTGCCGTGGGAGATGGGCCTGACCGAAGCGCATCAGGTGCTCAGCATGAACAACCTGCGCGAGCGGGTGACCCTGCGGACCGATGGGGGCCTGCGCACCGGGCGGGACATCGTGATGGCGGCAATGCTGGGGGCCGAAGAATACGGCATCGGCACCGCCGCGCTGATCGCCATGGGCTGCATCATGGTGCGGCAGTGCCAGTCGAACACCTGCCCCGTCGGCGTCTGCACTCAGAACGAAGCCTTGCGGGCGAAGTTCACCGGATCGGCCGACAAGGTGGTTAACCTGATCACCTTCTACGCGCAGGAGGTGCGGGAGATTCTGGCTAGCATCGGCGCGCGGTCGATGGACGAGATCATCGGGCGGGCGGACCTGCTGACTCAGGTCTCGCGTGGTGCTGCGAACCTGGATGATCTGGACCTGAACCCCCTGCTGATCAACGTCGATGGCGCGCGGGCGATCACCTATGACCGCACGAAGCCACGCAATGCAGTGCCGGATACGCTGGACGCTGACATCATCCGCGACGGGCACCGGTTCTTTGAAGACGGCGAGAAGATGCAGCTGTCCTATGCCGTGCGCAACACGCACCGGACCATCGGCACGCGTGCCAGCAGTCACATCGTCAGGAAATTCGGGATGCGCAACGCGCTGCAGCCCGACCATCTGACGGTCAAGCTGACCGGGTCCTGCGGGCAGTCGCTGGGGGCGTTTTCGGTGCGCGGCATCAAGCTGGAAGTGCAGGGCGACGCCAACGACTATGTCGGCAAGGGCCTGTCGGGCGGCACGATCACGGTCAGGCCGCTGATGTCCTCACCGCTCAAGGCCGAAGAGAACACGATCATCGGCAACACCGTCCTTTACGGTGCGACCGATGGCTTCCTCTTCGCCAGCGGCCGGGCGGGAGAGCGGTTCGCAGTCCGGAACTCGGGCGCTTCGGTGGTGGTCGAAGGCTGCGGGTCGAACGGCTGTGAATACATGACCGGCGGCGTCGCAGTGATCCTGGGCCGGATCGGGGCCAACTTTGGCGCAGGCATGACCGGCGGCATGGCCTATGTCTACGATCCCGAGGGCGTGGCCGAGGATTTCATGAACCTTGAGACGATCCTGCCCCTTGCCGTGGGTCATCCGCATTGGGAACTGCAGCTGAAAGGCCTGATTGCCCGGCATCTTGAGGAAACCGGAAGCCGGGTGGCGGACCGCATCCTTGCGGACTGGGAGAGCGAGCGGCGGAACTTCCTTCAGATCTGCCCGAAAGAGATGCTTGACCGCCTGGCACACCCGCTAAGCGACGAAGTGGCAAAGGTTCCTGCGGAATAGGTCAGGAAACGACTGCTCAAACCGCTTTGGGTATGGTAAAGGGGGGCCGTCGCATCAATGCGGCGGCCCTGGCCATTGGAGACGCTCATGTCCGACCTGATCATCGTTGCCTTCGCGGATGAAGCCACGGCCTTTGCCGCTGCCGAGGCGCTGGTGGTGCTGCAGAAGAAATATCTGATCGAGATGGAGGACGTCGTCGTCGTCACCCGCGATGCCGAGGGCCGGGTCAACCTGAACCAGTCGGTGAACCTGGTGACCGGCGGGGCCATCGGTGGCGGGCTCTGGGGCACGCTGATTGGCATGCTGTTCCTGAACCCGGTCCTGGGCGCTGCAGTGGGCGCAGGTGCCGGGGCGCTGGCGGGCAAGTTCAGCGACCTGGGCATCAACGACGACTTCCTGCGTGATGTGGGGGCCAGCCTTGACAAGGGCGGCGCGGCGGTCGGCCTGCTGGTCCGCAAGATGACGGCGGACAAGGTGCTGGAGGGGCTGGAACCCTTCCGCGAGAAGGGCCGGGTGATCCACACCTCGCTCAGCCACGAGGCAGAGGCGAACCTGAAGCAGTTTCTGGAACGGGTGCCGCCGCTGCATTTGCCGCAAGACCAGCTGGGCGGCGGGCGGAAGTAGGCGGCCCCTCTTGACGGACCTTGGCAGGCCGCGTCTAAGGTCGCGGGATGACCGAAACCGACCCGGAAAAACCGGCCTCCAAACCGGCAGCAGCCCCGCGCAGGCGCAAACCGAAGGTGGATGAACCGCCGCCAAGGCCGCGCCTCTTGCGGGTCGCCATGCGCTGGGCGCTGCGGGGACTTGCGGGGATCGCGGCGGTCTATGCGGTCTTGATCCTGCTTTTCAGCTTCCTGCCGCCGCCGATCAACCTTTACCAGCTGGGCGAGGCCTGGCGGTTGGGCGGGATCGACAAGGACTGGGTGCCTTTCGAGGACATGGCCCCGGTCATAGGCCGGTCCGCCGTGGCTGCCGAGGATGCGAATTTCTGCAACCACTGGGGCTTTGACATGGCCGCGATCCGCGAGGCGATCGACAAGGGCGGCACGCGCGGCGCAAGCACGATCAGCCAGCAGGTGGTGAAGAACGTCTTCCTCTGGCACGGGCGCAGTTATGTCCGCAAGGCGATGGAGGCGGTCCTGACCCCGGTGGTGGAGCTGGTCTGGTCGAAAGAGCGGGTGCTGGAAGTCTATCTCAACGTCGCCGAATTCGACGAGGGCGTGTTCGGCGTGCAAGCGGCGGCGCGGCACCATTTCGGCGTGGACGCGAAGGATCTGACGGCGCTGCAGGCGGCCCGGCTGGCGGCGGTGTTGCCCGATCCGAAGGGGCGCGATGCGGCGAACCCCTCCAGCTTTGTGCGCAGCCGGACGCGCAGCATCATTAGCGGGGCAGAGACGATTGCCGCGGACGGACGGGCGGGGTGCTTCGAATAGCGTTGTTGATTGCCACAGGATAGACGGGGTGCGCATGGGTTGGCTGTTCTGGGTTGTCGCCGTCGCGTCGGTGTTGCTTGCAGTTCTGGCGATGATCCCCGCTGTGGTCATCGGACTGACCTTCATGTCCGGGTTCCTCTTGGCCCCGATCTGGCCGGTGGCAGCCAATCTGTGGTGGGTCATGGCACTGCTGGGGCCGGTCGTCTGGTTTTACAGGCGGGGCAAGGCAGTTACCGGAATTGCACTCTCGGCCGCACTGGCGATTGCGTGCTTTGGTGCCTTTTACGGGTTGCGGTCCGCCGCCATGGCAAGGATCGAAGCCTCTATCACCACGACGCCCGGTGCGTTCAGCGATGGCGTGGGGCTGCCAGTTGTCGTGGACTTGATAGTGAATACGGACAGCGTGTTGGGTGAGGCGGCATGCGATCCGCTGTGCGAACGCTTGTTGAATGGAGACACGGTTACGACGGTGCGCAGAACGACGACGCTGGGTGACCAGCCGGCCCGCATTCATGTCTTTCGGCGGTCCGATGCTGCTGGCTGCCAACGGCTGGATCCTGATTTCCCACTCAGCGCGCCCTGCATCCTGATGGTTGCCGATGATGGCCGCCCCGCCGACCTGCGGGTGACGGTTGACGGGGTGGGCGATGGCTATGCCTCACGCGATGAGGTGGGGGGATTGGTCTACCTGGTCAGTTCGCGGCGTATTCAGGTGACAGCACTGCGCGGAGGCGAGGAGACGCTGATCCATGACCAGACATCACGGATCTGGTTCGAGGCGGTCGCGCCGGTTCCGCTGATTGCCAACTCAGGCTTTGACGGCAACGGGCTGCATGGCGGCGGGCTTGCCCCCTACCGTATGCGCAAGTCGGACCCAAGGCTTGATCCGGCGGCGATCCTTACCGCGCTTGGGGTGCCCATGGGGGTGGGGCGAGCTTTCGTGGAAACGGAACCCGCAAGGGTCATGATGGGCGAGACCTATCCCGCCAAGGGCGATTATGGGCCAATGCCTTATGACGTGGCCCTGATTGCATCCATTCTGGACCAGACGGGGACGCTGGACGAAAGCATCTCGACCATGATCCGGGATTGGGTTGGGCAACTGGAGCGCGGTGCGCCGAACACGGCGACCACCCGGGCGATCATCAGCCGTTTGCCGGCTGTTCTGGGCAGTCAGACGATTGTGCTTCAGCGGCTGACTTCCCTGCGCCCCGAACTGTTTGTAGAGCGGTTTGCTGACTTTTATGCGCAGGTCCAGAGTGATGATGAAGAGGTGTCGCAACTTGCAGCCTTCACGATCCTTGACCGGGTGCGCGGCGACCCGCTCGGGACGCATGACGCCGATGCCGACGCCTATCTTGGGTCCCTGAAGGCGGGAAGACATTGGGACGCTTTGATCCAGATTGTCGGGCGCTACGGCTTTGATCCGACGCCGATCTTTCAGGCTGAACTGAACGGGGCTCAGGGTGATGCATACCTCCGAGTCCTGTTCCACATCTTTGTAGCATCTGAGATAACCGATCCGAAATGGAACGCTACACTAGGCCCGTTCCTGCACCAGACCCTGTTGCCGTTGATGGACGATCTGGTCGACAACCGGGACATTTTCAGCGACGGGACACAGGCGCTGCAAACGCTTGGCCGGTCTGATCTGGTCGAAGACCTGTTTGCGCGGGTGGATTGGAACAACGTCATTGCGCGGGAGCGAGAGGAAGGCACGACCTCCGGTCAACTCAAGTTTGTGCAGAGGGGCTATTTTCCCTGCGGCACTGGCAGCGCGGACTGCTGAGGGTCGAACGGCTTTCGCTCGCCTCATCAGACGGCCCGGACGCAATCAGCATTGATCCCCTTCAGTTGCAGGACTATCACCGGAAGGCAAAATTGTAGGCCGCTGATGAACCGTTTGTACCATGTTCCCCTCTCGCCCTTCTGCCGCAAGGTGCGCCTGACGCTGGCGGAGAAGAAGATCGAGGTGGAGCTGGTCGAGGAACGCTACTGGGAGCCGTCGCCCGATTTCCTGCGCCGCAATCCGGCGGGGAAAGTGCCGATCCTCAAGCTTGGCGCGCGGGTGATGAGCGAAAGCCAGGCGATCTGCGAATACCTGGAAGAGATCGCGCCTGACCCGCCGCTGATGCCCCGAAGCGCCGATGGCCGGTACGAGGTGCGCCGCCTGTGTGCTTGGTTCGACGACAAGTTCCAGGCCGAGGTGACCTCGAAGCTTCTCTACGAGCGGGTGAACAAGAAGGTCACCGGGCAGGGCTATCCGGATTCGAAGAACGTCAAGCAGGGGTCGGCCCGGATCAAGTATCACCTCGACTACATGGCCTGGCTTCTGGACCAGCGGCGCTGGCTGGCGGGCGACGCGATGACGCTGGCCGATTTCACCGCCGCCGCGCATCTGAGCTGTCTGGATTACATCAGCGACGTCGACTGGCACCGGCATGCGGTGCTGAAGGACTGGTATGCCAAGATCAAGTCGCGGCCAAGCTTTCGGCCCTTGCTTGCGGACCAGATCAGCGGCTTTCCCCCGGCTGCACATTATGCCGACCTGGATTTCTGATCCCCACCCCCGGGGCGCTGCCCCGGACCCCGGGATATTTGAACCAGAATGAAAGGCCCGACGAAAGAGCAGGTGGTGGCGCGGGCCTTGAAGGATGGGTTCGTGAAGCTGGGGGTGTGCAGGCCCGATGCAGTGCCCGAAGCAGCGGGGCGGTTACGGGCCTTTCTGGCTGCGGGGCGACATGGCCAGATGGGCTGGATGGCCGAGCGCGAGGGCTGGCGCGGTTCGGCGGCAGCGCTGTGGCCCGAGGCGCGCTCGGTGATCATGCTGGCCGAAGCCTACACGCCGGAGGGCGACCCGATGGCGGGGTTGGCGCAGCGCGACCGGGGGGTGGTCAGCGTCTATGCGCAGGGCAAGGACTACCATGACCTGGTGAAACGGCGGCTGAAGCGGCTGGGGCGCTGGCTGATCGACCAGGGCGGCGGCGAGATCAAGGTCTTCGTCGACACCGCCCCGGTGATGGAAAAGCCGCTTGCGCAGGCGGCGGGCCTGGGGTGGCAGGGCAAGCACACCAACCTGCTGGGCCGCGATCTGGGCAACTGGGTGTTCCTGGGCGCGATCTTCACCACGCTGGAGCTGGAACCGGACCCGGCAGAGGTGGACCACTGCGGCAGTTGCACCGCCTGTCTGGACATCTGCCCGACAGCGGCCTTCCCGGCGCCCTACCAGCTGGACGCGCGGCGCTGCATTTCCTATCTCACCATCGAGCACAAGGGGCCGGTGGACCCCGAGTTGCGGGCGCTGATCGGCAACCGCATCTACGGCTGTGACGATTGCCTGGCGGTCTGCCCCTGGAACAAGTTTGCCGTCGCGGCACGCGAGATCGGCTATCAGCCGCGCGTCGGGCTGCCGGAACTGGCCGAGTTGGCCGCACTGGACGACGCCGGGTTCCGCGCGCGCTTTGCGGGGTCACCGATCAAGCGGATCGGCCGCGACAGGTTCGTGCGGAACGTGCTTTATGCCATCGGGAACTCGGGCCTGCCGAAGCTGCGGTCTGTCGCCGCGGCGCTGGTCGGCGATGGGGATGCGGCCGTCGCCGAAGCGGCGGTCTGGGCTTTGGCGAAGTTGCAGGAGGGCAGGGCATGGACCGGCTGAAGGGCAAGACCGCGATCATCTCGGGCGGGGCGACGGGGATGGGCGCGGCCTCGGCGCGGCTCTTTGCGGCGGAAGGCGCGGCGGTGGGGATCATCGACCGGAACGCCGAGGCGGGCGCGGGTCTGGTCGCGGAATTGCTGGCCGCCGGGCATCGGGCGCATTTCGCCAAGGCCGACGTGTCGTCGAAGGCCGAAGTCGAGGCGGCAGTGGTGGACGTCACGGCAGCCCTCGGTCCGGCGAATGTGCTGTTCAACCATGCGGGCACCATCGTCATCAAGCCGTTCCTGGAGACCGAGGAGGCGGACTGGGACTTCCTCTTCGATGTGAACGTCAAGTCGATGTATCTGATGACCCGCGCCGTGCTGCCCCTGATGCTGGCGCAAGGTGGCGGGGCGATCGTCTGCACCTCCTCGATCTCGGCGGTCTATGCGACGCCGAACGAGGTGCTGTATGACGCGACCAAGGGGGCGGTCCACATGTTCGCGCGCGCCATCGCGGTGGAGTTCCGCGAGCGGGGCATCCGCTGCAATGCGGTCTGTCCGGGGTTCATCCAGACCCCGCATGGCGACCGCGAGGTCGAAGCGCTGGCGCGGCTGGGGGTCGATGTGTCGGACGCGGCGATCACGGCGGCGCAGGGGCGGATGGGAAAGCCGGAAGATGTGGCGCGGGCGGCCCTTTATCTGGCGTCGGACGAGGCAGAGTTCGTGAACGGGGTGCAGCTTTTCGTCGACAACGGCTTTTCGGCGGTTTGACGCGGAAGGGGTCGCAAGGCGGTGGCATCCGGCACGATTCGGGCGCATCCTGTAGCTTCACGCAACCTTGGGAGGAAGACATGAGCCGGCATCTTGCGGATCATCGGAAGGCCACCACGGGCGGTCGGGTCCGACATTTCCTGCGCCTGTCGCGTGCCCCGCGCGAGACCTGGCTGCGCCCGCGGGGCACGGTCGGGTCGCAGCGCCTGATCCAGTTCCTGCGGATCGCGCGGGGTCGGACGGCCTGACTGTCCACAGTGGACAGTTTTCATATATTGAAGCGAATCAACGGCTTGTCCAGTAGCGTTTACCTTTGGTAAAGCTTTGGTGACACGCAGGTGAAAGCGCTTTCCGGGTGATTGACTTCGCCTGAGAACCGCGTGCCCATGGCATCGGAAAACCCACTCAGGAGACAGCGATGACCGTTGACATAAAGTACTGGACCGAGGCAAAGGCGATGGGCGGGGGCCGCAACGGCACATCCGGACTGGTGAACGGCCAGCTGACGGTGACGATGACCAGCCCGAAGGAGATGGGCGGGTCGGGCCTGGGCCACAACCCGGAAGAGCTGTTCGCGACCGGCTATGCCGCCTGCTATCTGGGCGCGATGCGCTTTGCCGCCGGCAGCGAAAAGCTGGGCGCGGTGCCGGACAACGCCACGGTGAACGCGCATGTCGGGATCGGCGGCCGGTCGGATGGCGGGTTCGGGCTGAAGGTCCGGCTTGTCGTTTCCCTGCCGGGGCTTGATCGGGCGGTTGCCGAGAAGATCGCCGAACGCGGGCATCACATCTGCCCGTATTCGCACGCGACCAAAGGCAACATCGAGGTGGTCACCGAAGTCGTCTGAACCGGGACGAACGACCGGCGCGCCCTGCCGACGACCCTTGCGCGCCGGGCGAAAACCGACTCTTTTGTCTGCGTCGCCGCAACGGGCGGCGCAGGCAGGGTCGGGCGTGCAGGACGACACATCAGGTCAGAACGAAGGTCAGCCGACGGATGAAAAGCCGCTGCTGACGCTGATCTACATCATCGACCTGCCCGACTATCAGCACATGGCCTGCTACCTGCTGGCATCGATCCGCGAGCATTTTCCGGCGGATGTCCGGGTGATCGGCTACTGTCCCGAACACAAGATGTCCGAGATCGACCCCGGCGTTGTCCGGGCGCATGCGCTGATGGGGGCCGAAATCCGGCCGATGCGCACCGAGGGTCGCTGGGACCCGGCCTATCCGCATGGCAACAAGATTCTGGCCGCGGTCGAGCCGCGCGACAGCGCATATTCGGCCTTCATCGACAGCGACGTGCTGTTTCTGCGGCCGAACCGGGTCGAGGCGCTGATCAGCCCCGGAAAGGTCAGCTGTTCGGTGGCCGCGTCGATGCGCTGGGGGGACCAGTCGGTCTGGGACCAGATCTACAAGGTCTTCGACATGGCCGTGCCGACCGAACGGGTCCGGCTGATGCGGCGGTCTCCGGGCAAGGTGGTGCCCTATTTCAGTTCGGGTCTGGTGGTGTTTCCAGAGGGGCCGGTGGCTGGCAGGCGGTTTGCCGATGTCTGGTACGAGACCGCGACCGAGATCGACCGCAAGACCGACCTGCCGGCGCGCAGGCCCTATCTGGACCAGATGTCCCTGCCGTTGGCGATCCGCCGGGCCGGGCTGGACTGGAACATCCTGCCGGAAGAACAGCACTATATCCTTGGCGGCATCCTGCGCGGCAAGCCGCTGCCAACCGACCGCGAGATCTTCACCATCCATTACCGGGGCCTGAAGATCCTGAAAGAGCTGGGCCTGATGCCCAAGGTGCGCCGGATGCTGCGGCGGCATGCCGGATCGGGATGGATCGGCAACCTGCGCAACCCGGCGGATGCGCCAACGGACGAGGCCGACCGTGACTGACGACCCCAGGGTTCCGGACATCCCCGCTGCGGCGGCCCTGTGCCTGGCTGAGGCGCCGCTTGTGGTCGTCACGCGCTTTGCCTTCCTGGGGATCTCGGGCTGGAAAAGCGAGACGTCGCGCGACGCGGATCTCTTGTTCGAGCCGGATCGTCTTCGGGTGCGGCTCGAGCTTTTCCGACGGGTCGCGCTGCCGTCGCTTGCGGCGCAGACGGACCGCGACTTCCGGCACCTGGTGCTGACCAGCACGCAACTTCCGGCCTGGGCGCGCAGCGAGCTGGAAGCGGCCTGCGCCAGCGCCTACGGCAGCCCTGACCGGTATGCCATCGTTGCCGGGCGGCCAGGCCCGGCCCGCAAGGCGCTGCGGCTGTATCTGGAGAAGGCCTATGATCAGCCGGCCGTGGCCCAGATGATCCTTGACGACGATGACGGCCTTGCCTGCGATTTCATTGCGGCGATGCGACGGCAGCTGATCCTTCTGGACGCGGCGGGCCGGCAGCGGGCACCGGACGAACCGGCCTTTGTCAGCTTTGCCGACGGTTACGGCTTCGTTCTGGACCTGACCGCCGAGGGCGAAACCCTGTCCCGGATGTACCGCCACCGCTATCCGTTCATCAACTGCGGGCTGACGCTGATCGGCCGTCGGTTCGACAAGAACATCCTTGGCATCAGCCACCAGAAAGAGCCGCGCAAGGTCGGGGCGACGTCGATCACCGGGAAACGCATGTTCGTGCGCACCCTGCACGGAACCAACGATTCCCGTGTGGCGCCAACCGGGCGCTGGCACCTTGTCAACGACTGGCGCGACAGCCCCGACATCCGCGACAGGTTTCCCTGGCTTCTGGACAGCAAGGCCTTCTGGAACATCGGCTGAGCGGTCCGTCAGGCCCGGACCAGCTTTTCGTATTCCAGCGACACCCGTCTGGTCAGATCGCCGACCTCGAAACTGTAGTCGCCGATCTGGCCGACCGGGGTGACCTCGGCGGCGGTGCCGGTCAGCCAGCACTGCTGGAAGCCTTCCAGTTCCTCGGGCATGATGTGGCGTTCGTGGACCTTGATCTGCATGTCTTTCAGCATGCCGATCACGGTCTGCCGGGTGATGCCGTTCAGGAAGGCATCGGCCTTGGGGGTATGCACCTCGCCGTCCTTGACGAAGAAGATGTTCGCCCCGGTCGCTTCGGCGACATAGCCGCGATAATCGAACATCATGGCGTCGCTGCAGCCCTTCGCCTCGGCGGCGTGCTTGGACATGGTGCAGATCATGTAAAGTCCGGCGGCCTTGGCCTCATGCGGGATGGTTTCGGGGCTGGGGCGCTTCCACTTGGCGATGTCAAGTTTCGCGCCCTTGAACTTGGCATCGCCATAGTAGTTGCCCCAGGTCCAGACGGCCACGGCCATGCGGATCGGGTTCTTGTTGGCCGCCACTCCCATCATCTCGCCCGCACCGCGCCAGGCGATGGCACGCACATAGGCGTCGGTCAGGTTGTTGGCCTGCAGCGTGGCCAGTTTCGCGGCGTCGATCTCGGCCGCGCTGTAAGGCAGCGGCATGTCCAGAAGCTCGCCCGACCGGCGCAGGCGATCGGAATGCTCGGTCATCTTGAAGATGCGGCCGTTGTAGCAGCGTTCACCCTCGAACACGGACGAGGCATAATGCAGCGCATGGGTCAGGATGTGGACGTTGGCGGACCGCCAGTCCACCAGCTTGCCATCCATCCAGATGAACCCGTCGCGATCGTCATAGCCAGCCATCCAAGCCTCCATCTTTGCGCCCGAACTTTGCGAATGTTGCGCCTGAAAGGTCCGCTTCGGACAGATTCTTGCGCGAAATCGGACCGGAATTACGGGTTCGTGCTTGGAAAGTCAACAAGGCTGACGTAAATTCCGGCAAAAGAGGAGACCGGGATGGTTGACACGCCGGGCGGGGAAAGCCTGCTCTTCCTGACGGACGAGCAGGTGCGCAAGGGGATCGAGGCGATGTTCTTCGCCTATCGCGGCTTTACCGCCGACCCGGACCGCATTCTGGAAGGCAAGGACTATGGCAGGGCGCATCACCGGGCGATCCATTTCATCCACCGCAGTCCGGGGACCACCGTGTCCAATCTGCTGATGATCCTTGGTGTTACAAAGCAGTCCCTCAATCGTGTGTTGCGCAGTCTGATCGAGGATGGCCTTGTGCGAAGCGAAAAGGGCAAGGTGGATGCGCGCGAGCGGCATCTCTACTTGACGGAAAAGGGACAGATGCTGGAGCGTGAATTGTCGGATGCACAGCGGGCGCGGATGCGCGCGGCCTATCGTGCGGCCGGACCGGCAGCGGTCTCGGGCTTCCGGCAGGTATTGGAGGCGATGATGGATCCCGACATGCGCCGCCATTTCAACCGCCTCAAGGAGGGCGGCTGATGGTTCCGGACGCGCATCTCCTGATTGTCGATGATGACGAACGGATCAGGGGTCTGCTGCAGAAGTTCCTGATGCGCAGCGGCTATCTGGTGTCGACCGCGCGGGATGCGGCCCAGGCGCGGCGGATCCTTGGCGGGCTGGAGTTCGACCTCGTGGTGCTGGACGTGATGATGCCGGGCGAGGATGGCATCGCGCTGACCCGCGACCTGCGCAAGCGGCTGGCGACGCCGATCCTGCTGCTGACCGCGCGGGGCGAGGCGTCGAACCGGATCGAGGGGCTGGAGGCCGGGGCGGACGACTACCTTGTGAAGCCGTTCGAACCGAAAGAGCTTTTGCTGCGGATCAACGCGATCCTGCGCCGGGTGCCGCAGCTGCGGACGGCCGAACCGGTGCGGCAGGTGATCCACATGGGCGCGGTGCGCTATGACCTTGACCGGGGCGAGATGTGGCGTGGCGACAGCCCGGTGCGCCTGACCGCCACCGAGGGTGCGCTGATGCGGATCTTCGCGGCGCAGCCGGGAACGCCGCTTGGCCGCGACCGGCTGGTCGCTGAAGCCGCGCGCGGCGACGCGGCGCAGGAACGCGCGGTCGACGTGCAGATCACCCGGCTGCGCCGGAAGATCGAGGCCGACCCCAAGGCGCCGCGCTATCTGCAGACGGTGCGCGGCGAGGGGTATATGCTGCAGCCGGACTGAGAGGTTGAAAGCGCCGGGGCGCTGCCCCGGACCCCGGAGTATTTCAAAAAGAGCAAGCCATGCTGGTCCTGTCGCATCCTGACTGCGCTTTGCATCTGACGCCGCCCGGCCATCCCGAACGGGTGGATCGGCTGCTTGCGGTGGAGCAGGGACTGGCCGGGCTGGGGCTGGTGCGGCAGGACTGCCCGATGGGCGATGAGGCCGATGTGCTGCGCTGCCATCCGGCGTCCTACCTTGTGCGGGTCAAGGCGGCGGTGCCAGAGACGGGCTGGGCGCAGCTGGACCCCGATACATTCCTGTCGCCGGGGTCATATCAGGCCGCGATGCGCGCGGTGGGCGGGATCTGCGCGGCGGTGGATGCCGTGGTGACGGGTGCGGCGAAGACGGCGTTCGTGGCCGGGCGGCCGCCGGGGCACCATGCGGAACGCGACATCGCCATGGGGTTCTGCCTGTTCGGCACGGTCGCCATCGGCGCGAAGCGGGCGCTGGACCATCACGGGCTGCAGCGTGTGGCGATCGTGGATTTCGACGTGCATCACGGCAACGGCACGCAGGACCTTTTGTGGGACGAAGGGCGGTGCCTGTTCATCTCCAGTCACCAGATGCCGCTTTATCCCGGCACCGGAAAGCCGGACGAGCGGGGCGCGCATGGGCAGATGCTCAACCTGCCGCTGCGGTCCGGGTCGGGCGGGAAAGAGATGCGCGCACTTTACGAGCGCGCAGTGTTTCCGGCGCTGGCGGACTGGGAGCCGGAGCTTCTGTTGCTCTCGGCGGGGTTCGACGCGCATGCCGATGACCCGCTGGCCGGTCTGGAATGGCAGGCCGAGGACTACCGCTGGCTGACCGACCGGCTGTGCGATTTCGCGGGCGGGCGGGTGGTCTCGACACTGGAGGGCGGCTATGATCTGGATGCGCTGGCGGCCTCGGTCGCGGCGCATGTGGGCGTGTTGGAGGAGCGGGGCCGATGAGCGACAAGCCGGTGGAGACGATGAGCTTCGAAGAGGCCATGGCCGCGCTGGAGCAGGTCGTCGGCGCGCTGGAGCGGGGCGAGGTGCCGCTTGACCAGTCGATTGCGCTGTATGAGCGGGGTGCCGCACTGAAGGCGTTCTGCGCGAAGAAACTGTCCGAGGCGGAAGAGAAGGTAGACCTGATCCGGGCCCAGGAAGGCCGCGCGGTCGGGACCACTCCGGCGGAGGGGATGTGAGGTTCGCGGACCGGCTGGCGGCGGATGCCGGGCTGATCGAGGCGCATCTCGTGGCCGTGCTGGCGGGTCGGGCGGAGCAGCCGGTGACGCAGGCGATGCGCTATGCGGTGCGGGGCGGCAAGCGGCTGCGGGGATTCCTGGTGCTGGAAGGCGCGCGGATGCTGGGGGTGCCGGAGGGTCGGGCCTTGCCAGCGGCAACGGCGGTCGAAGCGCTGCATGCCTATAGCCTTGTCCACGATGACCTGCCCTGCATGGATGACGATGACCTGCGCCGGGGCCAGCCGACGGTGCATGTGACATGGGATGAGGCAACGGCGGTGCTGGCGGGGGACGCGCTGCAGACGCTGGCCTTCGAGATGCTGTGCGACCCGGCGCTGGGGTCTGCCGAGGTGCGGGTGGCGCTGGTCGCGGGCCTGGCGCGGGCCTCGGGCATCGACGGGATGGTGCTGGGGCAGGCGCTGGACATCGCCGCCGAGACCGCGGGACCGCAATCCCTGGACGAGATCACCGCGCTGCAGGCCGGCAAGACCGGGGCGCTGATCGGCTTTGCCGCCGAAGCGGGGGCGCTGATCGCCGGGGCCGACCCCAGACCCCTGCGCCGTTATGCCGCCGCGCTGGGCCTTGCGTTCCAGATCGCCGACGACATCCTTGACGTGACGGGCGACGAGGCGAAAACCGGCAAGCGGCTGCACAAGGATGCGGCTGCCGGGAAGGCCACCTTCGTGTCGCATCTTGGTCTGGACGGAGCCAGGGCGCGGGCGGCAGAGTTGGTCCGGGAAGCCGAGGCGGCGCTGGCCGGATACGGGGCAGGGGCGGCCAACTTGACTGCTGCGGCGCATTTCGTCATTGCGCGCGAGACGTGAACCCGAGGCAGGCATGACCGACCGACCGAAGACCCCTTTGCTGGACCGGGTGACCCTGCCATCGGACCTGAAGGCCTTGACCGACCGCGAGCTGCGGCAACTGGCCGATGAGCTGCGGGCCGAGACGATTTCGGCCGTCAGTGTGACCGGCGGGCATCTGGGGGCGGGGCTGGGCGTGGTGGAGCTGACGGTGGCGATCCATGCCGTCTTCGACACCCCGCGCGACAAGCTGGTCTGGGACGTGGGCCACCAGTGCTATCCGCACAAGATCCTGACCGGGCGGCGTGAGCGGATCCGGACGCTGCGGATGGAGGGGGGCCTGTCGGGCTTTACCAGGCGCAGCGAGTCCCCCTATGACCCGTTCGGCGCGGCCCACAGCTCTACCTCGATCAGCGCGGCGCTGGGCTTTGCCATGGCGGCAGAGCTTGGCGGTGACCCCGGCGACGCCATCGCGGTGATCGGCGACGGGGCGATGTCGGCGGGCATGGCGTTCGAGGCGATGAACAACGCGGGGCATCTGAAGAAGCGGCTGTTCGTGATCCTGAACGACAACGAAATGAGCATTGCCCCGCCGGTGGGGGCGCTGTCGGCCTACCTTTCCCGCCTTTATGCCGAGCCGCCGATGCAGGACCTGAAACAGGTGGCGAAGGGGTTTCTTGGCCTGCTGCCGCCACCGCTGCAGGAGGGGGCCAAACGCGCCAAGGACATGCTGAAAGGCATGGCCGTCGGCGGAACCCTCTTTGAAGCGCTGGGCTTCAACTACGTCGGCCCCATCGACGGGCATGATCTTGACCAGTTGCTGCCGGTCCTGCGGACGGTGAAGGCAAGGGCGACGGGGCCGATGCTGATCCATGTGCTGACGAAGAAGGGCAAGGGCTATGCCCCGGCCGAAGCCGCGCGCGACAGGGGCCACGCGACGGGCAAGTTCGATGTGCTGACCGGGGTGCAGGCCAAGGCGGTGTCGAACGCGCCGTCCTACACCAAGGTCTTTGCGCAAAGCCTGGTGGCCGAGGCCGAGCGGGATGACCGGATCGTCGCGGTCACGGCGGCCATGCCGGACGGCACTGGGCTGAACCTGTTCGCCGACCGCTTTCCGAAGCGGCTCTTCGACGTGGGCATCGCCGAGCAGCATGCCGTGACCTTCAGCGCCGGGCTGGCGGCAGGGGGGATGAAGCCCTTCTGCGCGATCTATTCCACTTTCCTGCAGCGCGGTTATGACCAGGTGGTGCATGACGTGGCGATCCAGCGGCTCCCGGTGCGCTTTGCCATCGACCGGGCGGGGCTGGTCGGCGCAGACGGGGCCACGCATGCCGGGGCGTTCGACGTCGCGTTCCTGTCAAACCTGCCGGGCTTCGTGGTGATGGCTGCGGCGGACGAGGCCGAACTTTGCCACATGGTCGCGACAGCGGCGGCGCATGACGCGGGGCCGATCGCGTTCCGCTATCCGCGCGGCGACGGTGTCGGGGTGGAAATGCCCGCCCGTGGCGTACCGCTGGAAATCGGCCGCGGCCGCGTGGTCCGTGAGGGCAGCCGGGTGGCGATCCTGTCCTTCGGCACGCGGCTGGGCGAAAGCCTTGCCGCCGCCGAGGCGCTGGCGGTGCGGGGGGTCTCGGTGACCGTGGCGGATGCCCGCTTCGCCAAGCCGCTGGACCGGGCGCTGATCCTGCAGCTTGCCGCCCATCACGAGGCGCTGATCACGGTCGAGGAAGGCGCGATTGGCGGCTTTGCCAGCCATGTGGCCCAGCTTCTGGCCGAAGAGGGCGTGTTCGACCGGGGCCTCAAGTTCCGCAGCATGGTCCTGCCGGACGTGTTCATCGACCAGGCCTCGCCCGAGACGATGTACCGCGTCGCCGGCATGGACGCCGCCCGGATCGAAGCCAGGGTGCTGGAGGCGCTGGGCGTGGCGGTGGTGGGGATGCGGGCGTGAAGCCCGCCCTGCGAACCCGTCGCTAACCCCTTCTCAATCCGTCCATCACCTTGACCAGCGCTTCGCTGATCCCCGGTTCGGACAGGGCGTGGCCGGCCATCGGGATCATCCGCAGGTCGCATTTCTGCCAGCCGTCGGCCAGATGCCAGGCCGAGATCGGTGGGCAGATCATGTCGTAGCGGCCCTGGATGACCGTGGCGGGGATATGCTCGATCCGGTGGCGCTCTTGCAGGATCCAGCCGTCGGACTGCAGAAAGCCGCCGTTCTGGAAATAGTGGTTTTCCAGCCGGGCGAAGGCGCGGGCATAGTCCGAGGGGCTTTCGCCCATCGCGCCTTCATGGTGGATCGAGGCCAGCGCGTTTTCCCAGTTCGCCCAGATCCGGCCGAAGCGGGTTTCCTCCATCAGGTTGCCGGAAAACAGCCGTCGGTGGTAGGCCGAGATCAGGTTGTCGCGTTCGGGCGCCGGAATCGCTGCGGCGAAGCGGCCCCAGACCTCGGGAAAGAACGCCCCGGCGCCACCGCCGTAGAACCATTTCAGCTCGGCCCGGGTCATCAGGAACACGCCGCGCAGCACCAGATGCGCCACCGCCGCCGGGTGGGTGATCGCGTAGATCAGCGCCAGCGTGGCACCCCAGCTGCCACCGAATGCGATGAAGCGGTCGATGCCAAGGGTCTGGCGGATCGTCTCGATGTCTTCGATCAGGTGCCAGGTGGTGTTGGCGATCACGCTGGCATGCGGCCGGGAGCGCCCGCAGCCGCGCTGGTCGAACAGGATGATACGGTACACCGTCGGATCGAAATAGCGGCGCATGGCGGGCGAACAGCCGCCGCCCGGGCCGCCATGGAACACGATGACGGGAATGCCGTCGGGCCGCCCGCATTGTTCCACATAGACGCGGTGGCCGTCGCCCATGTCCAGAACCCGCTGATCGAACGGGTCGATCGGCGGATACAGGAACTCCACTGCGCGCTTTTGACCTGATCTTTGATCCATTGCCATCCTATATAGCCACGGGATAACCCGAAGTCGAAGGGCAATACACGACGGAACGGGGCGGGGGCAGAGATGGGCGTGACAACGGTCGATCCAGCGGAAGTGGCCAAGTTCGAGGCGATGGCCGCCGAATGGTGGAACCCCGAGGGCAAGTTCAAGCCGCTGCACATGCTGAACCCCTGCCGGCTGGACTACATCACCCTGCAAATCGCGGCCGAGTTCGGGCGTGACCTGGCGATGGCCTTGCCGTTCAAGGGGTTGCGCATCCTGGACATCGGCTGCGGCGGGGGCCTACTAAGCGAACCGATGGCGCGGCTTGGCGCGGACGTGGTGGGCGCGGACGCCGCACCCCGCAACATCCCGGTGGCGCGGGTCCATGCCGAACAGTCCGGCCTTGCCATCGACTATCGCCACACCACCGCCGAGGACATGGCCGCCGCGGGCGAGCGGTTCGATGTCGTGCTCAACATGGAAGTGGTCGAACATGTCGCCGATCCGCAGGCCTATCTGACCGCCTGCCAGATGCTGCTGAAGCCCGGCGGGCTGATGATCTGCTCGACGCTGAACCGCACTTCGAAAAGCTTTGTGATGGCGATCATCGGCGCGGAATGGGTGATGCGTTGGCTGCCGAAGGGCACGCATGACTGGGCGAAGTTCATCACGCCGGACGAGCTTTATGCCCTGATCGGCAAGGCGGGCCTGGCGCCGGTGGACCGCAAGGGGATGGTCTTCAACCCGGTGACCTGGACGTGGAGCCTGTCGGACCGCGATCTTGGCTGCAACTATGTCACCGCTTCGGTCAAGCCGGCGCCGGATCAGGGCTGAGGGATCGGTTCAAGCGCGCGGGGCGCGTGGGCGGGACGGTCCACGGCGCGGGTGATGTCGCGCAGAAGGTCGGCCAGGTTGTCGATATCGGCCGGGCCATGGCCTGCAGTCAGCCGGATATGCCAGCGCGGCGCGTGACCCGCGACCTCTGGCGCGCGCAGCAGTGGCACCTCCGGCCCGGCACTGTGCAGAAGCGCGTCGAAGGCCTCGGCCTTGCGGCGCGGCAGAAGGACCGGCACCACCGGCGAGGGCTGGCCCATGACGTGCAGGCCGTCGCCCATCAGGTGATTGCGCAGCCGCAGCGTGCTGGCATGCAGCACCCGCCGCCGCCGGGCGCCTTCGCGGCTGTCGATCCCGTCCAGCGCCGCCAGCAGCGCCGCAGCAGCTGACGGCGACGGCGCATCGCCGCGCAGTCGATCCGCAAGGCACGGGTCGCGGAACGCGGCAAAGCCGCCCGGCGCGGCGAAGGGTCCGGCAAGGTCGCCCAGCAGGACATCGACGCGCCCAAGGCAGCCCTGAACCTCGACCATGCCCTGCCCGCAGGGGCCGATCGCGCCAAGATCCCGCGTGACATCGACGATCAGCAGCGCATCGTGCCGCGCACAAAGCGCCACCAGTTCGGCCAGATCGGCCGCGACCGATGCAAGCCGGCTGATGGCCGGCACGATCACCACCAGGCGCCCGTGCCCCGGCTGTCGGGACAGGCGGGCAAGCCGCCGCTCCACCCCCTCGACCGACCCAGGCGGGCAGCGGTGGCGGCGCGCGGCGACCAGTCGAACCGTCTCGAACATGGCCGGATCGCAACCCGCGTCAAGGATCACCTCGTCCGAGGCGGCCAGCAGCGCGGCAAGGGTCTGCCGGATCGCGTCCGGGCCGGTGGCGAAAGTCCGGGCAACCGACTGGTGCAGGAAACGGGCAAGCCGCCGGGGCAGCAGGCCTGCGGCTTCGGCGGGGTCTGCGGGGGCGGTCCGGATCGGCGCGCTGCGCAGGCTCAAGGGGTCAAGGGCGGCAAAGTTCAAGCCCGGTGTCACCGCCGCGTGCGGGCCGTCCTTCCAGGGAAAGACCGTGCGGTTCGGCAGGTCCAGTGCGAAAGGCAGGGTCAGCGGCCTTGGCATTCCGGCATCCTTTCCCGCCGGTGAAGGGTGTCTCCGGCTGCCATGACACTTGCTGTGAAGTCGGGGGATATGCGCGTTAATTCCCCGTGAAATCCGCGAAATCCCGGCCCGGACCCGGCGCAATCCCCGGGAAGCTGTGCCATGCTGACGGTGGCTTGCAGCGACCGGGGGCAGGATATGACCGACTGGCACGAGGTTACCGAAGGGCTGGACCTTGGCGGCTATGTCGCCTGGGAAACCGCGATGGACGCGGCCACCGGTGGCACCGGGCGTGATCATCGGCCGGTCTTCGCGGTGCTGCGTCCGGCTGCCCCGGCCGTGATGTCGCTGGCCGGCGCGATCGATGCCTCGCTGGGGCTGCCGGGTGTCCGCTTCAGCCGCCACGAGCGCGACCTTCTGGCGACCGAACGCGCTTTGTCCGGCGACAGCGGCTGGCCCCACGAGGTTCGGCTGGTCGCCTTCTGCCCGGTGGCGATGCTGGGCAGCCTGCCAGCCTTCTGGCGCGTGCTGGAGGTCGGCCCGGCGGTCGCCCTGCCGCAGGCCGGTCCGACCCGCCCGGGCGAGGATCTGCGCGCCACCCTGGGCGAGCTTGACCCTGCGGTGCCCCTGGCTGCGGTGATCGACGACGGGATCGGCTTTCTCAACGCGCGCTTCCGGGCAGACCGGGCGCACAGCCGGATCCGGGCGGTCTGGTTGCAGGCGGCCGATACGCTTGCGGCGGGCGATGTCGTTTGTGGCCAGGTTCTGACCGGACGGGACATCGACGCCCATCTTGCCGCCGGGGGGGATGAGGCCGAGGTCTACGCCCAGGTCAACCGCGCGCTTCTGCCGGTGTCCGACGGCGCCCTGACCAATCACCGCGCCGCGCATGGCACGCATGTGCTGGACCTTGCCGCCGGGGCCTTGCCCTGGGGCAATGATCCCTTGCGCGCGGTGCCGATCCTTGCGGTGCAACTGCCCCCGGCCTCGGTGCGCGAAACCGCCGGGCGGCGGATGGAGGGCAATCTGGTGCAGGGCCTGCGCTGGCTTCTGGCCGAAGCCCTGCGGCAGGCGCGCAGGATGGATGTGCCGCCGGTGGTGGTGAACATCAGCCTTGGGTCGCTGGCCGGACCGGGCGACCGTCACGCCTTCATGGCCGACTGGTTCGCCCATGAGGTCGCCCGCCATGCAAGGCTTGGGTCTGGCGCCGGGCTGCGGCTGGTGGTCGCCTATGGCAATGCGCGGCTGTCGCGGCTGGTGGCGCGGGGCGAATTGCGCCGGTCGCAGCCGATGGACCTGATCTGGCGGATCCAGCCGGATGACCACAGCTCCAGCCATCTGGAGCTGCGCGCCGATACCAATGTGGCCTCGGGACTGCGGCTTCAGTTGACCCCGCCGCAGGGTTCGGGCCTGCCGGGGCTGGAAATCGCCTGGCCCCGGCCCGGCTCGGGCTGGCGGCTGGCGGGTCCGGTCGCGGCCGTGACTTCGGTCGCCGAATCCGGCGGGCAATCGCTTTTGCACCTGTCGCTGGGGCCAAGCACCGGGTTGCCGGGGCTTGCCGCCTGCGCGCCCGGCGCCTGGCGGGTGACCGTCCGGACAACCGAAGCCGAGCCGGTGCGCCTGACCGCGCGGGTGCAGCGCGACGATACCCCGCCGGGCTATCGCACGCTGGGGCGGCAAAGCTGGCTGGACCATCCCCTGGGCTGGGACTGGGACGGCGCGGCCCGGGCCTATCTTGCGCCCCGGTCGGTCGAGGATGCGCCGGGTTGCCCGGTCACGCGCGAAGGATCCTGCGTCGCCTATGCCGGGGCGGATGATCCGGCGATCCTGTTTGTCGGTGCGGGGCGCCCGGTGACGGGAGACCCCGACCGGCTGCGCCCGGCGGTCTATTCCTCTGAAGGGGTGCAGCACCTTGCCCGGCCGGGCGAATCGCAGGGACCGACGCTGGTTGCCCGGGGCGATGACGGGGTGATGCTGGCGGGCCGTCTGGCCGCAGGCGTGGTCACGGGGTCGGTCGCCCGGATGTCCGGCACCAGCATGGCCGCGCCGCAGGTGGCGCGGGCGCTGCTCGGGTACTTCCTGGCAACCCCGGCTGCCGACCAGTCCGGCGCGGCCGAGCGCACCGCGCTGACCGGCAGTGCCGACTGGGACCGGCCCGATGCGCGGATGGGCAACGGCGCGCTGCGCGCCTGAAGGGGGGGGTCAGGCCACCGGCACCGGCGGCGCCCATTCGGCCACAGCCGCGCGCCAAAGCGCCGGCAGAACCTGCCAGGGCTGCGCCTCGGCCACCGTCGTCGTGCCGGACCGCCAGCCCTGCTGCGGCCCGCCGCCCAGCGCGGCGCACCACTTGCGCAAGGTGAAATCGCCCGACCAGTCATTGGCATCCGCCCGCCATTCCGGCACCGGTCGTTGCGGCCCGCCGCCCAGGCAATGGCCGATGAAACCCAGCGTGACGCCAAGACCCAGAAGTGCGCCATGCGCGGAATCGACCGGGTAGTGGACACCGGCCACGGTGCGGTTGTCGGCAATCCGCGCCGCCAGCCGGAAAAGCAGGATCACCGGATCGGTGACCGGGGCCGCCTCGACCGCCGGGGACAGCTTTCCCAGAACCGCGTCGATCAGCGCGGGTCCGGGGGTCGTGGCCGAAAGGCGCAGCGCCGCCAGCAGCGTGGCATGGGCGAACGCCTCGGTCGCGTGGCCCGAGGGATAGGCGGAATGGCCCGGCGTCTGGATGATCGGCTGGATCTGCGGCGAAAGATCCACCGGGCGCGGGACCGAGCAGAGGTGCTTCATCCGCTGCTCGACACCCACGACCGTATCCTGCATCGCGCCGACCAACAGCGCGGAAAAGGGCCTGCGGGTCGCCCCGAAAGGCATCTGCGCGGCGAAGAACTCGGCGAACCCTGCGGACTGGGCAATGATCTCGGGCAAGCGGTCGGCCCGCAGGTCCATCGCGGCGCGCAGCTCGGCCATCTGCTCGGCGATCTTGGCGCCTTCGGGCGGCGTCAGGCTGACAAGATCGCTTTCGGCGCGCACCAGATGCGCCGGCGGCGCGCCGGGCCGGGTGGCGAACAGCGCCGCCCCCTCGCTTGCCAGGACCGAGGCGCGGGGAAAGCCGTCAAGCCGCATCAGCCGGGTCAGGTCGTCCGCGCCGCCTGGCACCGGAACGGCGACAGAGCCATCCCAGAAACCCATCAGCGCCTCTGCCGTCTGCCCCAGCGCCGAAGCCAGCAGCGGCGAGGGCCCGCCGCCATGCGTGCCATGCGTGCCGTGCGTGCCATGTGTCCCATGGGTGCCGTGCGTGCCATGCGTGCCGTGCGTGCCATGGGTGCCGTGCGTGCCGTGGGTGCCGTGGGTTCCGAATACCGACATGAAAGCCTCCGCAATCTCTGTGGCCAAGCTGCACCCGAATCTGGCTGGGGCAAAGACCGCAGGACCGGCCAGCCCGGCGATTGACGCAGAATTCACGGTGATTGCGCCCGCCTTGGCGACCGCTTAGCCTTGTGGCAACTGGTTCGGGGTTCGGGATGTTCATCCGCCTTGTGGGCGTCTTTGAAGTGCGTGGCGACGACGGGCGCGACTGCACGCCGCGCGGCGCGAAGGCGCGCGCGCTTCTGGCGATGCTGTGCCAGACTGCGGACCGCCGCCGCGCCCGGCGCTGGCTGGAATCGCGGCTGTGGTCGGACCGGGGGGCAGAGCAGGCCAGTGGCAGCCTTCGCCAGGCCCTGATGGAGATCAGGAAGGCGCTGGGCGACGAGGCCGACCGGCTTGAGTCCGACCGCGACATGGTCAGGCTGGGTGCCGTGACGACTGATCTGGAGCGCGATCCCGACGGCTCGACCCGGGCGCTGCAGGCGGGGCGTGAGTTTCTGGAAGGCATCGACATCATCGACCAGTCCTTCGAGGACTGGCTGCGCGAGGAACGCGCGCGGGTGGAAAGCGGGCTTGGCATCCGCCGCCCGGACCAGGCCCGCCAGCCGGTGGCCGCAACCGCGCGGTTGCCCTTCGTGATCCGGCTGGGCGGGCTGCCGCCAGGCATGGGGTCCTTCGCCGGGCGGGCGCTGGCTGATTCCATCGGACGGCTGCTGGCCGAATTCGCGCATATCGACGTCTACGGCGCGGGCGGCGCGCCGATCCCGCCCGACCTGCCGCGCGAAGGCATGGTCCTGCACGTCGAGGGCGCCGAGATCCAGGACCGGATCCATGTGCTGGTCAGCCTTTCGTCGGCCGCCAGCGGGCAGATCATCTGGAACCAGCGCGCCGCCGTTCCGGTGGCCGAGGCGGATTTCATCGGCGCGGGCGATCTGCCGCCGCTGGTCTTTCAGGCCGCCGATGCGGCGCTGGCGCATTTCCCGCAGCTTGCCGAATGCCAGGACGGGCCGCGCCGGTCGAACGCGCTGATCGCCAACGCCCTGACCGAGATGTTCAGCTATGACGGCGAACGGCTGCGCCGCGCCGACCGGATGCTGGTCGAAGCCGGCGAGATCGCCAGCTCGGCCCGGATCTACGCCTGGCGGGTGCTGGTGCGCCAGATCATGTATGTCGAGCGGACCGATGCGGACTACCCCCGGCTGGAAGCCGAGATCGACGAATACTCGCGCAAGGCGCTGGAGCTGTCGAAGGCGAACCCGCTGGTGCTGTCGCTGGTCGGCCTGGCACGGGTGATGGTCGATGCCAACCCCGATGCCGGCGTGGTGCTGGCGCGGGATGCGATCGCGCTCAGCCCTTACAACGCGCATGGTCATCTGGCGCAAGGGGCGGCGCTCAGCCGGATCGGTGACAATGTCGGCGCGCTGGAAGCGGCGCGGCGCGGCGCCGAGATTGCCGCCCGCACCGCGCATGTCCACTGGTGGGAGGGGCTGTCCGGGCTGGTGGCGCTGCGCAGCGGCAACCTGCCGGCGGCGATCGCGCATTACGAGGCCGCGCATTACCGCGCGCCCGGCTTTCGCGCGGCGATGCGGCATCTGCTGTTTCTGTATCTTGCGGTCGGTGAACGCGAAAAGGCCGCGCGGGTCTATCGCGGGCTGATCCGGGCCGAGCCGGACTTCACCGTCGAACGCGCCCTGCACGAGCCGCATTATCCGGCGGTAACCTTGCGGAAAAGCGGGTTGATGGAACGTTTCGGGGCCGACATCGCCGGGCTTTGACATCCGCCTGTCGCTGGAATTTGTCGTGGGCGTCACGCAGGGGTCACGCGGGACACGCAGCAATGAAGGCTGCATCCCTCGCGCGGAGATCCCTGCCATGACCGTCCGGACCCTGACCCTTTGCACCGCCCTTGGCACCAGCATGGGCGGCCTTTGCGCCCCGGCGCTGGCCGAGACCACCTTTCCCGCCACGCTGGCCGGTCATGCCCTGATCCCGGCCGCGACCTTCATCGCCCCGCCTGCCGATGCGCCAAAGGATGCGGCGATGCCGGGCAAGTTCACCGGCGCTGTCCGCGCGACCAAGGCCGGGACGGTGCCGGGCGATACGGGGGCGATGCACGGCAAGCGCCCGACGGGGATCTCGCTGCCCTTCACGGGCCAGCCGGTGCAGGGCCTGTCGGGGTTCTCGATGACCCTGGCCGAGGATGGCACCATCGTGACCCTGACCGACAACGGCTTTGGCGCCAAGGGCAACAGCCCCGACGCGCTTTTGTATTTCCACCGCATCCAGCCCGATTTCGCCGCCGGAACCGTCGCGGTCGCCGAAACCGTCTTCCTGCGCGACACGGGCTTCAAGGTTCCCTTCCGCATCGCGCATGAAGGCACCGACAGCCGCTATCTGACCGGCGCGGATTTCGATCTGGAAAGCATCCAGCTTCTGGATGGCGAGGTCTGGATCGGCGACGAGTTCGGTCCCTATATCCTGCGGGCTTCGCTGGATGGCACGGTGCTGGCGGTCTACCCGACGATGCTGGGCGAAACGGTCCTGAAAGGCCCCGATACCGTGGGGATCAGCGCCACCAGCGTCACCGGCAAGGACTGGGTCGTCCAGCGCTCAGGCGGGTATGAGGGGATGGCCCTGCAACCGGGGTCCAATCTTCTGTGGGCCATGCTGGAAAAACCGCTGCTGAAAGAGGACGGCCAGCCCGAGGGCACCTATCTGCGCGCCATGGCCTTTGATCCGGCCAAGGGCGAATGGACGGGTGCCGACTTCAAGTTCGCGCTGGCCGAAGGGGCGACGGCGATCGGGGATTTCAACTTCATCGACGAGACCCGCGCTTTGGTGATCGAGCGGGACAACGGCGAAGGGCTGGCCGCGCTGAAATGCGCGGGCGACCCGATGCCCGACTGTTTCCCCGCGCCGGCGATGCTGAAGCGGGTGGTGCTGATCGACACGGCCACCGTCGACGCCGAAGGCTTCGCCCGCCGGATCGGGCATGTCGACCTGATGAACATCGCCGACCCCAAAGGCAAAGCGCGGCTGGAAACGGCCGGGGGCGTGGCGGGAACCTTCACCTTCCCGTTCTTCACCATCGAGAACGTGATGAAGGTGGACGACAGTCACATCCTGGTGGCCGTGGACAACAACCTGCCCTTCTCCAGCGGCCGGGCACTGGACAAGACAGCGGACAACGAGTTCATCCTGTTGTCCGTGCCCGAGCTGCTTGCAGCGAAGTAAGGGCGGTGCGATCGCGGCGGGCTAAAATTTTTCGCGAAAAATTTTAGCCCGGCCTCGTCAGTCGGACGAGGATTTCGCCCAGAGGTTCACCGCCTTGTCTTCGGAAATCGCGTCGATCAGGGCCAGTTCCTCATCGGTGAACTCAAGGTTGCCGATCGCTGCGGCGCAATCCTCGACCTGCTCGGGCCGCGAAGCCCCGATCAGCGCGCTGGTGATCGCGCCGCCGCGCAGCACCCAGGCCAGCGCCATCTGCGCCAGGGTCTGGCCGCGCCCGGCCGCCAGGTCGTGCAGCTTGCGCACCGAGGCGACCGCGCGCTCTACCACCGCCGGGTCCAGCGACTTGCCCTGCGTCGCGCGGCTGCCAGCCGGAATCCCGTTCAGATACTTGTTGGTCAGCAGACCCTGGGCCAGCGGGATGAAGGCGATGGACCCGACACCAAGCTCGGCCAGGGTGTCCTTCAGCCCGTCCGTCTCGACCCAGCGGTTCAGGATGTTGTAGCTGGGCTGATGGATCACCAGCGGCGTGCCAAGGTCCTTCAGGATCGCCGCCGCCTCACGCGTGCGCTGGCTGTTGTAGCTGGAGATGCCGACATACTGCGCGCGACCGGATCGGACGATGTGGTCCAACGCGCCCATGGTTTCCTCCAGGGGCGTGTCGGGGTCGAAGCGGTGGGAATAGAAGATGTCGACGTAATCAAGGCCCATCCGCTTCAGGCTCTGGTCACACGAGGCGATCAGATACTTCCTGCTGCCCCATTCGCCATAGGGCCCGTTCCACATGTGGTAGCCGGCCTTGGACGAAATGATCATCTCGTCGCGATGGGAACGGAAATCGGTGCGGAGAAGTTCCCCGAACGCCTCCTCCGCGCTGCCGGCGGGGGGGCCGTAGTTGTTGGCCAGGTCGAAATGGGTGATGCCGTGATCAAAGGCCGTGCGGCAGATCGCCTGTTTCGTGGCGTGGGGCGTGTCGTGGCCGAAGTTGTGCCACAGGCCCAGGCTGATCGCCGGAAGCTGCAGGCCCGACCGGCCCGTGCGGCGATAGGTCATCCGGTCATAGCGGTCATCACGCGGGGTGTAGGTCATGGCGGCCTCCTGTTCGTGCCACCCTTTCACGCGGGCCGCACGGCTTCAAGTTGCGCTGCAGGGCGATCCGGGGGAAGGTGCCGACATGCGGATGATCGGACGGTTCTGGCAGTTTCTGGTGGCGGTCTCGACCCGGGTGGGGAACGGGCATTTCGGGCTGATCGCCGCGGGCGTGGCCTTCTACGCGATGTTCGCCGTTTTTCCGGGCCTTGCTGCCGCTGTGGCGGTCTGGGGCATCTTCGCCGACCCTTCGGTGATCGCGGGCTATCTTGCCGTCGCCGAACGCTTCCTGCCGCCCGAGGCCGGGGCGTTGATCCACGATCAGGTCATCGGTCTGATCTCGGCGCCGAAAGCCGCGCTGCAATGGACAACGCTGCTGTCGCTGGGCATTGCGCTTTACTCGGCCCGGGCCGGGGTGTCGGCCCTGGTCCAGGGGCTTGACGTGGTGCACCGGTCGCAGCCGAGGGGCTGGATCCGGGGCTACGCGGTCGATTTCGTCCTGACCCTGGCATTGATCGGGGCGCTTTTCGTCGCGCTGGTGACGGTGGTCGTGGTGCCGATCCTGCTCAGCTATGTGGCCTTCGAAACCTTCGAGGCCTGGCTGATCAAGGTGCTGCCCTGGGGGGCGATGTTCCTGCTGGTGGTGACTTGCCTGTCGATCCTGTACCGCTTCGGCCCGAATGTCGAAGGCGGGTTCCGGTCGCCCTGGATAACGGTGGGCGTGCTGGTCGCGGCGCTGGCCTGGGCGGGGGTGTCGATCGGGTTCTCGGTCTACCTGGCGAATTTCAACAGCTACAACGCGATCTACGGGTCGATCGGGGCGGTGATCATCCTGATGGTCTGGCTTTATCTCAGCGTCTGGGCGGTGCTTCTGGGCGGGGCGATCAACGCGGAACTGGACGCGCAGGCGCAAGGGTGGCGGAACGCTCGTCGATGACTTCGTCACCCCTCGCGGGCCATGGGCGAAGAGAAGACGCAGTCGAAAGAGGAACGGTCAGAACCGCGCATCAGGCAGCCCGCAGAACGGATCGACCGGGTTCTTCCCCTGAAACTCCGCGCGGCCCAGCAGGCAATCCAGCGTCGCGCGCTGCATCGTGTCCATCGTGGCATAGGCGTTGACCACGCAGGGCATCCGGGGCGCGTCATACAGGTAGTAGGGATAGCCGAACGAAATCAGCGCGGTCGGCACCTCATGCCAGTGCCGCTGCATCGCGCCCTGCATGCCGCCGGTAAGACGGTTCCAGTCCAGGAAGATGCGCCCCCGGGTCAAAAGGGTCTCTTCGGCCATCAGGAAGAGAACAAGGTCGAAATCGCGCGGGTCGGGGCGGGTTTCGGGGGTGTAGAGGGTCACCTCGAACCGCTCGGCGCGCAGCAGGTCCGGGAAGGCCATTGGCTGGCCGGTCCCGTGCAGGGGCGTCACGATGCCGGTAGAATAGACCAGCACCCGGTGGTGCCGGTCGGGTGACAGGGGCAGGATGCCCCGCACGTCCTTGACCAGTGTCGGCGCGCGGGCGGTGACGGCTTCCGCCGTCCTGGCGTTCGCGGGGTCAAAAAGCCTGCTGCGGTCGGCGGGTTGGTGGCCCGTCCGGTGCAGGCCCAGCGCCGCCTTCAGCCCCAGCACCCGGACCAGCGCCTCATCCACCCGCGCCAGTGTCAGCCGGCCATCGTCCAGCGCGGCCTCGATCCTTGCGATGTCGGCCTCGGGCTCGTCCGAGAACAGGATCACGTCGCAGCCCGACGACACCACCTCTGGCAGCATCTCGTCCCTGTGCGCCCAGGCCCCGAACCCGGCCATCGGTGTGGCGTCCGAGACGACCACGCCGTTGAACCCAAGCTCCCCCCGCAGAAGCGTCTGGTTCAGCAGCGGCGACACCGAGGCGGGACGATACGCCTCAACCCCTGCGTCGGGGTCATGCGCATGGACATAGGCCGGAAAGGCGATATGCGCCGACATCACCGCCAGCACGCCAGCTTCGATCGCCGAACGGTAAAGCGCGCCATGCGTGGCGTTCCAGTCGTCGATGCCAAGGGGGTTGATCGTCGTCACCAGATGCTGGTCGCGGTCGTCATGCCCCTCACCCGGCCAGTGCTTGACCGTTGCCGCCACCCCGTTCGCCTGCAGCCCGGCGATATGGGCGAGCGCATGGGCGCGGATGCGGGCGGGGTCGGACCCCAGCCCCCGCGTCGCCACGATGGGGGACCGGAAAACCGCGTTGATGTCGATCACCGGGGTGAAGGACCAGTTGATCCCCGCCGCGCGCGCCTCAACCGCCATCATCCGGGCGATGGTGGTTGAGGCCTGCACGTCATCCACCGCCGCAAGGGCAAGGGGGTTCGGCACCTCGGTCCCGAAGGGCAGGCTCATTCGGCTGCCTTCCAGATCGGCGCTGATCAGGTAGGGGACGACAGTCGAGGCGCGCATCGCGTCCAGCGTGTCAAGCTCGGCTTCCGCGTCCGGCCCGAAGAACTTGGTGATCCCGGCAGGGGCAAGGGCCGTTATCCGCGCCACCACCTCGGGCCCGGTGCCGAAACAGATGTGGACGAAGAGGTGCCGGACCTTCGCCGGCCGGTCCATCCCGGAAAGCGTCTTGCGCACCCAGTCGCGCCCTTTGTCGTCAAGGGTGAACGGCGGGGCCGACAGGATGCGGTCGATCTGGTCCAACGGATGTTCCTGCAATGACGGTTTCCGGAGTTTTCGAAAACTCCGGACCGGAGCCTTCAAAGGCTCCGGCGCGATTTCTTCGAAGAAATCGCCGTGCCCCGGTCAGACGAAGCGGTTCCAGAGATTCTCCAGCCGCTCCTGCCGACCGGACCTTGGCTGCGGTTCCAGCTTTTCGGCGGTCACCCGGGCGGCGGCGTCCTCCAGGCTGCCTTTCAGCATCGCCTGCGCCTTCGGAGATTTCCAGCCGGCATAGCGGGCATCCTTTGCCGCTTCCATCTCGCCCGCTTCCATCAGCGCCGCTGCCGACTTCAGCGCGCGGGCGCAGGTGTCCATGCCGCCGACATGGGCCAGGATCAGATCCTCCGGGTCCAGCGACTGGCGCCGGATCTTGGCGTCGAAGTTCACCCCGCCAGTGGTGAAGCCGCCTGCCTTCAGGATCTCGTAGAACGCCACGGCCTTTTCGGCGTGGTTGTTCGGGAACTGGTCGGTGTCCCAGCCGGACTGGTAATCGTTCCGGTTCATGTCGATCGACCCGAAGATGCCAAGGGCGGCCGCGAGGGCGATCTCATGCTCGAAGGAATGCCCGGCAAGGATGGCGTGGCCCTGTTCGATGTTGGTCTGCACCTCCCGCTCCAGCCCGAATTCCTTGAGGAAGCCGTAAACCGTGGCGACGTCATAGTCATACTGGTGCTTGGAGGGCTCCTGCGGCTTCGGCTCGATCAGGATCGCGCCCTTGAAGCCGATCTTGTGCTTGTATTCGACGACCTGCTGCAGGAACCGCCCGGCATGGGCGCGCTCGGCCTTAAGGTCGGTGTTCAGCAGCGTCTCATACCCCTCGCGCCCGCCCCAGAGGACATAGTTCTGCCCGCCAAGCCGGTGCGTCACGTCCATGTTCGCCTTCACGGTGGCGGCGGCATAGGCGTAGACGTCCGGGTCCGGGTTGGTGGCCGCCCCCGACATCCAGCGTCGGTGGCTGAAGAGGTTCGAGGTGCCCCACAGCAGCTTTGCCTTGTGGCGGGTCTGCTTGTCGCCGATGTAATCGGCCACCTCGTTCAGGTTCTTCAGGCTTTCGGCAAAGGTCGCCCCTTCGGGCCGCATGTCGGCGTCGTGAAAGCAGTAGAACGGCTGGCCCAGGATATCGAACATCTCGAAAGCCACGTCGGCCTTCAGCTTCGCCAGTGCCATCGTGTCGCCGAACCAGGGGCGGTCGAAGGTCTGCCCGCCAAAGGGGTCACCGCCCGGCCAGGCAAAGCTGTGCCAGTAGGCGACGGCGAACCGCAGGTGATCCTCCATCCGCTTGCCCAGGATCACCTCATCCGGGTTGTAGTGCCGGAAAGCGAATTCGTTGCTGGACGAAGGCCCTTCAAAGCGGATGGCGGGGATGCCTTTGAAAAAGTCGGTCATGTCAGATCCTTGATGGCGGTTTGGGCGGCGCGGAACCGGGCGTGGCCGGCGTCGAAGGCGTCGCGCAGGGAGGGGTCCGGGTCGATCACGCGGTCCATGGGCGGCAGGCTGGCGATCTCGGCGCCGGCGCCGGTTGCCGCCATGATCGCCAGCCGCGCGGCCCCGAAGGCACCACCGAAATCGCCGGCGACGGGCAGGTGCACCGGACAATCCAGCGCGGTTGCGACCAGCTTCAGCCAGTAGTCGGACCGCGACCCGCCTCCGACGGCAAGCAGGTTCTCGATCCGCGTCCCGGTTGCGGCCAGCGCGTTGCGGCAGTCGCGGATGGCATAGGTCACCCCCTCCAGCACCGCGCGGGTGGCGGCCTGCCGGTCGGTCGCGTGCTCCAGCCCGATGAAGGCGCCCCGGACCGAGGCCGAGTTCAAGGGCGTCCGCTCGCCACCAAGATAGGGCAGGAACAGTGTCTTGCCGGGCGCGCGCAGCGGCCCAAGCTCGCCAGTCAGGCGGGCGGCATCGGTGTCCAGCAGCCGCGCATACCAGTTCAGCGCATCGGTCGCGGCCAGGATCACGCCCATCTGGTGCCAGGTGCCCGGCAGCGCGTGGCAGAAGGTGTGGACAGCGGTGGCCGGATCGGGCTGATAGCCATCGTTCGCGGCGAAAAGCACGCCGCTGGTGCCCAGCGACACGAAGGCCTCGCCCGCCCGCACCACGCCGACGCCCACGCCCGAGGCCGCGTTGTCGCCCCCCCCGCCCGCGACAACCACGCCGGACGCAAAACCCCAGCGCCCGGCAAGGGCCGCGCGCAAACTGCCCGAGACGTCCGACCCCTCGACCAGTCGGGGCATCTGATCCCGCGTCAACCCGGTCGCGGCCAGAAGATCGTCCGACCAGTCGCGCCGCCCGGTATCCAGCCAACTGGTTCCGGCGGCATCCGACATCTCTCCGACATGGTCGCCCGTCAGCCAAAGCCGCAGATAATCCTTTGGCAAGAGAACCTTGGCGACCTTGCGCCAGATCTGCGGCTCATGCTTGCGGACCCACAGCAGTTTCGGCGCGGTAAAGCCGGGAAAGACGATATTGCCGGTCACCCGGCGGAAGATCGGGTCGCCGTCCAGTTCGGCGGCTTCCTCGTGGCTGCGGGTGTCGTTCCACAGGATGCAGGGGCGCAGCACCTCGTCCGCCGCATCCAGAAGGGTGGCGCCGTGCATGTGACCGGACAGCCCGATGCCGCGCACCGCGCCCAGACCCGTGGCCGAAAGCTGGTCCAGCACGGTTTCGGCGGCGCGGATCCAGTCCGACGGGGCCTGCTCGCTCCAGCCCTCCTGCGGGCGCGCGACGGTCAGGGGGGCGGTCGCCTCGGCAAGGACCTTCTGATCGGCGTCGATCAGAACGCCCTTGAGGCCCGAGGTGCCAAGATCAAGGCCAATGAACATCTCAGTAGGCCTGCGGCGGTTTCTTCCCAAGGATGATCATGCCGAGGATGTCTTCGTCGGTGACATCGCCGACGTTGACCGTGCCGATGCGCTGGCCGTTCTTCATGACGACGGCCCGGTCGCACAGCTTCATCACGTTGTGGATGTCATGCTCGATCAGGAAGATGCCAAGGCCCTGGGCCTTCAGCTCCTGGATCAGCTCGGCCACCATCTGGGTTTCATGCGGGCCAAGGGCGGCGGTCGGTTCGTCCATGATCAGGATCTTGGCGTTGAAATACACCGCCCGCGCGATCGCGACCGATTGGCGCTGACCGCCCGAAAGCGCGTTCACCGGCACGTTGAACTTGCGGAAGTTCGGGTTCAGCCGGCCCATGATCTTGCGGGTCTCTGCCTCCATCGCGCTTTCGTCGACGAAGCCGAACGCGTTCACCAGCTCGCGCCCCAGGAACAGGTTCGACGCCGCATCCAGATTGTCGGCCAGCGCAAGCGTCTGGTAGATCGTCTCGATGTTCTGGGCGCGGGCGTCGCGCGGGTTGTTGATCTCGACCTCCTGGCCGTCGATCAGGATCTGGCCCGCATCGGCCTTGTAGGCCCCCGACAGGCACTTGATCAGGGTCGACTTGCCCGCGCCGTTGTGGCCCAGCAGGCCGACAACCTCGCCGGGGTAAAGATCGACCGTGACGTGATCCACCGCCTTGATGCCCCCGAAGGCGATCGAGATGTCGCGCAACTCGACAAGCGGGGTTCCGGTTCTGTCTACCATGGTCCTGTCCCCTTACTTGATGCGTTTGCGGTAAACGATGTCCAGCCAGACGGCGAAAACCAGCGCGATGCCGATCACGATCCGCTGGTAGGACCCGTCGCCAAAGCCGATCAGCACCATCCCTGTCTGCAGCGAGGTCAGGATCAGGGCGCCGATGATCGCGCCGTAGATCGTGCCGACGCCCCCGGCCAGCGAGGTGCCCCCGACCACGGCTGCGGCGATGACGTAAAGCTCGTCCAGGTTGCCCATCGCGTTGGTGGCAGAGTTCTGCCGCGCCGCGCCGATCACCGCCGCGATACCGGCAAGCCCGCCCATCAGGGCGAAGATCTTCACCGTCATGGCGCGGGTGTTGATGCCCGACAGGGCCGCCGCCTCGGGGTTGCCACCGATGGCAAAGACATAGCGGCCAAAGCGGGTGCGGGTCATCAGGATGGTCATGGCGATCGCCACAAAGATCAGGATCAGCACCGGATAGGCGAACCCATGGCCAAAGCTGGCGCAGACATCCGTGTAGATCGTGGCGCTGGCCTTGGCGCATTCCGGAAGCTCTTGCCCCAGCGCCTTGTAGTATTTCTCGATGTTGCCCTTCGGCCAGATGTAAGAGTTCACCGTCGCGGTCGCCCCGATGATCACGGCGCAGACCAGGCCGATCACGAAGGTCTCGGCCCAGGCCGGGCGCAGCGCGAACCCGTGCTTCTGCCGGGACTTGCGGCCATTGAGAAAGGCCCAGACCACGAAAATGCAGGCGATGACCGCAAAGATCCAGCTTCCGGTCTTGCCCAGCGCCCCGAAGGATCCGCCGCCCAGCAGGGCGAACCGGTCATCCATCGGCGCGATGGTCTTGCCACCGGCGACCAGGAAGGCCGCGCCGCGCCAGACCAGCAGGCCGCCAAGGGTGACGATGAAGGATGGAATGCCAAGAAAGGCGATCAGCACGCCCTGGAAGGTGCCGATCAGCGTACCCATGGTGATGCCGAAGACCACCGTGATGATCCAGATCGACGGATGACCCAGCCCCAGCGCCGGCGTCAGGTATTCGACCTGAAGAAGCCCCATGTACATGCCCACCATGCCCATGATCGACCCGACCGACAGGTCGATGTTGCGGGTGATGATGACCAGGACCATCCCCGTCGCCATGATGCCGATATAGGCGGTCTGCACCGACAGGTTCCACAGGTTGCGCGGGGTCAGGAAGCCGTTCGCTTCGGCCTGCGACGCACCCAGAAGCAGCGAAGGCCGCCCCAGCACGAAGGTGGAATAGGCCTCGAAGGCGATGCAGATCAGCATCAGGGCGCCGACCATGCCCAGAAGCCGGGGGTCGATCTCGGTGGCGCGCAGGAAGCCGGCAAAGCCGCTTTCCTTGGGTGCCTGCGGGGCGGTGTCGGTTTGGGGTGCGTTGGTCATGTCCTCGTCCGGCCTGAGAGGGGGGGTATGGCACGACGGGCGCCACGCGCTGGGCGCGCACCGACGAGGCTCCGAGACCGGAGAACAGCCATCCGCCAGAAATTAAGACCCTGCGCCGCCCGGATCCGGACGGCGCAGGACGATCAGTCTAGATCACTGGCAGGCGGCGACGCCTTCCATGGCCCCTTCGCAAGCCGCCTCTTTCGAGATGTGGCCCGCGTCGATCGCCAGGTTCAGCGTGTCCTTGGTGATCGGGGTCGGGTTCAGCAGGATGGCGTTCATCTCCACGCCCTTCTCGCCGCCCGAGAACTTGCCCGCGCCGGCGATCGCGTCCAGCGCGGTGCCGTCCGCCATCGCCGAGGCGATCTCGCCGGCGGCCTTGCCCAGGTCGCGCGCGTTCTTCCAGACCGACACGGTCTGGGTGCCGCGCGCAACGCGGTTGATGGCGGCAAGGTCGCCGTCCTGGCCACCCAGCGGCACGTTCAGGCCCTGTGCGGCCAAAGCGGCCGCAGCACCACCGGCCATGCCGTCGTTCTGCGACAGAACGGCGTCAACGGCGTTGTTGTTGGCGGTGAGGATCTGCTCCATGTTCTTCTGGGCGTTCTCGGGCTTCCAGCCGTCCGAGTTCGCTTCGCCGACGATCACGATGTCGCCTGCAGCCACGGCAGCGCCGATGACTTCTTCCATGCCCTGACGCAGGAAGCCGACGTTCGGATCACCCGGGTCACCCTTGATGATCGCGTAGTTGCCCTTGGGGGCGACGGCGAACACCGATTCCGCGATGATCCGGCCGACGCCGACGTTGTCGAAGGTCAGATAGAAGGTGCGGTCGTCTTCGATCAGGCGGTCGTAGCCGACGACCGGAATGCCCTCGGCAGCGGCCTTGTCGATGGCCGGCCCGATGGCGTCCTTGTCCCAGGCGTTGATGATCAGGGCGTCGACGCCCTGGGCGATCAGCGCGTCGATGTCGGAAAGCTGCTTTTCAGCCGAGGCCTGCGCGTCGGCCGAGACGTATTCGTTGCCGGCAGCTTCGATTGCGGCCTTCATCGCGGCTTCGTCGATCTTCCAGCGCTCTTCCTGGAACTGTGCCCAGCTGACGCCGATCTTCTTGCCCTCAGCCAGCGCCGCCGACGAGAACCCTGTCACCGCAAGAACGGCGACGAGAATTGCGTTACGCATGTGTATCCTCCCTAGTGTGTCGGCCCGCGAAGGCCGGCCCGGCAGATTCGCCGGAACGCGCGGAAAATTGCCGCGAATAATTTCAGTTGTCAAAATAAAAATATTGAACAAAGCTTGGGTCGCCCAGAGATTGTGCAGACAGACGCTGCATTGCGGCATGCTGCAGGCGCAAAATGGACGGGGCCGGTGGTTTTTTCTTCGGAGATCAAAGTAATGCAGCCGAAGATCACCCGTAAACAGCCCGCAGACGCGCGCAAGGGCGTCGGCCCGCTGATTCCGCCCTTGCAGGACTCGCTGCGTCCGCTGCGGCAGCAGGTCTTTGAACGGGTCCGCGCCGAGGGACTGATTCCCCGCGTCCAGGTGGCCAAGGACCTGGGCATCAGCCCGGCTTCGGTGACAACCCTGACCATGGAACTGATCGAGGCCGGCTTGATCGAAGAGGTCGCCGCCCCGCGTGACGGCGACGCGGGGCGCGGCCGGCCCGCCGTGGCGCTGGGGGTTCGGGCGGCGGCGCATTGCGTCGCGGGGATGAAGCTTTCGGACCGCGAACACACTGCGGTCATCGTCGACTTTGCGGGCAACATGATCGCCGACGACGTGATCCCGCGCCGTCCGGGCCCGATGGCGCTGGACGAGATGCTGGATGCCATCGAGCTGCTTCTGGACCGGGTCTGCGCCAAGGCCGGCATGGCCCGCGACGCGCTGTCGGCGATCGGCCTTGGCGTTCCGGGCTTTGTCGACTGTGCCGAAGGGATGGTCCTGTGGTCGTCGGTCCTGGCCGATCACAACGTGCCTCTGGCCGCCACGGCGGGCCGGCGCCTCGGCTTGCCGGTGATGATCGACAACGACGCCAATCTGGTCGCCCTGGCCGAACTGTGGTTCGGCGCCGGGCGCAGCCTGTCGGATTTCGCGGTGGTGACCATCGAACATGGCGTGGGCATGGGTTTCGTGATGAACCACCGGATCTATCGCGGCGCGCAGCGGGTGGGGCTGGAACTGGGCCACACCAAGGTGCAGCTGGACGGTGCCTTGTGCCGCTGTGGCCAGCGCGGCTGCCTTGAGGCCTATATCGCCGACTATGCCCTGGCGCGCGAGGCGGCGACGGCGCTGAACTGGGGCCACAAGGAAAGCCAGCCGATCAACATCCTTCTGGAAAGTCTTTACGACCACGCCAAGGCCGGGAACGCGACCGCGAAGTCGATCTTCCGCCGGGCCGGACGCTATCTGGCGGTGGGGTTGTCGAATGTGATCAACCTCTTCGACCCCGCCCTGATCATCCTGTCGGGCGAGCGGATGCGCTATGACTATCTCTACGCCGCCGAGACCCTGGCCGAGATGGACAATCTGGTGATCCCGACCGGCCGCCCGCGCCCGCCGATCGAGATCCACGCCTGGGGCGACCTTCTCTGGGCACATGGCGCCGCTGCTTTGGCCCTGTCTGCGGTCAGCGAAGCGATCCTCGCGCCACAGTCGCGCGAGATTGCGGCGCAGTGATTGGCCCGAGCCGCCGGGGGTTTCACACCCCCGGACCCCCGTGGAGTATTTCTCAAGAAGCAAGCCACAATTTGAATTGAATTGTAATGGCTTACGCCTGTTCCTGGCGCAGCAGGGCAGCGAGGCCTGCCGGGTAGTCGGGATAGAGGAGGGTCACCCCAAGCTCGTCCTTGATGCGGGTGTTCCGCGTCCGTTTCGATTCACTGTAGAAGCTGCGCGCCATCGGGCCGAGGTTGGCCTCGTCGAACGGCACCGCTGGCGGGTCGGGCAGGCCCAGAAGCCGGGCGGCGTGGCTGAGCACCTCTTCCGGCGGGCAGGGGTTGTCGTCGCAGACGTTGTAGGCGGCTCCGGGGTTCGGACGGACGACCGAGGCGGCAAGCACCTGCGCGATGTCATCGACATGGATGCGGCCGAAGACCTGGCCGGGCTTGATAATCCGCCGTGCCGTCCCGTCGCGAACCTTTTCGAACGGGCCGCGGCCCGGGCCATAGATGCCTGCAAGGCGGAAGATGTGGACCGGAAGACCGGTGTCGCGCCACTGACGCTCGGCGATCACGCGTTGGCGGCCACGGTCGGAATTGGGGGTCAGCGGGGTTGTCTCGTCGACCCAGCCGCCCTGGTGGTCGCCGTAGACTCCGGTGGTGGACAGATAGCCGACCCAGCCAGCCTTCGCCCCGGCGATCGCAGGCGTCGCTTGCAGGAAGGGGTCGCCCTGCGCATTGGGGGCGGCGGAACACAGGATATGGGTCGCTTCGGCCAGCGCCGGGGTCAGGTCGGTCGGCCAGAGAAGCGGCTCCACGCCTTCGGCGCGCAGGGCTTCGGCCCTGGCCGGATCGCGGGTGGTGCCGATCACCCGCCAGCCCTGCGGGATCAGCAGGCGGGCCAGCGCCCGCGCGGAATAGCCGTGGCCAAGGGAAAGAAGCGTCGACATGGCCGGACTATCGCGGCGGGCGCAGGCGGGTGCAAGGGCTTGCGGCGCAGGCGGGTCGGGACCATGCTGAAGCCGCAGGAGGGCATGCCATGGACCATTCCCTGAAAGGCGCCCTGGGCTTGAACGGGCCCGAGGCCTGTCTGGCCTACTATCGTGACTGGGCGGCAAACTATGACGCGGGTTTTGCCGAGGAAATGCAGTATCTGCTGCCCGCCCATGTTGCGGCGGCCTTCCTTGGCACCGGGGCGGCGGGGCCGGTTCTTGACGTGGGGGCCGGCACCGGGCTCTTGGCCGAACGGCTGCGCGAGATGGGTTTCCGGGGCGAGATCGACGGCGCGGATTTCTCGACCCAGATGTTGGGCCGTGCGGCGGAAAAGCGGCTTTATGCGGGGCTCTTCCACGCGGATATCACCCGGCCGCTGGCGTTGCAGCGGCGCTATGCCGGGATCGTCAGCTCTGGCACCTTCACCGCCGGGCATGTCGGGCCCCAGGCCTTGTCGAACCTTCTGACCATCGCCCTTCCGGGGGCGCAATTCGCACTGTCGGTCAATCGCAGGGTCTGGGGCTCTGCGGGCTTCGACCGGGTGCTGGACGATCTGGCCGCTGCGGACCGGATCACGGCGCTGCAGCTGATCGAAGTCGCGATCTACGGGTCGGCTGCGGCGGGCCTGGATCCCGACCATGCGCAGGACCGCGCGTTGATCGCGCTGTTTCGCGCGGCCTGATCCCGCCAGCGCGCGGGACTGTCGCAATCGCTTCACTTGCGGTCGCCACGCCGTTCCGGTCTAACTGCCGGACCAATTGCAGGACCCCCGATGCCGGACGATCCCAAGACCGCCATGCTTTCCCCCGAAACCTTGCCGGCCGAGAGTTTTACCGACGCCGCCGCCGCCGTTGACCGGCTGGAGGCGCTTTATGTCCAGGCGACCGGGTTTCTGGTCGCCCAGTTCGAGGCCACGATCACCGGCGGCAATCCCGGCCACCGTGTCCGTGCCTTCTACCCGGAAATCCGGTTGACGGTGACCAGCTTCGACAAGGTCGACTCGCGCCTGTCCTTTGGCCATGTCTCCAGCCCCGGCACCTTTGCCACCACGGTCACGCGGCCCGACCTGTTCCGCAACTACCTGATCCAGCAGATCGAGCTTCTGGTGCAGAACCATGGCGTGACGGTGCAGATCGGGCCGTCGAACACCCCGATCCCGGTGCATTTCGCCGTTGCTTCGTCGACCACCGGGGTCGCCGTGCCGCAGGAGGGGGGGATGGACTTCTCGCTGCGCGACGTGTTCGACGTGCCGGACCTGTCGACCACCAACGACGACATCGTGAACGGCACGCTCACCCGCTATGACGACGGGTCGGCCCCCCTGGCCCCCTTCACCGCGCAGCGGGTGGACTACAGCCTGGCCCGCCTGTCGCACTACACCGCGACCGAGCCTGCGCATTTCCAGAACCACGTCCTGTTCACCAACTATCAGTTCTACGTCGACGAGTTCGAAGCCTTTGCCCGCACGGCACTGGCCGATCCCGCCAGCGGCTACACCGCCTTTGTCGCGACCGGCAACCAGGAGATCACCACCTCGGACGGGGTGATCCAGCCGGTGACCAAGCTGCCGCAGATGCCGACCTATCATCTCAAGCGCGCCGACGGGCAGGGGATCACGCTGGTCAACATCGGCGTCGGCCCGTCGAACGCCAAGACCGCGACCGACCACATCGCCGTGCTGCGCCCGCATGCCTGGCTGATGGTCGGGCACTGCGCCGGGCTGCGCAACAGCCAGTCGCTGGGGGACTTTGTCCTCGCCCATGCCTACCTCCGAGATGACCATGTGCTGGATGACGATCTGCCGGTCTGGGTGCCGATTCCTGCACTGGCGGAAATCCAGATCGCGCTGGAAAAAGCCGTGGCCGAGGTGACCCAGCTGGAGGGCTACGAGCTGAAGCGCATCATGCGCACCGGCACCGTCGCCACCATCGACAACCGCAACTGGGAGCTGCGCGACCACTCCGGCCCCGTCCGCCGCCTGTCGCAATCCAGGGCCGTCGCACTGGACATGGAGTCGGCGACCATCGCCGCGAACGGGTTCCGCTTCCGGGTGCCCTACGGCACGCTTCTGTGCGTTTCCGACAAGCCTTTGCATGGCGAGCTGAAGCTGCCCGGCATGGCGTCCGAGTTCTACAAGACTCAGGTCAGCCGCCATCTTCAGATCGGCATCCGGGCGATGGAACGCCTGCGTGAGACGCCGATCGCGCGGCTGCACAGCCGGAAATTGCGGTCTTTCGAGGAAACCGCCTTCCTCTGAGCGCGTGAAAAACCTGCCAAAACCCGATGAATTTGCGTTCCGGGGTTGATTTCGGCCCGGAAACTGTGTGTTTGGGCACTGGCCCCGGTTTCGGGGGAAGGATGGCTGCGCCGATTGCGCGCTGCAGGGACGCCGTTACCACGCAAGATAGCAAACAAGGGATGAAAAAATGTCCAAACCGATGACCAAGACCCAGCTTGTTGCCGCCGTTGCCGATGCCATGGGCGGCGACAAGAAGACCGCCAATGCCGCGCTGGATGCGATTGCCGCTGTCGTGTCGCGCGAAGTTGCCGCCGGGGGCACCGTCACCCTTCCCGGCCTGGGCAAGGTTGCCTGCAAGGCCCGCCCCGAGCGCATGGTCCGCAACCCCGCCACCGGCGAGCAGATGAAGAAGCCGGCCGACAAGCAGGTGAAATTCGCCATCGCCAAGGCGCTCAAGGATGTCGTGAACGGCTGATCCTTCCCGGATCGCCGGATTTGTGAGAGGGTCACCTTGCGAGGTGGCCCTTTTTCAATAGAGGCGGGCGATGGCACGGGTGACAGGCATCGGCGGCATCTTCTTCCGGGCGGCGGACCCCGCCGCGCTGAACGACTGGTACCGCACCCATCTGGGGATCACCCAGCCCGATGTCGCCGTCTGGGCGCAAGAGGCGGGGCCGACGGTGGTCTCGCCCTTCTCGGCCACGACCGACTATTTCGCCGCCGACAAGCACTGGATGCTGAACCTGCGCGTGGATGACCTGTCAGGAATGGTTGCGCAGTTGCGCGCCGCCGGACTTGCGGTCGAGACCCGTCCCGACTGGGACGGCGACGGCAGCTATGGCACCTTCGCCCGCATCCACGACCCCGAGGGCACCCCGATCGAGCTTTGGCAGCCGCCCCCGGCCTGATCGGCGCTGGTTCCCGGCGCGCCGCCGGGCCACGGCCGTTTCCGGCGTCCTCACCCCCTGGCCGTCCCGTCGCCTTGCCCGAAACCGGGGCCCGAAACCGGGGCCTGCAACCGCAGACCCTGATTGCGGGCAGGCCCCTGTGCTTTCGCCGAACCGTCCCGGGTCAGGCCGCCAGTTGCAGCGCGTCGAACTCCCGTGTCCGCACGACCGAGGGTCGTGCCTGGCAGTGGCTGATCCAGTCGCGGATCGCGGGCACATCGGGTGCGGCCTCGGGCGCCCAGGCAAAGACACCGCTGATCAGCAGGTCCGCCGCGGTAAAGCGGTCGCCCATCAGCCAGGGCCCCCGCTCCAGCGCCGCCGAAAGGGTCGCTGCCACCTCGGCCACGCCGCGGAACGTCGCGTGAAAGGCGGGGCTTTCAACCTTGCTGAACTGGGCGATGAACACCGGCTCCATGACATTGCCGTAATAGGCAAGCCAGGCAAGGAACGCCCCGCGCGCCGGGCTTCCCGGGGCGATGCCCAGCCCCGCATCCGGGAAAAGCTCGGTCAGGTGCAGCATGATCGCGGTCCGTTCGCGGATCGCCACGCCATCATGGATCAGCAGCGGCACCTTGCCTTTGGGATGGGGGTTGGCCGGATCAGGGGCGCCGCTTCCGGTGCGCAACCGGCGGATGCCAACGGTCTGCACCGCGACCTGCGACAGCGCGCCCAGCTCGTCAAGAAGCTGGATGACGCCCGAAGACCGGGACTGCGGGGCGTGGATAAGGGTCAGCATGTCGTTCTCCTTTGCTTGTCCGTGGCTATGGTCTACGCTTGCCCTCCTGTCAGAACCTGTCAGGAAGACATGCCCCGCGCCGACCGCCTGTTTCGTCTGCTTTCAGCCTTCCGGATGCTGCCGCAGCCGGTCACCGCCGCCCGCCTTGCCACGGAAACCGGCGTGTCCGAGCGCACGCTTTACCGCGACATCCTGGCGTTGCGCGCCGGGGGCGCCCTGATCGATGGCGCGGCAGGGGTCGGCTACTCGCTGACCGAAGACCCGGCCCTGCCGCCGCAGATGTTCACCAGGCTTGAAGTCGAGGCGCTGGTCCTTGGCCTGGCAGAGGTGGCCCTGACCGGCGACCCCGAACTGGCCCGCGCCGCACAAGAGGCGCAGGCCAAGATCATTGCCACCCTGCCCGACCGGGTGCAGCGCCAGGCGATCCATGCGGTCAGCCGCACCTACCGTTTCGAGAAGCCGCCGCCCCTGCCGCCGCATATCCGGCTTCTGCGCACGGCGGCCTGGGACGAGCAGGCGCTGGACATCGCCTATCGCGACAATGCCGGCCAGGTCACCGAACGCCGGATCTGGCCGCTGGGCATCGTGTTTCTCGACCGCGAAGTGCAATGCCTGGCCTTTTGCTGCCTGCGCCAGGATTTCCGCCGTTTCAAGCTGGCGCGGATGGACCGGGTGGACCCGACCGGGGAAAGCTTTCGCCCGCGCCGCGTGCCGCTGTTGCGCAGCTATCTTGAGGTGCTGGGCAGCTACACCCGCTGACGCCGCCCTGCCGCCGTGCTAGCCTGCCTGCATGCCAAGCCTGTGCCGTGACTGCCTGACCCTGACCGATGCGGTGACCCCGCGCTGCCCGTCCTGCCGGTCGCCGCGCCTGGTCGCGCATGACGAGCTGACCACGCTTTCCATCGCCCACATGGATTGTGACGCCTTCTATGCCAGCGTGGAAAAGCGTGACAATCCCGCCTTGCGCGACCAGCCGGTCATCGTCGGCGGCGGGCAAAGGGGCGTTGTGTCGACCTGCTGCTACATCGCGCGGATCAAGGGCGTGCGATCCGCCATGCCGATGTTCCAGGCGCTGAAGCTTTGCCCCGATGCGGTGGTGGTCAAGCCGCGCTTTGCCGCCTACACGACGGCCTCCCGCGCCATCCGCGCGATGATGGAAGAGCTGACCCCGGCCATCGAGCCCCTGTCGCTGGACGAGGCTTTCCTCGACCTGACCGGCACTGCCCGCCTGCACGGCGCCCCTGCCGCCGTTCTTCTGGCACGGCTGACCAGACGGATGGAGGACGAGCTGGGCCTGACCGGCTCCATCGGCCTGTCGCACAACAAGTTCCTGGCCAAGATCGCCTCGGATCTTGACAAGCCACGCGGGTTTTCCGTGGTTGGCAAGGCCGAGACCGCTGGTTTCCTGAAGCCACGGCCGGTGCGGATCATCTGGGGCGTCGGGCAGGCGACGCAGACCGCGCTGGAAGCGGCTGGCATCCGCACCATCGCCGATCTTCTGCGCTGGGACCGCGCGGATCTTGGTGCAAGGTTCGGATCGACCGGAGACCGGCTCTGGCATCTGGCACGCGGGCTGGACACGCGTCGGGTGAACCGGGACGAACGGCTGAAGTCGATCTCGAAAGAGACCACCTTCTTCGAGGATACCTCCGACCCTGATCTTCTGGACGGGCATATCTGGCGACTTTCCGAACAGGTCGCCGACCGGGCCAAGGCGAAACGCCTGTCGGGCCGCACAGTGACGCTGAAGCTGAAGCGCGGCGATTTCCAGCTGGTCACCCGCCGCCTGGCACTGCCGGACCCGACCCAGCTGACCGACCGCATCTACCGCGCCGCGCGCGGGCTTTTCGACCGCGCCGGAACCTCTGGCCCGTTCCGCCTGATCGGGGTCGGGATCTCGGACCTTGCACCCGAGGACGCGGCCGACCTCTCCGCCGACCTTCTGGACCCCGAAGCCCGCCGCCGCGCCAGCGCGGAACGCGCCACCGATGCGATCCGGGCGAAGTTCGGGACCGAGGCGATCATCAAGGGCCGCGCCCTGCGCTAGTGCCCGCCGCTCAGCACCAGTGCCCGCACCGGCATCAGCAGCGCCTGGCTGCGCAACAGCACCGCATGGACAAGCCCGACCGTATCGACCGCGTGCAGCCAGATGCGCGTGCCGGTAGACAGGGCCTCGTCCGAATTCAGCCGTTCATGGTTCGAGGTATAGGCATTCACCGTGCAGCTTGATCCCGGTGGGACGAGGTCGAAGCCGCCCTCGTACATTGGTTCCAGGAAGGTCATCACTGACCCCGGCGGCGGGGCGGCGGCCGGATCGACCAGACGGTCGGTTGCCTGAAACTGCCCGGACGCGATCACCGTTTGCACGCCGGTCACCACCATCGGGATCACCGTGAAAGGCTGCGACAGGCACAGGGCCTCGGCCGTCATGCCCGGACGCAGGACCTGCGCCTCGATCTGGTTGAACCCCGCCTGCAAGTAGCCCTTGCCGGCATCCTTGGGGACCAGCACGCCGGCGGTGCGGATCATCGGGTTCAGGATATCGCCCGGACGCAAGGTGAACTGGGTCAGCGTGCCATCTATGCTGGCGGTCACGGTCCGGTGGTCCAGGAGGACCTGGGCCTCGACCACGCCTGCCTCGGCCGCAGCGACCTGCGCGGGCAGAAGGACCGTGATCTGCGCTTCGAGCGACTGCTTTTGCGACAGCGCGGCCTCCAGTCCGGCCAGCCTCCCGTCGACGGCACTTTGCAGCCGGTCGATCTCGCGCTGCGGAACGATGCCGGGGTCGCGCTCTTGCAGGGTCTGCTGGCGTGTCAGCTCGTCCGTCGCCTGCTTCAGCGCTGCCTTGGCCTGGGTGATCTGCGCATCCGCCGTTGCCAGTTCCGTCCTGGCGACGGCAATCTGCGCCGTCACCTCGGCCACGCGCAGCCGGGCCGCCGCAAGTGCGGCTTCCTGCTGGTCGGTCTCCAGCCGGAACAGGGGCTGGCCCGCGACCACGTCCTCATTCAGCCCGACAAAGACTTCGTCCACCCGGCCCACGCTGTCGGCCATCACCGATACGGTGCGGAAGTAGGACACCGCCGCTCGGCTGGAGGGATGGTAGTAGAACACCACGGTGATCAGCGCCACCGTCAGAAGCAGGCAAAGCGTGATGCCATAGCGCAGTTCGTACCAGACCGAGAAGAAGGTGATCTCGTGGCCAAGGCGCCTGCCCTGAACATATCTGCGGAACAGGAAGTCGGGAAGAACGGTCAGCGTTGCGCAGAAAAGCAGCTCCAGCATGGCTCAGACCTCCCGGGTTTCGGCTGACGCGGCGGCTGTCAGGCCTGGCACGGGCGTGCCTGGACCGGTTGCCGCCAGGGCCAGGGCAGCCTCTGGCAAGGCGGGGTCTGCGGTCGGGGCAAGCCGCCTGAGACTGTCCGAGATCGACAGGATCGGCGTTTCGAAATCCGGAATCCGGATGAAGGCCAGCAGGATCGCGAAGATCCAGAACAGATGGTTGTGGGTGAACAAGGCCACCAGGCACAGCACGGCCACAACCCCGGCCTGCGCCTGGTTGGTCCGGTGCGACATCCGCTCGGGCAAGGAGTGCAGGCTGAAGTAGATCACGCCGACCGAAATCACGATCACCAGCAGGAACACGGCCGTCACGACCATAAGCGTATCCGTCTCGCCGGGCGGCGTGATGAACGGTGGCAGATCATGCATGGCGAGGGGGTGAAGGATCGGTTCCAAGCGTGACTCCAAAGGCAGGTGCGGCATTCAAGCGTCGGTTTCGCGGAGGCGCATCTGCCGATCACACCGGCCACGGATGCGGGCACAGGACCTGTTTAACTGCAAAGATGCCGTCTGCCAACTGGCGAAGGCGGGTGGCGGCGACCGCAGCGCCGGCGGTCCTGCCCAAGGACTATTCGGCGGCCATCGCCTTGGCGGGCGCCTTGGCGGGCGGTTGAATCAGTTCGGCTGCAACGCCGGATATCACGTCGCGGAATGCCGCGAATCCCGGCAAGGGGTCGACCCGCACCTCGTCCATGTAAAGCGCCCGGTCGATCTCGACCTGCACGACATGCACGCCGCGCATCGGCCGGCCATAGGCCTGGGTGACATAGGCCCCGGCAAAGGGCGCGTTGCGCACCACGCGAAGGCCGGCTGCGGCAAAGGCGGCTTCCACGCGGTCCATCACCTCGCGTCCTGCCGCAACGCCGTAGCGGTCGCCCAGAACCACTTCGGGCCGGGGCTGGCCGGGGCGGGAATGCGCCTCGATCGCCTCGTGCGGCATCGAATGGCAGTCGATCAGCACGGCACTGCCAAAGGCTGTGCGGGTCTCGTCGATCAGGGCGGCCAGCGCGTCATGATAGGGGTGCCAGAATCGGGTGATCCGGCTTTCGGCCTCTGACAGGGTCAGCTTGCCACGGTAGATCTGCCGCCCGCCGGCCACAACGCGGGGAATCACCCCCAGCCCGGACGAGACGCGCGGGTTGTGCGGCGTCCGCGCGATCCCGTCGATCACCGCCGGATCAAGCTCGTCTGCGGCCCGGTTGAGGTCGATGAACGCCCTTGGCGCCCGCGCGACCAGCAAAGGGGCACCAAGCGCGGGGGCGGCGTCGAAAAGCCTGTCGACAAAGGCATCTTCCGAAGACCGGATCGCCTGGCGGTCCAGAACCGCGCTGGACAGAAACGATGCGGGATAGTCTCGGCCGGAATGCGGCGAGGCAAAGAGATACGGCCCCGCCTGCCGCACGGGTCGCTTCAGAACGAAGGCTTCTGTCTCATGGTCGGGCAAGGGCGCTGTCCTCTGGTTCCCCTTGGTATAGCCGCAGAATCTGGAAAGCCAAAACCCCTTGCGGGCCCGGGTCCAAGCCAGTATAGACCCAGCCGACCGACGCGGTTCCGCCCGCGTCCTTTTCGTTTCGGCGCAGGGGGCAAGGCGGGGCGCAGCGGCAGCGTGGGCGGTTAGCTCAGCGGTAGAGCACTACGTTGACATCGTAGTGGCCACTGGTTCGATCCCAGTACCGCCCACCATTCGCCGCCCCCGTCCGGGGGCAAGGGTTGCAATCAGGCGCATCTCGCGCCGCGTAGAAGGAGGCCGACCATGAAAGTCGCCAACTCGCTCCGCTCGCTGAAGACGCGTCACCGCGATTGCCAGGTCGTGCGCCGCAAAGGCCGCGTCTATGTGATCAACAAGACGCAAAAGCGCTACAAGGCCCGCCAGGGCTGAACGCGCTTCCGGCAGACGGAAATCAAGGCCGCCGTGGGGAAACCCCGGCGGCCTTTTCCATTCCGGGCGCCAGCGTCTCCGCAGGCGCAAGTCTTTTCGAGAAGATCTGCAAGAATCCTTCGAAGGATCTTGTTCTCTGCACCAGCGTGGCGCGTCAAAACGTGTTCAGGACTGCGCCCATGATGGTGCAGCCGACGACGCTGTTTACCCCGTCGATCACCGTCAGCGCCGGTTTGCGCAGCGCGAAGGCGTAGTTCATCGCCACCCAGGGCGTAATCAGGAACGCGCCGATGCCAAATCCGGCGATGGCGCCGCCGGCGACCGTCGTCACCCCGGCCGCGCCAAGGAGGTGCCGCATCATCCCCGCCACCAGTACCATCGCAAGGATCCCGACGACAAAGGGCATCGGCCCTCCGGTCCTCTGCTGCGCTTCGGTGACGCCCGAGGCCGCCAGCCAGGGTTTCGACAGCGCGATGTACCAGACCGAGCCGAAAGCAAAGGCCGCGACTGCCGCAGCCAGAACGTTCACGATTTCCATCGCCGTCCCATCCTTTTGTTGTTGTCCGCGAACCGTGCCGCAAACGTCGGGCGATGGGTAGGAAAATCTGCCGCGCCGGTCTGCGGATTCCTTTCCAGATCCTTAAAGCGCACAGGTCAACCTGTTGATTTCAATAGACCGAAGTGGCTGTCCAGTGTGGACCGTCAGGGCTCCACGCCGCCAAGTCGACAGACGATCGCCCATTCCTCGGCACTTACCGGCTGCACCGAAAGCCGGGTGTTGTTGACCAGGACCATGGCTTCCAGCCCCGGCGTGACCTTGCATTCCTCAAGGCTGATCGCCCGCTTGAGCGGCCGGACCGCCTTGATCATCACGCAGTCCCAGCGCGGATCATCGGTCGTGCTGTCGGGCAGGCTTTCGCGGCTGACCTCGACGATCCCCACGATCTCCTTGCCGACGTTCGAGTGATAGAAGAACCCCAGATCCCCGACCTTCATCGCCCGCATGTTGTTGCGGGCCTGATAGTTGCGGACCCCGTGCCATTCTTCGCCCGTGTCGCCCTTGGCGACCTGGTGATCCCAGCCCCAGACATCCGGCTCGGACTTGAACAGCCAGCAAGTCATCCGATCACCCGCTTCCACTCCTGGATCATCACCGAGGCGAACAGCCCCGCCTTCGCATAGGGATCCGCCTCTGCCCAGGCCTCTGCCTCGGCGCGGGTGGCGACGCCCAGCACGATCAGGCTGCCGCACATCTGCCCGGCCGCGTCGATGAAGGGGCCGGCCTGCTCGACCACGCCGGTCGCCTGGATATGCTCCAGATGCGCGGCGCGGGTCTCGACGCGGGTTTGCAGGGCGTTGGGCCGGTCAAGGCAGATCAGGGCGAAGCGCATGGTCATTCCTGTTTCAGAGGGCGGCTCATCAAGCGGCCGATGGCATCATTCAGCGAGGTCTCGCCCGAGGCAAGGGCATCGACCATTCCGGTGATCGGCATGTCGATCCGCAAGGCTCCCGCAAGCCGAACCACGGCGCGCGCGGTGGCCACGCCTTCGACCGTGGTGGCGGGATCAAAGGCTTCGGCCCTGCCCAGCGCCAGCCCGAAGCGAAAGTTGCGGGACTGGGCCGAGGTGCAGGTCAGAATCAGATCGCCAAGACCGGACAGGCCGGCCAGCGTCTCGGCCCGCGCGCCCATCGCCAGCGCCAGGCGCACCATCTCGGCATAGCCGCGCGTCATCAGGGCAGCGCGGGCACTGTCGCCAAGGCCCGCGCCGATCACCGCCCCGGCGGCGATGGCGACCACGTTCTTCAAGGCGCCGCCAAGTTCCGCACCGCGAACGTCGTCGGACCGGTAGAGGCGGAGGGTCGGGGTGGACAGCAGGTCTTGCAACGCCTCTCCCTGGTGACCGGCAGCCAGCGTCAGCGCAGTCGGCAGCCCGCGCGCGATGTCGGCGGCAAAGCCTGGGCCGGTCAGAAGGGCGACGGTCGCGCCCGGTCGGCGCGCCTCAATCAGGGCGACGGGACCGCGCAGGGTTGCCAGGTCCACGCCCTTGCAGCAGGCAACCAGTGGCTGGCGGGCCCCGATCACCGGCCAGGCGTCCAGCAGGGCCCCAAGGGCCTGCATTGGCGCGGCAAGGAGGAGGACATCGCCACCGCAGAGATCTGCGATTTCGGCGTGCATAGAGACGCTTTCCGGCAGCGGAACCCCTGGCAAGGCCGTGTCGTTGCAGCGCCGGGCCGTCATTGCCTGAACCTGGTCGGGATTGCGGGCCCAGAGCCGGACCTCGTTGCCTGCCTTCGCCAGCACGACGGCGAGGGCCGTTCCGAAAGCACCGGCCCCGGCGATGCCGATCATGCCTTTGCCCCCTTCTTTCCGGACCCCAGAAGGGCTGGCGCAGTCTCATCCAGCGGCCAGCGTGGCCGGGCGAGAAAGCCGCCCGGAACAGGCAGATCCGCCCGCAGATGTTCGATCCCGGCCCAGGCGATCATTGCGGCATTGTCGGTGCAAAGCCGCAGCGGCGGGGCAAGGAAGATCACGCCCGCGCGATCGGAAACAGTCTCTAACATGGCCCGAATTGCCTTATTTGCCGCCACGCCGCCCGCCACGGCAAGCGCGGTCAGGGGCAGGTCCGCCACCATGGCAAGCGCCCGCGCCGTCTTGACGGCCAGAACCTCGGCCACCGCCGCCTGGAACCCGGCGCAGAGGTCGCGGCGGTCCTGCACGGAGATGCCGCCCCGGTCGGCGATCAGCGTATCCCGCGCCCGCAACAGCGCGGTTTTCAGACCGGAGAACGACAGGTCGCAGCCGTCGCGGTCCAGCAGCGGGCGGGGAAAGCGGAACCGCAGCGGGTCGCCCGAAGCTGCCTCGGCCTCGACCGCCGGACCCCCCGGCTGCGGCAGGCCAAGCAGCTTGGCGGTCTTGTCGAAGGCCTCTCCCGGGGCGTCGTCGATGGTGCCGCCCAGCCGGCGGAAGCGGTTCACGCCCTCGACCAGCAGGAACTGGCAATGCCCGCCCGAGACAAGGAGCATCAGATAGGGAAAATCGATCCCGTCGGTCAGGCGCGGGGTCAGGGCGTGGCCGGCAAGGTGGTTGACCGGCACCAGCGGCAAGCCGCGCGCCGCCGCCAGCCCGCGCGCCAGCATCACGCCGGAGAGGACGCCACCGATCAGCCCCGGCCCGGCAGTCACGGCGATGGCGTCGATGTCGTCCAGCGTGACGCCGGCGGTGGTCAGCGCCGTCTCGACCACGCCATCCAGCCGCTCGGCGTGGGCGCGGGCGGCGATTTCCGGCACCACGCCGCCGAAATCCGCATGCAGGGCGGTCTGGCCCAGCACTTCGGAGGACAGGATCGTCGGAGCCTTGCCCACAGGCAGACGCACGACTGCGGCGGCGGTGTCGTCGCAGCTTGATTCGATGCCGAGAAGGGTCAGGGTCCGGGACATGGCCGCCGTTGCGTGAAAGCTGCACGGCAGGTAACACCATGGACATGGCGAGACAATCGGAAGCCTCCAAGGCCATGCCCGGGCCGGTCCCGGTTCTGCTGACCCGGCCTGAGGCCGAAGCGCAGGCATTTGCGACGGTGCTGGTCCAGCGGTACGGCACCAGGGTGCGGCCGGTGGTCGCGCCGCTGATGCTGGCGCATTATCTTGCGCCGCCCTTGCCGCCCGGCCCGTTCGCGGGGGTGATCTTCACCTCGGTGACGGGAGTCGAGGCGGCCCGGCGGTTGGGTGCCGATCTGCCGGATCTGGCCTGGTGCGTCGGTCGCAAGACGGCCGAACGGGCTGCGTCGGCAGGGTTTCGCGCGCAGTCGGCAGACGGAGACGCCATGGCACTGGTGGCAGCAATTCGCGCCGACCCGCCGAACGGCAGGCTTTTGCATCTGCGGGGCGAGAACGCTTGGGGCACGGTTGCCGAATCCCTGGTTTTGGCGGGAATAGAGACTGAATCCCTTGTGGTCTATTTCCAGGCGGGCCAACCTTTGCCGGCACAGGCCGGGGCGCTTTTGCAGGGTGAGGGGCCGATGATCGTTCCCTTGTTCTCGCCCAGAAGTGCGGCGCTGTTCGCGGCGGCGCTGCCGAACGACCTTCGGGCAGCCCTTTGGCTGGTCGTGATGAGCGAAGCGGTGGCACTGGCGGCAAAGACGATCCCGAGCAAGGCGCTGTTCGTGGCCGAACGTCCCGACGCGCAAGCCATGCTGAAGGCGGTCGGCGTGGCGCTTGCAGCCATGTCCGCGCCTTGAACCCGGGGGCGGTGAGTGCTTAGGTGAAGGTCGGGCCGAAGGTCGGGCCAAAGCCGGAGGGGCCACCGCAATGGCAAGACGCAAGAACCCGGAAAGCGATGCCCTGACCGATCTGTCGGACCCGGCGCCGGACTTGGTGCAGGACTTGGTGCAGGACTTGGCGCCGGACTTGGCGCCGGACTTGGCAGCAGAGCCTGCCGCTGCGGCCGAAGCCCTTGCAGAACGAGGAGTCGAGCCGCTACCCCTTGCGTCCGTCAGCGGTTCCTCGCGCCGGTCCGGCCTGCTTGCGCCTGTGCTGGGGGGTGCTTTGGCGGCGGTCGGCGGGTTCGGGTTGTCGCATTTCAACGCCTTCGGGCTGACCGGGGCCGGCGATCCGGCCGAGATCACGGCCCTGTCCGGGCGACTGGACGCGCTTGAGGCGGCGCGCCCATCGGCGACCGACCCGCTTCCCGCCTTGCGAGACAGCCTTTCGGGCCTGCAGGCCCGCATCGATGCGCTTGAAGCAGCCCCGGCCGGCCAGCCGGTCGACCTGTCGGCGCTGGAGAGCCTTGACCAACGGATGACCGCAATCGAGGCCTTGCCGAAGGGGAGCGGCGCGTCGACCGCTGCGCTTGCGACGAAACTGGCCGAGCTTGAACGCCGGCTGGCGGCCGAGCCACAGGGCACAGCGGACATGTCCAGGGTCGATGAAGCTCTCGCCCGGCTTGAGGCTGCCGAGGCCGAGGCGACCGCCCGCGCCAAAGCTGCTGCCGAGGCCGCCACCGAAGCTGAACGGACGGCGGCGCTGGTCCGTCTGCGCGCGGCTGTTGCCGGGGGCGCGGGCTTCGAGGCCGAGCTTGCCGCTTTGGGTGACCCCGCGCTGACCGCCGCGCTGGCCCCGCATGTTGCCGGTGTGGCGACTGTGGCAACACTGCAGGCCGAGTTTCCCGATCTTTCCCGGCAGGCGCTGGCGATTGCCCGCGCCGCCGAAGGCGACAGGGGCTGGGGCGCGCGACTGGTCGATTTCCTGGCGTCGCAGACCGGGGCGCGATCGCTGTCGCCGCGTGCCGGCGATACGCCGGATGCCATCCTGTCGCGCGCCGACTTTGCGCTGTCCGAAGCCCGGCTTCCCGAAACATTGGCCGAGCTTGCCACCCTGCCGACCGACGCGCGCGCGCCCTTTGCAGCCTGGATCACGCGGGTCGAGGCGCGGCAGGCGGTCGATGCGGCACTGGAGGCCCTGTGATGCTATGGTCCCTGACCAAGGTGGTGCTTTTCGTCTCGGCCATCGCCGCGCTGGCGCTGGGGCTTGGCATGCTGTCCGAAACCGGCGACGCGATGCGGATCGTCGTCGCAGGCTGGGAGTTCACCATCGGCCCGGTGCAGGCGGTGGTGCTGGGCATCCTTCTTTTTGCAGCGGTCTGGCTGGCGCTGAAGCTTCTGGGCCTGCTGGGCGCAGTGATCCGCTTTCTGAATGGCGACGAGACCGCGATCTCGCGCTATTTCGACCGCAACCGTGAGCGGAAGGGCTATCGCGCGCTGTCCGAAGGGATGATGGCGCTGGCCTCGGGCGAGGCGCGGCTGGCGCTGAACCGAGCGCAGACGGCGGAACGGCTTCTGGACAAGCCGGAGTTGACCACGCTTCTGGTCGCGCAGGCGGCCGAGGCGGCGGGTGACCGGAAACGCGCGACCGAGGCCTACAAGGTGCTCCTTTCCGACGACAAGACGCGGTTCGTCGGGGTCCGGGGCCTGATGCAGCAGAAGCTGGCCGAAGGTGATCGCGAAACCGCCCTGAAGCTGGCGGAAAAGGCATTCGAGCTTCGGCCCAAACACGCCGAGACGCAGGATATCCTGCTGAAGCTGCAGTCCGACGCGGGTGACTGGTCGGGCGCACGGGCGACGCTGGGGGCCAAGCTCAAGACCGGAACGCTGCCCAAGGATGTCTATCGTCGTCGCGACGCCGTGCTGGCCTTGCAGCAGGCGCATGTGGTGATCGACGAAAACGCCAGCATCGAGGCGCGTGAAGCCGCGATCGAAGCGAACCGCCTTTCGCCCGACCTGATTCCCGCCGCCGCGATGGCCGCGCGCAGCTACGCGGCGAAGGGCGACAAACGGTCGGCGACCCGGGTGCTGAAAAAGGCCTGGGAGGTGCAGCCGCATCCCGACCTTGCCGCCGCCTTTGCCGCGATCGAGCCGGACGAGACCCCGGCCGAACGGCTGAAGCGGTTCAAGGTGCTGACCACTTTGCGCGCGGACAGCGATGAGACGAAGCTTATGCTGGCCGAACTTCTGATCGCTGCCGAAGATTTTCCCGCCGCCCGCCGCGCGCTGGGCGAAGTGCCGACGCAGAACCCGACGCAGCGGTCGCTGGCGCTGCTTGCCGCGATTGCGCGGGGCGAAGGGGCCGAGGATGCAGTGGTGCGCGACCTGGTGGCAAAGGCGCTGTCTGCGCCGCGCGGGCCGCAGTGGGTTTGCGACAAGTGCCAGGCGATCCATCAGGCCTGGGGGCCGGTCTGCGACAATTGCGGCAGCTTCGACACCCTGTCTTGGCGGCAACCACCTGCCACAGGCACGCCCACCCGCAGCTTGGCCGAGCTTCTGCCCTTGATGGAAAGCCGACCCGCACCGCCGGTGGAAGATCCAGAGCCCGAGCTGATGCCCGAGCCCGACACCACCCCGCCAGACGAGATCGCCCGCCGCGCAAATTAGGGCTACACTCCAACCGGGCCGGGTGCTAAGAGCCTGCGCACGAAAAGGATGCCGCTGTAGCTCAGCTGGTAGAGCACGTCATTCGTAATGATGGGGTCGGGGGTTCGAGTCCCTTCAGCGGCACCAGCCTTTTCGGGCTTTCCCCAGGATCGGACCTGACAGCGCACGGGGCTTGCGTCCTGCGGGCCTTTGCGTCACGCAAGCAGGGGTGAACTGCAGGATACCAAGGGTGGCCGGATGACCGATCTGCGCAGGATCTGGGCTGACGGGCATGCCAGCCTGAACGGCTGGTGCCATGTTGGCAATCCTTTCACCGCCGAGATCATGGCGGCGCAGGGCTTCGACTCTCTGACCGTCGACATGCAGCATGGGGCGCTGGACTATTCCGACCTCTTGCCGATGCTGCAGGCGATGCGGGCCAGCGGGGCGACGCTTCTGGCGCGGGTGCCCTGGCTTGACCCCGCGCATGTGATGAAGGCGCTGGATGCGGGCGCCGGGGGGATCATCTGCCCGATGGTCAGCACGGCTGACGATGCGGCACGACTGGTCAGCTACATGCGCTATCCGCCTGACGGGGTGCGCAGCTACGGCCCGACCCGCGCGGTCTATGCCCATGGTGAGGGCTATGCCGCCCGCGCTAACGCCAGTGTTCTGGCCTTCGCGATGATCGAGACCGCCGAGGGACTGGCGAACCTTGATGCCATCGTGGCGACACCCGGGCTGGACGGCATCTATGTCGGTCCGTCCGACCTGACGCTTTCGGTCTCGAACGGGCGGCTGCCGGCCGGGCTGGACCGCCAGGAACCCGAGATGACCGCCGCGCTGCAATCCATCGCGGCGGCCTGCCAGCGACTGGGGATCATCGCCGCGCTGCACTGTGCCACACCTGGCTATGCGGCGCGCGCGGTCGGATGGGGCTACCGGATGACGACGATCGGCAGCGACATACGCTTCCTGTCGACCGGAGCGGCCGATGCGGTCGCCGACTTTCGCGCCCTGACCGGAACCAAGGCCGGGACAGCGATGCGCTCGGCCTACTGACCAGCCGGGCCGATCTTTCCGCGAACCCCGCCGGTCTGGCCCCGGTCCAGCAGAAGATGGTCCAGAAGCACGCAAGCCATCATCGCCTCGCCCACCGGCACGGCACGGATGCCGACGCAGGGGTCGTGGCGGCCCTTGGTGACCAGATCCACCTCGGCCCCCGCTTCGGTGACGGTCTGGCGCGGCGTCAAGATGCTGGAGGTGGGCTTGACGGCAAAGCGGCAGACGACGGGCTGTCCGTTGGAGATGCCGCCCAGGATGCCGCCCGCGTGGTTCGTGAGGAACTCTGGCCCGTCCGGCCCCATGCGGATTTCGTCGGCGTTTTCCGTGCCCGTCAGGGCGGCGGCGGCCATGCCTTCGCCGATCTCGACCCCCTTGACCGCGTTGATCGACATCATCGCGGCGGCAAGGTCGCTGTCGAGCTTGGCATAGAGCGGCGCGCCAAGGCCGGGGGGCACACCGCTCGCCACCACCTCGATCACCGCGCCGACCGAATTATGCGCGAGGCGCAGCCCGTCAAGATAGGCGGCCCAGTCGACGGCAGCCTGCGCGTCGGGCACCCAGAAGGGATTCCGCTCGATCTCGGCCGCATCAAAGCGGGCGCGGTCGATGGTTCGGGTTCCCATCTGCACCATGTAGCCGGTGATCTTCAGCCCCGGCACCAGCGCCGCCAGAACCTTGCGCGCCACGCCCCCAGCGGCCACCCGCGACGCCGTCTCGCGGGCGCTGGACCGCCCGCCGCCGCGCGGATCGCGGATGCCATACTTCTGGTGATAGGTGATGTCGGCATGGCCGGGCCGGAAGCTTTGCGCGATCTCGCCATAGTCTTTCGACCGCTGGTCGGTGTTCTCGATCATCAGCTGGATCGGCGTTCCGGTCGTCCGCCCCTGATAGACGCCCGACAGGATGAGCACCTCGTCGGGTTCCTTGCGCTGGGTGGTATACTTCGACATGCCTGGCTTGCGGCGGTCCAGCCAGGGCTGCAGGTCGGCTTCGGTCAGGGCAATTCCCGGCGGGCAGCCGTCCACGGTGCAGCCGATGGCCGGCCCGTGGCTTTCGCCCCAGGTGGTGACGCGAAAGAGATGTCCGAAGCTGTTCAGGCTCATTGCGCGCTCCCATGTCTTGCAGCCGGGAATACCCGCCGGGCCGCCCCTGCGACAAGCCCTGCAAATGCGGAAAGGGCGGCAAATCGGCATCACCGCTGCACAGGATTCACGCCGGCGTGAGTTTTCCTGTTCCTTCGGGGTTGAAACTTTGCCGGGCCTGCGCAAATACACCGCAGCGGACCGGGCCCCTCTGACGCCTCCCAATCGGGCGTGATGTCGGACCGCATCGAAACCGTTCGATGTCAGGCCCGCCCGCTTCTGTCTGGATCCGGGGCGACTTCGCGACCCAGAAAAGGACACGACCTTGGAATTTCTGTTTTACGACTTCCTCAGCAAGCCGATCTGGATGTGGCTTGCCTTTCTGTCCATCGTCGTCACGCTGATGATCTTTGACCTTGGCGTGCTGCACAAGGACGACCACGAGCTTGGTGTCGCCGAAAGCCTGAAGCTGTCGGCCTTCTACATCTTCATCGCCATTCTGTTCGGCGGCTACATCTGGTGGGCCTGGTCAAACGGCACGCTGGTCACCAGCGACGGCACCAACCCGGTCGCGGCCTATTTCCAGGGCTATATCATCGAGAAGGTGCTCTCGATCGACAACGTCTTCGTCATCTCCTTGATCTTCGGCTATTTCGCGATTCCGCGAAAATACCAGTACCGCGCCCTCGTCTGGGGGATCATCGGCGTGATCATCCTGCGCGGCATCATGATCGCGATCGGGGCCGAGCTGATCTCGAACTATGCCTGGGTCACGCTGGTCTTCGCCGCATTCCTGGCCCTGACCGGGATCAAGATGCTGGTTGTCCCTGAAGGCGACATGGACGTGTCGAAGAACCCGGTGGTCAAGCTGACCGCGAAATACATGAACGTCACCAAGGACCTGCACGGGCAGAAGTTCTTTGTCCGCCAGCCGCACCCGACCACGGGCAAGCTGGTGCTGTTCGCCACGCCGCTGTTCGTGGCGCTGATCGTGATCAACTTCGCCGACCTGATCTTCGCCGTGGACTCAGTCCCCGCGATCTTCCTGATCACCACGGACACCTTCATCGTCTACACCGCGAACATCATGGCGATCCTTGGTCTGCGGGCACTTTACTTCGCGCTGGCCGCCCTGGTGCACCGCTTCCATTATCTGAAATATGCGCTGGCCGTGGTGCTGATCTTCATCGGTCTGAAGGGGTTCTACAGCTACTTCTTCGGCAAGTTCGACCCCTACCTGTCGCTGGCGATCACCGTGGGCATCATCGCGGCGGGCATCTTCTATTCGCTGTGGAAAACCCGCGGCGAGGCGCACGGGTCGACCGGCCACTGACCCTGGTGTCAGGGGTGCCTCCGGCATCCCTGACCCAACCTGCTTCTGTCTGATTGATCTCGATCAAGGCGGGATCCGTCGGTATCGCCAGATTGCCGATGGTGGCCTGCCGCGCCGAATGGCGAAGGGCCGGGATGCACAGAAAGGGATCTACAGCCATGCCGATCCACATTGCCTACCTTCCGCTTGATGGTCAGAACGATTCCATTTCCGATCCGGCAATCCTGGCCGCGCTGGCCGTCGGGGCGGCATTCGGCTGCAAACTGCACGTCACGAACTTTGCGGTCAAGGTTCCGCCGGTGGCCTCGCCGCTGGGCGGATACCTGATCAACATCGAGGGAATGGCCCGCGCGGTCGAAGAGCGCAGCCGGGTCGAATGCCAGCGCCGGAAGGCCCTGGTCGAAGCCGCGCCAACATCCGGTCAGGGCGTCGCCACGGTCACCCGCGAAATCGACATGGGCGGGGTTCTGGGCGCCGCGTCCGTCGAGGCGCGCCAGTTCGACCTGTCGCTGGTGCCGGTCCCGACCGACAGCACCGCGCCGCTTGACCTTGCGCAGGCGCTGGTCTTCGACTCCGGGCTGCCGGTCATCCTGGTTCCCGAACAGGTAAAGCCAGCGCCGCTGGACGATGTCGCCATCGCCTGGGACGGCAGCCGCGTCGCGGCGCGCGCGCTTCAGGATGCGCTGCGTCTTCTGTCACCGGGCGGTCGCGTCACGGTGCTGACCGTGCACGGCGAGAAGGCCCTGGCCGAGACTGACCTTGCCGGAAACCTTGCAGCGTCGCTGCGGCTTCGCGGCTATGAGGCCAGGGCGGCCAACCTCGCCCTTGACGGCAGGCCCATCGCCGAGGCGTTGCAGGCCGGCGCCAGGGACGCGGGCGCCGGACTTCTGGCGATGGGCGGTTTTGGTCACTCGCGGCTGCGGGACTTCATCCTTGGCGGCGCAACGCAGGGTATTCTGGCGCATTTGCAGCTTCGGGTTCTGCTGTCTCATTGACCTGCAGTCGACCGGGAGTCTTTGTCTTTCAGCGTTATCTCGTGGCCCGCTTAACATCGGTCGGGCGGGCTGCTAGGGTCATCTGCGCATCGGCAAATGGGGCGGAGAATGCGCTGCGCGAGTTGTCGAGCGCAAAGGCTGGCACCAACCGGCCGCGCGACATCACTCGTTTGACAAAGGCCACCGCATGAAACAGAACCGCCGCCCTGTCGCATCGCTTTGGATTGGCGACAGACTGCATTTCGTGAACCAGCTTTGCCTGAAGTCGCATCTGGACCAGGGCCATCCGGTCACGCTTTACACGACGGGGCCGGTCCTGAACGTCCCCGAGGGCGTCGAGGTTCGTCCCGCCACCGACATCGTGCCGCTGGACGACAAGTTGCTGGCGCTGACCAAGCCGGCCTTTGTTGCCAACGCCTTCCGCATCCGGATGATCCGGCAGACAGGGGCGATCTGGGTGGATTGCGATGCGTTCTGCCACCAGCCCTTTCCCGACGATGCCGAGTATGTCTTTGGCGAGCACGGCCTGTCCGGGGCGCTGAACAACGGCGTTGTGGGTTTTCCGCCGCACAGTGAGATCATGGACCGTCTGCTTGATTTCTTCGACAACCCGCCCGACTACCCCGCCTGGTGGAGCAAGCGCCTGCGCAAGAAGATGGACGACCTTGACCCGGCAAAGCCGCTTGCGGCGCGGATCTACGAGACCGAGAGAACGGCCTTCGGCCCTCAGGCGCTGACCTGGTGCGCAAAGGTGTCTGGCGTGCTGGACCGTGCCTTGCCGCGCGAAGTTCTGTTTCCGGTGCCGTTCCAGCTGAACGATGTGTTCTACGACCCCCATGGCCGCGTCGAGGGGCATTTCACCGACCGCACCTGGTCGGTGCATCTTTACACCAATGGAACGCGGCCCTGGTGGCGCAAGAACGCGCCGATGCCGGGCAGTTACGTCGCCCGGATGTGCGACAGGCACGGGATCGACCCCACCGCCGCCCTGGAGGAATAATCCGGGCATGATCTTCGTTCGGCAGACCAGCCCGCATGGCACCCTGGTCGCGGTCTCGACCATGAAGGACGAGGCGCCCTATGTGCTGGAATGGGTCGCGCATCACCTTGCGGTCGGCTTCACCGATGTGCTGGTCTATACCAACGACTGCACCGACGACACCGATACGCTGCTCAAGCATCTGGAATCGCTGGATATCGGGGTGCATCACCGGGAAAACGAGGTGCCGGAAGGCATCAAGCCGCAACCCGCGATGCTGCGCCGCGCCTCGGATGAGGTCTTCCTGCACGAGGCCGACTGGATCCTGATCCTGGACGCTGACGAATTTCTGTGCGTCAACCACCCCTCGGGCAGCTTGGGCGGGATGGTGGCCGAGCTGGACGCGATGCAGGCGCAGGCGATGGTGCTGACCTGGCGGATCTTCGGGTCGGCGGGCATCCGCGACTGGTCCCCCGCGCCGGTAACCGACCAGTTCACCCGCGCAGCACCCGAGTTCTGGAACAAGGGCTGGGGCACCAAGACCCTGTTCCGCTATGACCCGAAACGCCTGCGGCCAGGCGTGCACCGCCCGGTCATAAAGTCGCAGTTCAAGGATGGCGACTATCCCGACTCTGTGCTGTGGGTGAACGGCTCTGGCCGGCCGCTGGAAACCTGGTTCAAGCTGCGCGGCTGGCGGTCGATCCGCCGGACCGTGGGCTATGACTGGGCGCAGGTGAACCACTATGCCATCAAGTCGATGGACGCCTATGCGCTGCGCAAGCTGCGCGGCAACGTGAACCTGAAAGCGAACAAGTACAACACCGACTACTGGTCGCTGCAGGACCGCAACGAGGTTGAAGACCTCCGCATCGCCCGGCACCGCGACCGGCGGGACGAGATCATCGCCGCCCTGTTGCAGGACCCCACGGTGCGCCGGCTGCACGAAGCCGCCATCGCAAGGGTCGCCGCGCGGCTGGCCGTCCACAAGACGAGTGAGGACTACCGCGCGCTGGTGGCAAGCCTGCTGGCCGCGTCAGAGGTTCCGATCAGCCAGGTGGTTGCCAACCCGCCCAAGCCCCGCGACCGCGAGGCCGCGCGCGAGGTGCAGACCCGGATCGACCAGCGCCGCGCCGAGACCCCGAAAGCCGACCGGCGCAGTCCGCCGCCGCCGGGCTGGGGGTCACCCTTCGCCTCGCCCTATGTCGCGGGGCCGGTCGACCCTGCCGCCGAGATCCCGCTTGATCCGGTCGACAACAGCGGGCTGAAGCTGCCGCTTGATCCGCGCGTCTTCACCGCTGCCAGTCTTGCGGCGCTGAAGGCCGGAAAGTTCGACCGACGCCACGCCCGCACCATCGCCGCGCTGCTTGGTGGCTGCACCTCGATGGTCGATCTGGACAGCGGCTTTGGCTTCATCGCGCTGCGCGCCCGGCTGTCCGTCCCGGGGCTACAGGTCACGATCCATGACGAACGCCCGAGCCTGCTGCAGTTTTCCCGGCAAGTCGCGGCGACGAATTTCCCGGACCTCACAGGCATCAACTGGACCCAGCTTACGTTGAACCCCGATGCTCTGTGGTCGGGGCTGGCCCGGCTGGTGACCATCGCGCGGCCCGAGGTGCTGCGCCTGTCCGACGCGCGCCTGCCGTCCGAGGCCTTTCCGCTTTTGGCGCTGGGCGGGGTGCGGCGCATTCTGGTGCCGTTCCTTGACCCGTCCGAGGTCACCCAGGTCCGGACCCGCCTGGCCCCGGCCTTCGTCGCGGCAGGCTTTGCCGAGGACATCGCGGGCGAAGCCGCCGGCACCCTGCTTTTCCGCCGCGACTGACCCGCACCGACAGGCTGCGGCTGTCCAGCGGGAACTTCCCCTTGCGCCTGCCGGCGCTTCCCCTATCCTTGGACTTACCTCGGGGTGCCCGGCAACGGGCTGAGATGCAGCGATGTGAACCCGTCGAACCTGAACCGGATCATACCGGCGGAGGGAAGGTGCATGGGTTTCTCCATCCCCGACCAATCCGTCGCAACATGGAGAAAACTATGCGAATTCAACTCCTTGCTGCGGGCCTTGTCACGTTTGTGCAGCCTGCTCTTGCCGAAACGCCCGTCCTGTCCGTGCTGACCTATGACAGCTTCACCTCGGAATGGGGTCCGGGTCCGGCCATCGAGAAAGCCTTTGAGGCGACCTGCGCCTGCGATCTGCAATTCGTTCCGGCGGGGGATGGTGCTGCACTTCTGGCCCGCGTCCAGCTGGAGGGTGCCGCCTCTGACGCCGATGTGGTGCTGGGCCTTGATACCAGTCTGACGGCTGCGGCCGCCGCCACCGGCCTTTTCGCGCCGCATGGCCAGTCGGCTGCCACCACGCTGCCGGTGGCTTTCGACGACCCGATGTTCCTGCCTTTTGACTGGGGCTGGTTCGCCTTTGTTCATGACAAGACCCGGCTGGCCACCCCGCCGACCAGTTTCGCGGCGCTTGCGGCGTCGGACCTGAAGATCGTCATCCAGGATCCCCGGTCCTCGACCCCCGGCCTTGGGCTGCTTCTGTGGGTCAAGGCGGCGCATGGCGCGCGCGCGGCCGAGGTCTGGACGGCGCTGGCCGACAACATCGTGACGGTGACGCCCGGCTGGTCCGAAGCCTATGGCCTGTTTCTGGAAGGCGAGGCCGACATGGTGCTGTCCTACACCACGTCGCCCGCCTATCACCTGATTGCCGAAAGCGACGACACGAAGGCGGCGGCGCTGTTCGACGAGGGGCATTACCTGCAGGTTGAGGTGGCGGGAAAGCTTGCGGCGACCGACCAGCCGGCGCTGGCTGACCAGTTCCTGGCCTTCCTGTTGACCGATGCTGCCCAGTCGGTGCTGCCGACGACCAACTGGATGTATCCGGCCGTGTCACCGGCGGCGGGCCTGCCGGACGGGTTTGACCGCTTCCGCCCGGCGAAGTCCCTGCTGATGTCCCCGACCGAGGCCGAGGCCGCCCGCGACGCAGCCCTTGCCGAATGGCAAGCGGCGCTTGCGCGGTAAGGCAATCGATGGCCAGCCCCTGGAAGCTTTGCCCTGACGCAGGCGTGCAGCGCCTCTCCTCCCGCTTGGGGGGAGATGTCGGGGGAGGTGTCTGGGGTGGGGGGTGCGGTCGAAGGGTTTGCCCGCGATGAGCCGCGTCCTTGCCCTTTTGCTGCTGGCGCTGGTGCTGGCACCCCTTCTGGCCGTCGCCTGGCACGGGGCGGGGCTGTCGCTTGGCCCGGGGGACTGGGCGGCGGTGCGGTTCACGCTGTTTCAGGCCGGGCTGTCGGCGCTGGTCTCGACCCTGCTTGCCGTGCCGGTCGCCCGTGCCCTGGCCAGGCGGCGCTTTGCCGGACGGGGACTTCTCATCACCCTGATGGGCGCACCTTTCCTGCTTCCGGCCGTAGTGGCGGTGTTGGGGCTTCTGGCGATCTTCGGGCGATCGGGGATCGTCAATGACCTGCTGGCCAGCCTTGGCCTGCCCGCCCTGTCGATCTACGGCCTGCATGGCGTGGTGCTGGCGCATGTGTTCCTGAACCTGCCACTGGCGGTGCGGATGATCTTGCAGGGTTGGCAGTCGATCCCGGCGGAACGGCTTCGGCTTGCCGCCTCGCTTGGCTTTTCCCCGGCCGAGACCTTCCGCCACCTTGAAGCGCCGATGCTGCGCGAGGTGCTGCCGGGGGTGGCGCTGGTGATCCTGCTGATCTGCCTGACCAGCTTCGCCGTTGTCCTGACCCTGGGCGGTGGACCAGCGGCGACCACCATCGAGCTGGCGATCTGGCAGTCGGTGCGCTTCGATTTCGACCTTGCGCGGGCGGCGGGGTTGGCGGGGGTTCAGGTGCTGATCTCGGGAGCGGTGCTGCTGCTGGCCTGGCTGGTCCTGCGCCCGGCGGGTTCTGGCGCCGGGCTTGATCGCAGAGTGCGCCTCGACGCCCCCCACGGCTGGCGGCTGGCGACCGACGCGCTGGTGCTGGGCGCGGTTGCCCTGTTCCTTGCCGCGCCTCTGGGGGCGGTGGTCCTGCGCGGGCTTCCCGGACTGGCGGATCTTCCGGCCTCGGTCCTGCCGGCGGCGGGGCGGTCGGTGCTGGTGGCCGTTGCTTCGGCCGGGTTTGCCACTGCGCTTGCACTTGCGCTGGCGCTTGCCGCCGCTGCCCGCCCGCGCCCGCTGATCGAGGCCGCCGCCACGCTTCCGCTGGCAACCTCCGGGCTGGTGCTGGGAACCGGGCTGTTCCTGATCCTCCAGCCTGTCGTTGCGCCGATGCGACTGGCCCTTCCGGTCACCATCCTGATCAACTGTGCGCTGACAGTGCCCTTCCTATACAGGATCCTTCTGCCCGAGGCCCGCGCGCTTCTGTCCGGGTATGGCCGGCTTGCCGATAGCCTGTTTCTGACCGGATGGCCCCGTTTGCGTTGGCTGGTCCTGCCGCGCCTTGCCCGCCCCTTGGGTTTTTGCGCCGGGATCGCGGCCGCCCTGTCGATGGGCGATCTGGGCGCCATCGCGCTGTTCGCCGGAGAACGGCAGGCCACCCTGCCGCTGGTCATCCAGCAACTGACCGGCGCTTACCGGATCGAGGCCGCCGCCGCTGCCGCGCTGATCCTTGTCGCGCTGTCCTTCGCCCTTTACTGGGCCTGCGATGCCGGAGGCCGCCGTGCTGCAGCTTGACCGCCTGACCCTGACTCAGGGGGACTTTACCCTTGCAGCAGACTGGACCGCCGGCGCCGGCCAGCGGATTTCGGTCATCGGGCCGTCCGGCGCCGGCAAATCCACCCTTCTGGCAGCAATCGCCGGCTTTCTGGCCCCCGCCTCGGGGGCCATCCGCTGGTCGGGGCATGACCTTGGGCCGACATCGCCGGGGCAGCGTCCGGTGACCATCCTGTTTCAGGACCAGAACCTGTTTCCGCACCTGACCATCGCGCAGAATCTTGGCCTGGGTCTGCGCCCGGACCTGCGGCTTTCCGCACAGGACCATCAGCGTGTTGCAGCCGTGCTGGACCGTACCGGACTTGCGGGCCTTGGCCCCCGCAGGCCTGCCGAACTGTCGGGCGGGCAGGCGGGGCGGGCCGCCCTGGCGCGGGCGCTTTTGCGGTCGCGGCCGGTCCTGCTGCTGGATGAACCCTTCGTGGCGCTTGGTCCTGCCTTGCGCGCCGAGATGCTGACGCTGGTCCGCGAGGTGGCGCAAGAGACCGGCGCGCTGGTCGTGATGGTCACGCATGACCCAGAAGACGCCCGCGCGCTGGGTGGCGACACCGCCCTTGTCGCGGAGGGGATCGTTCACCCGCCTGTCGCGACCGAAACTCTGCTGGCCAACCCGCCAGCGGCCTTGCGGGACTACCTCGGGCGCAAATAAAAAACCCCGCCGGTCCGGCGGGGTTTTCAGGATTAGTCAGGCCAAAGGTCAGGCGTGTTTCGTACCCTTGATCCCGGCCCAGATGCGCTTGTTGGTCAGGAACAGCAGCGTGGCCAGGAACGCAAGGAAGATCACGCTGACGAAGCCCGCGTTGCGCCGGTCCATCAGCTTTGGCTCGGCGGTCCACATCAGGAAAGAGGACACGTCCATCGACATCTGGTCGATCGTGGCGGGAGTTCCGTCGGCATAGGTGACCTGATCGTCGCTGAGCGGCTGCGGCATGGCGATCCAGCTGCCTTCGATGGTGGAATGGCCTTTCTCGTCCTTGCAGGCATCCGGAATGGCACCCTTCGAGAAGTAGCGATTGTAGTAGCCATCCGATTCGAAATCGGCGGCGCAGGCAGGCGGTTCTTCATAGCCGACCAGGATCGCGTGGATGTATTCCGCGCCGCCCATTCCCTTGAACAACTGGTTCAGGCCAAGCCCATAGGGACCGTGGAACCCTGCTCGCGCCTTGGCCATTAGGCTGAGGTCGGGCGCGTTTTCCATCGCCGAGTGGGGGAAGTGGTCGGTCGCCAGGCCAGAGCGATCCTCGCCGGTGTCCCTGTCGACCACGGTGAACTGCTCGGCATAGGCCCTGACCTGTTCTTCGGGCATGCCGGGGCCACCTGCATCCGACAGCGTGCGGATCGGCACGAACTTGAGCCCGTGGCAGGCCGAACAGACTTCGGTGTAGACCTGAAGGCCGCGCTGCAGCTGGAACTGGTCGAACGTGCCGAACGGACCTTCATGGGCGAAGGTCACGTCCGGGATTTCGACCGCTTCCCCGGCGGCGAGGGCAGCGCCCGCCGCCAGGGTCAGTGCCGAAACGGCGGTGAGTGCAAACTTGCTGAACATGCTTCGTTTCCTTCTCACTCGGCCGGCTGGACAGCGGCAGAGCCGATGCCTGCAGGCTTGCCGTAGTGCGCATTGAAGTCTTCTTCGATGGTCGCCGGTTGCGGCAGCGGCTTCTCGATCACACCCAGAAGCGGCAGGATGATCAGGAAATACGCAAACCAGTAGGTCGAGGCGATCAGCGAGATCGTGGCATAGGGTTCTTCTGCCGGCATGGCGCCGCACCACATCAGCACGATGAAGTCGATCACCAGCAGCGCAAACCACCATTTGAACATCGGGCGATAGCGGCCCGACCGCACCGACGAGGTGTCAAGCCAGGGTGCCAGCGCCATGACCACGATCGCCCCGAACATCGCCAGCACGCCGAAAAGCTTGGCGTCGATGATCCCGAAGCTGATCCATTCGGCCGCGATCACCACCCAGACATCGCCGGTAAAGGCGCGCAGGATCGCGTAGAACGGCAGGAAGTACCATTCCGGAACGATATGGGCAGGCGTCGAAAGCGGGTTCGCCTGGATGTAGTTGTCGGGGTGGCCAAGGTAGTTCGGCATGAAACCGACGATGGCAAAGAACACTGCCAGAATCACCGCCAGGGCGAAGAGATCCTTGATCACGAAATAGGGCCAGAACGGCACGGTGTCGCGTGCGGCTTCTTCCTTCGAGCCCCGGCGCACCTCGACCCCGGTGGGGTTGTTGTTGCCGGTGGTGTGGAAGGCCCAGATGTGCACAGCGACCAGCGCCGCGATCACGAAGGGCAGCAGGTAGTGCAGGCTGAAGAAGCGGTTCAGCGTGGCATTGTCCACCGCCGGGCCGCCCAGAAGCCAGGTCTGGATCGATTCACCCACGCCGGGAATGGCGCCGAAGAAGCCGGTGATCACCGTGGCCCCCCAGAACGACATCTGGCCCCAGGGCAGCACATAGCCCATGAAGGCCGTAGCCATCATTGCGACATAGATCAGCATGCCGATGATCCAGGTGATCTCACGCGGGGCCTTGTAGCTGCCGTAGTAGAGGCCGCGGAAGATGTGCATGTAGACCGCGAAGAAGAACAGCGAGGCGCCGTTCATGTGCAGATAGCGGATGAAGTAGCCGCCGTTCACGTTGCGCATGATGTGTTCGACGCTGGCGAAGGCCATGTCGACATGCGGGGTGTAGTGCATGACCAGCACGATCCCGGTGATGATCTGCAAAGCGAGGCAGAAGGTGAGCACGATGCCCCAGATCCACATCCAGTTCAGGTTCTTCGGCGTGGGGAGCATGATGGTGTCGTACATAAGCCCGACAATCGGCAGGCGGCGATACAGCCAGCGCTCACCGTTGGACTTGGGCTCGTAATGGTCGTGCGGAATTCCGGCCATGATGGTTGTCCTTACCCAAGCTTGATCGTGGTTTCGTCGAAGAAGGCGGCCACCGGCACCGGCAGGTTGCGCGGTGCGGGGCCCTTGCGGATGCGGCCGGCGGTGTCGTAGTGCGACCCGTGGCAGGGGCAAAACCAGCCGCCGAATTCACCCGCGCCGTCGCCCAGGGGCACGCAGCCCAGGTGGGTGCAGACACCCATCATCACCAGCCATTCGCCGGCTTCGTCCAGGGTGCGGTTGGCGTCCGAGGCATCGGCGCCGGGGCGGTTGGCGTTTTCGGCCACCGTATCGACCAGATCGGTCAGCGCGGTGGTGCGGGCGGCCTCGATCTCTTCGGGGCTGCGGCGGCGGATGAACACCGGCTTGCCCAGCCATTTTACGGTCAGCTGCGTCCCGACCTCGACCGCCGAGACATCGACCATGATCGACGACAGCGCCCGGACATCGGCCGAGGGGTTCATCTGGTTCACCAGAGGCCAGACGGCGGCCCCGGTGGCCACGACGCCTGCGCCTGCGGTTGCGTAAAACAGGAAATCCCGTCGATTGCCTGCGCCTGTGCCTGCGTGATCGTCTGCGTGGGACACGAGATCTTCTCCCTTAACGGACCGGTGCCTGCCGGTCGGCATATCCTGAGGGGGCCGCGATCGGTATCGCACCCCATTGGGCCGGGTGTTTATCTGCGCCCGTCGACGCCGTCCAGCGGACAAAGGCGCGCAGCCCGCAATTCCGGGATGTGTCTTGCAAGATGTGTCGCCAAGGTCGCGCAGCCTAGCCTTTCGGCACGGTGGCGGCGAAGGAGGGGCGGGCGCCAAGGTGCTGCCACCAGTCCGCAAGCCGGGGCCGCGCGGCCTGCCAGCCCCGGTCGGCGTGGCGGAAGTCCAGATAGCCCAACGCGCAGCCCAGGGCGATCTGGCCCATGTCCAGAGGTCCGGCGAGGTGGCTGAGCCAGCGCGCCTCGACGGCGGCAAGCGCGCGGTCGACCTTCGCCCATTGCGCCTCCAGCCACTCGGCCGAGCGGGCGGCCTCGGGGCGGACAAACGCCTCGTAGCGCATCAGCACCGCGGCGTCGGTCAGCCCGTCGGCCGTCGCCTCAAGCACCAGGGTATCCCACAGGAGCGGGGCGGCGGGGTAAACGCCGGTGGCCAGCAGGGCGTCAAGATAGCGGCAGATCACCCGGCTGTCATAAAGCGTCGGGCCGTCGTCACGCTCCAGCGCCGGGATCTTGCCCAGGGGGTTGCGGTCCACCGGCAGGCTGCCGGGGGCCAATGGCGTGCCGGCAACCGGGATCAGCGCTACGCGGTCGCTGGCCCCGGCCTCGTGCAGAAGCACCATGACCTTGCGCACGAAAGGCGAGGTCGGCGAGTGGTAAAGCCTCATTCCGCGCGCCGTCGCAGCCGGATGCGGGCCATGAGGCCGGCGTCAAGCTCCCAGGTCTTGCCGCCGACCCGGATCACCCGGACCATCCGCGCCGTGGTGCTGGTCTGGCTGGCCTCGCCGTCCGCGCGGTCCGGGGGGCGGTGAAGCGACAGGCCTTCGCCCAGATCGTCAAGCGCGTCTTCGGCCCGCTGGTCGGTGCGTCCGGGAAAGCTGTTCCGACGCACCCAGGACCGGGCGGCAAGGCCGATCGCGGTCACCGTGCCAAGGCGCAGGGCCAGAGGGAGAAGCGGGGCAAGGGGCAGGGGCATGACGGCCTCCGGTGGGATGGCGAAAGTCTAGGGCTTCGACCCCTGCCCTGTAAACAGAAGAGGCAAGTGGCCAAGGAAGGGGCGCCGCAGTGGCTGTCTGGACTAAAGGGTTTTCACCCGGCGCCGGACAAGGTTGACCTTCGGCCGGATGCCGCAGCCCCGTCGGCAAGACTTTCGGAGCGGGCGGCTGTTGCCCTGTTGCCCACCTGAGCCGAAAAACCACAGCACGACCCTCCAACCCGCTAAATGCGCAGGGTTTTTCTGGACCAACCCGCGCCGACTGGGTATCGTTCCGGCAAATGGGGCGTTCAGACCCCGCACTTGAGGCAGCAATGGCGTTTCCCGAGCGGTTTTCAAACCTGCCGGACTATGCGTTTCCGCGTCTGCGGAAGCTTCTGGACGCCTACCCTCCGGGTGGCGACCCCATTGCCATGACCATCGGCGAGCCGCGCCACCCGATGCCGGATTTTGTCGGCCCGATCCTGGCCGCAAATCTGAACGGTTTCGGGGTGTATCCTCCGAACGACGGCACGCCGGAGCTCTTGCAAGCCATCGCCGGATGGATTGCCCGCCGCTATGGCGTGACCCTGACTGAAGATCGCCTGATGGCGCTGAACGGCACCCGTGAAGGCTTGTTCAATGCGGCCGTAGCACTTTGTCCGGAAACCAAGGGCGGAAAGAAACCCGTCATCCTGATGCCGAACCCGTTTTATCAGGTCTACGCCGTGGCCGCCCTGGCCGTGGGGGCGGAACCGGTCTACGTCCCGGCCACCGCTGCCACCGGGTTCCTGCCCGATTACGGCAGCCTGCCCCGGGACATCCTTGACCGGGTGGCGCTGGCCTACATCTGCTCGCCCGCCAATCCGCAAGGCGCGGTCGCTTCGGCTGACTTCCTTGCCGACTTGCTGGCCCTGGCGGAAAAGCACGATTTCCGCGTCCTTGCCGACGAATGCTATTCCGAGATCTGGCAGGGCGGGGCTCCGCCGGGCCTGCTTGCGGTCGCGGACCGGGCGGGGGCCGATCCTGAACGGGCGCTGGCGTTCCATTCGCTGTCCAAGCGGTCGAACCTGCCCGGCCTCCGGTCGGGGTTTGTGGCGGCGGGACCGGACTCGATGCTGCGCCTGCGCCAGTTGCGAGCCTTCGCCGGGGCGCCGCTGCCCCTGCCCCTGCAACGGGTGGCCGAGGCCTGCTGGCAGGACGAAACCCACGTCACCGCGTCGCGCGCGCTGTATCAGGAAAAGTTCGCCGCAGCGGACCGCATCTTCGCCGGCCTGCAAGGCTATCAGACGCCCGGCGGCGGCTTTTTCCTCTGGATGCCCGTCGATGATGGCGAGACGGCAGCCGTGAAACTCTGGCGCGAAACGGGGGTGCGGGTCCTGCCCGGAGCTTACCTGTCGCGCGAAGTCGGGGGCCAGAACCCCGGCAAAGGATATATCCGGGTCGCGCTTGTCGCCCCGGCAGAAGAAACGCAGCGCGGGCTGACCAAGCTTCGCGACTGCCTATACGGGTGAGGGACTGATGGCATCCTTTCAGGCACGGCAGCGCGATCCGCTTCTGCACCAAAGCACGCAGGCAATGCTGGAACGCCGTGGGCGTGAGCTTCTGGGGCTGGCGCTGCTGCTTGCGGCACTGGGCTTTTCGTTGACGCTGGGCAGCTATTCGCCCGAGGATCCTGGCTGGATGGTCGCCACCGACGACCCGGCGCAGAACCTGCTGGGCCGGTTCGGGGCGGCTGTCGCCTCGACCCTGACGATCCTGATCGGCCTTGGCGCCTGGTCGATTCCGCTGATCCTTGCGGTCTGGGCCCTGCGCTTTCTTGCCCACCGGGGCGGAGAGCGGGCCCTGGGCCGCGTGGTCTTTGCGGTGATCGCCGTGGCCTTCGCCGCAGTCCATTGCGCCACGCTGGTGCCGGGTGACACCTGGACCCACACTTTCGGCCTGGGCGGGCTTTTCGGGGATACCGTGCTTGGCTCGTTGATCGGGGTCATGCCGGGCACCGCAGGTTTCGGGCTGAAACTGCTGTCGCTTCTGACTTTCGCCGGGCTGGTGGTGATGATGCTGTACGTCACCGGCTTCGATATGGCCGAGCTGCGGGCGATCCGGCGGTTCCTGCTGCTTGGCACGCTGCATGGCTACAATGCGCTGGCCGCCGCCCTTGGCAGCGGCGCGCGCGGCGCGGTTCACGGCGCGTTGGCCCTGCAGGACCGCGCCCGCAGCGGCCGCGCCGACCGCCCGTCGGGCCTGCCTGGCGCCCGCCGTGTCCTGCCGCCGGTGACCGGCGGTGGCCTTGCGATGGCACCCGAACCCCTGCGCGCCAGCCCCAGCCGGGCCATGCCCGCAGCGCCGCGACCCGAGGCGGCGGCCTATCGCCCTGAGGGTCCATCGGACCTGCCTCGGGAAAAGCCGTCCTTCCTGGCCCGCCTGCGCCGTCAGGCTGCGCCCGAGCCCGAACTGGTCGAGCGCGACCCCGCGCCGATGTGGGATGCCGCACTGCCCAGCGAAGACCGCATCAAGGCCCGGATCTCGGACGTGATCCGAGCCCGTGTCCAGCGCGTGCCCGATCCGGTGCCACCCGCCCCGATGTTGCGCGCCGAACCCCCGGTCATGCGGCCTCGGGGCCCGGTCGTGCTGATGGCCGACACCCGGCCCTCTCTACGGGTCTCGCCCCCGGTCACTGCGCCGTCGTCCTGGACAGAGGCCGGGGACGACGATCCGGACATGAACATCCTTGCCGAGGAGGCAAGCTGGGACTCGGCGCTGGATGATCTTGACGACGATGCGCTTGACGACCAGCCAACGATCCGCCCGCTGGGCATGGTCGCCGACCGCCGGGCCGTCGTCCAGCACGCGGGCAGAAAGCCCGCCCCCTCGCGCCAGTCGCTTGCGGAAACCCAGCCCGGCTTGCGCTTTGACGATGCCGCCCCGGCCTACGAGCTTCCGCCGCTTGGCCTGCTGTCCAGCCCGGTTGCGATCCAGCGCAGCCAGCTTTCCGACGAGGCCCTGGAGGAAAACGCCCGGATGCTGGAATCGGTGCTGGATGACTATGGCGTGAAAGGCGAGATCGTCGCCGTCCGCCCCGGCCCGGTTGTCACCATGTACGAACTGGAACCGGCGCCGGGCCTGAAGGCCAGCCGCGTGATCGGCCTTGCCGACGATATCGCGCGCAGCATGTCGGCGCTTTCCGCCCGCGTCTCTACCGTTCCGGGCCGCAGCGTCATCGGGATCGAACTTCCCAACGCGGTGCGCGAGAAGGTGGTTCTGAAGGAAATCCTCTCTGCCCGCGATTTCGGCGACAGCCAGATGCGGCTCCCCCTCGCCCTTGGCAAGGACATCGGCGGTGATCCCATCGTGGCGAACCTTGCGAAAATGCCCCACCTGCTGATTGCGGGAACCACGGGGTCCGGCAAATCCGTCGCGATCAACACCATGATCCTCAGCCTGCTTTACAAGCTAAGCCCCGAGGAATGCCGGATGATCATGATCGACCCGAAGATGCTGGAGCTTTCCGTCTACGACGGTATCCCGCACCTGCTGTCCCCCGTCGTGACCGACCCGAAGAAGGCTGTCGTTGCCCTGAAATGGGTGGTCGGCGAGATGGAGGAACGCTATCGCAAGATGTCGAAGATGGGCGTGCGCAACATCGAGGGCTACAACGGCCGCGTGCGCGAGGCGCTGTCGAAGAACGAGATGTTCAAGCGCACCATCCAGACCGGATTTGACGAGGAAACTGGTGATCCGATCTTCGAAACGGATGAGTTCCAGCCCGTTCCCATCCCCTACATCGTCGTCATCGTGGACGAGATGGCCGACCTGATGATGGTCGCCGGCAAGGAGATCGAGGCCTGCATCCAGCGCCTTGCACAGATGGCCCGCGCCTCTGGCATCCATCTGATCATGGCGACGCAACGCCCAAGCGTCGACGTGATCACCGGCACGATCAAGGCCAACTTCCCGACCCGGATCAGCTTTCAGGTCACCTCCAAGATCGACAGTCGCACCATCCTTGGCGAACAGGGGGCCGAACAGCTTCTTGGCATGGGCGACATGCTTTACATGGGCAACGGCGCCAAGATCACCCGCATCCACGGCCCCTTCGTTTCCGACGAGGAGGTCGAGGAGATCGTCAATCACCTCAAGAGCTTCGGCCCTCCGGTCTACATGTCCGGCGTGGTCGAAAGCGTGGACGACGAACGCGACAACGAGATCGACACGGTTCTTGGCCTGAACTCCGAAGGCGACGACACGCTTTACGATCAGGCCGTGGCGATCGTGGCGAAGGACCGCAAATGTTCAACCAGCTACATCCAGCGCAAGCTTGGCATCGGCTACAACAAGGCTGCCCGGCTGGTCGAGCAGATGGAAGATCAAGGCGTGGTCACCCGCGCCAACCACGTCGGCAAGCGCGAGATCCTGGTCGAAGAGAGGTAAGCGCCCGGTCAGATTGGCCAGCCCGCCGATTGCCTTCCGCGCAAGAAAAAACCCCGGCGACAAGGCCGGGGTTTCCAGTCTGACCGGCGGTGCGGCGCCTTAGCGGCGGCGGCCCTTGTCGTCTTCGTCGTCCTCGTCATCATCCCCGCCCGCGGGCAGGTTGAAGAAGCTTTCGGCATCCGAAAAATCGCCAGCCACTGCCTTTTCCTCGTCACCGAAGACCTCAAGCCCTGTCAGGGGTTCAGGCATCTTCGGTTCGGGTGCCATGCCCAGCGACTGCTCGGTCGAGACCAGCTTGCGGCGTTCGTCGTCCGACATGACCACGCCCTCGGCGGCCTTCTTGCGCGCGGCGGCCTGCACGGCGGCGTCAAGTTCGGTCTGCTTGCACAGGCCCAGGGCAACCGGGTCGATCGGCTGGATCTGGCTGATGTTCCAATGGGTGCGTTCACGGATCGACTGGATCGTCGGCTTGGTCGTCCCCACAAGCTTGCCGATGGCGCCATCTGAAAGCTCGGGGTGGAACTTCACCAGCCAGTAGATCGCGGCCGGGCGGTCCTGCCGTTTGGACAGCGGCGTGTAGCGCGGCCCCCGGCGTTTTTCCTCGCCCACGGCAGCGGCGTTGAACTTCAGCTTCATGCGGTACAGCGGATCGGCCTGCGCCCGGTCGATCTCGATCGGGTCAAGCTGGTTGTTGGCGACGGGATCGAAGCCCTTCACCCCGCCGGCCACGTCACCGTCCGCGATGCCCTGCACCTCAAGCTCGTGCATGCCGCAGAAATCGGCGATCTGGGTGAAGCTGAGTGTCGTGTTATCCACCAGCCAGACGGCGGTGGCCTTGGCCATAAGCGGTTTCGACATCGGATCTCTCCTTTACAAATCTCTCCCGGGCCGGGAAAACGGCGGCGGGCGCTGGCCCGCGAGTTCCACGTTTTCTGGGAATTCAAGCGGACGTATAGGGCTTCGCGGCAAGAAGGAAAAGCGGAAATGCGCCTGATCCTGATGGCTATTGCAGCATTGTGCTGGTCGAACGGCGCCCGGGCCGAGGGCGAGAAGGCCGGCGATTTCGACTACTACGTTCTGGCACTGTCCTGGTCTGCTGCCTGGTGCGCGCTGGAGGGCGACGCGCGCGACGATCCGCAATGCGATCCGGGTCGCGGACTGACCTTCGTGCTGCACGGGCTTTGGCCGCAGTTCGAGGACGGCTGGCCCGTCTATTGCCGCACGGCCGAGCGTGACCCGACCCGAGCCCAGACAGCAGCGATGGCCGACATCATGGGCGGGGCCGGTCCCGCCTTCTACCAGTGGAAAAAGCATGGGCGCTGTTCCGGGCTTTCGGCCGAGGCCTATTTCCGGACCGCCCGCCAGGCCCATGCGTCGGTGGCGATCCCCGACCTCTTTCGGCAGGTAGACCGCAGTCTGACCCTGCCCGCCCTGGTGATCGAGCAGGCCTTCCTGGAGGCCAATCCCGGTCTGACCCCCGACCAGATCACCATCAGGTGCAAGGACGGGCTGATCCAGGAGGCGCGCATCTGCCTGACCCGCGACCTCGCCCCGCGCCGCTGCGGCGTGGACGTGATCCGCGACTGCCGCCTTGCGGATGCCGTGCTGGAGCCGGTTCGCTAAGACCTTTCCAGGCAGTTTCACGCCTGTCGGTCCGGATGCAGGGAAAAGGCGGCGGGACTGGTTGAAACGATTGGTTCGAGGGGAAGAACCGGGAAAAGGGATTGTTAAAAACGCTTCGGTGCCTGGGGCAGCTGGGGAACTGCCGGTCGGCCAAGTCATGGATGAAAGATCCAATCCCGCCTGTTCCTCTTCTAGCAAGGCCCCGCCTTCGCCGCGCGTGAAAGAACCGTCAATCCGTTTATGCAGCGTCAAAAGAACCGCAAAACCGGCCTGCCACCGGATTTCCTTGTAAGGGATTCACGACTTCGCAGGCTGGTCGGAAGGGCGCACACTCATCCTGCGGTGGTATTTTCCGCCGCATGCTTCCGACAACTTTTTCAATCATGGAGTTTGCAATGACCCAGTCTGTTGCGTTCAAGACCGGCCAACCCCTGTTCAGCCCCGAGTTTCAGGACATGATCGACCGCTGCGTCGATCTTCTGAAACTTGATATCGTGCAGGGCCTGGCCTACGAGCAGGAACCCGCGCTGATGGCTGCGCGGGGTGTCGCGGCCAATCCGTCGAAACTGGCCCCGATCGTGGCGGCCCGCCTGCGCCGCGCCAAGCCAGGCGGCAAGCGGGGCCGGGCCGACGCGCTGAAATCGCTGCCGCTGGCTGACCTTTACGACGCCGACATCCGGTCGCTGGCGCGGCGTTACAACGTCGACCTCAGCGGCACGAAGCGCGTGGTGCAGCAGATCGACGCCGCGCGCGACTTCGCCTTCATCGGACCCGAGCTGCGCAACGAGGCGAAGCTGGTCAGCTTGCAGGAAAACATCTTCTCGATGCAGGTCGACGAGGACGGAACGTCCGAAGCCGGGGATGACGCGGACAGCATCCGCCGTCTGGCGCCGCGCCTGTCGGTCGATCCGACGGTGCTGCGCCTGCTGGTCGAAGGCGGGCGCGGCATTGCGGGAACGGTTGCGGGCAATATGGGTGTTCTGGTTGCCCAGCCCATCGTGGTGAACAAGGGGCTGCATTTCCGCCTGCACAAGGTCAAGTGCATCGACGAGACTAACCCCGAATGGCCAGGCGATGACGAAATCGCCATGGGCGGGACCGCCGTGCCTCCGACCGGCAACCCGACCAAGGTCAGCGAGTTCATGGTGCGTGACGATTTCGACGACGGCGAATCGAAGTCCTATTCGCCGCCGCGCGTTCTGAAGACCTTCGGGCTGGACAGCGTAAGCTACCCCGCCGATTTCCTGATGGTTCTGGCCATCGCCGAGAAGGACAACGGCGGCATGTCGCAGTTCCTGCAAGACCTGTGGGAGGCGATCAAGGATGAGGTCGGGCTGATCATCGCGGCGGTCGGCGCGGCGGCCGGCCTGGCGATCGGCGGCGCGATCGGCGGCACGGTCGGCACCGCGATCGGCGGGCCGCTTGGCACGATCATCGGCGCTGTCGCCGGGGCGATCCTGGGCGCGCTGGTGGGCTGGATCATCTCGGCGGTGAAGGATGACATCTTCACCCCGCAATCGGCGGCCGTCCACCTGCCGAAGCCGAACGCCACCTTCGCCGGCGGCGCGCTGACCTCGCCCCAGTTCACCCTGGATTTCCGGGATCATGGTGGCCACTACAGGGCCTATTACACCTGGCAGCTGGTGCGCTGACCTTACCCCGTCATCCTGCGTTTGCGCCGGGTGACGGATCCCTTGCCAAAGGCGGCGGTCAGATCATCACCCAATGCGCGAAAGCCAGGGCCATGCCCGGCAACAGCAGCGTTTCCGCCCCGATCAGCAGAAACCCCTTCGGGCCCGATGCGAACATCTGCGCAAGCGAGGTTTTCACCCCCAGCGCCGAAATCGCGGTCAGAAGCAGGAAGCGCGAGGCTTCGTTGGCGGCGTTCAGCGCCAGTTCGGGCAGCGGCAGAAGGTTGCGCGCCGGCATCAGCGCCATGAAGGCCTCGACAAACCCCGGCAGCCGCGCGACGCCACCGGGTTCGTTGCGGTAACACAAGGCAACGACGATCAGCACCAGGGGCAGCATCGCCACGCGGACGCAAGTGCAATCGTGGCGGCCAGCGTCACGCCGCCCCGGTGCAGGTCCGTCCACGCCTTCAGCCGCCCGCGCGCGCCGACGGGCGCGGGGTCATGCTCCGCCAGACCGGCGGGCATATCAGGCGGCGTCATCGGCGGGGCTGAGGTCGAAGTCTTCCCCCGGGAAGAACTTGGCCAGCCGCACGTCCGCGGTGCGGGCATGGCCTTCCATCCCCTCCATCCGCGAGATGCGGGCCGTGGCCAGCGCCAGCTCGCGGCTGGCTGCGCGGGTGGCGCGCTGCCAGGTTACGGTTTTCATGAACTTGTGGACCGAAAGCCCGCCGGTATAGCGCCCTGCCCCCGAGGTCGGCAGCACATGGTTCGGCCCCGAGCATTTGTCGCCGTAGGCCACGGTCGTTTCCTCGCCCAGGAACAGCGACCCGTAGGACTGCAACCTTGAAAGCCACCAGTCCAGATCGGCGGCCTGCACATGCAGGTGCTCCGGCGCATAGGCATCGGCCACCTTTGCCATCGCCTCGGCGCTGTCGCACAGCATGACCTCGGCGTAGTCGGCCCAGGCGGCGCGGGCGTTCTGGGCGTTCAGCTCGGGCAGGGCGGCGATCAGCGCGGGCACCAGCGCCATCACCCGGTCGGCCAGCGCGCGGTCGGTGGTGACCAGCCAGACCGGCGAGTTGTAGCCGTGCTCGGCCTGGCCCACGAGATCAGCGGCGACAAGTTCGGGGTCGGCCGTGCTGTCGGCGATCACCATGCTGTCGGTCGGGCCTGCGAACATGTCGATGCCGACCTGACCGTAAAGGATGCGCTTGGCCTCGGCGACATACTGGTTGCCGGGACCGACAAGGATGTCGGCTTTCGGCAGGCCGAACAGGCCGTTCGCCATCGCCGCCACGCCCTGAACCTTGGCGGCGTGCAGGGTGTGGCGGCGATGGCGAACGGGTTGTTCGGGCTGCCGAAAGCCGACATCCTGGTCGGCCCCGGCAACCAGTATGTCGCCGAGGCCAAGCGCATCCTCTACGGTCAGGTCGGCATCGACATGTTCGCCGGGCCGACCGACAGCATGGTGATCGCCGACGCCACTGCTGACGCTGCGCTTGTCGCGGCGGATCTCGTGGGGCAGGCCGAACATGGCTACAACTCGCCCGTTTGGCTGGTGACAACCGATGCAGAACTGGCCGCGCGGGTGATGGCGCTGGTGCCCGTGATCATTGCCGAATTGCCCGAATTGAATGCCACCAATGCGCGGGCGGCGTGGGCAGATTGTGCCGAAGTAATGCTGTGCGAAACGGCTGAAGACATGGCGCAAGTGGCCGACGCCTATGCGCCCGAACATTTGCACGTGCAAGCCGCC
>JANNXX010000006.1:0-41194 GCA_031409795.1 Rhodobacterales bacterium
ATGCTGCGCCAATGGGGCGGCATCGTCGACATGACCGGCGACCGCTCGCCCCTGATCTCCAAGACGCCTTTGGCCAACTGCTTCATCAACTGCGGCTGGGGCACCGGCGGGTTCAAGGCGATCCCCGGCTCCGGCTGGGCGATGGCGGACCTGATGGCCAAGGGCGAGCCGGGTCCATTGGCCGAGGCGTTCAACATGTGGCGCTTCAAGGAAGGCCGGTTCATCGATGAATCGGTGGCGGCCGGGGTGGCGCATTGATGCACCCCCACAATTTTTCTGCGAAAAATTGCCTTCGAGTTTTCGCAGAAAACTCGTCCCGCGCACCGTCGGGAACCGGCACACATGCCCCTCTGGCAAGCCCGCGTCATCAAGCAACCCGCAGCTGCCGGGGTGCTGCGATGCTGCGGCCTCGGAACCGTGGCCGGTCGACGGGGGTTGTCCCGGCAGAGTTCATTCTGCAGGAGACATCCAAATGTCAGACCCCTCCATCCCGTCGCGTCCTGTCGCGCCCGGCCTTGTCGGCACGCCATCCGGTGTTGCCCCCGGTGCCCCGCGCAGCGACTACAGCCGCACGACGGTCAATGTCGAAAGCCCCGTGTCCCGGCCCGTCAAATCCGGCAACGGCTTTTCAACAGGCCTCATGGTCGCGCTGGCGTTCGTCGTCGTGGCCATCCTTGCCTATTCCGTCCTTGGCAACCGCGACAGCGCCGTCACGACGCCTGACACGGTTCCCGCCGTGTCCATCGAAAATAACGCAGCACCCGCACCGGCCCCTGACGCAGTGGCCCCCGATGCTGTCGTGCCCGATGCCGCAACCCCTGACGCACCTGCGGCCGATCCGGCGGCACCCGCACCCGACGCTGCCCCGGCTGCCCCAGCCAACCCGTAAGGGCGCATCCCCTCTGACCACCGCCATCGGCGGGCACCCCATGGTGCCCGCCGTTTTCATGTGCAAGGACCGCCCATGCTGACCCTTGAATGCCCCTGCTGCGGCGTGATGGCCGACGAGACCGAGCTTTCCCCCGGCTACGAAGCACACCTGAAACGCTTCGGCCCTGGCAGCAGCCCCGAGGAGTTCGAGGCCTACATGTTCGCCCGCAAGAACCCCAAGGGCGTGCATTTCGAACGCTGGCGGCATGCCTATGGCTGCGGCAAATGGTTCCTTGCCGCCCGCTGCACCGCCACGATGGAGGTGTTCGGGACCTACCCCGCCCAGGTCAGCGAACCGCCGCCCGAGATCATCTCCAAAATCCGCGCCCGCCGTCCGGACTGGTCGCCGACATGACCCTGTCCAAGCCCCCCCACCCATCCTCCCCCACAAGGGGGGAGGGGCCTGTCGCGCCCCGCCTCGCCACCGGCTCCCGATCTTTCCCAGCCGCCGCATCCCGCGCCTCCCTCCCCCCTTTGTGGGGGAGGGCCGGGGTGGGGGGGCACCCGACCTCAGGACGAAACGCATGAGCACCCGTCTTTCCAAAGGCGGCCGCCTGATCGACCGCACCGCCCCCGCAGAATTCACCTTCAACGGCAAACACATGCGCGGGTTCCAGGGCGACACGCTGGCCTCGGCGCTTCTCGCCAATGACCAGATGCTGGTCGGCCGCAGCTTCAAGTATCACCGCCCGCGCGGGATCGTCGCCTCGGGGCCGGAAGAACCGAATGCCCTGGTGAACCTTGGCACCGGCGCGCGGCTGGAACCGAACCAGCGCGCCACCACGACCGAACTTTTCGACGGCCTTGAAGCCGCCAGCCAGAACCACTGGCCCAGCCTGGAATTCGACGTGGGCGTGGTGAACAACTACGCCGCCCGCTTCCTGCCCGCGGGCTTCTACTACAAGACCTTCATCCACCCGCGCCCGTTCTGGAAGCACGTGTTCGAGCCGATCATCCGCCGCTCGGCGGGCCTCGGCAAGGCCCCGACCACCGGCGACGCAGACCGCTACGAACAGGCCTATGCCTTTTGCGACGTGCTGGTGGTGGGGGCCGGGGTCGCGGGCCTGCTGGCCGCGCAGTCGGCCGCCGATGCCGGAAGCCGCGTGATCCTTCTGGAGCAGGCGCCCAGCCTTGGCGGGCGCAGTCCAGTGGACGAGACCAGCGTCCAGGGCCAGCCGGTGGACGACTGGCTTGCCGCCGTCGAGGCCGACCTTGCCGCGCGCGACACCGTCACCATCCGCACCCGCACCTGCGCCTTCGGGGTCTACGACCACGGCTATGTCCTGGCCGATGAGCGTGTCGCCGACCACACCCCCGGCGACGGCCGCCCGAAGCACCGGCTCTGGCGCATCCGGGCGGGACGGATCATCACCGCGACTGGGGCCATCGAACGCCCGCTCTCCTTTGCCGGCAACGACATCCCCGGCGTGATGCTGGCAGGGGCGGTGCGCGACTATGTGGTGAACCACGCCGTCTCGCCGGGTGACCGCACGGTCATCGTCACCAACAACGATAGCGCCTACCTGACCGCCCTCGCGCTGAAGGCCGCCGGTCTTGACGTCCCCGCGATCCTTGACGCCCGCGAAGCCGCGACCGGCGCCTTGCCAGAAGCCGCCCGCGCTGCCGGCATCCGCGTGCTGACCGGCAAGGCCATTGCCTCGGTCCACGGCACGAAGCGCGTCACCGGCGTCGCGATCTGCGCCCAGGCGGGCGAGGGGGCGGTCCAGGAAGAAATCGCCTGCGAGGCCGTCGCCATGTCTGGCGGCTGGTCGCCCGTGGTGCATCTGTTCAGCCATTGCGGCGGCAAGCTTCTGTGGGACGACCGCATCTCGGCCTTTGTCCCCGACCCGGCGCGACCGCCGCTGAACCACGACGGGTCCGCCATGGTCGCGGTGGTCGGGTCTGCAGCCGGGCAGCTTGACCTTGCGTCCATCCTGGCCTGGGGCGTCTCTCCCAAAGGGAAGACGGACGGCAGACAAAAGGAAGACGCAAGGCAGACGCTTCACACGTCGGTAACCATCCCCCCGGTCTGGGTCATGCCGCAGGGCGCACCGATCGGACTTCGGTCGAAAATGTGGCTGGATTACCAGAACGACGTGAAGGTGTCCGACGTCCAGCTTGCCGCCCGAGAAGGCTATCAATCGGTCGAACACACCAAGCGGTATACCACGCTGGGCATGGCGACTGATCAGGGAAAACTCAGCAACATCAACGGACTCGGCGTACTTGCTGAGACTTTGGGTCAAGAGATTCCGCAGGTCGGCACCACCACCTTCCGGCCGCCCTACACCCCCGTCACCATCGGCGCGCTGGCGGGCGAAGCGCGGGGCAAGATCTTCCAACCCCTTCGCCGCACGCCGATGCATGAAAGCCACGAGACATCAGGCGCTTACTTCGAACCCGTCGGTCTCTGGCGCCGTCCCTACTGCTTCCCGAGGGCAGGCGAAACGCATGACCAAGCCGTCCACCGCGAGGTACTGAACACCCGGCAAACCCTTGGTCTCCTCGACGCCTCCACTCTTGGCAAGATCATCGTCAAGGGCCCTGATGCCGGGAGATTCCTCGACATGCTGTATACCGGCGTGATGAGCACACTTCCCATAGGCAAATGCCGCTACGGCCTGATGTGCAACGAACAGGGCTTCCTCAGCGATGACGGCGTCGTCGCCCGGCTGGCCGAGGACACCTGGCTTTGCCACACCACCTCTGGCGGGGCCGACCGCATCCACGGCTGGATGGAGGACTGGCTGCAATGCGAATGGTGGGACTGGCAGGTCTACACCGCCAATGTCACCGAACAATACGCCCAGATCGCCGTCGTCGGTCCAAACGCGAGGAAGCTTCTGCAAGTCCTTGGCGGAATGGACGTTTCCAAGGAAACACTGCCCTTCATGCAATGGGCCGACGGCACGCTTGGCGGCTTCCCGGCCCGGGTCTACCGGATCAGCTTTTCCGGTGAGCTCAGCTATGAAATCGCCATCCCGGCAAGTCACGGCGCCGCTTTCTGGGCCGCCTGCAACGAGGCGGGAAAGGCTTTGGGCGCAATGCCTTACGGGACCGAAGCCCTGCATGTGATGCGGGCCGAGAAGGGGTTCATCATGATCGGGGACGAAACCGATGGCACGGTGATCCCGCAGGATCTGGGCCTTGACTGGGCAATCTCGAAGAAAAAGGCCGACTATCTGGGCAAGCGCGGACAGGAGCGCAGCTTCCTTGCCAACCCCGACCGCTGGAAACTCGTGGGATTTGAAACCCTTGACGGCTCGGTCATCCCGGACGGCGCCTATGTCGTCGCACAGGGCACCAACGCCAACGGGCAACGCAACGTCCAGGGACGGGTCACCTCGACCTACTATTCCCCGACGCTGAAACGCGGCATTGCGATGGGCCTTCTGAACCATGGGCCGACCCGGATGGATGAGGTGGTGGAGTTCAACACGGTCCTTGGCGGCACGGTACGGGCGCGGGTGCGCGACACGGTGTTCTACGACAAGGACGGGGAGAAGCAAAATGTCTGATCCGGTCTCGGCCCTGCAGGGCGCAACCTTCGATGGCTTTGCAACCATCCGAGAAATCGGGCCGCTGGGGATGATCACCCTGCGCGCCAAGGAATTGAAATCCCTGGACAAGGCGATCAAGGCGGCCGTCGGCACCAAGACCCCGGCACAGCGCCGGATCGAGGTGAAGGGTGACCGCGCCTGCGGCTGGATGAGCCCGGATGAATATCTTCTGATCCTGCCCTATGGCGAGGTTGCGACCGCGCTGGCGGCCATTGGCAAGGCGCTTGGCACCGCGCACCATCTGGCCGTCGATGTGTCGGATGCCCGTGCGGTCTTCCGCATCGAAGGCGCTGCGGCGGCCGATGTGCTGCGCAAGCTTTGCCCCGTGGACATCGACCGGCTGGAGCCGGACGAGCTGCGCCGATCGCGTGCCGCCCAGGTGGCGGTCGCCTTCTGGGCGCAGGACGGCGGGTTCACGCTGGTCTCATTCCGGTCGGTGGCGGGGTATGCGATGGGCCTGCTGACCCATTCGGCCCAGCCGGGAACTGCGCTTTCCTGACGCAGGCAGGGCAGTCGGCGCCTGCCGCCCTTGACCGATTGGCGCGCGCGAAGGAAAGATCGGGTTGTGGTAGCAGGCGAGTGGAACATGGCCCCCAAGCATTTTCTGAATTTCGTGACGATCTTGTTGTCCTGCGCCAGCCCGGCACTGGCGCTGACGCTGGAGTGCGCGGTCACGCCGTCTTCGGCGGGCGGCGGCTATGTGACGGAAACCTATGTGTTTCAGTATGATGAAGGCTCGGGGCAGGCGCTCGCCTCGGATGGGCTGATCCTGTATTATTTCGACGCGCCCTTGGCGGCGAAAGTGTCGGATGACACCGCGAAGAAGCTTGCCCTGTCCTGGGAGGTCAAGATGACGAACAGCACCGGCCAGCAGACCAAGATGATGTTCCGGGCCTCGTACTTCAAAGCGACCGGGGCGGTCACGATCCGGGCCACGCCGGGCGGTGGCTACAACAACAGTTTCGAAGGCCGGGGAACCTGCCGCAAGGTCTGACCCCTGTCCTTTGTGCCGCCCCGATGAGGCCCCCGATGAGGCCCCCGTGATGTCATCGCATCATGGGGGGGGGCGGTCGGGCCCTGCGCGGACCCATTGCGCGGCTGCCCCGACAGGCCGCACGATCTGGCGTCTGAAGGCTTGACCTTGCCGCCGCCAGTCCCCTTATTCGATACGGACCCCCTTTGCCGCAACAGGAGCACCTCCGATGGCTTTCACCCTTCCCGATCTTCCCTATGCCCATGATGCGCTTGCCTCGCTTGGCATGTCGAAAGAGACGCTGGAATATCACCACGACCTGCACCACAAGGCCTATGTCGACAATGGCAACAAGCTGATTGCCGGGACCGAGTGGGAAGCGAAGTCGCTGGACGATATCGTCCGTGGCACCTACCAGGCCGGGGCGGTGGCCCAGAACGGCATCTTCAACAACGCCAGCCAGCACTGGAACCACAACCTCTTCTGGGAGGTGATGGGGCCGGGAGAGGCCAAGAAGATGCCCGGCGCGCTGGAAAAGGCGATGACTGAAAGTTTCGGGTCGGTCGCCAAGTTCAAAGAGGATTTCGCGGCGGCAGGGGCCGGGCAGTTCGGGTCGGGCTGGGCCTGGCTGGTCAAGGACGCCTCGGGGGCGCTGAAGATCACCAAGACGGAAAACGGGGTGAACCCGCTGTGCTTCGGCCAGACTGCCCTTCTGGGCTGCGACGTGTGGGAGCACAGCTACTACATCGACTTCCGCAACAAGCGTCCGGCCTACCTGGCCAACTTCCTGGACAAGCTGGTGAACTGGGAAGCGGTCGCAGCGCGGATGTGACCTGCCCGCATACCCCCGCATACACCTTGACGCACTGCCCCGGCGGCGTGGCCCTGAAAGGCCGCTGCCGGGGGACAAGGGTTGAACGGGGTCGGGTCGCCGGTGCCCCCGGCCCGCCTAGAACAGGTCGTGGAACCGTTCCGGCACCTTGTAGGTGCGGCGATTGGCGAACCTTGCGTGCCGCCAGATGTTGAACTCGGCGTCCCAGGCCCAGTCGCTGGTCATCCGCTTTCGCTGCCAGGCAAAGCCGAAGTCACTGTCCAGCGGCGCCCCCTTTTCCTGAAGCGCCCGCAGAAAATCCTCGACCTCGTTGCTGGACTTGTTCCAGCCGTTGCCCGCCACGCCCGCAACCCCGGCCTCGGTCGCAGCCTGGGTGAAGGCAAAGCGCTTGGCCTGCCGGGCCCGCAAGGTCTCAAGGTCGAAATACCGCAAGTGGAACAGGTAGATGTCCGGGTCGAGCGTCAGCGTCGGGAAGTCCGAGTAATGCGCACCAAGAGACCAGCGCACCGCAACCGAGGTGATGCAGGGCTTGTTGTAGGACGCGTTCAAGCGGACATGCGGCCGCTGGCCGATGATCGGGCGGCCAAAGTCGATCGGATCGGGGCAGACATCGGTGCGGTGAACAAGTTCCACCGCGAAAGGCGAGATGACGCCGACTTGCCGCGCCCGTCCGATCGCGTCCATCAGGCTGATCCCCCGGTCGGGATCGACGACAAGGATCTCGTCCACGTCGTTCATCACCACGATCTCGAAGCGGTTCAGCAACAGGGCATTCAGGTCCGACAGCATCACCCAGCGCTGCACCCCCCAGTCCTTTCCGACCTCTGGACGCGGCATCCTGATGACCTGGCAGCCTGCGGCAAAATCCGCAACCGGCTGGTCCAGTCCGTCCACCAGGATGATCAGCTGGTCCCGCGGCACCATGCGTTCGTAATGGGTGATCCAGAGCCGCAGGAACAGATCGTCGTCGCGCACCATGGTGACGAAGCAGACACAGGGGGCGGCATGGGGCATCGGTCCGGGCCTTTGCGGGCTGACAGGGGCCAGGGCGGCCAGGGCAGTTGCAGCATAAGGCTAGCTTCTGGCGCGCGGCCTCACAAGACAGGGTGGTCGGCGACCAGCGCCGTTCGCAGCATCGTCACCAGCTCCGGGACGCTTGCGGCGCTGCGGAACCGGTCAGCCAGGTCCGGGTCGGCAAAGCCCTCGGCTATGACATGGCGCAAGAGCCCGGTCAGCGGCTGCCAGTAGCCCTGCACGTCCAGAAGGAAGATCGGCTTGTCATGCAGCCCGATCTGCGCCCAGGTCAGCACCTCGAAGAATTCGTCCAGCGACCCCGCGCCGCCCGGCAGCACCACCACGGCGTCCGAGTTCATGAACATCACCTTCTTGCGCTCGTGCATGTCCTCGGTGATCACGGTCTGGGTCATGTCCTGTCCGGCACGCTCGCGGCGCAGCAGGTGGACCGGGATCACCCCCAGCGTCGGCGCGCCGGCGGCGATCGCGGCGGCGGCGACTTCGCCCATCAGGCCGACATCGCCCGCGCCATAGACCAGCCGCCAGCCGTTGGCGGCGATGGCGGCCCCCGTGGCACGGGCGGCCTCGGCATAGGCCGGGCGGTTCCCCGCGCGTGAGCCGCAGAAGACGCAGATCGACAGCTTGGTCATGGCATGTCCTGAAAACGGTTGCTTTGTCTGGCGATATAAAGATTCCTGAGGCCAAGAAAAGCGGCACGGCGGCAGACCGTGCAGTCGGGGAGATGCGTCATGTCGGCTTGGGGGGCGATGGGACCAGGAGCACGGGTGCTGATCCTGGCGCTGGGCGGGGCGGTGACGGCCGGGGTCGGATACCTTGGCTGGCAGGCGCTGCGACCGGCGGAACCTTCGGCCGTGGTCGCCAAGGCCCCGGCAGCGGCGTCGACCGAGGCCGCCGCGCCTGCGCCCGATCCCGGCCAGCCCGAACTCGCACCCGACCCGACCAAGATCGCCATGCCCGAAATAGACACCTGGCGCGTCGCCCCGGACGGCGAGGCGCTGGTGGCCGGCCGGGCGATCCCCGGTGCGAAGGTCCAGATCGTGGTCGATGAGGTTGCCGTCGCCGAAGGCAAGGCGCTGGCCTCGGGCGAGTTCGTGCTGCAGTTCACGCTGCCGCCCAACCCTGCGCCAAGCCTTCTGTGGCTGTCCATGACCCCGCCGGACGGCACCGCGATCGCTTCGGCCGAGATGGTGGCGCTGGCGCCGATCGCGGGGCCGAAGCTGGCGCTTGCCGCGCCGGATCCGGTTGTCGATCCGGCCGCAGCGGCGGAAGACGCCACGGCTCCGGCGGCGCTTCTGGTGACTGAAGAGGGCGCGGTGGTCCTGCAGGACGCGGCTCCGGCCGATCCGGCGCTTGCGGCGCAGGTGATGATCGACACGATTTCCTATGCGCCGACGGGCGCGGTGCAGGTCGGCGGGCGCGGGGCCGGGGGGGCATCGCTGCGGCTGTACCTCGACAATGCCGAGGTGGCGTCGGTGTCGGTGCCGCCGGGCGGGCGCTGGCTGGTCACGCTAGGCGATACCCTGCCGGGCCTTTACACCTTGCGGGTGGACCAGATCGACGCGTCGGGCAAGGTGTCATCCCGTTTCGAGACGCCCTTCCAGCGCGAGACGCTGGATGCGCTGGCCGAGGTCGCTGCACCCGAATCGGCACCCGGATCGGCACCCAAAACTGCGCCCGAAGCTGCATCTCGGGTCGCGGCCCCTGAGCCAGCGGTCCCCGAAACTGCACCCGAACTCGCAGCGGACGTCGCACCCGAAACCGCACCCGACTCCCCGCCCGACCCTGTTGGCGAAACCACTCCTGCGGCGGTGACGATCACCGTCCAGCCCGGCTTTACCCTGTGGGGCATCGCGCAAGAGCGGCTTGGCGACGGGGTGCTGTACGTCCAGGTGTTCGAGGCCAACCGCGACACGATCAAGGATCCCGACCTGATCTATCCCGGTCAGGTTGTCTCGATCCCGGTCGCCTCGACACCCTGAGCCGGGGCGAGGCGGTGGCTGCAGGCGGCCAGCACTTCGGGGTGATCGGCGCAGCAATCGTTCAGAAGATACGAGATGGTGCGCCCCAGGCCCCCGGCATCGACCGAATAGATCACGTTGCGCGCCACGCGCCGCGACCGGATCAGCCCGGCATCGTGCAGCGCCGACAGGTGGAACGACAGGCGCGGGGCGGCCAGCCCAAGGGCTTGCGCAATCTGCCCGGCGGGCATACCTGCCTCACCCTGCGGCACCAGAAGCCGGATCAGGTCCAGCCGCGTCTCGTGCGCCAGGGCCGACAGGGCGGCGAGGACTTTACTTTGATCCATGGTTCAACTATTCAAGAACAGTTTAAATGACGATAGCCGAACCCGGACCAATCCGCAAGCACCGGGAGCCAAGGGACAGACGATGCGACGCATAACCGCCAAAGCCACTTCCGCCGACATTCCGGCCGTGCCCGCTTCGGGATGGCAGACCCTGCGCCGGGTCGCGCCCTATCTCTGGCCCGAGGGGCAGGCCTGGATCAAGCGCCGGGTCGTGGCGGCCCTGGGCTTCCTGTTGCTGGCCAAGCTGGTTTCGGTCACGACCCCGTGGATCTACAAGCTTGCGGTGGACAGCCTGGCCGGGCAGGCGCCCGACACCGGGATGATCCTTGGCCTGGGGGCGGTCGGGCTGGTGGTGGCCTATGGTCTTGCGCGGCTGGGCGCGGTGGTCTTCGGCGAGCTGCGCGACGCAGTCTTCGTCCGGGTCGGCCAGCGCGCGATCCGGCGGCTGGCGATCGAGACCTTCACTCATATTCACCGGCTGTCCCTGCGCTATCACATCACGCGCAAGACCGGCGGCCTGTCACGGATCATCGAACGCGGGGTCAAGGGCGTCGATTTCCTGCTGCGGTTCATGCTGTTGTCCATCGGCCCCCTGATCCTTGAACTCAGCATGGTCGCGGTGATCTTCGCGCTGGTCTTCGGCTGGCAATATGCGGCCGTGGTCGTCGTCACCATCGGGCTTTACGTCTGGTTCACCTTCACCGTGACCGAATGGCGGGTAAAGCTGCGGCGCGAGATGAACAACCAGGACACCGATGCCAACCAGAAGGCCATCGACAGCCTCCTGAACTTCGAGACCGTGAAGTATTTCAACGCCGAACAGCGCGAGGCGGACCGCTATGACGGCGCAATGCAGCAGTATGAGACGGCAGCGGTCAAGACCGGCCTGTCGCTGTCCTTCCTGAACATGGGCCAGGCCACGCTGATCACCACCGGCCTGGTCATCGTCATGGGGATGAGCGCGCAAGGCGTGCAGGCGGGCACCCTGACCGTGGGCGATTTCGTCATGGTCAACGCCTACATGATCCAGATCACGCTGCCGCTGAACTTTCTTGGCACCGTCTACCGCGAAATCCGGCAGGCGCTGGTCGACATGGGCGAGATGTTCGGCCTGCTGGGCCAGCCCGCCGAAGTGACCGATGCGCCCGACGCGCAGGCCTTGCGCATCGCCGGCGGCGAAATCGTCTTCGACGCCGTGAAATTCCATTACGAGGCCGAGCGCGAGATCCTCAAAGGCATCAGCTTCCGCGTCGGCCCGGGCGAAAGGGTGGCGCTGGTCGGCACTTCGGGGTCCGGCAAGTCCACGGTCGGGCGGCTGCTGTTCCGGTTCTACGACATCCAGGACGGTGCGATCCGCATCGACGGCCAGGACCTGCGCGACGTGACGCAAACCTCGCTGCATCAGGCAATCGGCGTCGTGCCGCAGGACACGGTCCTCTTCAACGACACCATCCTTTACAACATCGCCTATGGCCGTGCCGGGGCGACCCGTGACCAGATCGAGGCCGCCGCGCGGGCCGCCCGGATCCACGACTTCGTGACGCAACTGCCGCAAGGCTATGACACCGTGGTGGGCGAGCGGGGGCTGAAGCTGTCGGGCGGCGAAAAGCAGCGGGTCGGCATTGCCCGGACTCTCTTGAAGAACCCGCCGATCCTGATCCTGGACGAGGCGACCTCGGCGCTGGACACCCAGACCGAACGCTCGATCCAGGAAAGCCTGCAAGAGATGGGGCAGGGCCGCAGCGTGATCACCATCGCGCATCGGCTGTCGACCATTGCCGATGCCGACCAGATCATCGTGCTGGAGGACGGCCGCATCGTCGAACAGGGCCGGCATGACGAGCTTCTGGTCCGGCGCGGCCGCTACTGCCAGATGTGGGAGCGCCAGTCGGCCGAAGAAGACCCGGCCGAATCGGCAGAGGGTGAGGCCGCGTGATCTCGCGCTCGTGATGTCCGCACGGGGGAAGCCGCGCGGATGACAGGCTTTTTCCTTTGACCATACGGTCAGGGTTCCGCATTCTTTCCGCAGCGCAAGCGAGGTCGGGCGATGCTGCGACAGACATTTCTGGGACTGCTGATCTGGCTGGGGCTGGGGACGGCCGCGCTTGCCGAAAAGCGCGTGGCGCTGGTTCTGGCCGCGTCCGACTACGATTTCATCCGCCCGCTCTCCAACCCCGAGAATGATGCGCGGGCGATGCAGGACCTGCTCGAAAAGCTGGACTTCGAGGTCTATGTCGAGACCAATCGCGATCTTCGCCGGATGCGGCGGGCGCTGGAGGATTTCCAGGCAGACGCGGCGGGTGCGGACGTGGCGCTTTTGTACTTTGCCGGCCATGGCGTGGCGCTGGACGGGGTGAACTTTCTTCTGCCCACCGATTCCCAGGCCTCGTCATCGGAAAAGCTGACCGCGACCGCGCTGCCCCTGGCCGAAGCCCAGGCCGCGCTGCAGACGGTGGCTCCGGTCGTGATCGTCATCCTGGACGCCTGCCGCGACGACCCCTTCGCCGGGGGCGACGGCGAAGGCCGAAGTGCCGCGGCGCTGGCCGACGATCCGGCGGTGACCAGCCCTTCCGTCGATGTGACACCCGGTCTTGGCCGGATCGGCCGTGCGGATGGCGTGCTTTTCGCCTTTGCGGCCGCCCCGAACGAAACCGCCTCGGACGGCGAGGGCGCGAATTCCCCCTTTACCGCGGCGCTGGTGCGGCACTTCGGAACCGCCGGGGTGGAACTGCGCACGGCGCTGACGCTGGTCCAGCAGGACGTCTATGACCGCAGCCGGGGCAAGCAGCTGCCCTACATCGAAAGCGGCCTGCCCGAACTGGTGTTCATCACCGGCGAGGGGGTTCTGCCCGAACGCGACCAGCTTCTGATCGCGATGGCCGACCTGACCCCCGACATCCGCGCCGAGATCGAAAGCCTTGCCGCCGACCGCGACATGCCGCTGGCCCCGCTTTATGCAGCGCTCCTGTCCGGTGATCTGGCCAACCAGGGCCCGGCTGACCGGGCGCGGCTCTTGCTGGAAGCGGCACAATCCTACGAGGCGTTCCAGACCGAACTGCAACGGTTCCAGTCCGATGATCCCCGCGTGGCCGACTTGCGGGCGCGGGCGGATGAACAGCTGTCCCTGGGGGCCTTCGACACGGCGCGCGCGCTGCTGACCGAAGCGGCCGAGATCGATTCGGCCGCCCGCACCACGATCCGCGAGACCTATCTTTCCCGCACCGTGTCCGAAGCGGCAACCCATCTTCTGAACGCCAACGCCGCCCGCACCGACCTGCGCTATGACCTGGCCATCCAGGATCTGGGCAAGGCCGTGGCGCTCTATGCCGAGATCGAGGACGAGGACATCGACCGCGAGACCCGGTTCACCTATGTCGGCGCGCTGGCAAGTCTCGGCGATCTGCATCTGGTCGCTGGCAACACCCAGGCGGCGCTGGCGGCCTTCATGCAGCGCAGCAAGTTTGCCCAGACCCAGGCCGAAGCCAACCCGATGGATGTCGGCTGGGTGCGCGAACTGGTCTGGTCGCTCAACAGCGTCGGCAGCGTCCTGCAGCAACAGGGGTATCTCGACCTTGCCGAAACCGCCTTCGCCTCGGCGCTGGAATTTTCGCAATGGCAGGCCGACCAGATGCCCGACGACGTCGACCTGATGCGCGACCGCCAGATGTCGCGCAACAAGCTGGGCGAGGTCCGCTTTGCGCGCAACGATTTTCCCGGTGCCCTCGCGGCCCATGGCGAGGCGCTTTCGATCAACGAGACCCTGCTCGCGGCCGATCCCGCCAGCGTGACCTACCGCCGTGACCTGGCCTACACGCGGGAACGGCTGGGCGATGTCTATCTCGCCTTGGGGGACCGCAAGGCCGCCGAGGCCGCATATGCCTTCTCGCTTGGGATCACCGAGGCGCTGGTGGCCGAATATCCTGGCGATGAAGGGATGATCCGCGACCTGTCGGTCAGCTATGAACGCAACGGCGATACGCTGGTGGCCAACCGCGATTTTGCCGGGGCGCTGGAAAGCTACGGCAAGGCGCTGGCGATCCGCGAGGAACTGGCCGCACTTGACCCCGACAACACCCTGCGCCAGCGCGACCTGTCCGTGACGTTCGAGCGGATCGGCGACACCAACAACCTGCTCGGCGACCGGGAATCGGCGCTTCTGGCGCAACAGGCCGCCGCCGCCATCCGCCAGAAACTGGCGGCGCTGGATCCGACAAACATGCAGTGGCAGCGCGACCTGACGGTCAGCTACGAACGGCTGGGCGACCTTTTCTTCGCCCAGAACGACTTCGTGGCCGCTCTTGGCCAGCAGGAACTTGCCCGCACGATCCGCGAGGGAATCGTCGCCCTCGAACCGCAGATCCTGCCGCGCCAGCGCGATCTGGGGGTCACGCTGGAAAAGATCGCGGCGATCAAGCTGGCGATGGGCGATCAGGCCGGAGGCGAGGCGACCTATGTCGAGGTCCAGGCCCTGCGCCAGTCGCTGGTGACCGCCGATCCTGCGGTTGCGCAGTATCGGCTTGATCTTGCCTATTCGCTTGGCCAGGTCTCCAATCTCTTTGTCGGTCAGGGCCGCCATGCCGAGGCCGAGCCCCTGCAGGCCCAGGTGGTGCAGTTGCGGACCGACCTTGTCGGGGCATCGCCAGAGGATCTGCCCGCGCTGCGCGACCTGTCGATCGCGCAGAACCTGTGGTCCAGCACCCTGCTTTCGCTTGGCCGCAGCGATGAGGCACTGGCCGCCGGCCGGTTGTCGCTTGCGACGGTGGACCGCCTCCTGCAGATCGCCCCCGATACGGCGGAGCATGTGCATGACCGGCTGGTGACCCTGAACCGGCTGGGCGATGCGCAGACGGCGCTGGCCGACCACGGCTCGGCCGTCGAAAGCTTCCGCGAGATGGTGGCGGCCGGCAGCCGGCTTCTGGAGATCGACCCCTTCAGCGCCGCCTTTGCCAATGACCTTTCGATCGGGCTGGAACGGCTGGCGGATGCCCAGCTTGCCGCAGGCGACCAGGCCGGGTCGCTGAAAAGCCATCAGGACTGCCTGGCCCTGCGCGACTGGCTGGTCCAGCAAGACAGCAGCAACCCCGCCTGGTATCGCAATCTCGCGGTCAGTCACGAACGGGTGTCGGCCGCACTGGCCCGGCAGGGCGACATGTCCGCAGCGCTGGAAGAGCAGGACCAAAGCCTGTCCCTGATGCGCAACCTTGCGGCGGCCTATCCCGACGATCCCTTCTACCGGATCGATGTGGTGCGGGCGCTGGACCTCAAGGCCGCGCTCGTGCAGGACCCGATCCCGGAAAACCAGGAGGCACTGGCGATCCTGGAAGACATGCAGGCCCAGGGCACCCTGCCGCCGGACTATGTGCAGTGGATCCCGGCGTTTCGGCGGGTGCTGGGGCTGCCGCAGGATTTCTGACCGCCCCTGCCCAGCGGGCAGGGCTTGGCAACCCGACGGCTTTGCCTGTAAGACGAGGAAAACCGAACCAGAGGCTTGGGCGTGAGCAATCCCGACAGTTTCATCGACGAAGTCACCGAAGAGGTGCGGCGTGACCGGCTGTTCGGCCTGTTCCGCAGATATGGCTGGATCGCCGGGCTTGTGGTCCTGGGGCTGGTCGGCGGCACGGCCTGGACCGAATGGTCAAAGTCGCGCGACGCCGCCCGCGCTCAGGCTTTTGGCGATGCGCTGATCGACGCGCTGGACAACGGCACGCCCGCCGAACGGCGCGAGGCGCTGGCCGCGATCCCGACCGACGGCGCGCAGACGGCCCTTTTGCAACTGATCATTGCGTCGGACCCCGAAGAGGACCGCGCAAGCACTCTTGCCGCGCTGGAAAAAGTCGGCGCTGATGCCACGCTGACGCCGGCCTACCGGGATCTTGCGGTCCTGCGCCGGGTTCTGGTGGGCGGCAGCGATATCGCGCTCGCCGATCGACGCAGCGCCTTGCAGGGCATTGCCCTGGCCGGACGGCCCTACCGGACGCTGGCCGAAGAGCTTCTGGCCTATCTGCTTGTCGAAGAAGGCAAGACAGACGAAGCCATAGCCGCCATGACGACGCTGGCGCAGGACCAGGAGGCGTCTGGACCGCTGAAAGCGCGGCTCGGGCAGATGGTCACCGCGCTGGGCGGCACGCTGCCCGAGCCGTCGGCGGGCTGAGTCATGGGTCTTTGGCGCACGGAACGCGCGCGCTGGGGCGCAAGGGAAGGATCCGGTCAGGTGGCAGGCAAGACGATCAGGCTGATGTTGGGTGCGGGCCTGCTTTTGCTGGCAACCGCCTGCGCCAAGCGCGAGGTCATCCTTGAGGGTGAACGTTTCCCGGTCCGCGAGGATCTTGCGGCCAGCCTGCCGGTCGAGGGCCAGCCCGCCCCGACCGCCGCCGCCGAACCCGCGAACCAAAGCGTGGCGATTTCCCTTGGCGGCCAGACCAGCTCCGGCGACTGGACCCATCGCGGCGGCAACGCCCGGCACCTGATGCCGCATGCGGCCCTGAGCCCGACCCCGCAACTGGCGTGGAGTGCGTCGATCGGGTCGGGTTCCAGCCGCAAGAACCGGATCGCGGCGGCGCCCGTGGTCCTGGCCGGGCGGGTGTTCACGATGGATGCCGGGGTCGCGGTCACCGCGACCTCTACCGGTGGCGCGACGCTGTGGTCGACCGACCTTACGGCGGATTTCGATGCCGGCGGCGGCCAGTCCGGCGGCGGCCTTGCAGCCGCGGGCGAGACGGTTTTCGCCACCACCGGCTATGGCGAGGTTGTCGCCCTGAACGCGGCCACCGGCGCGATCCTCTGGCGCGAAGAGCTGGACACTCCGGTCAGCGGCGCCCCCGCCACCGATGGCACTGCCGTCTTCGTCAGCGGCCGCGACGGATCGGCCTGGGCCCTGTCTGCCACGGATGGCAAGGTGATCTGGCAGGTGATCGGCACGCCCGGCAGCACAACCTATGTCGGCTCGGCGGCGCCGACGGTCGGTGACCGCGTGGTGATCTTCCCGTCCAGCGGCGGCGAGCTGATGGCGGTTCTCAAGATCGGCAACGGCACGCGGGTCTGGCGCACGTCGATGGCCGGCAAGCGTCTGGGACGGGCCTATGCCTTCAGCTCCGACATCACCGGCGACGCGGTGATCACCGGCAGCAAGCTGATCGCGGGGACGGCCTCGGGCCGGACGGTCGCGATGGAGGCCGCCTCGGGCGAACGGCTGTGGTCGGCAGGCGAAGGGGCCCTTGGCCCGGTCGCGGTCGGCGGCGGGTCGCTGTTCCTGGTGAACGACCAGGCTGAACTGGTTCGGCTGGATGCAGCGATCGGCGAGGTTATCTGGGCCGTGCCGATGCCCTATTACGACACCGACAAGGTCAAGCGCCGCAAGGGGATCTATGCGCATTACGGTCCGGTCCTTGCGGGCGGGCGGGTGATGGTCGTCTCGTCCGACGGGCTGTTGCGCGCCTTCGATCCCGCGAATGGCAGCCTGACGCACACGGCCGAGATCCCCGGCGGCGCCTCGACGCAGCCGGCGGTGGCGGGCGGCGTGCTGTATGTCGTGGGTGGCAACGGGCAACTTCACGCTTTCCGCTGAGGGCCTTCCCGTGTATGGCAGGCGCTTCGCCTAGCCTGGACGCATGACATGAGCTTTACCCTCGCCATAGTGGGCCGCCCGAATGTGGGCAAATCCACGCTTTTCAACCGCCTTGTCGGGCGCAAGCTGGCGCTGGTCGACGACCAGCCCGGCGTGACCCGTGACCTGCGCGAAGGCGACGCGCGGCTCTTCGACATGCGCTTTACCGTGATCGACACGGCCGGGCTGGAAGAGGTGACCGACGACAGTCTGCAAGGCCGGATGCGCCGCCTGACCGAACGCGCGGTCGAGATGGCAGATGCCTGCCTTTTCGTCATCGACGGGCGGGTGGGCGTTACCCCCACGGATGAGGTTTTCGCCGACATCCTGCGCAAGAAGAACGCCCGCGTCTTTCTGGCGGTGAACAAGGCCGAAGGCAAGGCCGGCGATGCGGGCGCGCTGGAGGCCTACTCGCTGGGCCTCGGTGAGCCGATCCGCATTTCCGCCGAACATGGCGAGGGGATGGACGACCTCTACCGCGAGCTGAAGCCCCTGGAAGGCGAGTTTGCCGAACGTGAGGCCGAGAATGCGCCCGAGGTGGACATCGACCTGTCCGAGGAAGACGCCGAGCTGGACGGGGATGAGACCGCGCATTACCCGACTGCAAAAAAGCCGCTGCAGATCGCGGTGATCGGGCGGCCGAACGCCGGAAAATCCACGCTGATCAACAAGATCCTGGGCTATGACCGCCTGCTGACCGGACCCGAGGCGGGCATCACCCGCGACGCGATCTCGGTCCGCGCCGAATGGCACGGCACGCCGATCCGCATCTTCGACACGGCCGGAATGCGCAAGAAGGCCCGGATCACCGAAAAGCTGGAAAAGCTGTCCGTCTCGGACGGCATCCGCGCCGTGCGCTTTGCCGAGGTCGTGGTCGTCCTTCTGGACGTGGAAATTCCTTTCGAGGTCCAGGACCTGCGCATCGCCGATTTCGCCGAGACCGAAGGCCGGGCCGTCGTCGTCGCTGTCAACAAATGGGATCTCGAAGACGAAAAGCAGGAAAAGCTGGCCGAGTTGAAAGAGATGTTCGACCGCCTCCTGCCGCAGTTGCGCGGCGCGCCGCTGGTGACCGTCAGTGCCAAGACCGGCCGCGGGCTTGACCGGCTGCACGATGCGATCCGCAAGGCGCATGACGTCTGGAACCGCCGGATCTCGACCGCGCGGCTGAACACCTGGCTTGGGGCGATGACCGAGGCGCATCCGCCGCCCGCGCCCGGCGGCCACCGGATCAAGCTGCGCTACATGACGCAGGCCAAGACCCGGCCACCGGGGTTCATGATCAAATGCTCGCGCCCGGATGAGCTGCCGGACAGCTACAAGCGCTATCTTGTCAACGGGTTGCGCGACCATTTCGACATGCCGGGCACGCCGATCCGGCTGTTCCTGCGGTCACAGGGTGGCGAAAACCCCTGGAAGGATCGCAAGTTTCACACCCCCTCGCGTCTTCGCAAGCACATGGACGGCAAGGCCGGGCAAAGCCCCAAGCGTTAGGTGCGGCGCGCGGCCCAAAGCGTCGCGGCCATCACCACCACACCCGCGCCCGCCAGCCCGGCGACGGTCAGATTGTCATTGCGGTTCACGACGATGATCCCGACCAGCGCCCAGATGACGGTCAGCCCGTAGACCGGCATCGCCGGGCGGCGCATCTGCACGGTGACGGCAATGACAAGCACCAGCGCCAGCATCGCGGCGGCCGAGGCCGTATCGCTCAGCCAGCCGTATCCCGCGATCAGCACGCCCGTGGACACGGCCGAGGCCGCCGACAACCAGCCCGCGAAGATCGCGGTTGGCCCCGAAAGTATCCAGCGATCCACCGCAGGATCAGCGCGCAGGAAGGCCAGGATCGCCGCCCCGGCCATCACCCAGATCGTCACCGTCCCCCAGATCGCGCTTTGCCCGGCGATCCACAGCCAGACCGTCCCCACCAGCAGCGCCACGGTCAGGGGCAGGCGTACCGCGACCCAGGCCAAGGTCTCGGCCCGCTTCCACAACCCGAAGCCCGCATGGGCGATGAGCCACAGGTAGATAACGCTCCAGATCGAAAAGGCATAGCCTGCGGGCTGGATCGACGGCCGCACGATTGGGACGGGGAACATCGACGGGTCATAGCCGGTGAAAGGCGGCGTCACGAAGGGGGCCACGCCAAAGGCGACCGTTGCCAGAAGCAGGATCACGGCAGGAACAGGGGTGCTTTTCATGGCGGCCGGTGTGACAGAGAGATCCCGACAAGGCCAGCGCCATGATGCCGCGCTTTCGGTGCAGGCTGTGGCTCAATCGTAAACATTTCCCTAATGCCCACGTCTAACCAATTGATTTATATAGGATAAACGATATGTCCACTGTGGACACTCCGGTTCAGACCACCAGCGCCCCGCCCGCCGTGATCCGCGACCTGCCGCCCAGATAGGGCGCCAGCGCGGTCGGCAAGGTCACCGACCCATCCGCCTGCTGGCCGTTCTCCAGCACCGCGATCAGGCAGCGGCCCACGGCCAGGCCCGACCCGTTCAGCGTCGCCACGAACTCGGGCTTGCCGCCCCCGTTTTCGGACTTGGCCGGCCGGTAGCGCGCGTTCATCCGCCTTGCCTGGAACTGGCCACAGGTGGAGACCGACGAAATCTCGCGGTAGGTGTTCTGGCCCGGCAGCCAGACCTCCAGGTCATGGGTCTTCTGCGCGCCAAAACCCATGTCCCCGGTACACAGGACCATGGTCCGGTAGGGCAGACCCAGCCGCTGCAGCACGGTTTCGGCACATCCGGTCATCCGCTCATGCTCCGCCAGCGCAGCTTCAGGCGCGCAGATCGTCACCATCTCCACCTTCTCGAACTGGTGCTGGCGCAGCATCCCGGTGGTGTCCTTGCCCGCGCTGCCGGCTTCGGACCGGAAGCAGTGCGTATGTGCGGTCAGCCGGATCGGCAGCGCTCCTTCGTCGAGGATGTCGCCTGCAACCGAGTTGGTCAGGGTAACCTCTGCAGTGGGGATCAGCCACCAGCCGTTGGTGGTCTGATAGCTGTCCTCGGCGAATTTCGGCAGCTGGTTGGTGCCGAACATCGCTTCGTCGCGGACCAGAACGGGGGTCCAGGTCTCGGCCAGCCCGTGTTCGGTGGTGTGCAGGTCCAGCATGAACTGCGCCAGCGCCCGGTGAACACGCGCCACAGCGCCGCGCAGCACGACAAAGCGGCTGCCCGACAGCTTGGCGGCGGTGGCAAAGTCCAGCCCGGCCTTTGCGGCGGGTATGTCGAAATGCTCCAACGGCTGGAAATCCAGGACAGCGGGCGTGCCCCAGCGGCGGACCTCGACGTTCCCCGTCTCGTCAACGCCTTCCGGCACTTCGTCCAGCGGCAAGTTGGGGATGCGGGACAGGGCATCCTTCAGCCGCACATCCTCGGCCGCTGCCTCTTCGGTCAGGCGGGCGCCTTCGGCTTTCTTGTCGGCCACCAGCGCGCGCAAGCGCTGAAACTCCGCGTCATCGCCACGGGCCTTGGCCGCGCCGACGTCTTTCGAAGCCGCGTTCTGCGCCGCTGCCGCGGTTTCGGCGGCAAGGATCCTTGCCCGCCGCGCCTCATCCATCGCCAGAAGCACGGACGACATTGCCTCCAGCCCGCGCCGAGCAAGCGCCGCGTCGAAGGCGGCGGGGTTTTCGCGGATGAAGCGGATGTCGTGCATGGGTCGTGCCTCGGTCGGATGTGTCCGGGCTATATGCCCGATTGCGGGGCAGGGGGAAAGGTCCCGAGGCCGACACCCCGTCAGAGCCTCTGGCATTGCGCCGCGAAAGGCCTTACATCACCCCGCAACCGCCGGGGACCACCGGCACGGACCCCATGCGCCGGCACCGCCCGGCCCGCCGGAAAGGAAGCCCATGCTCGTCTCTCCCGCCTTCGCCCAGACCGCCGCACCCTCGGCCGGGGCCGCGCTTGCGCAGTTCCTGCCGATCATCCTGATCTTCGTGATCTTCTACTTCCTGCTCATCCGCCCGCAGCAGCGCAAGATGAAGGAACACAAGGCCATGGTGGAAGCCCTGCGCCGTGGCGATCAGGTGGTGACCTCGGGCGGGATCGTCGGCAAGGTCTTCAAGGTGAACGAAGATGGCATGGTCGAGGTCGAGATCGCCGATGGCGTCAAGGTCAAGGTGATCAGGCACACGATCACCCAGGTCCTGAACAAGACCGAACCGGCCGCAAGTTAAGGCCCCGACCCATGCAATCCATGGCGCTGTGGAAGCGCGTCCTGATTCTTCTTGTCTGCGCCTGGGGCATCGCCGGGGCGATCCCGAACCTGTTTTACGGCCAGGTCGAGCGCCATAATGATGCTGTCGCCGCCATCGAGGCGGCCGGCGAACCCGCAACGCCCGAGCAAGCCGCCGACCTGGCGCTTTGGCCGAACATCCTGCCCTCGGCGCTGATGAACCTGGGCCTTGACCTGCGCGGCGGGGCGCATCTGCTGGCAGAAGTTCGCGTGGAAGAGGTCTACAAATCCCGGATGGACGCGCTTTGGCCCGAGGTTCGCGACGCCTTGCGCGACCTGGGAGACCAGGTTGGCAGCGTCCGCGAAGTGCCCGCCGCCGATCCCGCCACGCTGCGGGTCACGATCGAGAACCCCGCCGGAATGGCTGCTGCGGTCGCGGCGGTGCAGGCGTTGGCAGGCCCGGTTTCGGGCGTGACGGCGGTCGGGGAAACCACGCTGGACGTGACGTCGGACGGCAATGACATCGTCATCCAGTTGTCCGAGGCAGAGAAGCGCGCGACTGATGCCCGCACGCTTGACCAGTCGCTGGAGATCATCCGCCGCCGGGTGGACGAAGTCGGCACCCGCGAACCGACCATCCAGCGCCAGGGCGAAAGGCGGATCCTGATCCAGGTTCCCGGCATCGGCTCGGCCGATGAGCTGATCGGGATCATCGGCACCACCGCCAAGCTGACCTTCAACGCCGTCGTTCCGGGCGGACGCACCACCGACGCCGGGGCCGACCCCGGCCCGCGCCGGCTTTTGCTGCCGTCGATGGACGAAGAGGGCGTGTACTACATCGTCGAGGAAACCCCCGTCGTGACCGGCGAAGAGCTGGTCGATGCCCAGCCGTCGTTCGACCAGAACGGCCGGCCTGCGGTCAGCTTCCGCTTCGACAGCAGCGGTGCGCGCAAGTTTGGCGATTACACGCTGGCGAACATCGGCGCACCCTTTGCCATCGTGCTGGACAGCGAGGTGATCTCGGCCCCGGTGATCCAGGCGCATATTCCCGGCGGGTCCGGCATCATCACCGGCAGCTTCACGGTTGAAGAATCGACCAAGCTTGCCGTGCTGCTTCGGGCCGGGGCCTTGCCGGCGCAAATGGACTTTCTGGAACAGCGGACCATCGGCCCCGAGCTTGGCGCCGATTCCATCGCCGCCGGCCGGATCGCGGCGCTGGTCGGCATGGTCTGCGTGGCGGCCTACATGATCGCGTCCTATGGTGCTTTCGGGGTGATGGCCAACGTCGCCCTGGCAATCAACATCGCACTGCTGATGGCGCTTCTGTCGGTGATCGGCGCGACGCTGACCTTGCCCGGCATCGCCGGGATCGTGCTGACCATGGGCATGGCGGTCGATGCCAACGTGCTGATCTACGAACGCATCCGCGAGGAGTTGCGCGCCGGCGCCAGCCCGCGTCGCGCGGTCGAGCTTGGCTTCGAACGGGCCTTCTCGGCGATCATGGATTCGAACGTGACCGGGCTTCTGACCGCGTTGATCATGTTCTGGCTTGGCTCGGGTCCGGTGCGTGGCTTTGCGGTGACGCTGGGCCTGGGGATCCTGACCTCGATGTTCACCGCCGTCTATGTGACCCGCCTCATCGTCGAGTCCTGGCTTGACTGGAAACGCCCGAAGACCATCGTGGTCTGACCGGAGGAGAATGCGAAATGGCCTGGCGTCTTCGGCTTGTCCCGGTAAAGACCAACATCGACTTCTTCCGCATCCAGTGGGTGACCTTCGGCGCGTCGATCGCGGCGATGCTTGGCTCGCTGGTGCTGATCTTCACGGTCGGGCTGAATTACGGCATCGACTTTCAAGGCGGCACCACGATCCGCACTGAATCAACTCTTGCGGTGGATGTCGGCGATTATCGTGAGGCGCTGGGGGCGCTTGAGCTTGGGGATGTCTCGATCTCCGAGGTTTTCGACCCCTCGTTCCGCGCCGACCAGCACGTCGCGATGATCCGCATTTCGGCGCGCGAAGGCGAGGAATCGGTGACGCCAGAGCTGATCGCCGAAGTGGAACAGGCGCTGCAGGCCATCGACCCGGCGATCAGCTTTCCGGCGGTCGAATCGGTCGGGCCCAAGGTCAGCCAAGAGCTTGTGACTTCGGCGATGCTTGCGGTGCTGGCCGGGGCGGTGGGCATCCTGTTCTATGTCTGGGTTCGTTTCGAATGGCAGTTCGCCGTCGGCACCGTCGCGGCGCTGGTGCATGACGTGCTGGTCACGGTGGGCATCTTCGCGCTGTTCCAGCTGCGGTTCGATCTGACCATCGTTGCGGCATTGCTGACGATCCTGGGCTATTCGGTCAACGACACGGTGGTGATCTTCGACCGTCTGCGCGAGAACCTGGCCAAATACAAACAGATGCCGCTGCGCGAGATGATGAACCTCACCGCGAATGAAACCCTGTCGCGCACCATCATGACCGCCTCGACCACGCTGATCTCGCTGATCGTGCTGTTGATCTTCGGTGGCGATGTGATCCGGGGCTTTGTCTTCGCGATGCTTCTGGGGGTGATCCTTGGCACCTATTCGACGCTCTACATGGCGAAGAACATCGTGCTGATGATCGGGATCGACCGCAGCGACAAGCCGAAAGCGTCCGGCGGCGCCAGCGAGTTCGCCAACATCGACGCCTGAGCCATGCGCCTCTCCGAGATTACTTACGGGTCGGCCAAGGCGATCGAAGGCTACGGGCCGGGGTTCTTCCGGGTTGCGGGCCATGTCCTGCGCGGCGCCAGCTTGATCACCCCCTGGGACGCGGGCCCCTGGGGCGGCTACGAAGATACCGCAACACCGCTCAGCCTTGCGGGCCGGATCGATGTTCTGTTCGTCGGCACGGGGGCCATGGTGGCGCATGTGCCCGCCGAGTTTCGTACGACGCTGGAAGCGCAGGGAATCGGGGTCGAGGCGATGGCCTCGCCCGCCGCCTGTCGGACCTACAACGTGCTTTTGGGCGAAGGGCGTCGGGTGGCTGTGGCGCTGCTGCCGGTGGAATGAGGCGCAGAAGTTCTCGAAAACTCTTGCAAACCCCTTCGAAGGATCTTCGCCCGGATCACCAAAGTCCGTGCACATGCGGGGCCACCAGCCGGTCATAGACCTCGCGCGCGGCGGCCATCACTGATTCCGGCAGTGGCGCCAGGTCCGCCGCCGCCGCATTCGCCCGGGCCTGTTCGGGCGACTTGGCGCCGGGAATGACCACCGTCACGGCCTCTTCCATCAGGATCCAGCGCAGCGCAAACGCCGCCATCGTCGCCCCTGCCGGCACAAGCGACCGCAGTTCGTCCACGGCTTCCAGGGCCACGTCGAACGGCACGCCCGAGAAGGTCTCGCCCTTGTCGAAGGCTTCGCCGTTGCGGTTGAAGCTACGGTGGTCGTCGGCCGCGAAACAGGTGTCGCGGGTCATCTTGCCGGTCAAGAGCCCCGAGGCCAGCGGCACGCGGGCGATGATCGCCACATTTCTGGCGCGCGCTTCGCGGAAGAAGACCTCGGACGGTTTCATCCGGAACAGGTTGTAGATGATCTGGACCGAGACCACCCCCGGCTGCCAGATCGCCGCGCGCGCCTCCTCGACCGTCTCGACCGAAACGCCGTAGGCTGCGATCTTGCCCTTGGCGATGATCGCGTCGAGGGCGGCGAAGACGCGGGCATCGGAATGGACCGGCGTTGGCGGGCAGTGCAGCTGCACAAGGTCCAGCCGCTCGACCCCGAGGTTGGCAAGGGACCGGTCGATGAAACCCTCAAGCGCCGCGCCGGTGTAGCCCTCGGCCAGATGCGGGGTCAGCCGGCGGCCGGCCTTGGTCGCGACAAAGGGCGTCTCGCCCGGCCGCTCGGCCAGCATCTCGCGGATGATCCGCTCCGACCGCCCGTCGCCGTAGACATCGGCGGTGTCGATGAAACTCATGCCGGCGTCAAGCGCTGCGTGCAGCGCGGCCTTGGCATCGGTCAGCGTGACCTCGCCCCAGGTGCCGCCGATCGCCCAGGCTCCAAAGCCGATCCGGGTGCTGTGGCGGCCGGTGCGGCCGAAGGCAATCTCTTGCATGGCGGTTCTCCTCTTGCGCCGGGACAGGGATAGGCCGGTGCGGCGCGCTTGACCATGGCCCTTTTCGCGCAGGGCGGCATGCGATACGGCTTCACCCATGGTGATCGCGGTGCGCAATCTTTCCGTGGCGCGGGGCGGGGTGACGGTCCTTGCCGGGCTTGGCTTTGCGGTAGAGCGCGGGCAGGCGCTGATCCTGCGCGGGCCGAACGGGGCCGGAAAGACCACGCTTCTGCGCACGCTTGCCGGTCTGCAGGCCCCGGTCTCGGGCGAGATCGACCGCGCGCCCGAAACCGTGGCCTATGCCGCCCATGCCGACGGGTTGAAATCGACCCTGAGCGTGGCCGAGAACCTGACCTTCTGGGCGGCGATCTATGGCGGCCCGCCGATCGAAAGCGCCCTTGCGGCGCTGGACCTGCAGCCTCTGGTCCGCCGCCGGGCGGGAGAGCTTTCCGCCGGCCAGAAGCGCCGTCTTGGACTGGCACGGCTCTTGGTCACCGGGCGGCCGCTCTGGCTTCTGGACGAGCCGACCGTCAGCCTTGACGCGGGCTCGGTCGCGCGCTTCGCAGGCGTCTTGCGGCACCACCTGGCCGGGGGCGGCGGCGCGATCATCGCCACCCACGCCGATCTGGGCCTGCCTGAAGCGGCCGTCCTTGACCTTGGCCCGCACCGCGTCCGCATCCTTTTGCGCGACGGGTTCGACGAGGCCTTCGCATGAGCGGTGGCGCGGGGCGGCAGCGGCGAAGCCTCCGGCGGGAGTATTTGGGCAAAGAGCAATTGCACGGGGGCCGGCAATGCGGGCATTGATCCTGCGTGACCTGCGGCTGGCGATCCGCAGTGGCGGCGGCTTCGGGCTGGGCCTGGCGTTCTTCCTGATCCTGGCGGTCCTGGTTCCGCTGGGAGTCGGGGCCGAGGGCGGCACGCTTGGCCGGATCGCGCCCGGCATCCTGTGGGTGGGCGCGCTTCTGGCCTGTCTTCTGTCGCTGGACCGGATCTTCGCGCTGGATCACGAAGACGGCTCGCTGGACCTGCTGGCCACCTCGCCGATCCCGCTGGAAGGCGTGGTGGCGGTCAAGGCCGTCGCGCATTGGCTGGTCACCGGTCTGCCGCTGACCCTGGCTGCCCCCGGACTTGGCGTCCTGTTGAACCTTGCCCCGGCGGGCTATGGCTGGCTGGTTCTCAGCCTGTTCCTTGGCACGCCGGCGCTTTCGATGATCGGGGCGTTCGGGGCGGCGCTGACGGTGGGACTGCGGCGCGGCGGGCTGTTGCTCAGCCTTCTGGTGCTGCCGCTGTACATGCCGACGCTGATCTTCGGCGCCGAGGTGGTCCGGCGTGGGTCCGAGGGCCTTGCCCTTGCCACCCCGCTTGCCGTTCTGGCCGCGATCAGCCTGGGGGCGGCGGCGCTTCTGCCCTTCGCGGCGGCGGCGGCGCTGCGCGTCAACCTGCGCTGAGCTGTCGCAAGATGGTGAGTTGAGCCCGGCGGCAGGACAGGATAGCCAAGCACCATGTCGATCTGGGAATATGCCAACCCGAAACGGTTCATGCAGACCTCGGCCCGGGTGCTGCCCTGGGTGGCGGGGCTGACGCTGGTCTGCCTGGCGATCGGGCTGGTCTGGGGCTTTTTCTTCACGCCTGACGATTTCCGGCAAGGTGCGACGGTCAAGATCATCTATATCCATGTTCCCGCCGCGATGATGGCGATCAACGCATGGGGAATGATGCTGGTGACGTCGCTGATCTGGATCGTGCGGCGGCACCATGTCAGTGCGCTGGCCGCCAAGGCCGCAGCGCCGGTCGGGCTGACCTTCACGCTGATAGCCCTTGTCACCGGCGCGCTCTGGGGTCAGCCGATGTGGGGGACCTGGTGGGCCTGGGATCCGCGGCTGACCTCGTTTCTGATCCTTACGCTGTTCTACTTCGGCTACATCGCGCTGTGGGAGGCGGTCGAGAACCCGGATACGGCGGCCGACCTGACCGCGATCCTGTGCCTTGTCGGGTCGGTCTTCGCGCTTCTCAGCCGCTATGCGGTGAACTTCTGGAACCAGGGGCTGCACCAGGGCGCGACGCTGAGCCTGGACAAGGAAGAGAACATCTCGGACGTGTTCTGGCTGCCGCTGGTGGTCTCGATCGCAGGGTTTGTGCTGCTGTTCGTCACGCTGGTGCTGGTCCGCACCCGGACCGAGATCCAGGCCCGGCGGTTGCAGGCGCTGCTGGCGCGGGAAAGGGTGGCGTGATGCCGGACTTGGGCAGTTATGCGCTTGCGGTGCTGGGGTCCTACCTGGTCAGCGCGCTTTTGCTGGCGGCGGTTGCAGGGCTTAGCCTGTGGCAGGCGGCGCGGGTGAAGCGCGCACTTGCCGAGGTAGAGGCGCGGCAGGGAAAGTCCGATGTCTAGGCTTCTGATCGCGCTTCCGCTCATGGTGTTCGCCGGGATGGCAGCGATGTTCTATGCCGGCATGCAGCGCGACAACCCGGGAGAGTTGGTGTCGGTCCTGATCGGGCGCGCGGCCCCGGTGCTGCCTGCGACCGCGCTGCCCGGCCTTCCGGCGCTGACCGATGCGGACCTGCGGACCGGAGAGGTGACGGTCGTCAACTTCTGGGCGACCTGGTGTCCGCCTTGCCGGGCCGAGCATCCGGTGCTGCTGGATTTGGCGCGCAAGGGAATCCGGGTCGCGGGCGTCAACATCATGGACGACGATGCGCGCGCGGTCGCCTACCTGACCGAAGAAGGCAACCCGTTCCTCGGCATTGCGACCGACCCGCAGGGGCGCAACCGGGTGGAATGGGGCGTGACCGCCCCGCCCGAGACCTTCCTCGTCGCCGGGGATGGGACGGTCCTGTTCCGCTTTGTCGGGCCGCTGGTCGGCACGGATTACGAGACCCGCTTCCTGCCGGAACTGGAAAAGGCGCTGGCCGGCGGCGGATGAAGCCGCCTGCGGGATTTTGACCGGCAGGTAGGGTGGGCAATATTGCCCACCTTACGCAAGGGCCAGGAAACAGCCGAAGGCGATGATCACCAGCGCCTCGCCAAAAGGCAGGCTGTGATGCCATGGCCGGGGCACCGGTGTCGGACGCGTGGTTCGGGGCAGGGCGGGCAGCAAGGCTTTCATCGGTCGGACCTTTCTGGTCGATGCGGCACTGCTGCCACTCTTGCCAGTCAAGTCCTAAGAAAACCCGAAGGACCGGACAGGCCGGACCTTCGCGCCGCCGGGCAGGCGACGGGCGGACTCAGGACGCCGCAAGATCGCGCAGCACATAGTGCAGCACGCCGCCGTTCTCGACATATTCGACCTCGATCGCGGTATCGATCCGGCACTTGATCTGGATCGTCTGAACGGTCCCGTCAGCCCGGCCGATGTGGCAGGCCACCAGGCTGAGCGGCTTCAGGTCGCCCTCCAGCCCTTGGATGCTGATCACCTCGTCGCCCTTCAGGCCAAGGGTCTTGCGGTTTTCGCCGGGCAGGAACTCGAACGGGATCACGCCCATGCCGACAAGGTTTGACCGGTGGATACGCTCGAAGCTTTCGGCGATCACGGCCTTGACGCCAAGCAGAGCGGTGCCCTTGGCCGCCCAGTCCCGGCTGGAGCCCGCGCCGTATTCGATACCGCCGAAGATCACCAGGGGCGTGCCCGCCGCCTGATAAGCCAACGATGCGTCGAAGATGGTGGTCTGCGCGCCGTCCGGCCCAAGCGTGTAGCCGCCCTCAACCCCATCCAGCATCTCGTTCTTGATGCGGATGTTGGCGAAGGTGCCGCGCATCATCACCTCGTGATTGCCGCGCCTCGCACCATAGCTGTTGAACTCGGATACCGGAACTTGCCGTTCGGTCAGATACTTGCCCGCCGGAGTTGAGGCTTTGAATGAACCTGCAGGGCTGATGTGGTCGGTGGTGATCATGTCGCCGAGAAGGGCCAGGATCCGGGCGCCGGTTACGTTCTTGATGGTGCCGGGGGTTCTAGACATGCCCTGGAAGTAGGGCGGATTCTGGATGTAGGTCGACGCGGGCGGCCAGTCATAGGTCTCGCTATCCGTCACTTCGACCGCCTGCCACTTGGCGTCGCCCTTGAAGACATCGGCATATTTCTTCTGGAAGGCGGCGCGGGTGACAGTGCGCTCCACCAGCTCGACGATTTCGGCGGTGGTAGGCCAGATGTCCTTGAGGTAGACCGGGTTGCCCTCACTGGAAGTGCCAAGAGGTTCGGTCGTAAGGTCGATGTTCATGTCCCCGGCCAGCGCATAGGCGACGACCAAGGGCGGCGAGGCGAGGTAGTTCGCCCGCACATCGGGGGAAATCCGCCCCTCGAAGTTGCGGTTGCCAGAGAGGACGGCCGCCGCCACAAGGTCGCCCTCGGCGATGGCCGCCGAAATCTCGGGCTGCAGCGGGCCGGAGTTGCCGATGCAGGTGGTGCAGCCATAGCCGACAAGGTTGAAGCCAATGGCGTCCAGGTCCTCCTGCAGGCCCGCCGCGTTCAGGTATTCGCTGACGACCTGGCTTCCGGGGGCGAGGGAGGTCTTGACCCAGGGCTTGCGGTTCAGGCCAAGCTTGCGCGCTTTGCGGGCCACGAGGCCCGCGCCGATCATCACATAGGGGTTCGATGTGTTGGTGCAGGAGGTGATCGAGGCGATCACGACCGAGCCGTCGCGCAGTTTATAGCCTTCGCCCTTGACGCTGGCGGATTTGCGGGCATCGACCGGCGTGGTGTGGTTTGGCCCTTCCGAGGCCATGTCCCGGGCAGGCGAGCTGGCATCGACGCCGCGATAATCGCAGACCGTCTTGTAAAAGCCGTGCGACGCCTCGGTCAGCGGGGTGTAGTCCTGCGGGCGTTTCGGCCCCGAGATGGCGGGGACGATGGTTCCCATGTCCAGATGCAGGGTGGAGGTATAGATCGGATCGTAGGTCTCATCCCGCCACATGCCGTTGGCGCGTGCATAGGCCTCGACCAGCGCGATCCGCCCCTCGTCGCGGCCTGTCATGTGCAGATAGCGCAGGGTTTCCGCGTCGATCGGGAAGAAGCCGCAGGTGGCGCCGTATTCGGGGGCCATGTTGGCAATCGTGGCGCGGTCGGCGAGCGGCAGGCGGTCAAGGCCGTCGCCGTAGAATTCGACGAACTTGTTCACCACGCCATGCTTGCGCAGCATCTGCACGACCTTGAGCACAAGGTCGGTCGCCGTGGTGCCCTCCATCATGCTGCCGGTCAGCTTGAAGCCCACAACTTCGGGGATCAGCATGGAAACGGGCTGGCCCAGCATCGCCGCCTCGGCCTCGATCCCGCCGACGCCCCAGCCAAGGACGGCAAGACCGTTGACCATCGTGGTGTGGCTGTCGGTGCCGACAAGCGTGTCGGGGTAGGCGACCAGGTTGCCGTCCTGGTCTGTGTCCGTCCAGACGGTCTGCGCCAGGTATTCCAGGTTGACCTGATGGCAGATGCCGGTGCCCGGCGGCACGACGCGGAAGTTGCGGAACGCCTTCTGCCCCCATTTCAGGAAGACGTACCGCTCCATGTTCCGTTCATACTCGCGGTCGACGTTCAGTTGGAAGGCGCGCGGATGGCCGAATTCGTCGATCATCACCGAATGGTCGATGACCAGGTCCACCGGGGCCAAGGGGTTGATCTTCTGCGCGTCGCCGCCCAGGCCCTTGATCCCGTCGCGCATCGCGGCAAGGTCGACCACCGCCGGAACCCCGGTGAAATCCTGCATCAGCACGCGCGCCGGGCGATAGGCGATCTCGCGAGGGTTCTTGCCGCCTGCCTTGCCCCAGTCGGAGAAGGCCTTGATGTCATCGACCGTGACGGTCTTGCCATCCTCGAAGCGCAGCATGTTTTCCAGCACCACTTTAAGGCTTGCGGGAAGCTTCGCGAACTGGCCCAGACCCGCCGCCTCGGCCGCAGGAATGGAGTAGTAGCTGACGGTCTGCCCCCCGGCGGTCAGGTTTTTGCGGGTGCGGGTCTGGTCATGTCCTACGGTGACGGTCATCGGTTGGCTCCTGAAGGGCGGCTGCTGATATCATTGTATGCAATTGTATGCCGACTATCCAGCCCCGGTCAGCGGGTTTTTGCGGCGGTTCATGTCAGGACTCTCGCAAAACCTTGATTGGCGGGTGAAGGCTGGCTTCCCTATAACATGACAGGGGATCAAGGGATCAGGAAACGCGTTATGCGACATTTCGTCAGTGCCGCTTGCGGCCTCTGGCTGGCCGTGGCAAGCCAAGCCGCCGCCGAGCAGGTGGTCGTGGTAGAGCTTTACACCTCGCAAGGCTGCTCGTCCTGTCCGCCGGCGGACGAGTTTCTTGCGACGCTGGCCTCGAACGCGCGGATCCTTCCGCTTGCGCTGCATGTCGACTACTGGGACTACATCGGTTGGGCCGACAAGTTCGCCAAGCCGAAATTCACCGAACGCCAACGCGCCTACGCCCGCGCGACCGGCAGCCGGACCATCTACACGCCGCAACTGATCATCGGCGGGCAGGACCGGATCGAGGGTTTCGCGCCCCAGGAAACCGCCGACCAGCTGCGCAAGCACCTTGCTGTCACCCCGACGGTCCGGCTAAGCGCGCGGCGCGAGGGTGACCAGCTGGTGATCCGCGCCGAGGCCGACCCGCCGCCGGACGGGCCGTTGCGGGTGCAGCTTGTCCGCTACATCCCGGAAGAAACCGTGCTGATCGAACGCGGCGAGAATGCCGGCAAGACCGTGACCTACCACAACATCGTCACCTCCTGGGAGGGCCTGGGCGACTGGTCCGGGCAGGAACCGCTGGAACTTTCCGTGCCCTATGACGGGTCAAGGCCGGGCGCGGTGGTGGTGCAGGCCGCCGGGCCTTCGGCGATTCTGGCGGCGGCGCGCGTCGACTGAACGGGGGATGGGCAGATTGCTCATCCTACGACCCGGGCCTGACCTTCCAGCGGCGGTGAATCCAGAACCACTGGTCCAGATGCTGGCGCACCAGCGCCTCAAGACTGTCATTCAGCGCCTGGGTCATCGCTTCGGGCGTGCCGGGCGGGATCGGCGGCTCGACGATGATGTCGAAAGACAGGCCGTCGGCCTTGCGCACCGCATAGGTCGGCACCAGAAGCGCGTTGTATCTCAGGGCCAGCTCAGCGGCGGAAAGCGCCGTCAGCGCCGGGCGGCCGAAGAAGGTCAACTCTTCGCCATGGCCCATGTGCTGGTCGACCAGCATCCCCAGCATCCCGCCCGAGCGCAAGTGGCGCACCATGTCGGCAAGCCCCGCCCGCCCGCGCGGAAAGAGCGGCGTGCCGATGCCGGAGATCGCCTTGACATAGTGTTCGTTGAAATAACGGTTTGCCATCGGCATGTACAGCGCGCCGACCCGGTAGCCGCGCGCGATCAGCGCCGCCCGGCTGGCGTCATAATTGCCGAAGTGACCGGTGACCAGGATCACCGGGCGCTTCAGGCGGTGCGCCTCCTCGACCGCGGCGACGCCGCCTCCGGTCAGGGGCTGGGCGACGGCGCGGGCAATGAACTCGGGGCCGGAGTAGATCTCGATCACCGTGCGCCCGACATTGTCGGGGACCGCGCGGGCAATGCGCGCCGCCTCGTCGCGCGGCAGGTCGGGCAGCACCAGCGCCAGGTTTTGCCGCACCCGCCGACGGTAGCCCGCGACGGGGGCGATCACCCTTGACAGCACCCAGCCGCACAACGGCACGCGCCAGCGGTAGGGCAGGCGCAACAGCAGCCAGATCAGGCCGCGCAGCAGGCGGTCCTGCAGCCAGTGTCGCAGGTTGAAGGGTGGCGTGTCGGACATGATCTCAGGTCGGGCGGGGGGCCCTTGTTTCGCGGTGCCAGACATAAAGGCCTGCCGCCACGATCACAAGCGCGCCGATCACCGTCCAGCGGTCAGGCCACTGATCGAAAAGCAAGATTCCCCAGCCGGTGGCGAAGATGATCCCGAGATACGAGAACGGTGCCACAACCGAGGCCTCGGTGATGGAAAAGCTGCGGATGATGCAAAATTGCGCGCCGGTTCCAAGGCAGGCGATCAGCCCGAAAAGCCAAAGATCGCCCGCCGCCACCGGCTGCCAGAAGAAGGGCAGCGCACAGCCGGCCAGAATCGTGCCGAAAAGTGCCGCGTAGACCATCGAGGCCCAGACGCTTTCCTGCGCGCCGATCTTGCGGGTGAGAAGCGCGCTGGTGGCGTAAGAGATCGCGCAACACAGGGGCAGCAGCGCCCACCAGGTGAAGACGCCCGCCCCCGGCCGGATCACCACCAGCGCGCCGATCAGCGCGACGATGACCCCCGCAAGGCGGCGCGGGCCAAGCCTTTCACCAAGAAACAGCGCAGCGCCCAGCGTGATCAGCACCGGGTTGAGGTCTGCAATGGCCGTCGCCTCGGCCAGGCCGATATGCGGCAGCGACAGGAAGAAAAAGCTCGTCGCGCCGAATTGCGAGGCCGAGCGCCAGAAGTGCAGGACCGGAAATCGCGTCCGTAGCACTGGCGCAAGCTGCCGTCGCAGGAGCACCAGCACGATCAGCATCTGTCCGGCAAAGCGGACCCAGATCACCTGCGGGGCGGGATAGCGCTGGATCAGCTCTTTGGCGGTTGCGTCCATCGCGGTGAACAGCAGGACCGCAAGGATCATCAGAAGAATGCCGCGGGATGCGGACGATGCGGGAACTGCTTGCATTTCGCAGCAAGGCTAAAGTGCCGGGCAAGAGCCGACAAGGGGGAAAGCCGGATCGGTTAGCCCCGGATGGGACGGGGCGCAGGCTGACTTCGGGGCGCAGGCTGGCTTCGGGGCAAGGCAGGCAGGGGGCGCAGGCAGGCTTGGGGGCGCAGGCAGGACGGGGCGCAGGCAGGCCGGGGTGTGCGGGCCACGAGGGGGAGTGCGGCCAGCCGACCTTGCGTTTTGCTGGCTGATCCCGACCGGCTCGCCGTCCGGCCCGCCGTCCGGCCCGCCGTCCGGCCCGCAGTCCGGCCCGCCGTCCAACTTGCCGTCCAACCCGCAGTCCCGCCCACAGTCGCGCCCGCGACTATGCATCTTCCGGCTGGATCAGGGTGATTTCGCCGGTCGCCTCCAGCGAGCGGATTGCAGTGATGATCGCGGCCATCGCCGCTTCGGCATCCTTGTCCTTCACCTTGCCGCGCTGGGCCATTTCCTCGCGCAGGCCCTGGGCAAGGCGCTGCGAGATATTGGCCAGGATGAACTCTGCCGCCCGGTCCAGCTCTGGCTGGGTTGCGGCAGCGGCCAGTGCCGTCACCAGCAGCGGCTGGTCGACCAGGCGGGTGATCTTCGGGGCGTCGCGCGGGGCAAGCCGCGCCGGGATGTGGACGAAGGTGAAGATCGCGCGGCGCACCTGCGCGGCAAAGCCCGCATCCTCGGCCTCAAGCCCGACCAGCACGTCCTCGCGGGTCAGTGCGGGCGAGACGTTCAGGATCGCCCCCACCCGTTCGACCGGCCCCGCGTCGAAAGCACGGGCAGGCTGGTTGTCAAGCTCGGCCAGGAGGGCGGCCCCGATGCGCCGCACCGTTTCGGGATCGACCATTCCCGTCATCGACACCGCATAGGCCACGCGCCGCGCCCGCTCGCCCGGAAGGCGGCCAAGAATTTCGGCAGCCTTTGCCACCGGTAGCTTTGACAGCATCACCGCCCCGACCTCGACCGCTTCATCGGCCAGGATCGGCAGCAGGCGGTCGACCGGCAGGGCGGTGATCCGTTCCCACGGATCGACCTTCGACGAGGTCGAGGTCATCCTACGCAGCCGCGAGGCGGCGGATTGCGAGATGTGCCCGTCCATCATGGCCAGCGCCCCCTCGATCCCGCCGGGGAAGGACAGCCCGACGGCTTCCAGCTCGGCCAGGAATTCGGCCACCACCATGTCCAGCGTGCTGCGGTCGATGAGCCGCATTTGTCCCATCTGCTCGGCCAAAGCCGCCTGCATATGCTCGGGCAGGGTCGAAAGCGGCAGGGCGGTGCCTTCGATCAGCAGGTAGCGCACGATCACCGCCGCCTTCTGCTGCGGACTAAGCACCCGTCGCAGGGCCATGCCAGTCTGGGTCGCCACGGCCTTGCGACGGTCCGGGAAGATCCGCGCAAGCGGAACGATGTCCTTGGTCACGCAAAGCTCCTTGCGAATCTCTCGCCAGAAGCTTGGCCGCGCCGGGTTAACGCGGGCTTAGCCGCGCCCCGATCAGCTGGACGGCGTTTGGGTGCAGGCCGAGGTCGCCGGATCCCAGGTGGTTCCCGGCATGCAGGTCGACGCGGTTTCGTCCTTCATCTTGTCGGCGCAGCCAGAGGCCATTGCCGGGGCAGCAAAGAGGGCAAGCGCGGCAAGGGTCAATGCGATCTTCATGGGTCGTCCTCCATCGGTCGTTGCAAGGTGGTCGGGGTGCCGGATGGTCAGTAGGTATAGGTCACGCCGGTGGCGATCGCGTCGGCAAGTGTACGCTCGGCCCAGGTTCCGGTCCCGCCCTGCAGGCGGATCGCCGCAAGCTGCTGTCCGGCAAGTCCGGTTTCGTTCATCTGCACCAGCAATTGGCCGTAATAGCTGCGGGCCAGGAAATTGCCCGGCTCCATCGCAATCGCACGCTCATAGGCGGCGATTCCGTCCTCGATCCGGCCGGTCTGGCGCAGCAGGAACCCCTGGTAGGTCAGCACCCGCGCGGTTTCGCCCTCGGTCATCGTGGCCAGGATCGCCATCGCTTCATCGCTGCGCCCGGCATAGGCAAGCTCGCGCACCGCGCCGAACCGCTGATCGTCGTTCAGGCTGGAGTCCTCGGCCTTGATGCAGGTGCTGGTCGCCGCATCCCAGACCTCGCCTTTGGCGCATTCGGTGGTGGTCTGGGTCGGGGTCGGCGGTTCGCTGTCATTGCTGCCCGCCGCAAGGGCGACGTGGGGGGCGAAGACAAGAGCGGCGGCAAGGATCATGCGCATCCGGGTATCCTTTTGACTGTTCGATCCGAAGGTAGCACGAATGCCGCCGGGTCAAGTGGGGAAAGTCGCGGGCGGACGCCACAAGACAAACACGCTTGCGTCATCCGCCCGCAGTCCCGGTGAAAGCCCCGGCGATCGATCGGGTTGGTCTGTGGGAGGTTATGCGGTCTCTGCCGCCAGGTCTTCGTCGGCGTCTTCGTCACTGGCCGGATCTTCGTCCTCGTCGTCGGAAACCGTCCAGGTGACCTGGAACTCCAGCTCGACCACGCCGTCCTCGCGCTCATGCGCGACCGAGAATTCGGCGTCCTCGGGGACGGTTACATCTTCGCCGTCGAGGTGGATGGTGAAGGCCTCGCCACTTTCCAGCGCGTCGGCAAGCCGCCGCAGCTCGGCGACGAAACCGGCAATGTCATGGGTGACTTCGATATCGCGATCTTCGGTCATGGCGCGCTCCTGTGGTGGGGTGGAAGGTCCCATCACACCCGAAGCTTGCGACGCCCCAATGGCGCTCTCATGAAGCCCCCGCAAAGGCCCAGTGACGGCCCAGTGACGCAACCGCGACCCCCGGCTGAATTCCGGCCGCAGTCGGTCCCGGTCCCGTTCCGCGAGTGCGGACCTACCCGGCGAAGACCCGGGCGAAAATGGTGTCGACATGCTTGGTATGGTAGCCAAGGTCGAATTTCTCGTCGATTTCCGCCGGAGTCAGGGCTGCGGTCACCTCGGCGTCGGCCAGCAGCTCGGTGCGGAAATCCGCGCCCTTCTCCCAGACCTTCATCGCGTTGCGCTGCACCAGCCTGTAGGCGTCCTCGCGGCTGATACCGGCCTGGGTCAGGGCCAGAAGCACCCGCTGGCTCATCACCAGGCCGTTGAACCTGTTCATGTTCTTCAGCATGTTCTCGGGGTAGATCACCAGCTTTTCCACCACGCCCGCCAGCCGGTGCAGCGCGAAATCCAGCGTGATCGTTGCATCCGGCCCGATCGCCCGCTCGACCGAGGAATGCGAGATGTCGCGCTCGTGCCACAGCGCCACGTTTTCCAGCGCCGGAACCACCGCCATCCGCACCAGCCGGGCAAGCCCGGTCAGGTTCTCGGTCAGCACCGGGTTGCGCTTGTGCGGCATGGCAGAGCTGCCCTTCTGGCCGGGCGCAAAGAACTCTTCGGCCTCGAGCACTTCGGTGCGCTGCATGTGGCGGATTTCGGTCGCCACGTTCTCGATGCCGCTGGCGATGACCCCCAGAGTGGCGAAAAACATCGCGTGCCGGTCGCGCGGAATCACCTGGGTCGAGATCGGCTCGGGTGTCAGGCCCAGCATCTGGCAGACATGCGCCTCGACCGAGGGGTCGACGTTGGCGAAGGTGCCGACTGCGCCGGAAATCGCCCCGGTCGCCACTTCGGCCCGCGCCGCCAGAAGCCGCGCGCGATTGCGCGACATCTCGGCGTAGAAGCGGGCGAAAGTCAGACCCATCGTCGTCGGCTCGGCGTGGATGCCGTGGCTGCGGCCGATCCGCAGGGTGTCCTTGTGCTCGAAGGCGCGTGCCTTCAGGGCGGCCAGCACCCGGTCAAGGCCGACCAGCAGCAGATCCGTCGCGCGCACCAGCTGGATGTTGAGCGTGGTGTCCAGCACGTCGGAAGAGGTCATCCCCTGATGCACGAAGCGCGCCGCGTCGTTGCCGATTATTTCGGCCAGGTGGGTCAGGAAAGCGATCACGTCATGCCTGGTCACCGCTTCGATCTCGTCGATCCGGGCGACATCGAAGGTCGCGCCCTTCGCCTGCCAGACCGCCTCGGCATTGGCCTTCGGAATCACGCCGATTGCCGCCTGCGCGTCGCAGGCATGGGCCTCGATCTCAAACCAGATCCGGAAGCGGGATTCGGGGGACCAGATCGCCACCATGTCGGGGCGGGAATAGCGCGGGATCATGCTTGGCCTTGAGGCAAGGGGTGTCGCGCCCCCTTACGCCGCGCTGTCCGGGGGCGCAAGGGTCAGGGGCGCGCAGGGCTTGGGGCGCGCGCAAGGCTTGGGGAAAGCGCAAGACTTGGCGGGAAAGCCGCGATCATGGCCGGCGGAATGGTCAGGGGCGTGATGATCCCCGCCAGAAGCAGAACCAATGCCACCGCCACGCCGCCACCAAGACCCAGCACAGCATACCCGGCCCCCGCGTGGCGCCGGCCCAGGGGCACGGACAGATGCGCAAAAACCGAAAGGACCGCCAGCCCGTAGTAGATCGCAAAGATCGCCGGCCAGGGCGCCGGGGCATGCAATCCTGCGGCGGCAAAGGCCAGCGAGGTGTCCGTCCCCTGCCAGCGAGACGTCAGCACGACACCGACATGGACCAGCAGGAAAACGGCCAGGTAGGCGCCGGAAAGCGTCTGGATCGTCATGCAACGCCGCCGCAGCAGCAAGGCAAGCCCGATCCCGACCTGTGACGCGATGGCCGCCAGCAACAACGGCTCGATCACCGGGTTGCGGTAGACCAGCCGCAGCGCCTTCTGCACCGCGCCATGGGTGTCCTGACCCAAAAGGCCTGCCAGGTGATTGCCAAGGTGCAGCACGACAAACAGCCCAAGCGCAATCGCAAGCCCCCGGTGCAGGCGGCGCAGCGTCACGCCACCAATCCGACCAGCCCAAGAACGGTGATCGCCAAGAAGGCAATCCAGTGCGGCAGGATGCGCAGCGTGCCAAGCCGGGAAAGGCTGTACACCACAAACAGGACGGCGGCCGAAGCCGTAAGCGCCAGCGGCAGCGCCGCAAGGGGCAGGGCAAGCTCGGGGCGCAGGGCCGCGCCGACCAGCGCAAGACCCCCGAACAGCATCATCGCCGTGGTGATGTGCCAGACGACCGACCAGATTGCCTTTGCCGGCTCGGGCCAGGTCGAAGCCACCATGGGAAGGTGGATTTCCCGCCCGCCCGCGAAGATATGGACAAGGTTCAAAAGCAGCATCGAGGTGCCAGATGCGAGAAGCCAGAGGTTCATTCGGTGTCCTTTCCATACGGATGCGTATGGTCTAGACGCGGCGCTGGACCTTGTCCATACGGGTGCGTATGTTTGTCGCATGACCGATGCCGGATCAAAAGCGCGCCTGGGACGGAACGACTGGGTGCTTGCGGGACTGCGGGCGCTGGTGCGCGGCGGGATCCAGGCGGTCAAGGTCGAGGCCCTGGCCCGGGACATTGCCGCCAGCAAGGGGTCATTCTATTGGCATTTCAAAGATTTGCCTGAACTGCATCAAGTGATGCTTGAGCTTTGGGAAGAGCTTGCCACCCGGGCTATTTCGGCAGCGGTGCGTACATCGGATGCACAGGGCTTCGGCAAGCTTCTGCTGCTGGTCGATCTGATCTCGGTCCGCCCACCCGACATCTACGGGGGCGCCGCGGCCGAGCCGGCCCTGCGCGACTGGGGCCGCACCGATCCCCGCGCCCGGGCGGTGGTCGAGCGCGTCGACCGGCAGCGTCTGGCAGACCTGCAGGAATTCCTGCGCGACGCAGGCGTGCCGGACGCGGACGTCGCGCCGAAGGCGCTCCTCATTTATGCCGCAGTCATCGGCTTTGAAAGCCTGCGGCTGACCACCGGGGCCGAAATGGGTCCGGCGCTGCGACGACTGGTGACCGGCCTCGTCGGCTGATATCGACACAGGTGGCGGGACAAGGAACAGGCGACCGGAACCATGGACGACGAAGTCGACGCGGAAGACGAAGGCATCTGGCCGGAGCTGGTCGGAATCGGGCTGACGCTGGCCATTCTTCTGGTGCTGCTTGGCTATCTTGGCTGGCTTTTCGCTTTCAGCGATTCGCTCGCCGTCGGACGCGGCCCGGCGGTCGCGCTGGTTCTGGTGCTGGCCATTGCCGCTTCGTTCCTCGGCATGCGGGTGGCGGCGTTCTGGGCCATTCTGTTCGCGCTTTTCGCCGGAACGCCCGTGGTGATGGCGACGCTCTGGCCGGGGCCGACCGGCGGTTTTGCGCTATACCAGAAGAACCTGCGGTTCGACAACGCCGACCTGCCGGCCCTTGCCGCCGATATACGCCGCGCCAACCCCGTGGCCCTGACCCTGCAAGAGGTCTCGGCCCCGAACCGCGCCTTGCTGGCCGATCTGTCCGATCTGCTGCCGTACCAGCACGTCTGCAGCTTCGAAGCTGTCGGTGCGGTGGCCGTGGCGACCCGCCTGCCGCCAGTGCCGGGGGCCGTGGTCTGCGCGCCGGGCCTGGCCGCGATGCAGGTCGTGGTGAAAGGCACACAAAGCGAAACCCGGGTCTGGGTCGTGTCGGTTCACCTGCACTGGCCCTGGCCCTATGCCCAGTCGGATCATGTGGCGAACCTTCTGCCGATCCTTGCCGGGCTGGAGGGGCCGGTGGTGATGGCGGGCGATTTCAACATGGTGCGCTGGGCGCATTCGGTCAGCAGCCTTGCCGATGCGGCGCGGGTCGTGCCGGCCGGTCCGTCGCCGGGCACCTACCTTGGGTTCGATCCGGTGATGCGGCTGCCGATCGACCATGCCTTCGCCCCGTCCGGCGGGCGGCTGGAGCTGCGCGGGCCGTTCGGATCCGATCATCTTGGCTTGCTGGCCTGGCTTGAACCCTAGTCCGGGCGGGGACGGGCGCGCCGGGTTCAACCCATCAGCCGGGAATCGAACGGGTAGCGGGTCAGCGTTTCGCAGCCGGTTTCGGTGATCAGCACCTGATCCTCCAGCTTGATCGAGAACCGGCCGCCCTTGGGCGAGACCAGCGCCTCGACGCAAAGGACCATGCCAGGTTCGAGACGGGCGTCGAAGGCTCCGGGCAGCCAGCCGTCGGGATAGTGGACATAAGGCCA
>JANNXX010000007.1:0-24843 GCA_031409795.1 Rhodobacterales bacterium
CGTGCCGTCAAAGGCGCTGCTGGCGGCGGGAAAGGCCGCGCAGTCTGCGCGCGGGGCGGGCAAGTTTGGCGTTCAGACCGGCGCGGTGACGGTGGATTTCGCGGCGGCCAAGGACCATGTTCTGGCCACCATCGCCGCCATCGCCCCGCATGACAGCCAGGAACGGTTTGAAAGCTTTGGCATCACCGTGATCCGCGCCTTTGCGCGCTTTACCGGCCCTGCCGAGGTGGAAGCGGGCGGAAGACTGATCCGCGCCCGGCGGTTCATCATCGCCACCGGCAGCCATGCCGCCATCCCGCCGATCCCCGGCCTTGACGCTTTGCCCTATTTCACCAACGAGACGATTTTCGCCCTGCGCGAGGCGCCTGTCCATCTGATCATCCTGGGCGGCGGGCCGATCGGGATGGAAATGGCGATGGCGCATCGGCGGCTGGGCTGCGAGGTGACGGTGATCGAGGGCTTCAAGGCCATGGGCCGGGACGATCCGGACGCCGCTGCGCTGGTGATTGCCGCGCTGCGGGGCGAAGGCGTGGTGATCCTTGAAGGCGCGCCTGTGGTGCGGTTGGCCAAAACGGAGGCCGGGATCGAAGCGGTCCTGGGCAACGGCGAGATCGCCTGCGGCAGCCATCTTCTGGTGGCGGCGGGGCGGGTTCCCGCGCTGGAAAAGCTGGATCTGGCCAAAGCCGGGGTTTCGTTTGGCGCCAAGGGGGTCAGCGTGGGGGCGAACCTGCGGTCAGTCTCGAACCGGCGGGTCTATGCGATTGGCGATGCGGCGGGCGGCGCGCAGTTTACCCATGTTGCGGGGGCCCATGCGGGGGTGATCGTCCGGCAGGTTCTGCTGGGCCTGCCGGCCGAGGCGGCGGTGGTTGTGCCGTGGGTGACCTATACCGAGCCCGAACTGGCGCAGGCCGGGTTGACCGAAGCGCAGGCAAGGCTGACCTTTGGCGGGCGGTTAAATGTGCTGCGCGTCGATCTTGGGCTGAACGACCGCGCGGTGGCCGAGGGCAAGGCGCAGGGCTTTGTCAAGGTGATGGCCGTGGCGGGCCGCCCGATTGGCGCGACGATTGTGGGCGCGCAGGCGGGGGAGTTGATCGCGTTCTGGGCGCTCGCGATTGCGCAAAAGACCAAGCTTTCGGCGATTGCGGGGGTGATCCTGCCCTATCCGACGCTGTCGGAATCCGCCAAGCGCGTGGCGGGGGCCTATTTTTCGGACAAACTCTTTGCTAATCCAAGGTTGAAGCGGTTCGTGCGGTTTGTGCAGCGCTTCGTGCCGTAGTGTTCCGCTTGTGGCGGCCCCCGGGGGTTTTGCACCCCCGGACCCCCGCAGAGTATTTCTCAAAGAGCAATTGGCTTGGGAAGGCTGCGCGTCAAGCAGGAGCCTTGGCGGCATAGCCTTCGAAGGTCACGTTGTCGGCAAACCGGCGCGCCTTCGCCTCGGCTTCGGGAGAGCGGATGGTCCAGCACAGGATGGCGGCACCTTGCGCCTTGAGCGCGGCCACGCGGGGGCGGGATAGGTCGGCGGCCTCATGGCTGATGAAGCTGGAGAGCGTGGGATCATAGTCCGGGATGGCGCGGAAGTGGTCACAGGCGGCGCGGGGCAAGGGCGACCAGTCATCGGGGTCATAGGCGGAGGTGGTGATCCCGCGCGGCGTGTCGGGGGCAAGCCGGGCCATATGGGCGATGGCGGCGGGGTTGAAGGACATGACGGCGACATCACCCCGGTAGTCCTGCAGGGCGGCGGCGGTGGCGGACTCAAGCCGCCCGTCGGTCGGGCCCATGGTGAGGGACTGGTCCTTGATCTCGATCAGAAGGGGCACGCGTCCGGCCACAAGGTCCAGGACCTGCGGAAGGGTGGGGATCGTGTCGGTCGAGCCCTTGAGGCGGATGCGGGTCAGGTCGGCGGCCGGGTGGGCGCTGACCGGGCCTTTGTCATGCGTCAGCCGGTCGAGGGTGTCATCGTGGAAGACCATGGCGACGCCGTCCGACGTGAGTTGCAGGTCGATCTCGATGCCGTAGCCTGCGGCCACCGCTGCCCGGATCGCAGAGGGGGAGTTCTCGATCCGGCCTTGCGTGCAGTCATGCAGGGCGCGATGCGCGAGGGGCAGGCGGAGGAAGGCAGGCGGCAGCGGAACGCGGGTCATGTCAGGGCGAAGATCGCCTCGATCTCGACCGCCACGCCAAAGGGCAGCGAGGTGGCGGAAACGGCCGAGCGGGCGTGGCGGCCGGCGTCGCCAAGGACGGCGACCAGGAAATCCGACGCGCCGTTGATCACCTTGGGCTGGTCGGTGAAATCGGCGGTGGAATTCACGAAGCCGGTCAGCTTCACCACGCGGCTGATCCGGTTCCAGTCACCGCCCGCAGCCTTCCTGGCCTGGGCAAGCAGCGAGATCGCGCAGCACTTCGCGGCCTCAGCGCCCTGTTCGACGGCCATGTCTTCGCCCAGGCGACCCTGGATCAGGCCGGCGTCGTTCTGGCTGATCTGGCCGGAGATGTGGACCAGAGTGCCGACGACGACGAAGGGGACGTAGTTGGCGGCCGGGGCCGGGGCGTCGGGAAGGGTGACGCCAAGCTGGGCAAGGCGCTGGTCGATCGGGTGCATCACGGGATTCCTTTCGGTTCGCGCCGGGACGCTAGCCTGCCGGGCCTGCCCCGGGCAAGGGGGGCAAGCCGGGCTGAACGGTCCAGGGCGAAGAATAGCGGTGTTCCTGAAGGTTCGCGCCCGGACCGATCCGGTCGATCACCGCAAAGCGGCCCGGCGCATGCAGCGGTGTCAGCACGCCGTGCCAGGTGCCCCGGTGCAGGTTGATGCCCTGCACGCCGTCGGTGAGGAAGGCGCGGGGAAGGGTCTTGGGGCTTTCGGCGACGATGACCAGGAACGGATGGTCGGTCATCGGCAGGAAGGCCTGGCTGCCGTCGGGGTGGCGTTCGATCAGGTCGAAGGCGTAGGGCAGGGCGCGGGGCTGGGCGTCGAAGATCGAGATCCCGGCACGCCCGTCACCGAAATCGAGACGGGCGCGGTCGTGGTGGCGGTGGCAGAGGCCAGCGTTGATGAGGCGAAAATCACCGGTTGCGTCCAGCACATCGCCGAACGGGGCGAAGGCTTCGGCGGTGAGGGGTCCGGGATGGATCAGACGCATGGCTGATCCTTGAATTTCCGCAGAAAGTTCGAGGTGACGAGTTTTCTGCGAAAACTCGGGGTCATCGGATCGGACCGAAGGCGCCGGGGCCGCGCAGGCGGGCATGGCGGTTGACGTCCTTGTACAAGAGATAGCGGAACCGGCCCGGTCCGGCGGCGATGCAGGCCTGCGGGCAATAGGCACGCAGCCACATGAAATCGCCGGCCTCGACCTCGACCCAGTCCTGGTTGAGCTTGTAGACCGCGCGGCCTTCGAGGACGTACAGGCCATGCTCCATCACATGGGTTTCCTCGAACGGGATCAGCCCGCCGGGTTCGAACGTGACGATGTTCACATGGGCGTCATGCGCCAGATCGTCGGGGTCGACGAAGCGGGTGGTGCCCCAGCGGTCGGCGGTGTCGGGCATCCAGCGGATCGGGACGTCGCGTTCGTTGATCAGGATCGGGGCCGGGGCGGGGACGCCAGGCGCGGCTTCGTACAGCTTGCGCAGCCAGTGGAAGCGGGCGGGGGTGGCGCCTTCGGCGAGGAGCGTCCAGGGCGTGCCGGGGGGGATATAGGCGTAGGAGCCTGCGTCCATCTCGGTGCCGGTGCCGGCGACAGTCAGGGTGGCAAGCCCGTCGGTGAAGAACAGCCAGTGTTCGGCGCCGGTTTCGGGGTCGGGCAGGTCCGAGCCGCCTCCGGTGGCGACTTCCATCACATACTGGCTGAAGGTCTCGGCAAAGCCGGTCATCGGGCGGGCGATCAGCCAGAGCCGGGTTTTCGACCAGCCTGGCAGGAAACTGGTCACGATGTCGGAAAAGCAGGCCTTCGGGATCACGCAGTGGCTGGGGGTGAAGATGGCGCGCCCGGTCATCAGGGCGGTCTGGGGCGGCAGGCCGCCGGGGGGGAAGTGGTAGCTGGTCATGGGAGCTGGTCCTTCAGGCGAAGCCTGGCGATACGTTCGACCTGGGCTGAGGCCGTGGCGAATTCGGTTGCGGTGTCGTTGCTGATCCGCTGCTGGAAGGCCTGCAGGATGCTGGCCTTGGTGTTGTCGCGCACGGCGATGATGAAGGGGAAGCCGTGCTTGGTCACATAAGCCCCGTTCAGCTGCTGGAGGCGGCTTCGCTCTTCGTCGGTGAGGGCGTCGAGGGCGGCGCTGGCTTGTTCGGCGGTGGACTCGGGCGTCAGGCCTTTTGCGGCGGCGAGTTTTCCGGCAAGGTCGGGATGGGCCTTGAGGACCTTGAGCCGTTCGTCGGAAGTGGCACTGCGGAAGATGCGGGCAAGGGCATTGGCAAGGCCGGTGGCGCTGTCATGGGCGGGGCCAAGCTCCAGATCGAAGGCGCGGTCGGCGATCCAGGGGGAGTGTTCGTAGATCGCGCCGAAGCGGGTGACGAAGCGGTCGCGGGTCATCTGGCTGGGCCGCTCGAAGCGGTGGTGTGGATGGACGCTGCGCCAGTGGTCCGCGATGTCGATGCGGCGGGGGAACCAGACGCCGTCCTGCCGTGCGGCGTGGTCGAGGAAGCGGATCAGCCCTGCAATCTTGCCGGGGCGGCCGATCAGGCGGCAATGCAGGCCGATGGAGAACATCTTCGCCCGGCCCGCCGCGCCTTCGGCGTAGAGGGTGTCGAAGCTGTCGCGCAGGTAGGTGAAGAAATCCTCGCCCGTCACATAGCCGGGCGCGGTGGCGAAGCGCATGTCGTTGGCTTCCAGCGTGTAGGGGATCACCAGCTGGTCATGGTCGCCGACCTCGCGCCAGTAGGGCAGGTCGTCGTCATAGGTGTCGGAAATCCAGGCGAGGCGGCGGGTTTCGGCGGTGAGGCGCACGGTATTCATCGAGGTGCGGCCGGTGTACCAGCCTTGTGGAGGGGTGCCGGTGATCTCTTCATGCAGGCGGAAGCTTTCGGCGATCTGGGCGGCCTCTTCGGCTTCGGTCATGTCGCGGTGGTCGATCCATTTCAACCCGTGGCTGGCGATCTCCCACCCGGTGTCCTGCATCGCGGCGAGCTGTTCGGGGTTGCGGGCGAGGGCGGAGGTCACGCCGTACACCGTCACCGGAATCGACTTTTCGACGAAAAGTCGGTGCAGCCGCCAGAACCCGGCGCGGGCGCCGTAGTCGTAAAGCGATTCCATGTTCCAGTGGCGCTGGCCGGGCCAGGGCTGCGCGCATGCGATGTCGGACAGGAACGCCTCGGACTGGGCATCGCCGTGCAGGATGTTGTTTTCGCCGCCTTCCTCGTAGTTCAGCACGATCGATATGGCGATCTTCGCACCGCCGGGCCAGCGGGCATCGGGCGGGTTCGGGCCGTGGCCACGGAAGTCGCGGGGGTAGCGGGGCAAGGCGGTCCTCATGCTGGCAAGACTAGGCGGGAAAGGTCGCCCGGATTTTCAGGATTTCACGAAAGGTCATATGGATGCAACGCCGGGTCGCAAGGCGGCCGGTTTCGTGCTTGGATGAGCCGCAAACAGGGAGGGGCGGATGGGGCGGCTTTCGACGCATGTGCTGGATACGGCCAGAGGCAGGCCCGCCGAAGGGGTCAGGATCACGCTTTACCGGATCACCGGGCAAAGCCACCGCAAGCTGAAGGAGGTGGTGACGAATGCCGACGGGCGTACGGGCGACCCGCTGCTGGAGGGCGCGGCGCTGACCGAAGGGTGCTATGAGCTGGTCTTCGCCGCCGGAGACTACCTGCGTGCCTGTGGCCAGGCGGGAGAGGGCCTGCTGTTTCTGGACGAGATTCCGATCCGCTTCGGTGTGGCGGACGCGGCCGGGCACTACCATGTGCCGTTGCTGATAGCACCCTTCGGCTATTCGACCTATCGCGGCTCGTGACCGGGCCGGCCGTGGGCCGGCCGTGGGCCGGCCGTGGGCTTGGCCGCTGGCCCCGGTAAAGAAACCGTCACTTGCGGTTCCCGCCAAGACAGGGTTCTGTATCGCCGTCGCATTATCCGCGTTGAGGAGAACCAGATGTTTCGAATGACGTCCTATTTCGCAGCTCCCGCCCTTGTTATTCTGATGGGCGGCACCGCCCATGCCGCCTTGACCGCCGATCAGGTCTGGCAGTCCTGGAAGGACGCGGGCGCGATGGTCGGGCTGGAGGTTTCCGCCGCGACCGAGAACAAGGATGGCGGCACGCTGACATTGAACGGCGTGTCGGTGGCCCCCGCCGGCAAGGCCGGGATCACCATCTCGGACATGGTGTTGACCGAGGGTTCGGACGGGTCGGTCGCGATCGTGCCGGGGGCCGACATCGGCATGGCGCTGAGCGGCGACACCATGGGGTCGGCGAAGGTGACGCATGACGGGCTGACCCTGACCGCGCGCGAGGCGGACGGCGGGATGGCGTATGATTTCACGGCTGCGAAACTGGATGTGGTCTATGACGCGACCTATCCGGGGGTGTCCTTCGACGACACGCCGGCGGCGGACGTGGTGTCGAAAGGCACGGTCGGGCTGGCGAACCTTGCCGGAACCTATTCCGACACGCCCGGCGCCAACCGGACCTTCGGCTTCGACATCACGGCGGACACGCTGGCCTATGACACGACGCTGGACGACCCCGGCCTGGAGATGAAGCAGAAGACGACCAGCGAGACGGCCGATGTCGCCATCTCGTTCGACTTTGCGCTGCCGTCGACCATGGCGCTGGCCGGGATGCTGAGCGCGGCCGATTTCGGCACCGCGCTGCAGGAGGGGCTGTCGGTCACCTTCGCCACCAAGCAGGGCGACTCCACCGGCACGATGAACCAGGAAAGCGCATTTTTTCCGATGGAGATGGCCATCAAGGCCGGTGGCGGCGAGGCGACGGGCGTATTCAACAAGGACACGTTCAGCATCCAGTCTTCGGGATCGGGGCTGGAAATCGAGACCAGTTCGGCGATGATGCCCGCGCCGATCAAGATCACCTCGGGGCCGGTGGTCGTCGGGCTGACCACGCCGGTCATGGCGACCGAAGCGGCGGGCGACTACGGGCTGGTACTGAAGCTGAGCCAGTTCTCGCTGAACGAGGAAGCCTGGGCGATGTTCGACCCGGGTGCGGCGCTGAAGCGCGATCCGGCGGATATCGCCATCGATATCTCGGGCAAGACCAAGCTGGACTTCATCGCGGTGATCGCGGCCGAGGAGACCGGGGTCGAGCCGCCGATCCCGGGGGTGGAAACGCTGGACATCACCGAGCTGACCCTGAAGGTCGCGGGCGCGGCGCTGGCCGGGACCGGAGCCTTCACCTTCGACAACTCGTCCGGGATGCCGATGCCGCTGGGCGAGGCGAACGTGACCGTGACCGGCGCGAATGCGCTGATCGACGGGCTGATCGCCACGGGGGTCGTGACCCAGGAAGACGCGATGGGGGCCCGGATGATGATGGGCGCCTTCATGGCGCCGGGGGCCAATCCCGACGAGCTGACCTCGAAGATCGAAGCGAAGCCGGGTTTCGAGATCTATGTGAACGGCCAGCGCGTCCAGTAAGGCGCGAGAAACGGAGGATGGGCAGGATTGCCCATCCTACGGTGCCATCGCGCGCCGCAGGTCATCCTTGATCTGAGTCGACATGTGGTCCGTGAAAAGCTGGACCTTCGGATCCTTCAGCCTTCGGTGCTGGCTGAGCGTGGACAGTTGCACGGCCAGGGGTGGCGTCGCGGTCGCCACCCGGACCAGCGCCCCCGCGCGCAGGTGGTCCGCCACCTCGAATTCCGGCTTCATCACGATCCCCCTCCCGTCCAGCGCCCAGCCGACAAGGACGTCTCCGTCGTCGCTTTCGAAGGGCCCGGTGATTTCGAACTTGCGGGGGCCGTCGGGGGTCAGAAGGGTCCACTGGAACTCTTTCGCGCCCGGAAACCGCAGGTTCAGGCAATCATGCCGGTCGCGGACCAATGCCTCGCCATCGGCGGGCATGCCGCGGCGCGCGATATAGGCGGGGGCGGCGCAGAGAACGCGCGGACAGTCGGCGATGGTGCGGATCTTGAGCGTGCTGTCGTCAAGCAGCCCGAGGTGGAAGGCGACGTCGATGCCCTCGGCCACGACATCGATGCCGCGGTCCGACAGCCGCAGGCGGACGTCGATCTGAGGGTAGAGATCCTTGAAAGCCGGAACGCGCGGGGCGATCAAGCGGCGGCCGATCCCCAGTGGCGCCGCGACGAAGATCGTGCCGCGCGGGTTCTGGGTGACGTCCATCACCGCCGCTTCGGCCTCGTCGATCGCGTCCAGCACCCGGCGGGCGCCGTCATAGAAGATGCGGCCGTTTTCGGTGGGCTGCAGGCTGCGGGTGGTGCGGGCAAACAGCCGGACGCCCAGATGTTTCTCAAGCTCGGAAATCCGGGCCGAGGCCACCGCGGGCGAGGTGCGCTGGTCGCGGGCGGCGGCGGACATGCTGCCAAGCTCATAGACCCGGACGAACATGCGGATGTTGTTCACATAGGACATCAGCGCCCATTCTTCGGCAGAGCTTGAAAGTGATCCCGCCTTTACATGGATTACCTGAAAGGTGCGGCGCGGTATAGCTTTTCGCGAAACCGCGGAGGTAGGGCGATGGTTGACTGGGTGCTGATGCTGGAATGGGCCGAGATCGCGGTCCGCTGGCTGCATGTGATCACCGCGATCGCCTGGATCGGGTCCAGCTTCTATTTCATCGCGCTGGACCTTGGCCTGCACCGCGACCGCGCCCTTGCCAGCGGCGCCGACGGCGAGGAGTGGCAGGTCCACGGTGGCGGCTTCTACCATGTGCAGAAATACCTCGTGGCCCCGGAAGCGATGCCCGATCACCTGGTCTGGTTCAAATGGGAAAGCTACGCGACCTGGCTGTCGGGGGCGGCGTTGCTGGTGCTGGTCTACTATCTGGGGGCCGAGCTGTACCTCATTGACCCGACGGTGCTGGAGCTGACCACCTGGCAGGCGGTGGGGATTTCCGTCGCCTCGCTGGCCTTCGGCTGGCTGGTCTACACCACGCTGTGCAGGGTGTTCGTGAACGCCGATCAGACCCTGCTGATGCTGGCGCTGTTCGCGGTCCTGGTGGCGATGTCGTGGTTCTACGCGCAGGTGTTCAGCGGCCGCGCAGCCCTGCTGCACCTTGGGGCGTTCACGGCGTCGATCATGTCGGGGAACGTGTTCTTCGTCATCATGCCGAACCAGCGGATCGTCGTGGCCGACCTGAAGGCCGGGCGAAAGCCGGAACCCCGCTACGGCAAGATCGCCAAGCAGCGCAGTACGCACAACAACTACCTGACGCTGCCGGTGATCTTCCTGATGCTGTCGAACCATTACCCGCTGGTCTTTGCGACCGAGTGGAACTGGGTGATCGCGTCGCTGGTCTTTCTGATGGGGGTGACGATCCGGCACTGGTTCAACACCCGCCATGCGCGCGGCGGCAGCCCGTGGTGGACCTGGGGGGTGACGGCGGCGCTGTTCGTGCTGATCGCCTGGCTTTCGACCGCGCCGATGCGGACGGTGCCGGACGCCGAGGCAGCACTGAGGGGAGAGGCCCTGGTCTACGCCGCATCCCCCGGCTTTGCCGATGTGGTGGGGATCGTGCAGGGACGCTGTTCGATGTGTCATGCGACCGAGCCGGGCTGGGAGGGACTTACCTGGCCACCGAAGGGCGTGGTGCTGGAGACCGAGGTGCAGATCGCGCATGAGGCGCGGCGGATCTACCTGCAGTCCGGTGTGACCCACGCGATGCCACCGGGCAACCTGAGCTACATGGAACCCGAGGAACGCGCAGCCATCGTGCGCTGGTTCCGGGGCCTTGACGTCGAAGACCCGGTATAGGGGCGCGCTCTTCAAGCCCTTGCGGGCTTTCATCGCTGAGGTCTGACGCCGCGATGAAAGCCGCAAGGCTTGATGAGCGGCGGTTTCAGTCTTCTGCGCGACCCGCGTCTGCGCGGTTCCCGGCAAACTGCCGCATCCACGGAAACTCGGGCAGCCAGGCTTCGCGGCGGATGGTCCAAAGCTCATAGGTCGGGCGGAACTGCGAAGGGTCGTCCAGCGCGCCCAGGTTGATGCCGATCTCGTCGCCGATATGGGCATGGACCGGCGAGCCGCAGACCGGGCAGAAGCTGCGGTCGCGAAAGGTTCGCACCTCGCCGGTGATGGTCACGGCGGCTTCGGGGAAGATCGCCGAAGCATGGAAAAGCGCGCCATGGTTCTTGCGGCAGTCAAGGCAATGGCAGACGCCGACGCGGTAGGGCCTGCCGATGGCGGTGAAGCGCAATGCGCCACAAAGGCAACCGCCGGTAAACCGGGACATGTCTCACCTCCTGCTCGTCGATGACTGCGTCACTCCTCGCGCGCCGTCCGACCAGAAGACGACGTCGCACGAGGAGGGGTCAGTCGCCCAGCTTGGCATGCACCTCGTCAAGGTCGACCGGACCCTTCGGCATCTTGTTGGCCGGATTGTCGAAGTCATAGCGGAAAAGCTGGAAGTCGCGTTTGTAGATTTCCCACATGAGATGCATCGACAGGTCATCGAAATAGGCCTCGACGGGGTGGGCGCGCTTCGGGCCGTGGCCTTCGCTTTCGTTGAAGCGCGGGATCGTCGCCAGGTCGATCGGATGCCTGGTCTGGATATGGTCCAGGACGACCTGCATGCCGGGATTGAAATCCTCGGTGAAGAAGATGTGGTTGTAGCGCCCGCCATTGACGATCAGCGTCGAGATGTGTCCGGCCATCGCCGACCAGTGGATGTCCGGCTCCATCGGCTTTTTCCAGCGGATCGTGTCGCGGGCGAACAGCAGGAACCGCCGGAAGCTGGCGATCTGGTCGAACTCTTGCCGGCCATCCTCGCCGCCGACCTCGATCCCGTATTTCTGCACCAGAAGCGGCACCAGATTGCCCCGGTAGCGCTTGCCGTTGCGCTGGATGCCGCAGATCTTGTCGAAGAACGAGGACAGGATCCGCGTGTAGGGGTTGCGCACGCAGGTGAAGGCATAGACCTTCTGGCCGCGCACCGCGCGTTCGATGACGGGCTGGCTGTCTTCAAGCGCCCATTTGTGCAGGCCTTCCGTCGCGTCATGGATGTCGCCGTCGAAAAATCGGCCCTGATCGGCATGGAACATGATCTGGCCGATGGTCGAACAGGCGCATTTCGGCACCACCCGGTAGAGGACGCTTTCGCTTTGCGTCATCCAGGTTCCCGGAAATCCCATCCTTGAAGCCTTTCATACAACCAGCACTCGCAAAATCCGGTCAATGCTGCGATTGTGGCAATCAAGCAGACATGTTCGGGCTTTTCAAGGCGCTGCATCGCGGTCTAGGGAACGGAAGATGACACATACCCCGGATGCAGAAGCCCGATGACGCAGATCGCCTACCTGCTTTTGTGCCACAAGGACCCCGAGGAGATCATCACCCGGGCGATGCGCCTGACCGCCGCCGGCGACTGTGTGGCGATCCATTTCGATGCACGCGCAAAATCCGGGGACTTTCAGCGCATTTCCGAGGCGCTGGCCGGCAATCCGTCGATCGCCGTCGTGCAGCGGCGGGTGAAATGCGGCTGGGGCGAGTGGAGCCTGGTCGCGGCAACGCTGGAGGCTGCCCGCACCGCGATGGCGGCCTTTCCCGGCGCCACGCATTTCTACCTGCTGTCGGGCGACTGCATGCCGATCAAGACGGCCGAGCATATCCACGCCTGGCTTGGGCGCGAGGATGTCGATTTCATCGAAAGCGTCGATTACTTCGAGTCCGGCTGGATCAAGACCGGGATCAAGGAAGAGCGGCTGGTCTATCGGCACTGGTTCAACGAAAGAAAGCGCAAGCGGCTGTTCTATGCCTCGATGAACCTGCAGGCCTTCCTGGGCCTGGAGCGGGCGTTGCCGGCCGGTCTCAGGATGCGGATCGGCAGCCAGTGGTGGTGCCTGCGCCGCCGCACGATCGAGGCGCTGCTGGCGTTCGTCGAGCGGCGGCAGGACGTGATCCGCTTTTTTTCCACCACCTGGATCCCGGACGAAACCTTTTTCCAGACCCTGGTCGCCCATCTGGTGCCGGAGGCCGAAACCCGGTCGCGGACCCTGACGTTCCTGCTGTTCACCGACTATGGCATGCCGGCGACCTTCTGTGACGACCATCATGACTTCCTTCTGGCGCAGGACTTCCTGTTTGCCCGCAAGATCAGCCCGGAGGCGGTCACGCTGAAGGACCGCCTTGGCGCGCTTTACGCCGAGACCGGCCGCAGTTTTGCCGCCGGAGGCGACGGCAAGCGGCAGTTCGAGTTCCTGACCGGGCGCGGCCGACATGGTCGCCGCTTTGCCCAGCGGTTCTGGGAAACCGGGACGAGCCTTGGCCGGGACCGCACGCTGATGCTGGTAACCTGCAAGAAATGGCATGTCGCCAAGCGTCTGGTCGACCGGGTCGGCCAGGTGACCGGCCTGCCGGCAGTCGCCTATCTGTTCAACGAGCAGGCGACCGAATTGCCTGATCTGGGCGGGATCCAGACCACGCTGGACAAGCGCCTCCGGCATCGCAGGGCGGTGGCCAGACTGCTGTTCGAGGCCTTCGACAGCGACCGGCTGGTCATCTGCGTCGATCCGGCCAGCACCGACCTTATCGAGGATTTCTACAGTGATCGCGCCAGGGTCCGCCTGCTGGAGGTCGACTGCGCTTTCAGCGACGGCTACCTGATCGGTCACGCCCGGCGGGTTGGTCTTGCGGGGCCGCAGACGACGGACGCCGCGCTTGAGCGGCTTTTGCCGACAATCCGCCTGGACATGAAGTTTGAAAGCGACCGGCTGCGTGATCTGGAGCTTTCCGGGCACACGCATTTCCGCCAGGCCGTCGCACCCGGCGAGAACGCCGTTTCGCTGGCTGAATTCCTGGGGGTTTCCCTGGAAATGGCACGCGAGATCGCCGCGACCGACCACCTTTTTGCCGATTGAAGGAAGGACCCCGCACATGGGCTGGACCTATGACCCGACCAATGTCTTCGCCCGCATCCTGCGTGGCGAGATTCCGAACCGGACGGTGATCGACACGCCGCATACGCTGGTGTTTCACGACCTTCATCCGCAGGCGCCGGTGCATGTTCTGGCGATCCCGAAAGGTGCCTTCGTCACGCTGGACCATTTCGCGGCCGAGGCTTCGGCGGAAGAGCTGGTGGATTTTCACCGCACCGTGGCGAAGGTCTGCGCCATACTGGGCCTGTCGGGTCCGGACGGCTTTCGCGCCATCACCAACGCCGGGGCGCACGGGTTGCAGGAGGTGCCGCATTACCACCTGCACATCCTGGGCGGGCGGGTGCTGGGGCGGCTGGTCGATCCCGCCTGACAGCGTAAGGATCGGGTCGCGCACCCCGGGCGGGCGGCAGGGAGCAGCCGGAGATCCCTGCCTCGCCGGACAATATCCTGCGGGGCTGTGGTGCGGACGACCGGATCGTCTGTGGCATCGGGGGCGTCCTCAGCCGCCGTCATTCCCGGCGTCCCAGGTCTTCAGCCAGAGCTTCGGGGCCGCACTGCGCCACTGCTGGATCAGCCGGGCCCGTGCCCAGCCTTCGTCGATCCGCCCCGCCCGGACGAGGATCAGGTTGTGCGGGGCGTAATGGGGATGCAGGGTGAAGGTGTCGGGATCGGCGGCCAGCAGCATCTCGCGTTCGTCCTTGGCGCATTTGAAGACGGCGGCGTCGACGTAAGGCGACCACCAGCACCACATCTTGCCATGCGCCTTGAGGCATTCGTTGCCCCAGGGGTGGGCGACCGTCACCTGCGGCAGGTTCAGCGACAGGGCGCAGGCTTTGAGGGCGGGCCAGTCGGCAAGCATCAATGCGCCTCGGCCCAGTTCCGGCCCTTGCCCGCCTCCACTGCGAGGTGGACGTTCAAGCTGACGGCGGGGTGGGATGCGCCTTCCATCACCGCTTTTGCAACCGGGATCAGGCGGTCGGCCTGATCTTCGGCGACCTCGAACAGCAGTTCGTCATGCACCTGCAGCAGCATCTTTGCATCGATGCCCTTGATCGCGGCAGGCATCCGGATCATCGCCCGGCGGATCACGTCTGCGGCGGTGCCCTGGATCGGCGCGTTGATCGCGGCGCGTTTGGCGAAACCGGCACCGGGGCCTTTGGCGTTGATCTCCGGAGTGTGGATTTTCCGACCGAACAGGGTCTGAACGTAGCCGTTTGCCTGCGCGAATTTGACAGTATCGGACATGTAGCCCCGGATGCCCGGGAACCGTTCGAAGTAGCGGTCGATGAAGCCCTGCGCCTCGGCACGGGGGATGCGCAGGTTGCGGGCCAGGCCGAAGCCGGAAATGCCGTAGATGACGCCGAAGTTGATCGCCTTGGCCTTGCGGCGGATGTCGCTGGTCATCTCGGCCAACGGGACGTTGAACATCTCGGACGCGGTCAGGGCGTGGATGTCGATGCCGTCTTCGAAGGCGCGGCGCAGTTCGGGGATGTCGGCGATATGGGCGAGGATGCGCAGTTCGATCTGGGAATAGTCGAGCGAGACCAGCACCCGGCCTTTCAGGGCGACGAAAGCCTCGCGGATGCGGCGGCCTTCTTCAGTGCGGACCGGGATGTTCTGCAGGTTGGGGTCAGTGGACGCCAGCCGCCCGGTGGTCGCGCCGGCGATGGAATACGAGGTGTGGACGCGGCCGGTATCGGGGTTGATGGCCGTTTGCAACGCGTCGGTATAGGTGGATTTCAGCTTGGCGATCTGGCGCCAGTCCAGCACGCGCGCGGCAAGCTGCGCGCCTTGCGGGTGGTTCTCAAGCGTGGTGATGTCTTCGAGGATGTCGGCGCCGGTGGCGTAGGCCCCGGTCTTGCCCTTCTCACCCCCCGGAATCTGCAGCCGGTCGAACAGGATCTCGCCCAGCTGTTTCGGCGAGCCGACGTTGAACTTTTCGCCTGCGGTCGCGTGGATTTCCTCTTCAAGCTGGACCAGCTTCTGCGCGAAGGCGTTTGACATGCGGTGCAGCGCGTCGCGGTCGACCTGGATGCCGGCCATCTCCATGTCGGCCAGCACCGGGACCAGCGGGCGTTCCAGGGTCTCATAGACCGTGGTGACGCGGGCGCGGTGCAGCTGCGGCTTGAAGAGCTGCCACAGGCGCAGCGTCACGTCGGCATCCTCGGCGGCGTATTTCACCGCTTCGTCGATCGGCACGCGGTCGAAGGTCACCTGCGCCTTGCCGCTGCCAAGAAGGGACTTGATCGGGATCGGCTGGTGCCCGAGGTAGAGGTCCGACAGCGTGTCCATGCCGTGGTTGTTGGTGCCGGCATGCATGGCATAGCTCATCAGCATGGTGTCGTCGAAGGGGGCGACGCGGATGCCGTGGCGGGCGAAGATCTTCCAGTCGTATTTCATGTTCTGGCCGATCTTGAGGATCGCGGGGTCTTCAAGGACCGGCTTGAGGGCTGCGAGGGTTTCGCCCAGCGGCAGTTGTCCGGGCGCAAGCGCGGTCGCGCCGAAAAGATCGCCGCCGCCGGTGGTGTGGCCAAGGGGGATATAGGCGGCCCTGCCTGCATCGACGGCGAGCGAGATGCCCACCAGATCGGCCCGCATTTCATCGAGGCTGGTGGTTTCGGTGTCGATGGCGACGTGGCCGATGTCCCGGACATGGGCGATCCAGCGGGTGAGGGCGTCCATGTCGCGGATGCATTCGTAGGCGGCATGATCGAAGGGAAGGCGCGCCTCCTCGCTCGACGTCGTCTCTGCGTCCTGCGCGACTTTCACTTCAAGCGCCGAGGTTTCGGGAAGGGCGGGGGCGGCGATGCCAAGCTTGTCGGCTACGCGCCTGGTGAGGGTTCGGAATTCCATTTTCGTCAGGAATTCCATGATCTTGTCGGGTTCCGGCAGATGGATCGCCAGATCCTCCAGCGCCAGGTCAAGCGGCGTGTCATCCTTCAGTGTCACAAGGTCGCGCGAGAGCCTGATCTTGTCGGCATTGTCGACCAGGGCCTCGCGGCGCTTGGGCTGCCTGATCTCGCCAGCGCGCGCCAGCAACGTATCAAGATCGCCGTATTCGTTGATCAGAAGGGCGGCGGTCTTGAGCCCGATCCCCGGTGCGCCCGGAACGTTGTCGACGGAGTCGCCCGCAAGGGACTGCACGTCGATCACCCGGTCGGGTCCGACGCCGAATTTCTCCATCACCTCATCCGGGCCGATGGCGCGGGTCTTCATCGGGTCGAACATGTCGATGCCGGGGCGGATCAGCTGCATCAGGTCCTTGTCGGAGGAGATGATGGTGCAGCTGCCCCCCGCCTCCACCGCCGCCTTCGCAAGGGTGGCGATGATGTCGTCTGCCTCGTAGCCCTCGGTTTCCAGGCAGGCGACGTTGAAAGCGCGGGTCGCCTCGCGGGTCAGGGGGAACTGCGGGCGAAGGTCTTCGGGAAGCTCGGGGCGGTTGGCCTTGTACTCGGGGTAAAGCGTGTTGCGGAAGGTCAGCGAGGAATGGTCGAAAACCACGGCCAGATGGGTTGCGGTCTTGCCCGAGGCGCGGGACAGCTCGTTCCACAGGATGTTGCAGAAGCCGGCGACGGCGCCGACCGGCAGCCCGTCCGACTTGCGGGTCAGGGGCGGCAGGGCGTGGTAGGCGCGGAAGATGTAGGCCGAGCCGTCGATCAGGTGCAGGTGGTGGCCTTTGCCGAAGGTCATGGGTCGCTCCCGTATGTCGGGGCGATTATTGGCAGAAAGGCACGGGAAGGGCTACCCGGTTCGGCCTGAAAGGTGCCAGCCGAGCGAGAGGGTGACCGACCAGTTCGCGGGGGTCCAGAGGCCGAAGGGGATGCCGGACGCGCGCATCGTCTCGCCCAGCCAGACATTGCAGGTGCGCAAGGCATTGAAATGGCCGTGGGCGGGAAAGAAGGCGTCCGTACCGGTGAAGCCGGGCCGGTTCATCCGGGTCTCGCTGGCAAAGGTGCCGGCGGTTCGGGCGAGAAGCGCCTGAAACTGGGCTTCGGAAAGATCAAGGAAGCGGAGGTTGTCCAGCTGCGGCAGCGCGCCAAGCGCATCAAGCCTGATGACGGCGTCATCGCCGGCTGCCGCAGTCAGCACGGCGCGGACGGTGATGTCGGCATAGGTCCCGGCGGTGGTGTAGAAGGCGGCGGATCCCCAGCCGAAAAGCAGCCATTGGGCATCCGGGTGGTTCAGGGGCACGCCAGCGGCTTCGGCAAAGGCGAAACGGGTGCGGATTTCCGGCGTAAGGGGGAAGAGGATGTCGGTGTGGATCGGGCCCTGAAGCAGCCCGATCTTTAAGGTGCCGGGGCCGGAAAGGTCTGCTCCCGGGCCGGGGATCAGTGGCAAGACAAGCGAGGCCGCCAGATAGAGCGCAGGGATCGCCAGCAAAAGGGCAAGAAACTGAAGTGCGCGGCGCATGAATTTTCAAGGTCCCTGCCTGCCGTCTTGTCCCCCTGCGTCGCCGGACAGCCGGCGCAGGGCCGAAGACTTAATGATCCTCCCCCGTATGCTCGCGGTCGATGACATAGCGCTTGTCGCAGTAGCCGCATTCGACCCAGCCGGGATCGGCGGGGATCGTCAGCCAGACGCGGGGATGGCCAAGTGCGCCGTCGCCGCCGTTGCAGGCAACTTTCCAGGTGGTGACGGTCTGGGTTTCCGGTGCGGCGATGGGCATCGTGGACGATCCTTCGGGTTTGGTCGGTGCCATTCTACGGAACCGGCGCGCGCGGGCAAGGGCCGCGACCGCCGCTGATCAAGCCCTTGCGGGCTGTCCTCGCCGAGCCGGGACCGAAGAAAGCCCGCAAGGGCTTGAGGAGGGGCGCCAATCTGCGGCGCCGGGGGCGTTCCGCGTCAGAAGCCGATTGCGGATCCGCGTGATTTCATTGCGGCCAGCCAGCCCAGGCCCTGCGCCGTGCCCCTGGCGGGGCGGTATTCGGCGGCGACCCAGGTATCGGGGCAGTTGCCGTCGATCTGGTCGCACAGATAGGGCAGCGAGAAGCCGCCGCCGCCCGGTTCGTTCCGCCCCGGAAATCCGGCGATCTGGACATGGTTGATGCGGTGGCTGTGATCGGTCCAGACCAGTGCCGCGTCGCCATGCAGCCGCGCGGCGTGCCAGAGGTCGAATTGCAGGCCGATCCGGGGGCTGGCCAGGTCATCCAGAATCCGCGCGGCCTGATCGTAGTCGTTCAGGAAATAGCCGGGCATGTCATCGGGGTTCAGAGGCTCAAGCGTCAAGGTCAGGTCCGGCGCCTCGGCCAGGGCCCAGGCGAGGTTTTCGGTGTAGCACTGTTCGGCAAGCGGGCCCTTGGCGACGCCGGCCATGACATGCAGCCGTCCGGCGCGCAGCCGGGTCGCGTAGTCCGCCGCGCGCAGGAAACTTTCGCGAAAGCGCAGCTCCATCCCCGGCACGGCGGCAAAGCCGCGGTCGCCACTGGCCCAGTCACCGGGCGGCGTGTTGATCAGCGCCAGCGGCAGCCCGTTCAAGGCGCGGTCCCAGTCAGCCATCGGCTGGTCATAGGGAAACAGCACCTCGACCCCGTCAAAACCGCAGCGCGCCGCCCAGTCGGGCCGGTCAAGCATGGGGACTTCGGTGAAGAGCAGCGTCAGGTTGGCGGCGAAACGGGGCATTAAGGGCAGGGGCCTTTCAGGGTGGCGGTCGGTCGGATCAGACCGGGGACGGCAGTTCAGACGAGGGGATGACCGGGAAAAACTGCCCCGAGGACCACAGACCGAAGCACAGTTGCCCGTCGTGCAGGTGATGGCAACCCAGATCGACCAACCGGTAAAAGGATTTCCGGTCGATCAGCGCCCAGAGATTCGCCCGGATCAGCACATAGGGCGACGGCTCGCCGGTCGCCGGGTCGCGTTCCACGCGCAGCGGATGATCGGGGCCAAGGGTGGCGGTGTCTTCGGTCCGGGTGGTGAAGTGGACGGTCTGGTCGGCGCCTGTGCCCTCGGCGTCGAAGTCGATGGCCAGAAGCGGAGCGTCGTCGACGCGGATCCCCACCTTCTCGACCGGGGTAACAAGGAAGTAGGCCTCGCCTTCGCGTTTCAGGATCGAGGAAAAGAGCTTGACCAGCGGCGCGCGGCCGATCGGCGTGCCAAGGTAGAACCAGGTGCCGTCCCGCGCGATCCGCATGTCGATGTCGCCGCAGAAGGGCGGGTTCCACAGATGGACGGGGGCTGGGCCCCGCGGGGAGGCGGCGCGGGCGGCGGCGGCAAGGGTGTCGGCGGTGACAGGATTCATCCTGCGCAATGTAACGGCCCCGGCGCCGGGCGCAAATTTCTTCGAAGAAATTTGTCAAAATCCTTCGAAGGATTTTGGTGCGGAGAGATCCGGGCGGCAGAAAGCAACGGCCGCGACGGGACAAGACCGAAGAAGCGGCGTCTCTCTCACGATCATTTGTGCAGGCGCGGCTTTTGCCATTTGTGCCGGGCGGGATAACTCGCTTTACTGACCGGGTATCACCCCGAAGGGAGTCAGGACATGGCCGACAGCAAGGCGCTTGTGGCGGAGATCGAGGCGCTGGGCGCAACGTTGGGGCAGGCCAAGGCCTCGATCAACCACCGGTTCATCGGGCAGGAAAGGGTCGTCGACCTGGTGTTGGCCTCGATGCTGTGCGGCGGGCATGCACTGCTGGTCGGTCTGCCGGGCCTGGGCAAGACCCGGCTGGTCGACACGCTGGGCACCGTGATGGGGCTGAAAGCGAACCGGATCCAGTTCACGCCCGACCTGATGCCCGCGGACATCCTTGGGTCCGAGGTGCTGGAGACCGCCAAGGACGGCGGCCGTGCCTTCCGTTTCGTCGAGGGGCCGATCTTCTGCCAGCTTCTGATGGCGGATGAGATCAACCGGGCCTCGCCCCGGACGCAGTCGGCGCTGTTGCAGGCGATGCAGGAAAAGGAAGTGACGATCGCGGGCCAGCATCGTCCGCTGGGCCGGCCGTTCCATGTCCTTGCCACCCAGAACCCGATCGAGCAGGAGGGCACCTATCCCCTGCCCGAAGCGCAGCTTGACCGCTTCCTTGTGCAGGTCGACGTGGACTATCCGACCCGCGCCACCGAACGCGACATCCTGATCGCCACCACCGGCGCCGAGGAGGCCGAGGCGCATCAGGTGTTCACCGCCGACCAGCTGATCGCGGCGCAATCGGTGATCCGGCGGATGCCGGTCGGCGAGCAGGTGGTCGAGGCGATCCTGGACCTTGTGCGCGCCTGCCGCCCCGGCGAGGCCGAGGGGCGCGACCTTGCGGACAGCCTCAGCTGGGGGCCGGGGCCGCGCGCGGCGCAGGCGCTGATGCTGACGGTGCGGGCGCGGGCGCTTCTGGACGGGCGGCTGGCGCCGTCGATTTCCGACGTCGGCGCGCTGGCGCAGTCGGTTCTGGTGCACCGGATGGCGCTGTCCTTCGCCGCCCGCGCGCGGGGCGAAACCCTGGCCGGGATCATCAGCCGGGTGTCCGGCCGCGTTCTTGGGCTTGAGGCCGCCGCGTGACGGCAGCCTTCGAAACGCGCGCCGACCTGCGCACCCGCGCCGAGGCGCTGGGGCAGACCTTGCCACCGCTACTTGCGGAGGCCGAGATGCTGGCGGCCAATGTCATGCTGGGCGAACACGGCCGCAGGCGCGCGGGGCTTGGCGACGAGTTCTGGCAATATCGCCCGGCCCATGCCGGCGATTCGGCGCGGATGATCGACTGGCGCAGGTCGGCCCGGTCGGATGCGCATTTCGTGCGCGAGCGCGAATGGCAGGCGGCGCAGTCGGTGACCCTGTGGGTCGACCCGGCGAAGTCGATGAGCTTTACCGGTGACAAGGCGCGCGCGCCGAAGGCCGATCGGGCAAGGCTGCTTGGCCTGGCGCTGGCGGTGCTGCTGTTGCGCGGCGGCGAGCGGGTGGGGCTGGCCGGACTGGCCCAGCCGAGGTCGGGCCGGGCGCAGCTTCTGCGCCTTGCCGCGCGGCTTGGTGGCGAGGAACCGGCCGGGGATTACGGCGCCCCGGTCACCGAAGGCATGGTTGCCCATGGTCGCGGGGTGTTCCTGTCGGATTTCCTGGGCGACCTTGCGGCCATCGAAGCCGGGCTGGCGCAGGCCGCCGATCGGGGGGTCAAGGGCGTGCTGATCCAGGTGCTGGATCCGGCCGAGGAAGAGTTTCCCTTCGACGGCCGCACGATCTTTGAATCGATGGGGGCCACGCTGCGCCACGAGACGCTGCGCGCCGGCGACCTGCGCACGCGCTATCTTGCGCGGCTGGCCGAGCGCAAGGACCGGCTGGCGGCCCTGTCGCGCGCGGTCGGGTGGCATTTCACCACGCACCATACCGGCGGTCCGGCCCAGGCGGCGCTGCTTTGGGCCTATGGCGCACTTGAGGGGGGCCGCTGATGTTCACGCTTGGCCCGCTGGGCTTTGCGGCGCCCTGGCTGTTGCTGGCGCTGGTTGCCCTGCCGATCCTGTGGATCCTTCTGCGCGCGGTGCCACCCGCCCCGATCCGGCGGCGCTTTCCCGGCGTGGCGCTGCTGCTTGGGCTGCGCGACGAGGAGACCGAGGTCGACAAGACTCCGTGGTGGCTTCTTTTGCTGCGGCTTCTGGCGGTGGCGGCGGCGGTCATCGGCTTTGCCGGTCCGGTGCTGAACCCCGATCAGCGGGTCGCGGGGTCGGAGCCGCTTTTGATCGTGGTGGACGGGTCCTGGGCCGATGCCCGTGACTGGCCGGTGCGGGTCGACAAGATCGCCGCCCTGGTCGAGGAGGCCGGGGCCGAGGGCCGCGCCGTGGCGCTGGTCCGGCTGACCGACGCCCCGCAGCCGGTCAACTTCCAGACCGCCGAGGCCTGGGCCGGCCGCGCTGCCGGCCTGCAGCCGCAGCCCTGGGCACCCGCCGGCCTGGCCGACTGGGCCAGCGCGCTGCCCGAGGGCGACTTCGATTCGGTCTGGCTGTCGGACGGGTTGGACTACCCGGGCCGCGAGACGCTTGCTGCCGCGCTGCTGGCGAAGGGCGATCTGCGGGTGATCCAGACCGCCCGTCCGGTGCTGGCGCTGCACCCCGCGCGGTTCGAGGACGGCAAGATCGTCCTGTCGGCCAGCCGGATGCCGCCGGGCGATGCGCTGGACGTCGAGGTGGTCGCGCAGGGCCCCGACCCGGCCGGGATCGAGCGCGATCTTGGCCGCGTGACCCTTGCCTTCGGCCTGGGCCAGCCCCGGACCGAGGCCGTTCTTGACCTGCCGCCGGAAGTGCGCAACCGGATCACCCGGTTCGAGCTTGCGGCGGCGCGGTCGGCCGGGGCGGTCAGCCTGACCGACGACAGCCTGAAGCGGCGCAAGATCGCGCTGATCCAGATCGGCGCGGAACAGGAGGCGCTGCAGCTTCTGTCGCCCCTGCACTATCTGCGCCAGGCGCTGGTGCCGGTGGCCGACATCCTTGAGGGCAACCTGATCGACACGCTTCTGGCCAATCCCGACGTGGTGGTCCTGCCCGATTCCGGCGCGCTGACCGAGGCCGAGACCGACGCGGCGCTGGAATGGATCGAAAAGGGTGGCCTGTTCCTGCGCTTTGCCGGGCCCCGGCTGGCCGCCAGCGACCCTGCCGAGCTGGCGGACGACCCGCTGCTGCCGGTCCGCCTGCGCGAGGGCGGGCGCACTGTCGGCGGCGCGATGAGCTGGGGCGAGCCGAAGACCCTTGCGCCCTTTCCGGAAGGCTCGCCCTTCTTCGGGCTCGCGGTTCCCGATGACGTGGTGGTGCGCGAGCAGATCCTGGCCCAGCCCGACCCGACCCTGGCCGACCGCACGATCGCGGCGCTGGAGGACGGCACCCCGCTGTTGACGCGCCAGGCGATCGGCGCGGGGCAGGTGGTGCTGGTGCATGTCACCTCGAACGCGGAATGGTCGACGCTGCCCCTGTCGGGCCTTTTCGTGCAGATGCTGGAGCGGCTGGCGGTCTCGACCAAGCCCGCCCAGCCCGAGGCTGCGGATCTGGCCGGGCAGACCTGGGTGCCGGAAGTGGTGCTGGACGCTTTCGGCCAGGCGACCGATGCGGGCGAGCTTCCCGGCGTTCCCGGCGAGGATCTGGCCGCGGCGGTTGCGGAGGGCCCGACGGTCGCGCTGCAACCCGGTCTCTATGCCGGGGCTGACCGGCGGGTGGCGCTGAATACCATCGGGGCGGAAACCGAACTGCTGGCGGCCGACTGGCCCATGGGCGTGCCGGTGGACCAGCTTGAAGGCCGGGTGGCCCAGGCGCTGAAAGGGACGTTCCTGACAATGGGTCTGGTGCTTCTTCTCATCGACGTGCTGGCTTCGCTCTGGATCGCCGGGCGGCTGAGCGGGTTGCGGCGCGGGGTGGCGGTGCTGGCGCTTGCCCTTGTCGCCCTGCACCCGCAGGGCCTGCGGGCGCAGGAGGCGACCGGCCCCTTGCCGGACGATGACCTGGCCTTGGAGGCGACGGCCTCGGTCGTGCTGGCGCATGTGCTGACCGGCGATCCGAAGCTGGACGAGATCGCGGCGGCGGGGCTTCTGGGGCTGAGCGAAAAGCTGTGGCAGCGCACCTCGATCGAGCCGATGCTGCCGATCGGCGTGGATATCGAGCGGGACGAGCTGGCCTTCTTCCCGTTCCTGTATTGGCCGGTGCCGGCCGGGCAGGCGCAGCCCTCGCCCGAGGCCTATGCCAAGCTGAACCAGTATCTGCGCACCGGGGGGATGATCCTGTTCGACACGCGCGATGCCGATGTGGCCGGTTTCGGTGGCGCGACCCCGGAAGGCCAGACGCTGCAGCTGATCGCCTCGGGCCTTGACATCCCGCCCCTGGAGCCGATGCCGGAGGATCACGTCCTGACCCGGACCTTCTACCTTTTGCAAGAGTTTCCCGGCCGCCATCCGCGCGGGGCGGTCTGGGTCGAGGCCGCGCCGATGGCCACGGCCGAGGCGGCGGACGGGATGCCGTTCCGCAACCTCAATGACGGGGTGACCCCGGTGGTGATCGGCGGCAACGACTGGGCGGCGGCCTGGGCGGTCGATGACGTCGGCGCACCGCTTCTGCCGGTCGGGCGCGGCATGGCGGGCGAGCGCCAGCGCGAGATCGCCTATCGCTTCGGGGTCAACCTGATCATGCATGTGCTGACCGGGAACTACAAATCCGACCAGGTGCATGTGCCTGCCCTTCTGGAAAGGCTGGGCCAATGATCGGCGCGCTGGTCTTCACGCCGCTGGTCGGCTGGCCGGTCATCGCAGCACTGGCCGGGGTGGCCGCGCTGCTGCTGGCGCTGGCGCTGTGGCGCGGGCTGTCGGGCTGGTGGCTGCGCAGCCTGGCCGGGCTGGTGCTGCTGGCGGCGCTGGCGAACCCGGCACTGCAGGAAGAAGAACGCGCACCTTTGACCGATATCGTGCTTCTGATCGTGGACGAAAGCGCGTCGCAGGGACTGGGCGACCGGACCGATCAGACCGCGCGCGCGGTGGCGGCGGTCGAGGCCGAAGTGGCCGCCTTGCCGAACACCGAATTGCGCATTCACCGGCTGGGGGATGGCGAGGAGGATGCGGGCACGCTGGCGCTGACCGCATTGGCCGAGGCGCTGGCTGAGGAGCCGCGTGCCCGCGTGGCCGGTGCCATCGTGATCACCGACGGACAGGTGCATGATCTGGGGCTGGCCCCGAACCTGCCCGCGCCGTTGCAGGTGCTGTTGACCGGCCGCAAGGCGGATTGGGACCGCCGGCTGGTGGTCAAGAACGCGCCCGCCTTCGCGATCATGGGCGAGGAATTCATCCTGACGCTGGAGATCGAGGATCTGGGCGCGGTTCCCGCCTCGGCGGGGGCCGTCGTGGACCTGACGATCACCGTCGATGCGGATGAGCCTTCGACCTTTGCGGTGCCGGTGGGCGAGGTC
>JANNXX010000008.1:0-6197 GCA_031409795.1 Rhodobacterales bacterium
GGCGAGGCCGAGGTCGAGGAGATCGACATGCTTCTCAGCGTGACGAAGCAGGTCGAGGGCCACACGATCTGCGCGCTGGGCGATGCCGCCGCCTGGCCGATCCAGGGCCTGATCCGCGCCTTCCGGGACGAGATCGAGGACCGCATCAAGGCCAAGCGCACCGGCCGCGTCACTGCGGTTGCGGCAGAGTAGACGGCCGATGCAATCCGCGATCACCACAGTTCGAACGGCCCTTCGCAGGATGGTTGGCATCCTTGCCTTCGAGCACAAGGGTGATCGACCCGCGACTGCTGCCCCTGCGACCGAAGTCGAAGACCTGTTCTGGTCGAACGAAGGACCCGTGGTCCACAAGTGGCACCACTACCTGCCGATCTATGACAGATATCTATCCCCGTGGCGCGGCCGCCCGGTACGAATGCTTGAGATCGGGGTCAGCAAAGGCGGCTCGCTGGAGATGTGGCGCAAGTTCCTTGGCCCGGACGCGGTGCTTTTCGGGATCGACATTGACCCGGCCTGTGCCCGTTTCGACGGTCAGGCGGCCAAGGTGCGCATCGGATCGCAGGCCGATGCCGAATTCCTGCGCAAGGTCGTCGCCGAGATGGGCGGTGTCGACATCGTGCTGGATGACGGCAGCCATGTCTCCGCACATATCCGCGCCAGCCTTGATGCGCTTTACCCCCTGCTGTCCGAAGGTGGGCTCTATATCCTGGAGGACCTGCATGCCTGCTACTGGCGGGGCCATGGTGGTGGATATCAGCGGACCGCCAGCTTCATCGAGGCGGTCAAGACGATGATCGACGACATGCATCACTGGTATCACGGCAAGGGCCAGAAGATCGCCGCCACGGCTGGCAACCTTGGGGCGATGCATATCTACGACAGTATAGTCGTGCTGGAAAAGACCAGGGTAAAGCCCCCCCTGCACAGTCGCAGGGGGCAGCAATGACCCGGGATCGGCAGTGTCCTGCGGGTCCGGTGCGGCTTGGTCCGGCGGCATTGTCGCTGATGCTTGTCGCCACCGGCTGCGTGCAGTCGGACGATGGTTCGTCCCTGTCGGGGGCGCCCGTGCAGGTGTTGAACGGCGGCCAGCCATTCCAGATGTGGGACGGCGCCGTCGCCCGCAAACAGGCCGACGCCCAGTGCGGCCCGCGCGGGGTGCGATCCTCGATCTATGACCGCTATGACCGGGCAACCGGCGCCTGGGTCTATCCGGGGGGCTGCGCATGACCGGTGCAGCGCCTTTGGGTCACAAACCGCTGATCCGTGCGGTTTGTCATGGCATATCAAAGAGGTTCGCCCCCATCTCTGCGGCAGTTTCAGCCAAGGAGGCCATTATGAAACGCTTCGCTGTCAGTCTTGCCGCACTTGCGATTGCCGCTCCCGCCCATGCGCTGGTGCCGATCAACGAGGAACCGACGATCATCAACACCCTGTTGCAGGGGTTCATCGGCGATGCCATCGACGACAACTGCGACACCATCGAAGCCCGCAAGCTGCGCGCTCTGGGCGAGTTGAACACCCTCAAGAACTACGCGTTGAAGCAAGGCTACGCCGCCGAAGAGATCCGCGCCCTGGTGACCTCGAAAGAGGAAAAGGCCAAGGGCAAGGCGCTGGCTGCCGAATGGCTGAAGGCCAAGGGTGCGGAACCTGGCAATCCCGAGGCCTATTGCCGGATCGGCGAAGAGGAAATCGCCAAGGAAAGTCTGGTCGGCTACCTGCTGAGGTCGACGAAATGATCCAGCCCGCCGGGCATCATCTGGCCGAATTGAACGTGGGGCGCCTGTTGGCCCCCACGGACGACCCGCGCGTCGCCGAGTTCATGGCCGCACTTGACCGGGTGAACGGCATGGGCAAGCGGATGCCGGGGTTCGTCTGGATGATGGAGGGCTCGGGCGAACCGGGCACCGGCACGGCGAATGTTGGCAACACCGAGGCGAAGATTGGCGGCGACCCGCTATATGTGTCGAACCTGACGGTCTGGGACTCGGTGGAAACGCTGGAGGCTTTCGTCTGGAACACCGTCCACCGCGCCTTCTACGAGCGGCGGCAGGAATGGTTTGAGGTGCTGGGGAAGATGCATTTCGTCATGTGGTGGGTGCCGGCCGGGCACCGGCCCACGCTGGACGAGGCGTTGCAGCGGCTGGACCACCTTCAGTCGCAGGGCGACAGCGACCACGCGTTCGGCTGGTCCTACCTGAAACAGGCGCAGCTGTGGAAGACCCGCGGCTGCACGCAAGCGGCGGCAGAATGATGGGGATGGGGTATCTTCGCACCTCGGCCTTCCAGCCCTCGGGGGCGATGGGCCTGCGCGCCGCGATCGCGGCGGATATCGGCGCGAAATACGGCCCGGTCGGGGATATCGTCCAGCTTTTTGCCCAGCATCGGGGCGAGGGGGTGGACAAGTGGCACCATTACCTGCCGCTTTATGAGCGCTACCTTGGCCCCTGGCGTGGGCGGCCGCTTCGTTTTCTTGAAATCGGCGTCTTCAAGGGCGGCAGTCTTGAAATGTGGCGCAGGTATTTCGGTCCTGAAGCGGTGGTCTTCGGCATCGACATCGACCCGACCTGCGCCCGGTTCGATGGCCGCGACGGCCAGGTCCGCATCGGCTCGCAGGCCGACCCGGCCTTCCTGAAGGCGGTCATCGACGAAATGGGCGGCGTGGACGTGGTGCTGGACGACGGCAGCCATGTGATGAGCCATGTCCGCGCCAGCCTGGCGGCGCTGTTTCCCCGGCTGTCGGCCGGCGGCATCTACGTCATCGAGGATCTGCACACCGCCTATTGGGAACAGTATGGCGGCAGCCCGGACGGCCCGGCCAACTTCTACAGCACCGTGCGCGCCATGATCGACGACATGCATGGCTGGTATCACGGGGCCGGCGTCGCGCATCCCCAGACTGCGGGACAGCTGACCGGCATCCATATTCACGATTCGATGGTCGTGCTAGAGAAGAACCAGGCCCATCGCCCGGTTCGCTCGTTTGTCGGTGCCGCCACCGACCTTGCGGACCAGGCAAGCAACATTCCTTCTGAAGGCAAGGCAAGCTGATGACAAACCTCAAGAAAATCAGCATCGACGGGACCCTGGTCGAGGTCGATGGCGCGATGACCATCATCCAGGCGGCGGAGGTGGCCGGGGTGGAGATCCCGCGCTTTTGCTACCACGAACGGCTGACCATCGCGGGCAACTGCCGGATGTGTCTGGTCGAGGTTGTCGGCGGCCCGCCGAAACCGGCGGCAAGCTGTGCAATGCAGGTCAAGGACTTGCGCCCCGGCCCGAACGGCGAGGCTCCGCTGGTCAAGACGAACAGCCCCATGGTGAAGAAGGCGCGGGAGGGGGTGATGGAGTTTCTGCTCATCAACCATCCGCTGGATTGCCCGATCTGCGACCAGGGCGGCGAGTGCGACCTTCAGGATCAGGCGATGGCTTACGGCGTGGATTTCTCTCGCTACCGCGAGCCGAAGCGGGCGTCGGAAGACCTGAATCTTGGACCCTTGGTCGCCACCACGATGACCCGCTGCATCAGCTGCACCCGCTGCGTGCGCTTTACCTCCGAGGTGGCCGGGATCACCCAGATGGGCCAGACCGGGCGCGGCGAAGACAGCGAAATCACCTCTTATCTCAACATGACGCTGGATTCCAACCTGCAGGGCAACATCATCGACCTGTGTCCGGTGGGGGCGCTGACGTCGAAGCCCTATGCCTTCACCGCTCGCCCCTGGGAGCTGACCAAGACCGAAACCATCGACGTGATGGACGCGCTTGGCAGCAACATCCGCATCGACACCAAGGGCCGCGAAGTCATGCGCATCCTGCCGCGCAACCATGACGGCGTGAACGAGGAGTGGATCTCCGACAAGACCCGCTTTGTCTGGGACGGGTTGCGCCGCCAGCGGCTGGACACGCCCTATATCCGCGAGAACGGGCGCTTGCGTAAGGCCGGCTGGGGCGAGGCTTTGACGGCGGCGGCGGCGGCGATGAAGGGCAAGCGGGTTGCCGGGCTGGTCGGAGATCTGGCCCCGGTCGAGGCGGCATATTCGCTGAAACTGCTGGTGGAATCGCTGGCCGGGCATGTCGAATGTCGCACTGACGGCGCAAAGCTGCCCATCGGCAACCGTGGCGCCTATGCCGGGACAGCGCGGATCGAGGATATCGATACGGCGGACGCGATCCTGCTTGTCGGAACCAACCCGCGCGTCGAGGCGCCGGTCCTGAACGCCCGGATCCGCAAGGCCTGGTCGCACGGCGCGAAGATCGGGCTGGTTGGCGAGGCTGTGGACCTGACCTATGACTACACCCATGTCGGCACCGACCGCGCTGCACTCGCCTCGCTTCTGAAGCAGGATGTGTCGGGGCTGGCGGGCAAGAAGACGCTGGTGATCATCGGGCAGGGCGCGCTCACGGAAGCCGATGGCGAGGCCGTTCTGGCCATGGCGCAGGCGGCAGGGGCGATGACCGGGGCGGGGCTGTTGGTCCTGCACACCGCCGCCAGCCGCGTCGGCGCGATGGACGTGGGCGCGGTGACCGAAGGCGGGCTTGTTGCCGCGACCGAAGGGGCCGAGGTGATCTTCAACCTTGGCGCCGATCAGGTCGAGATCGCGGCCCGATCTGAAAATGGGGGTCCCTTCGTGATCTATCAGGGCAGCCACGGCGACCGGGGGGCCTCCCGCGCGGACATCATCCTGCCGGGGGCCGCCTGGACCGAAGAAAACGGCCTTTTCGTCAACACCGAAGGTCGGCCGCAACTGGCGCTCCGCGCCGGGTTTGCTCCGGGCGAGGCGAAGGAGAACTGGGCGATCCTGCGCGCCTTGTCGGCGGAACTGGACGCGACCCTGCCCTGGGACAGCCTTGCCGCCTTGCGCATCGCGCTGGTCAAGGCGCACCCGCATCTGGGCCGGATCGATGAGGTGGCTGCAAACGCGGGCACTGCCCTGCCGCAAAAACCGTTGGGCAAGGCCACCTTCCGCAACGCGATCAAGGACTTCTACCTGACGAACCCGGTCGCGCGGGCGTCTTCGGTCATGGCTGAGTTGTCGGCGATGGCCAAGGCGCGGACCGAAGCGCCGATGGCGGCGGAGTGAGCGGTGCCGGCCACAGTGACCCGCGTCCCCTTCAGGGCTTGCGCGGCACCTGCGGAGGTGCCAGAGGAACGGCGAAAGATCGGCGCGGGCCAGCCCGGCGCAGGGAACCGGCAGAACGGCATGAGGGTCTGAAATGACGGAGTTTCTTTCCACGGGCTTCGGAACGCTGGTGCTGATCGCGGCACAGGCGCTTCTGATCGTGGCCTTCGTGATGATCAGCCTGCTGTTCCTCGTCTACGGCGACCGCAAGATCTGGGCCGCCGTGCAGATGCGGCGCGGGCCGAACGTGGTCGGCCCCTGGGGCCTGCTGCAATCGGTGGCTGACGCGCTGAAATATGTCGTCAAGGAAATCGTCGTTCCGGCGGGCGTGGACCGGCCGGTCTTCTTTCTTGCCCCCATGCTGAGCTTCGTGCTGGCGATCCTGGCCTGGGCGGTGATCCCTTTCGATGACGGCTGGGTGCTGGCCAACATCAACGTCGCACTGCTGTTCGTCTTCGCCGTCTCCTCGCTGGAGGTTTACGGCGTGATCATGGGTGGCTGGGCCTCGAACTCGAAATACGCCTTCCTTGGAAGCCTGCGGTCGGCCGCACAGATGATCTCGTACGAGGTGTCACTGGGCCTGATCATCGTCGGGATCATCATCTCGACCGGGGCGCTGAACTTCTCGGCCATCGTCGCCGCGCAGGACGGGGACTGGGGCCTGTTCAACTGGTACTGGCTGCCGCATTTCCCGATGGTGTTCCTGTTCTTCATCAGTGCCTTGGCCGAGACGAACCGCCCGCCCTTCGACCTGCCCGAGGCGGAGTCCGAGTTGGTGGCCGGGTTCATGGTCGAATACTCCTCGACCCCCTACCTTCTGTTCATGGCCGGCGAATACATCGCGATCTTCCTGATGTGCGCGCTGATGAGCCTTCTGTTCTTCGGCGGCTGGCTGTCCCCGATCCCCGGCCTGCCCGACGGCTGGTGGTGGATGGTCCAAGATGTGGCTCTTCTTCTTCATGTTCGCCATGGTGAAGGCCATCGTCCCCCGCTACCGCTATGACCAGCTGATGCGGATCGGCTGGAAGGTCTTCCTGCCGATGTCGCTGGGTTGGGTGGTGCTGGTGGCGTTCCTGG
>JANNXX010000009.1:0-47320 GCA_031409795.1 Rhodobacterales bacterium
CCAAGCTGCACGGTCTTGGAAAAGCTGTCGACGATTTGCAACTGGCTGCCTTTCGGCTGGGCAATCAGCATCCGGCAGGAGTTCGTACCAAGATCCAGCGCTGCATAAAGCGGCGCTTTTCCCAGGTCTGGCCCTGGGTCGACAAGGGCTGACGGCGTGTCCGCGCGGGAAACCGGGCCCAAGACAGTCTCGGGCGTCTCTACCTGCACGTCAGTCGCGTCCGCCCTTTGGGGACGCTCGGGCGTCATTGACCGCCCTCCATCTGTGGTTGGCACCAAAGGTAGTCACCTTGGCCCCCCCGCGCAAGCACGCATCGCGCGGCCCCAAAGCTGCGGCCGCCGACATGCGCGCCACCGCATCACCCGGATGAAGATTTTTCCGACTGCCCCGGGTCACCCGAGGTCGCGCCGCAGCGAAGGTCATGCTATGCGGCAGGCAGGGCCGGCCGGGTCGCATCCCGCCTGTGCAATGTCGAAATCCGACACCGGCTGTCGGGGATCGGCGACTATCAGTTGAAATCGACACCAAGTGGAGAATCACCCGATCATGGCCGAAGTTACCGTCGTCTACTGGCGCGACATCCCGGCCCAGGTCATCGTCGGCAAGGGCCGGCGCGGATCGAAGGTGCAACTGTCCGAACGCTTTGAGCAGGCGATCGACCGCTGTGCCATGAAGATCGGCGCGCGCGACAGTGACAGCTATCTGGCCGAATGGCGCAAGGCACCGATCGGCGAGGTCGAAGGCGATCCCGATGCCGTTGCCGCCTCGGAGGCCGCCCGGCTTGAGGCGGAGTTCGACACCGCGAAACTGAAGTCTCTGATCGACTCGGATGGCTGGGCCAAGGCCTGAAACCCTGCGATGACCCTGCCTCCACCTGCGACCCTCAAGGAGACCGTGATGGCCCTGTTCAATTTCCGCCGCAAGGAAGCCGCCCCCGCCGCCCAGCCGCTTGAGGCCTTCCTGAAGGGCTATTCGATCGAGGTGATGCCCCGCACCGCCGAAAAGGTGGACAGCTTCCGTGACATCCTGCCGTCGGGAACGCGGGTCTATGTCGCGCATATCGAAGGCACGCCGATCGAGGACATGGTGGCCACCGCCGCGCGCATCGGCGCCGAGGGCTATGCCGTGATGCCGCATTTCCCGGCGCGGATCATCAAGGACAAGGCCACGTTGACCGACTGGGTCGCACGCTACCGGGATGCCGGCGTCCGTCAGGGGTTGTTGCTGGCAGGCGGCGTCGCACAGCCTGCGGGCGACTTCAGCACCTCGATGCAACTGCTTGAGTCCGGGGCCTTTTCCGGCTTTGAACGCTTGCATGTCGCAGGCCACCCGGAAGGCAACAGGGATATCGACCCCGATGGGTCGGACCGCATGGTGATGGAAGCCGCGCGCTGGAAGTCTGCCTTCGCGGACCGCACGGATGCGCAGATGGCCATGGCGACCCAGTTCTGCTTCGAGGCGCAGCCGGTAATCGACTGGGTGACCCGGCTGGACGCCGAGGGTGTGAAGCTGCCGGTTCACATCGGCATCGCCGGTCCGGCAAAGCTGCAGACCCTGATCAAGTTCGCCATCGCCTGCGGTGTTGGCCCGTCCCTGCGCGTGCTGCAGAAACGGGCGATGGACGTGACCAAGCTGCTTTTGCCCTACGAGCCGACCGAGGTGCTGGAAGGCCTTGCCGCGCACAAGGCCGCCAATCCGGGCTTCGGCATCGACCAGGTGCATTTCTTCCCGCTGGGTGGCATCAAGACCAATGCCCAATGGGTCACCGACAATGGCGGCGCCTCGGGCGTTCCTGCCCGCGCCCAAGCCTGAAACGCCCCCCGAAAAGGTTTAAGAATGACCCGCACTGTCGTTGAATCCAAAACGAAAACCGTGATCATCGGCTTTGACGAGCCCTTCTGCGTGATCGGTGAACGCATCAACCCGACCGGCCGCAAGAAGCTTGCCGCCGAGCTTGAGGCGGGCAATTTCGAGACCGTCATCCGGGACGCCCTGGAACAGGTCGCCTGCGGGGCGACGGTGCTGGACGTGAACTCGGGTGCGGTCTTCACCAACATGATGGCGCAGGATCCGCGCTATGCCGACAACAACTTCGTCGAGCCGCCACTGATGAAGGCCCTGATCGAGATCATCCAGCAGACAGTGGACGTGCCCCTGTGCATCGACAGCTCGGTCCCCGGCGCGCTGGAAGCGGGCCTCATGGCCTGCGAGGGCCGCCCGCTGCTGAACTCGGTCACCGGCGAGGAAGAGCGGATGGAACTCGTCCTGCCGCTGGTCAAGAAATACAACGTGCCGGTCGTGGCGATCTCGAACGACGACACGGGCATCTCGCCCGATCCGGACGTGCGCTTTGCCGTGGCCAGGAAGATCGTGCAGCGCGCAGCCGACTTCGGCATTCCGGCGCATGACATCGTGGTCGACCCGCTGGTGATGCCGGTGGGCGCGATGGCCAGCGCCGGGCAGCAGGTCTTCACGCTCGTCCGCCGCCTGCGCGACGAGCTTGGGGTGAACACCACCTGCGGGGCCTCGAACATCAGCTTCGGCCTGCCGCACCGGCACGGGATCAACGGGGCCTTCCTGCCCATGGCCATTGGTGCCGGCATGACCTCCGCGATCATGAACCCCGTCCGCCAGCAGGAAATGGAGGCGATCCGCGCCGCCAACTTCCTGATGAACCACGATGCCAACGGCGGTGAGTGGATCCGCTTTGCCAAGGTGCTGGAAGCGGTGGAAGGCGGTGCCAGCTTCGCCGAGGCCTCGGCGGCTGCAAGCCAGGCGGCAGGCGGGCGCCGGGGCGGTCGGCGCGGGCGCGGCTAAGCGGGCAGGCACCAAAGCCGGGGCAAGCCGGGCGCCTGCCCCGGCGCTTAGCGGATCCCGGCAAGCTCGGTCAGACGACCGTTGATGAAGACCGGATTGCAGCGGCGCAGGACCGGGCGGCCGCCGCGCTTCCACTCCATCTTCTGGTCGAAGATGTGAAACAGCTGGAACCCCAGCGGCTGCAGCAGGTCCTCGAAGGCCCGCAGGGGAACATGGCTGCTGTTGTAGGGGTTCATCCCGGCCTCGACCTGGATGAAATCCACCTGGCCCAGCACGGGCAGGAACCCAAGAAGCACTTCCAGATCATGGCCTTCGGTGTCGATCTTCAGAAAGTCGATGCGGGCAAGTTTCAGCGCATGAAACAGGTCCGCGCCCGGTCTGACGGGGACAGGGACGGCACTGTCGGGCCGCGGCGCCTTTGCGGGCAGAAGGCGGTTCAGGGTGGAATACCTGCCCTGGGTCAGGGCAAGCGTCGCATCGACCCGGCCCAGGGCAAGGCAATGCGCGGTCACATTGGGGAACCTTGCCGTGGCCATGACAAGCTGCACGAAGGCATCCGGCGACGGCTCGAAGCAATGCAGCGCTGCGGCGGGAAACTGCCGGGCATAGGCTTTCGCGGATTGCCCGATGTTGGCCCCCACATCGAAGATGACCTGCGGCGTCCAGTCCGGCAGGTACTGGCGCGCCAGCTCGAACGGGGTCACGGGCGGTGCGGTCATCACGGCTGCTCTGGCGGTCCCGGTTTCATGGCCCGGTGGGCGGCAGGCTAGGCAAGAAGCCGGGCCAAGGCAATGCGGCCATCGCCATGGTCAACCGGACGGCCGCCGCCGGGGGAAACCGCCGCGCCAGGCCCCTACCCCGCCACCAGCCGCAACGAGGCCGCCCGCGCGGCGGGCACCTGGTCAACCTCGACGCAGGTGAAGACATGCAGCGTGTCCAGCGCGCGGTCGACCACCGCGTGATCGCTGACCCAGCCCCCCATCCGCAGATAGGTCCGCAAAAGCGGCGGCAGCGCGGCCAGGGCTGCGCGCCGGTCAAAGACCGGGCCCGCCAGGGCGGGGAAATCCACCACCTCGGCGGCCTTGCGACCGGGACGATGCGCGGGCGGGCCGAGGTGGCGCTCGGCCAGAAGCGCCAGCCCGGCGCGGTGCCGGGTCCAGTCTGCCCCCCGGAACGAGCTGCAGCCGACCAGAAGCCCCGCCTGCCCTTCATCCACGATCCGCGTCATCGCCCCCCAGGCCAGGCGCAGCACATCGGGATGCACCCCGCCCGACGCCAGGCAGAACCGTCCCATCTCGGCAATCGGCCGGGCATAGCCCGCCAGCGGGGCCACGTCGTAGAACCGCGCGGCATAGCCCTGTTCCAGCCCGGCGCCCCAGCCGAAGATCATCACCCGGAAATAGCCCAGCATCTCGCCGGCGGCCTCGACCATCACATGCGCCGACAGCGCGTCCTGGGCATCCTCTTCGGGGCCGGGATGCGGAAAGGCCGTCCGGCGGAACGCCATCAGGCGCGCCATGTCGGACCGGCCCTCGGCCAGCCGCGCCACCATCCCGCCCCGAAGCACTGGTTGCACGCCCTTTTCCCCCGGCCCCGCCCACCCTAGATAGGGGCATGGCAACAGGAGACGCGCGCATGGACAGGATCGTCAAGTCGGAAGCTGAGTGGCAGGCCCAACTGTCGGAGCTGGCCTACAAGGTCACCCGCAAGCATGGCACCGAACGGGCCTTCACCCATGATGATTTTCCGAAGACCGCCGGCACGTTCCGCTGCATCTGTTGCGATGCGCCGCTGTTCGACCAGTCGAGGAAATTCGAGTCCGGCACCGGCTGGCCCTCGTTCTTTGCGCCCCTGGATGCCCAGATGGTCGGCGAGCAGGTCGACAACGGCTGGTTCATGCGGCGGACCGAAGTGCATTGCAACCGCTGCGAGGCGCATCTGGGCCATGTGTTCCCCGATGGCCCGCAACCCACCGGCCTGCGCTACTGCATCAACGGTGTCGCCCTGCGCTTCGAGCCGGAGGCCTGACGCAAGGGCCCGGCCTTCCGTCGGCTATGCTTGCGCGCCTGGACTTTCGGCTCTCGGGCGGGCGCGGACGGCCTTACCCCCCGCCGGCGACGTCTTCGGCGCGGATGCGGCCGAAGCTGCCCAGCAGCTGCGAGATCAGCGACACGCCCTTGACGTTCGTCTCGGTCACCCGGCGTGAGATTTCGACCACTTCGCCATCCTCAAGCCCGAAGCGGGCGATGTTCTCGACCTTGCCAGCTTCGTTGAAGGTCACCGCAAGCACCTGACGTTCGGTCTCTTTCGGCTCACGCGGGCCGACAAGGCGGTACTGGCTTTGCACGTAATACCAGCCGTCATCGTTCAGCAGGCCCGAAGTCGAGGGGCGGCCGATCTTCTGGCCCACCGTTTCACGCGTGTCGACGCCGACCTCGATCAGGGCAAGCTCGTCTTCGGTCGGGACGTAGCCATGGTTGCGGATCACCGGCGAACAGGCAGCCAACCCGATGGCCAGCACCCCGATGGCCAGCACAAGGACCGCGCCTGGGCCGCGCAGGGCCGTGCGGGCCGCAAGGACCGTCCGCGTCAACCGGGTATCTGCCATTCCTGCCCTCTTGCCCCTGCACCGCCGTCCTGCGACGTGGGTTCTTCAAAACGTTCTGCATTCGGGATAACAGATGGACAGCCCCGAGTTCAAGAATGGAACGCCGCACCCGGGGGTTTTGCCACAGCCCGCGCCCTGCGACCGGAAAGGCCCGTGATGACCGACCCTGCCCAACCGCGCCCGACCCGGTTTCGCTCCGGGGGCCTTAGCCCGCGCAAGCCGACCCGCTTTGCCTACGAGGCCGATGCGGCGGCGCGCGCCGGGCTTGCCGAAGACCTGGGCCTGCTTGCCTTGCGAAGCGTGCGGCTGACCGGCGAGATGCTGCCGTCCGGCCGGGACGAGCTGGTGCTCTCGGCTGAGCTGGTCGCCGATGCCGACCAGGCCTGCGTGGTGACCCTGGTCCCGGTCCGCGCCCGGATCACCGAGCCGGTCCGCCGCCGCTATGTCGCCGATCTGTCCGCGCCCGAAGGCGACGAGGTCGAAATGCCCGAGGACGACAGCGTCGAGCCTTTGCCCGAAGTGATCGACCTGGCCAGTGTAGCGGCCGAGGCGCTGGCCCTGGCCCTGCCGCTTTATCCCCGCGCTCCGGGGGCGGCGCTTGGGTTGGCGATGCACGCGGCCGAGGGCGTGTCCCCCCTGTCCGACGCCGATCTCAAGCCCTTCGCCGGGCTGGCGGCCCTGGCCCGCAAGTCCGCCCCAGAGGGCGGCGAGCCGTCCTGACCACCGCTGCGGCACGGGGCGAAAAGGGGCTTGCGCGCCGCCGGAATCCGCGTATGTTCCGCGCCTCATTCAAGCTGCGAAACAGCATCTGCTGGCTATTGCCCAGGCAAAGGCCATCCCGTTGTGTCGCAAAGGAAATCCGGGGCATGTGTCCCCACTGCCCAAAGGTTGAGACATGGCTGTCCCGCAGAACCGCACCACCAGCTCGCGCCGCAACATGCGCCGCGCCCATGACGCGTTGGTTGCCGCGAACCCGAACGAATGCGCCAACTGTGGCGAGCTGAAACGCCCGCACCATGTGTGCAGCGCCTGCGGCCACTACGATTCGCGCGAAGTCGTCTCGACCGCCCGTGAGGTCGATATCGACGAGGACGCGGCGTAAGCCGCGCGCCAGCGCGACCGCGAAGATGGCCCCCGGACCCCTGTCTGCGTCAGCCGTTTCCGTCGATCGCATCGTCATTTCCGTAGACGCCATGGGTGGTGATCGCGGGCCGGCAGCGGTGGTTGCCGGCCTTGCCGATTCGGTTGCCCAGCATCCCGACATGGACGTCATCCTGCATGGCGACGGGGCCGTGCTTGCCCCGCTTTTGAAGCGCCAGCCCGGTCTGGCCGGCCGCGTCACCCTGCGCCACGCCGAGCGCGTGGTGACGATGGAGGACAAGCCCGCCCAGGTCATGCGGCACGGGATGGGCACCTCGATGTGGTCCACCATCGACGCGGTGAAAGAGGGCGAGGCGTCGGTTGCCGTCTCCTGCGGCAATACTGGCGCGCTGATGGCGGTGTCGATGCTGCGGCTGCGCAAGTTGCCGGGCGTGAACCGTCCCGCGATCGCCTGCCTCTGGCCGTCGCGCAATCCGGGCGGGTTCAACCTGATGCTGGACGTCGGCGCCGATATCCGGGCCGAGGCGGACGATCTTCTGCAATTCGCCACCATGGGCGCCTCTTACGCCCGCAACGGCATGGGGCTGACACGGCCGCGCGTCGGGCTTCTGAATGTCGGCACCGAAGAGCACAAGGGCCGGGCCGAGTTGAAGGAAGCGCATGAGCGGATGGCGCCGGTCGCCGAGGCAGGCGATTTCGACTATGTCGGCTTCGTCGAAGGCGGTGACTTGCCGTCGAACCGGGTGGATGTGATCGTGACCGACGGTTTCACCGGAAACGTCGCGCTGAAAACCGGCGAAGGCACCGCCAAGCTGATCTCGGACTTCCTGCGCGAAGCCTTCGGAGCGGGTCTCTTGTCGAAATTCGCGGCACTTCTGGCGCTGAACTCTTTGAAACGACTGCAAAAACGCATCGACCCGCGCCGCGTGAACGGCGGCGTGTTCCTGGGCCTGAACGGGACCGTGGTGAAATCGCACGGGTCGGCGGATGCCACCGGCGTGGCGGCGGCGGTCGGTCTGGCCTACCGGCTGGCGCAGGTCCGTTTCATCGAACGGCTGGCCGCGCGGGTTGCATCGGCGGAACGCGCGGGGCAGGATGCCGGCGAAATCGGGTCCGGGGCCTTGGGCACAGCGGCCGCGACAGGGGACAGTCCGACCGAATGACGATACGCGCCGCAGTCACGGGCGTCGGGCACTACCTGCCCGACAGGGTCGTCCCGAACAGCGAGTTCGAAGCGATTGTCGACACCTCTGACGAATGGATCCGCAGCCGGTCCGGGATCGAGCGGCGGCATTTCGCGGCACCGGGGCAGATGACCAGCGATCTGGCCACCCGCGCCGCCCGCGCGGCCCTGGCCGACGCCGGGATCGAGGCCTCGGCGGTCGATGCGATCATCGTGGCGACCTCGACCCCGGATTTCACCTTTCCCTCGGTCGCGACCATGGTTCAGGCCGAACTTGGCATGACCTCGGGCTTTGCCTTCGACGTGCAGGCGGTCTGCGCCGGATTCGTCTTTGCCCTGACCAATGCCAACGCGCTGATCCTGTCCGGTCAGGCAAGCCGGGTGCTGGTCATCGGGGCGGAAACCTTCAGCCGCCTGATGAACTGGCAGGACCGCGGCACCTGCGTGCTTTTCGGTGACGGCGCGGGTGCCGTGGTGCTGGAGGCGGTCGCGGGCGAGGGCACCGTGTCGGACCGGGGCATCCTGGCAACCGACCTCAATTCCGACGGGCGCTTCCGCGACATCCTTTATGTCGATGGCGGCACCTTGACCGGGACGACCGGGCACCTGGTGATGGAAGGCAAGGAGGTATTCCGCCATGCCATTGAAAAGCTTGCCGAAACTGCGCACCGTGCGTTGGACAAGGCCGGCCTGACCGGCGACGATGTCGACTGGATCGTGCCGCATCAGGCCAATATCCGCATCATCGAAGGCACCGCCAAGCGGATGCATGTGCCGATGGACCGTGTCGTCGTGACCGTGCAGGACCATGGCAACACCTCGGCCGCGTCGATCCCGCTGGCGCTGTCGGTCGGCCGCGCGCGCGGCCAGATCAAGCGCGGGGACCTGCTGGTCACCGAGGCGATCGGCGGCGGCCTCGCCTGGGGCTCGGTCGTGCTGCGCTGGTAGGCGCTTTCAACCTCACGCCCCAAGTGCTTGATATTGACTCGTAAATCCATCCGCCGCATCCTCTGCGCAAAATAACCTCGTGGGGGGACGAGATGAGCGAAAAGACCTTGACCCGGATGGACCTGAGCGAAGCCGTATTTCGTGAGGTCGGGCTCAGCCGCAATGAATCTGCCAACCTCGTCGAATCGGTGCTGCAGCACATGTCGGATTCGCTCGCCTCGGGCGAGGCGGTGAAGATTTCCTCGTTCGGCACCTTCTCGGTCCGCTCGAAGACCGCGCGGGTCGGCCGCAACCCCAAGACGGGTGAGGAAGTTCCGATCCTGCCGCGCCGCGTGCTGACCTTCCGCCCCTCGCATCTGATGAAAGACCGCGTGGCCGCCGGCAAGAAACGCTGACGGGGGCGCTTGCGGATGGACAAGTCACCCGACGCCTTCCGCACCATCAGCGAGGTGGCCGAGCATCTGGACACCCCCGCCCATGTGCTGCGGTTCTGGGAAAGCCGCTTTCCGCAGATCCGACCGGTCAAGCGGGCCGGCGGACGGCGCTATTACCGCCCCTCGGACGTGGCGCTGCTCACCGGGATCAAGCGGCTGTTGCATGACGAAGGGCTGACGATCCGGGGGGTGCAGAAGATCCTGCGCGATCAGGGCGTGCGCCATGTCGCGGCTTTGCCGGGCGAACCGATCCGCGCGGACCTGCCCGACGCGCTTGACAGCCCGGCCGCGCTGGGCGCGATCGAAGCGGATGTCGCCTTGGGCACCGATCCGGCCGAAGACGACGGGCCACCCGTCGCGGACGTGGTTCATCCGGCCGAACCGGCCGGCGCCCCTGCCCGCCCTGCCGCACCGCAGCCCGACCTGCCGCTTTTTGCGGCCGCACCGGCGCGGGCGCGGCGGTTGGCCGAGGATGTCACCCTGGCCAGCCTTTTGCGCGCGCTGCCCAGGGGGCTTTCCGGCCCGTCGCGGGTCGAGATCTCCGCCCTGGCCCGGCGACTTTCGGCCCTGCGCACCACCCTGGCCGAGCGTGCCGAAGGCGGCCTGGTCTGAGCCCGAACCCCCGTGCATACCCCCTTGCCCCGGCCCGGAATATCGCTATGTATCGCCCCGTGTCGGGCCGTAGCGCAGCCTGGTTAGCGCGTCCGTCTGGGGGGCGGGAGGTCGAGAGTTCGAATCTCTCCGGCCCGACCATCGAGAACCCGCCCGCCTGCCAACCGGCAGCGCGGGCGGATTTCACTCTGGCCTGCGAAGGGGCGGCGCGATGACATCCGGGGTGCTTCCGGCCCAGGCCCTGCGCCGGTTGATCGCCAAGGGCGCGCTGTCCGCCAGCCCCGCGATCCGGGACGACCAGATCCAGCCGGCCAGTCTTGATCTGCGCCTTGGGCCGGTGGCCTACCGGGTCCGCGCCTCGTTCCTTGCCGGACAGGGTCGCCGGGTGCAGGATCGGCTGGAAGAATTCACCATGCACCGGGTCAACCTTGCCGAAGGGGCGGTGCTGGAAAAGAACTGCGTCTATGTCATCCCGCTGGCCGAATCCCTGGCCCTGCCGCCGGGAATTACCGCTGTGGCCAATGCGAAAAGCTCGTCCGGGCGGCTGGACCTGCTGACACGCACGATCACCGATGGCGGGGTGGAATTCGACCGCATCGCCGAAGGCTACAGCGGCCCGCTTTACGCCGAGGTCTGCCCGCGCAGCTTTTCGGTCCTGGTCCGCGAGGGCCAGCGGCTGAACCAGATCCGGTTCCGCTCCGGTCAGGCGATCCTGTCCGACAGCGCGCTTGCAGCCCTGCATGCCAGCGATCCGCTGGTCTCGGGCGATGCGGTCATCTCGGACGGGCTGGGCTTTTCGGTGGACCTGCGGCCGGCGACCGGCGATCTGGTCGGCTACCGCGCCAAGCCGCATGCCGGGGTCATCGACCTCGAACGTATCGGCCATTACCCGGTCGCCGATTTCTGGGAAGAGCTGCACACCTCTGAAGGCCGGATCATCCTTGATCCCGGCGCCTTCTACATCCTCGTCAGCCGCGAGGCGGTGACGATCCCGCCCGACCATGCCGCCGAAATGGCCCCCTATCTGGCAATGGTCGGGGAATTCCGGGTGCATTACGCCGGGTTCTTCGATCCGGGCTTCGGCCATGCCGCCGCCGGGGGCGCAGGGTCGCGCGGGGTGCTGGAGGTGCGCTGCCACGAGGCGCCTTTCGTGCTGGAGCACGGCCAGATTGTCGGACGTCTGGTCTATGAGCGCATGAGCGAACGCCCGGAAACCCTTTATGGCGCAGGGATTTCCTCGAATTACCAGGGCCAGGGGCTGAAACTGGCGAAACAGTTCCGGATGGGGTGAACGGCCGGGGCCAAATTTCTTCGAAGGATTCGGGCCCTTGCCTAGCGGAAGAACCGCCGTCCCAGGCGGGTCATCTGGCGGAACCGCTGCGCTGTCGCTTTCGCGGCTTTCGCCTGCGCGCGGTCTTCCGGGGTCATCTCGGCTTCGGGCTTGCCGCTGCGGGTCGCCGCGTCGATCCCGCCGTCCACGGCGCTGCGGACAAGAAGGCGCGTGATCTGGTCGAACAGCCGGTTCAGGGTCATGGCCTGCCTTTCAATCCTCGAAAAGTTCGCTTTGGCCGACCGCGTCCACCTCGTCCTCGTCGCTGGCCAGCGCCTGTCCCGGAGGCAGGCGGTTGTCCAGAAGCCCGGCCGCGCGCAGCTCTTTCAGCCCCGGCAGGTCGCGGGCGGATTCCAGCCCGAAATGGTCAAGGAAGCCTTCGGTCACCACGAAGGTCACCGGCCGTCCGGGGGTCATCCGGCGGCGGCCAAGGCGGATCCAGTCCAGTTCCATAAGCTGGTCCACCGTGCCCCGGCTGACCGCCACGCCGCGGATATCCTCGATCTCGGCGCGGGTCACCGGCTGATGGTAGGCGACGATCGCCAGCGTCTCGATCGCGGCACGGCTCAGCTTGCGCGTCTCGACCGTCTCGCGGCGCATCAGGTGCCCAAGGTCGGGCGCGGTCCGCATCGCCCAGGCATCGCCGACCTTGACCAGGGTCACCCCCCGCCCCTCATAGCGCTTGCGCAGGTGCACCAACGCTTCGGCCGGGTCCGACCCATGCGGCAAACGGGCCGCAAGTTCGGCCACCGTCACCGGTTCGGCAATGGCAAAGAGGATCGCCTCGACCATCCGTTCCTGCTCGCCCATCGGCGGCGCGTCGAAGAGGCTTTCCTCGTCCGCCATCAGCTCTCCCTCCGGCGCAGCTCGATCGGGGCGAAGGTCTCGCCCTGGCGCAGGCTGACCTGGCCGCGCTTGGCCAGCTCCAGCACGGCGGCGAAATGCGCGGCCAGGGCCGACCGCCGCGCCATCGGTGTGCCGGTCCAGCCTTCGGGCAGGAAGCTGGTCAGCGTGGCCCAGTCGCCGGCATAGCCGATCAGGCCGCGCATCCGGTCCAGCGCCTGTTCCATGGTGTAGACCTGCTCGCGGTCAAGGACGAAGGGGCGAAACTCATCCTTGGTGCGGATCCGGGCATAGGCGCGCATCAGGTCCAGAAGCGTGGCGGTATAGCGGATGTCGCGGTGGTGGGTGATGTCCTCGGGCAGGCCCCGGGCAAAGAAATCGCGGCCGCGCTGGTCGCGCCCCATCAGCCGGGCCGCCGCATCGCGCATCGCCGCAAGCCGCTCCAGCTGGAAGGCCAGATGCGCGGCAAGATCCTCGGCGCTGGGGCCGGCATCGCCCGGTTCCGGCGGCAGCAGCAGGCGCGATTTCAGGAAGGCCAGCCAGGCCGCCATCACCAGATAATCGGCGGCAAGCTCGATCCGAAGGCTTTGCGCCTGTTCGACAAAGCCAAGATACTGCTCGGCCAGCTTCAGCACCGAGATCTTGCGCAGGTCCACCTTCTGCGTGCGCGAGAGCGTCAGCAGCAGGTCCAGCGGGCCCTCGAAGCCGCCGACATCGACGATCAGCGCCTCGGTTGCCAGCCGGTCTTCGGTTGCCAGCCGCTCCGGGCGGTCCCAGTCGTCGTCAGCCATGCGCAAGATCCGCCAGCGCTGCTTCCAGCGCAATCCCTGCGGCCGGACGCACCGTCAGCGCCGCCGCAGCACGCAACGCGGCCGCCGGGGTCATCCAGCCCGCCGCATCGGCCACTTCGTGCATTTCGGCCAGATCGCCCTTGCAATGCAGCGCCACGTCCACCCCCGCAGCGATGGTGCGCCGGGTCCGGTCCCCCAGCGAGCCCCGCAGCGCCTGCATGTTCAGATCGTCGCTCATCAACAGGCCCTTGAAGCCGATCCGGCTGCGGATGAGGTCGATCATCGTCGGCGATTGCGTGGCGGGCAAGCCCGGATCAATCGCGGCAAAGACCAGGTGCGCGGTCATCGCCATCGGCAGGTCGGCCAGGGCCCGGAAAGGGGCAAAGTCGATGCGGTCCAGCGCGTCCAGCGTGGCGTCGACGCTGGGCAGCGCCAGATGCGTATCAAGCTGCGACAGCCCATGTCCCGGCAGATGCTTCACCACTGGCAGGACGCCCCCGGCGATCAGCCCCTCGGCCACGGCGCGGGCGATCAGGGCGACGCTGGCGGGATCGGACCCGTAGCAGCGGTTGCGCAGGAAAGGATGCGTGGTTTCGCGGGCAACATCGCCCAGGGGCGCGCAGTTGGCGTCGATCCCGACGGCGCGCAGTTCCGCCGCGATCACCGTGGCACGGGCGCGCATCATCCGCGCCGCCGCCGCGACCGATCCGGCAGCGGCGATGCTGTCCAGCGGCGGCTCCCATTCGTGCCAGTGTGGCGCGCGCAGGCGCTGGACCCGGCCCCCTTCCTGATCGACCAGGACCGGCGCGTCACGCCCGACCGCCGCGCGCAGATCCGAGGTCAGGCGGCGCAGCTGGTCGGGCGTTTCGACATTCCGGGCGAAAAGGATGAAACCGAAGGGGTCCGCCGCGCGGAAGAAGGCGCTTTCGTCGGGCAGAAGCGTCGGACCGGCGCAGCCGAAGATCGTGGCACCGTTGGCGACGGTGGTCATCGCTGCGGCACCGGGATGCAGGTGGCGCTTTGTGCGACGAAGGCGGCGCAGAAGCGGCGGGCGTCGTCTTCATCGTCGAAACCGGCGGCGCGCAGGCGGTAGAAGGTGCGCCCGCCGCTTTCCGCCGGTTGCAGCACCAGGCCCTTGCCGTCCATCAGCTCGCCGAACCGGCCTTGCAGCAGCGCCCATTCGGTCCGCGCCTCATCGGCGGTGTTGAAGGCGCCGAACTGCACCAGCCTTGTGCCGGCCGGGATCGTGGCGGGATCCACCTCGGCGGGCGCCGCCAGGGCCAGCGCCGCGACTGCCGCCGGAGCCGCGCCCGGCTCGATGCCGGTAGGCCGGGACCGGGGCCGAGGCGACAGGGTGATCGCCCCCTCGGGCGCCGGTTCCGCCGCCAGCGCATCGGTGGCGCCTGGCAGGGGTTCGGCGGCCACCGGATCGGCTGAGGGATCGGCGGGCGCGAGATCAGAGGAGGCCAGCTCAGAAGGCGCAAGCCCCAGCGCCTCGGCCAAAGCCGCATCCACCGCCACCGCGGTCGGGCTGGCGCTTTCGGTCAGCGGCGTCGCCGCAAGCGCAAGATCGCCCGCGACCGGCGCAATCTCGCCTGGCACAGACACCGGGGCAGACATGAGCGCAGCTGTGGGCGCCGACACCGAGGCCAGTCCCAGCGGCGCCAACCCGACCAGCCCAGGGGCGTCCTCTTCGGCCAGATCGACAGGACGGGGCGCAAGTGCCAGCTTTTCGGGAAGCGGGGCCGCCGTGCCGACTGCCGCCACGCCGTTCACCGCCAGGCCCTGATGATCGGCGATCTCGCCACCCGGATCGTCGGGCGCCACCCGCATCGGGCCGTCCAGCGCCTGGATCACCGGCACGCCAAGCACATCACGCACCGCCAGCCGATAGCCCCAGATCCCGAAGCCGACGACCAGCGCCAGCGAGGCCGCCGCGCCAGCCAGCGTCACAAGGCGCTGCGCTTTCGCCGCCGTCAGCCGGTCGTCCCTTCGCCCGGAAGAGAAACCGCCACCCAGACCGTCAAAGTCCGCATCCGCCATCTGCTGCCCCTGCCCGCGAGGCGGTTCGTCCGCCCCTGCATTCATGCCTCATCCCCGGCGGGGCGCTTCGGCTTAGCGCATTTCCTCGACCGGCGTGACGCCAAGGATACCAAGACCAGCGGAAATGACAACGCCCACGGCCCTTGCAAGGGCGATTTTTGCCTGGCTGATGCCGCTGTCCGGCTGCAGGAAGCGCAGGCTGTCGTCGTCATTGCCACGGTTCCACAGCCCGTGGAACTCCGAGGCCAGCTCGTACAGGTAGAAGGCAACCCGGTGCGGCTCGTTGCCCCTCGCGGCAATCTCGACCAGGCGCGGCCATTCGCCCAGCTTGCGGATTACCGCCAGCTCGGCCTCGTGCGCAAGCAGTGCCAGATCGGCCCGCGACAGGGTGGCATCATCGACCGCCAGCCCGGACTCGCGCGCCTTGCGCAGGATCGAATTCACCCGCGCATTGGCGTATTGCACATAGAAGACCGGGTTGTCCTTGGACTGCTCGGTCACCTTGTCGAAGTCGAAATCCAGCGCAACGTCGTTCTTGCGCGTCAGCATGACGAAGCGCACCACGTCTGCGCCCACCTCATCGATCAGGTCGCGCAGGGTGACGAAGGTTCCCGCCCGCTTCGACATCTTGACGATCTGCCCGCCCTTCAAGAGCTTCACCAGCTGGATCAGCTTGACGTCCAGCGTCACCCGGTTTTCCGACAGGGCGCCCACGACGGCCTTCAGCCGCTTGACATAGCCCGAGTGGTCCGCGCCGAAGACGTTGATCAGCTCGTCAAAGCCGCGCTGCACCTTGTTGTAGTGATAGGCGATGTCGGGGGCGAAGTAGGTCCAGCTGCCGTCGGCCTTCTGCACCGGACGATCCTGGTCATCGCCGAACTGGGTGGACCGGAACAGCGTCTGCTCGCGCGCTTCCCAGTCTTCGGGCGCCTTGCCCTTCGGCGGCTCCAACGTGCCGGTGTAGATCAGCCCAAGCCCGCGCAACCGTTCGATCGCCGCCTCGATCTGCCCGGTGCCGTAAAGCGCCTTCTCGCTGGAATAGACCGTCATGGTCACGCCAAGCGCTGCGAGGTCATCGCGGATCATCGCCATCATCATCTCGGTCGCAAAGCCGCGCACATCGGCCAGCCAGACACTTTCGGGCTGGTCCAGCAGGCTGGCGCCATACTTGGCCTTCAACGCCTCGCCCACCGGAATGAGATAGTCGCCGGGGTAAAGCCCCTCGGCGATCTCGGGCGAGAGGCCATGCGCCTCGCGGTAGCGTTCAAAGGCGCTGCGGGCCAGAACGTCGACCTGGCCGCCACCGTCGTTGATGTAGTATTCCCGCGTCACGTCCCAGCCGGCATAGGCCAGAAGCCGCGACAGCGCGTCTCCCACCACCGCACCGCGCGCATGGGCAACATGCATCGGCCCGGTCGGGTTGGCGCTGACGAACTCGACGTTTACCTTGCGGCCGCCGCCAAGCCCGGACCGGCCGAAGCCTTCGCCCTCGGTCAGGATGCCGCGCACCAGCCCCTGCCAGGCGATGGGGTGCAGCCGCAGATTCAGGAACCCCGGTCCGGCGACATCGGCACCGGCCACGCGCGGATCCGACAGCAGCCGGGCCGCCAATGCTTCGGCAATGACGCGCGGCTGCAGGCCCGAAGGCTTGGCCAGGACCATCGCCGCATTCGTCGCCATCTCGCCATGGCCCGCATCGCGCGGCGGCTCGACCGCGACGGCGCCCAGGTCCAGCCCGGCAGGCAACAGGCCCGCGGCCGTCATGGCGTCCAGCTCGGTCCCCACAAGCTCACGGATATCGGCGAAGAGGTTCATTTGATCACATCCTTTCACCGCCAAGGCCATGCCAGAGGCCTTGGCATTGGTCAAGGATCGCTCACGCCTGCCGCCAGTCCTCCAACGCGGCGTTGGCCTCGACCTCGGGCGCGGCGGCAAAGGGAGAGACGACACCCCGGCTGCGGAAGTAATGTGTCTCGCGCGCGCCGAAGTAGAAGGCGACGATCGCCCCCAGAAGCCACCAAAGCGGCTCGGGCACCGCGTTCAGCCCGACCATCCGGGTCGCAAAGGCCACCGGGTCCACCATCGCATAGATGAACAATCCCAGCGTGCCGAAGGCCAGCAGCGGACGCGGCAGCCGGTTCAACCCGTTGACCAGCCGGTCAAAACCGCTGAGCGCGGGATGCTGGTATTCTTCGCCAAGCTGGCGCAAGGCCGCCATCTGCGCTTCGGCCGAAAGCTCCATCCGCCGGGTGGCCGAGGGCAGGAACACTTCGGCCACACCCTCTGCCGCCGCACCCAGCGCGGTGACGGCGGCGGGCGCGCCGATCAGCTTGCCGATCACCCCCATGCCGCCACCCGCGCCCGGTGCTGGGCCTCGGTCAGATGATAGCGCGGCGCGATGAATTCCTCGGCCCGCAGGATCCAGCCGCCCTTGCCGCCATTGGCCCGGCGGGCATATTTGCGGCTGGCGGGGCGCCGGTCGGCCAGCGCGTAATAGTAGTTGCGCCGCGCGATCCCGTAGGCATCCGCAAGATGGGTCGGCGCCGCCTCATGGGCCAGCGCCGCCGCGCGGATCGTCTGCGGTCCGATCTCGCCGTCGGCATCGCAGGGATAGCCCATGTCGGACAACAGCCGTTGCAGGATCTTCACCGCGTTCCCCCCTGCATTCACCTGCATGTCGAAGACACTGGCCTGGATCGTCTCGGGCAGGGCCGCTATGCCGGGCCGCGTGAAGTAATGTTCCAGATAGATCTCGACCGCCTGCGCCCGGGTCAAGGCCTTCACATCGGCCGCGTCGATCCGCCGGTCGCGGGTCACGTCGATCCCCAGCCGCCGCAGCGTATGGATCGTGACCCCATGGTTCGTGGCCCCGCCCGGATCATCCGGGTCATCGACGAACCCACCCTCGCGGGCGACGATCTCGTTGGCAATCTGGCGAACATCCGGCATGGGCACCCCCTTTCGGTCGGGGAAAAGCCTGCCGCATCGGCGTTAACGTCACCCTGCCCCGGCGCGCGCCAGGTCAGATCATGGTACTTCGCAGGGAAATCATGGCTTTGCGCGTCACCCTTCCGGTGCCGCCTTCGGGTCCTTGTAGACGCCCTGTTCCTTCAGCGCGTCCACGACTTCCTTCGGCATATAGGTTTCGTCATGCTTGGCCAGCACTTCGCTTGCCACGAATGTATCGCCTTGCATCCGGCCAAGCGCCACCACGCCCTGGCCTTCAGCGAAGAGGTCCGGCAACACTCCGGTGTAGCGCACCGCGACCGAGGCATTGGTGTCGGTCACCGCGAAGGCCACCTCGGTGCCCGCGCCCCGCAGGATCGAGCCTTCGACGACTAGGCCGCCGATGCGGAAGGTCTCGCCCGGGGCGGGTGGCTCGGACTGCACCTGGCTTGGGCTGCGGAAGAAATTGATGCCGTCGCGCATCGCATAGCCGATCAGCGCGGTCGCGCCGATCAGCGCCAGCGCCGCCAGGGCGATGATCTGGACCCGGCGCTGCTTTTTCAGCCCCTTCATCCCGCGAAATTCCTGTCTGGCCGTCATTCTCTGCGTCCCTGTCCGTTCGGATGCCTGCCTTGAGATGGGGATGCCGGACCAAGGGTCAAGGGAAGACCGGCGCAAGCATCAGACCTGTCGCCTCGTCGATCCCCAGCATCAGGTTCGCATTCTGGAGCGCCTGACCCGAACTGCCCTTGGTCAGGTTGTCCAGCACTGCAACCACCAGCGTCCGGCCTGGAATGCGATCTTCGATGACCCCCAGATGGCAGAAGTTCGACCCCGCGACATCCCGCGTCGAGGGCAAGGACCCGAAGGGCAGAACTTCCAGAAAAACCTCATTTTCATAAGCCTTTTCCAGCACCTGATGAACGATCTTCGCATGACCTTTCACATAGACCGAAGCAAGGATGCCCCGGTTCATCGGCAAAAGATGCGGCGTGAAGCGCACATGGACCGGCCGCCCGGCACTGCGCGAGAATTCCTGGTCGAACTCACCCAGGTGCCGGTGATTCCCGCCTGCGGAATAGGCATGGGTGCCGCCCGAAAGCTCGGCATGCAGAAGGGTCTCCTTCAGCGACCGCCCGGCCCCCGAGACCCCGGCCTTCAGGTCGATCAGGATGTCATCCAGATCGATCACGCCCGCCGCGATCAAGGGCCGCAGCGCGAACTGCCCCGCCGCCGCGTTGCAACCGGTGCCGGCCACCAGCCGTGCCGCCCGGATCTCGTCGCGGTAGAACTCGGTCAACCCGTAGACCGCCTCGCGCTGCAGGTCGGGCTGCGCATGCGGCTGGCCATACCACTTTTCGTATTCCGCCGGGTCGCGCAGCCGGAAATCGGCGCTGAGATCGACGATCTTCAGATCGCGGGGCAGCCGGGCCACCACCTCTTGCGTGGTCGCATGAGGAAGCGCGCAGAAGCACATATCAACATTGGCAAAATCTATATCTTCGATCTTCTGCAGCGGCGGCAGGTCAAGATGGCGCAGGAAGGGAAACACCTCGGCCATCGCCATCCCGGCCTTGCGGTCCGCCGACAGGGCCGCGATCCGCATCGCAGGATGCGTCGCGACCAGGCGCACCAGTTCCGCACCAGTATAGCCCGAGGCCCCAAGGATGGCGATGCGATGGCTCATGGCGCGGCTCCAATGCTGCAAAAGCGCGCTTTCTTTGCGCCCAAGCCGGGGCCATTGCAAGCCTGTGCCTCTCGCCGGCAGGGTTCCTTTCTGCAAAAATATCCCCGTCGGAGGCTCTTTCCAACCCGCGCCGCGCTCAGGGAACCGGGGTCCAGACCACGTCGTCGATGCGCGGCGCAGCGGTGGCCAGCATGACCAGGCGGTCAAAGCCCAGGGCGATCCCGGCGGCGGCGGGCATCAGGGCAAGGGCGGCCAGGAAGTCCTCGTCCAGGGGATAGCGCTCGCCGTAGACGCGGGCCTTTTCGTCCATCTCGGCCTCGAAGCGCAGACGCTGCTCGGCCGGGTCGGTCAGCTCGCCGAACCCGTTGGCAAGCTCGACGCCGCAGGCATAGACCTCGAAGCGTTCCGCCACCCGCGCATCGCCCGGCACCCTGCGCGCCAGCGCCGCCTCGGCGGCCGGGTATTGGTCCAGGATGGTGATCCGCCCCTGCCCCAGATGCGGCTCCACCCGGTCCGACAGCACCCGGCTCAGCATGTCCGACCAGGTGTCGTCGGCGGCGCGGCGCAGGCCGATGCGGTCCAGCTCGGCGCCAAGCCGGGGCGCGGACGGCGTGCCGTCGGCCGCGATCGTGGCCAGAAGATCGACACCGGCATGGGCCGCGAAGGCCTCGGCCACGGTCAGGCGCTGCGGCTCGGCGAAGGGGTCGCAGGTCCGGTCGCGGTGGCGCAGCAGCCCGGCCCCCGCCGCGCGCGCCGCCAGCCGCAGGAGGGTGACGGTATCGGCCATCAGCGTCTCGTAGCCCTCGCCGACCCGGTACCATTCCAGCATGGTGAACTCGGGCGCGTGCAGCGGGCCGCGCTCACGGTTGCGCCAGACATGGGCGAAGGCGTGGATCCGCGTCTCGCCCGCCGCAAGCAGCTTCTTCATCGCGAATTCGGGCGAAGTGTGCAGATACATCGGCCGGGCCAGACCGTCATTGCCGACGGCCTCGGTCCGGAACCCGTGCAGATGCGCCTCGTTTCCGGGGCTGATCGCCAGGGCGGCGGGGTCAACCTCGGTAAAGCCTTCCCCGGCCAGCCAGCCCCGGATCGCGGCCTGAATCCGGTTGCGGGTCAGCAGGCCCGCTCTGCGGTCGGCGTGTCTGGACGGTGTCCACCAGGCATCCTGAGTCGGCAAAGAGGGATTCATCTGGAATTTCCGTTTCGGATAGGCTAGGCCGCGCGGCGATGCCGGTCTAGGGGACCGGCCCTGCAATCACAAGGACCAGCCCGTGAAAGTCATCGCCTCCAGCCTGCGCAAAGGCAATGTCGTCGAGATGGACGGCCGGCTTTACGTCGTCCTGACCGCCGCGAACTTCCACCCCGGCAAGGGCACGCCGACAACTTCGGTGGACATGCGCCGAATTTCCGATGGCACCAAGGTCAGCGAACGCTGGCGCACGACCGAGATGGTCGAAAAGGCCACGGTGGACGAACGCGAATACGACTTTCTCTATGAGGACGGCGAGGGCTTTCACTTCATGGAGCCGACAACCTACGAACAGCTGGTCGTGACTGACGACATCATGGGCGCGAACAAGCCTTACCTGCAGGAAGGCATGCGCTGCTACGTCAAGACCTTCGACGGCGTGCCGATCGCGCTGGAAGTGCCGCAGCGCATCACCGTCGAGATCGCCGAGACCGAACCGGTGGTGAAGGGCCAGACCGCCTCTTCCTCCTACAAGCCCGCGATGACCACGAACGGGTTGCGGATCATGGTGCCGCCGCATATCGGGCCGGGCACGAAGATCGAGATCAACACCGACGACGACAGCTATCAGGGCCGCGTCAAGGACTGATCCGGCGCACGGGTCAGCCTGGCAGGACGGCCCGCCGCAGCTTAGGCGGCGGAAAAGCTGATCTTGCGGCGCAGGAATTGCGTCGCCTTGTTCGAGACATAGGCCGGATCGCCGGTGGTCAGGAACTTTCCCTGCCTGCCCGAGCCGCAGAACTGCGGCCGGCGGGTCAGGTAGTCGGCCAGGCTTTCGGCGACCAGCCTTGCCTGCGAATAGACCTTCACCTCGGGGCCAAGCGCCTCCTGGAACACCTTTTCCATCAGCGGGTAATGCGTGCAGCCCAGGATCGCCGCCTCGGGATGCGGCATCCGGCGCTTGAGCGCCTCGACATGGGACCGCACCAGCGCTTCGGCCAGGATCTCGTCGCCCTGCTCGATCGCATCGACCACCCCGCCACAGGGCTGCGCTTCGACATCGACCCCGATCGCCCGGTAGGCCAGCTCGCGCTGGAAGGCCCGGGTGGCCACGGTGGCGGGGGTGGCGAAAAGTGCGACATGCTTGACCGCCACCTCGCGCGGCGGGGTGTTGTCGCCCCATTGCCGTTCGGTCAGCGCCTCGATCAGCGGCACGAAGACGCCCAGCACGCGCTTGTCGCGCGGCACCCAGGTTTCCTGCATCCGCTTCAGCGCCGCGGCGCTGGCGGTGTTGCAGGCCAGCACGACCAGATCGCAGCCCTCGTCCCACAGCCGCGTGGTGGCCGAGGTCGTCAGGTTGAAGATGTCCTCCGGGGTGCGGACCCCGTAGGGCGCATGGGCATTGTCGCCGAAATACACAAAGGGAACATCCGGAAGCCGCTTTGTCACCGCATCAAGAACAGTCAGCCCGCCAAGCCCCGAATCGAAGATGCCAACCGCCATGCCTGCCCCTTTGCTGCGCGCACCCGGCCGATGCCTTGGGCGCCTGCGGCGATCATAGGACGGCGCGCCGGACCGCGAAAGGCCCAAGCGTCCGGCCATGGGGTCCGGGATTGCCGGGTTTACTTGTGTTCGGGTTTCCTTATCTAGGATCTGGCATGTTAGGGTGCCGGGTGCGTAGCGAGGGGGCCGCGATGGATTGGGACAAGCTGAGGATCTTTCACGCCGTGGCCGAAAAGGGCAGCCTGACCCATGCCGGCGAAGTGCTGCACCTGTCGCAATCCGCCGTCAGCCGCCAGATCCGCGCGCTTGAGGAAAGCCTGGCCGTCACGCTGTTCCACCGTCACGCGCGCGGCCTGATCCTGACCGAACAGGGGGAACTGCTGTTCGATGCGACCCAGGCGATGGTCAAGCGGCTGGACGCGACGGCGGCCCGCATCCGCGACAGCGAGGACGAGGTCTTCGGCGAGCTGCGGATCACCACCACCACCGGTTTCGGCACGCTGTGGTTGGCCCCGCGCCTGGCCCGGCTTTACGAGAAGTATCCCGCCTTGAAGATCGACCTGATGCTGGAGGAACGCGTTCTTGACCTGCCGATGCGCGAGGCCGACGTGGCGATCCGGATGAAGGAACCCAGCCAGGCCGACCTGATCAGGAAGCGGCTGATGAACATCAAGATGCGGCTCTATGCGACGCCAGAGTATCTGGCCGCACACGGCACGCCGATGACGATGGAAGATTTCGGCCAGCACCGGCTGATCAGCCAGCACGCGGGCACGCCGCAGGTCGCGGCCGGCGCGCTTCTGGTGCAAGAGCTGATGGCGCATGACATTCCCTCGACGCTGACCGTGAACAACTATTTCGGCGTGTTGCAGGCGGTGCTGAACCACCTCGGCATCGGGGTGCTGCCCGACTACATCACCGAGGATTTCCCCAACCTCGTCCGGGTGATGGAGGATGTGCAAAGCGCCGAAGTGCCGGTATTCCTGGCCTACCCCGAAGAGTTGCGCCATTCCAAGCGCGTGGCCGCCTTCCGCGATTTCGTGACCGACGAGATCATGACCTACCGCCGCCGCCAGCAGGAAGAAGCCGCCTGATCCTGCGGGAATGCTGCCATGCAGAAAGCGCATAGCGGCAATGCCGGATTTGCGGGCATTCCAGACTTGTTTGCGCAACCATGCGGCACTAATTGAAATCTCGAAGCGACGATGAGCTTGCTCTCGTTTCTTCGTACCTCCCTGTTGGACTTGGCCGAGCGAAAGCTCGGCCTTTTTTTTGGCCTCAGGCCAGAAGCCTGTTGCGCCGGCCGGTCAGGAAGGCCGCGTCGGCCGGCGAGGCGGCAAGCGCGATGGCGCGGGCATAGGCGGCCAGCGCCTCGTCGGTTCGGGCGGCGCGGGCCGAAAGGTCGGCGCGGGCGGCGTGGAAGGGCTGGTAGTCGTCCAGCCCTTCGGCCAGCAGGTCCAGGCTTGCCAGCGCCGCGGACAGATCGCCCGCCTCGGCCACCGCGACGGCATGGTTCAGGCGGATCACCGGCGTCGGCTCATGCGCGTGCAGCCCGGCGTAGAGGGCGGCGATCTGCGGCCAGTCGGGCGGGCTCTGGCTTTGACAGGCGGCGATGGCGGCCTTGATCTGGAACGGACCGGCGGCGCTGCGGCCAAGCGCCAGATCCAGAAGCGCCAGCCCTTCGGCGCGCATCGGCCCGTCCCAAAGCGCGCGGTCCTGCCTGGCCAGGGCGACGGTCGCACCGTCCGGGCCGATCCGGGCTGCGCGGCGGGCATGGGTCAGCAGCAGCAGGGCAAGCGCGCCCTCGACCTCGGCCTCGGCGGGGCGCAGGTCGTTCAGCATCCGGGCCAGGAAGATCGCCTCGTCGCACAGGTCGCGGCCCGCGACGGGACCGACACTGTAACCAGCGTTGAAGATCAGGTAGACCACCGTCAGGACCGAATTCAGCCGCTCGGACCAATCCTCCGGCCCCGGCACCCGGAACGGGATCCCGGCGGCGGCGATCTTAGCCTTGGCGCGGGAAAGGCGCTGGCCCATCGTCGGCTCTGCGTCCAGGAAGGCGCGGGCGATTTCGGGCGTGGTCAGGCCGCCCAGCGTGCGCAGCGTCAGCGCCACGCGCGATTTCGGGTCAAGCGCCGGGTGGCAGCAGGTGAAGATCAGGCGAAGGCGGTCATCGGCAATCATCTCGGGTTCGGTGCCTTCGGCTTCGTCGCGGGACAGAAGGGCAAGGTCGGCGGCCTTGGCGGTGTCGCGCGTGCGGCCGCGCAGCCGGTCGATCGCCTTGCGCAGCGCCACCTTCAGAAGCCAGCCCTGCGCCGAGGCGGGCAGACCCACCCTGCCCCAGTGGGCAAGCGCGGACAGCGCAGCCTCTTGCAACGCCTCTTCGGCAAGCTGGAAATCGCGCAGCCGTGAGATCAGCGCGGCCAGAAGCCGCCCCCGGTCATTGCGCATCACCGCTTCAAGCGCGCGGGCGACGGCAAGGGGGTCGGGGGCGGTCATGGATGTGTCCTTGCGGGTCAGGTGGCGGCCGGGTTGTAATCCATCAGCGGCCGGACCTCGACCGTCCCGTAGTGGGCCGTAGGGATCATCGCCGCGTATTTCAGGGCGGCGTCCAGGTCCGGCACCTCGATGACATAGTAGCCGCCAAGATGTTCCTTGGTGGTGGCAAAGGGGCCGTCCATGGTTTCCACCTTTCCGCCGCGCACCCGCAGCGAGGTCGCGGTCTCGACGCCCAGCAGGCCTTCCCCGCTGCGCATCGCGCCATCCTCGACCAGGCGTTTGCTGAACGCCGCGTAGCCGGCCATCATCTCGTCGAATGCGGGGGTGCCGTACTGGGGTTCAACCTCGGGGGCACCGTAGATCAGAAGCATGTATTGCATGATGTTTGTCCTTGAGATCAGGGTTTGAGCGGGTGTTCACAGGCCAAGGATGTTGACGCCAAGGCAGACCATGGCGTTCAGCGCGGCCAGGATGCTGCAACCGTTGCCGACATAGCGCAGCGGGTGACTGGCGTTGTCGATCTTCAGCCCGAACGGATGCGCAATCCGCCCGACCAGAAGAAGCCCGCCCGAGATGTGCAGGTAAAGGTCAGGGGCATTCATGCCTTCGGCCAGCATCATCAGGATCAGGACGAAGAAGGTCCATTCGTAGAAATTGCCGTGCTGGCGGACACGCTGCAGCAGTTGCATGTCGCCGGCATCGCCGATCGACACCTTGGCATTCGCCCGGTAGCCGGTCACGCGGAACCACAGGACAAGGTAAAGCACCGCCAGCGGCAACGCGTAAAGCGGGGTAACAGTGAACAGCATTCCGATTTCCTTCCGGTTTTGTGTTTCGTATCCCAAGGACGCTGGCACTTTGCCGATTTCGACAGGGAGCGCGAAAAAATTTGGGGCTTAAGACGAATTTTTCCGGCCGGGTCTGACCCTTGTGCGTTCACAGGTGACGACGGTCTGCGCCTGCGGACGGCGCGGAAGCCCGCGTCACCCCCACCCGCAGCGTCGGGTATGCCGCCCGGGCCACGCCGAATAGGCAAAGGCCCGACAGTTTCCTGCCGGGCCTTGCGTCAAGATCGCCGAGTTCACGGCAACAGGTGTCAGCCGCCAGTGATTTCGAGGTTGCTCGACAGGGCGGTGAACAGTTCGGATTCCGTCCAGCCCAGGGTCAGCGAGCCGTCGGCAACCGCGTCAACGGTCAGCGGCACGGTGAAGGCCTTGACGCTCGACTTCGCGGCGACGTCGCTGTTCATCGCGACCATCACGATCTGCATGCCGTCAGCGCCCATGTAGATGCCTTCGACCTGTCCGATGACGATCTGGTCCTTGGTGCGGACTTCGTTGCCGACAAAGGCACTGTCTTCCATCAGCGTGACCTTGGTCATGTCATCGGGCATCGCGCCAAGCATCGCATCTGCGGAAACTTCCAGCGCCGCGACGGGGGCGGCGACCAGAGCGGCAACCGCGGCAGCGGCCAGCAGGGATTGGGTTTTGAACATTTGAAACACTCCATCTGAGGTGCCGGAGATCCGGCTTGTGCTGGAAGAACGCCCCGATCAGGTTCGGGTTCCCACCGGTCCAGGGCACTTGCCGCTCTTTCCTGTTCCCGACCGATCGCATAAGGAACGGCTGAAGCAAGCGGAGCGAAGCAATGGCGGAACCGACACTCACCCCGGATCTGGTGGCCGCGCACGGTTTGAAGCCGGACGAATACGACCGGCTGCTGGGGATCATCGGGCGCGAACCGTCCTATACCGAGCTGGGCATCTTTTCCGCCATGTGGAACGAACACTGTTCCTACAAGTCCTCGAAGAAATGGCTGCGCACCCTGCCCACGACCGGCCCTCAGGTGATCTGCGGTCCGGGCGAGAATGCGGGCGTGGTCGATATCGGCGACGGGCAGGCCGTGATCTTCAAGATGGAGAGCCATAACCACCCCAGCTATATCGAGCCGTATCAGGGGGCTGCGACCGGCGTCGGCGGCATCCTGCGCGATGTCTTCACCATGGGCGCACGGCCGATTGCGGCGATGAACGCGCTGTCGTTCGGGCTGCCGTCGCATCCGAAGACCAGGCGGCTGGTGCAAGGCGTGGTCGAAGGCGTCGGCGGCTATGGCAATGCCTTCGGAGTCCCGACCGTGGGCGGCGAGGTGCGGTTCCACGCCAGCTACAACGGCAACTGTCTGGTGAACGCCTTTGCGGCGGGTTTGGCCGATGCGGACAAGATCTTCTATTCGGTCGCAAGCGGTGTCGGCATGCCGGTGGTCTATCTGGGGGCCAAGACGGGGCGCGACGGCGTTGGCGGGGCCACGATGGCATCGGCCGAGTTTGACGACAGCATCGAGGACAAGCGCCCGACGGTGCAGGTCGGCGACCCCTTTACCGAAAAGCGCCTGCTGGAGGCGTGTCTTGAGCTTATGGCCTCGGGTGCGGTGATCTCGATCCAGGACATGGGGGCTGCGGGCCTGACCTGCTCGGCGGTCGAGATGGGCGACAAGGGCGGGCTGGGCATCAAGCTGCAACTGGACGACGTGCCGCAGCGCGAAGCCGGCATGACCGCTTATGAGATGATGCTGTCGGAATCCCAGGAACGGATGCTGATGGTGCTGAAGCCGGAACTGGAAGCCACGGCCCGCGCGATCTTCCGCAAATGGGATCTCGACTTCGCCATCGTCGGCGAAACGATCCCCGAAGATCGCTTCCTGATCCTGCACGGCAACGCGGTGAAGGCCGACCTGCCGCTGTCGAAGCTGGCCTCGTCAGCGCCCGAGTATGACCGCCCCTGGGTCGAGACCCCTGCCCCCGCCCCCCTGGGCGCGATTCCCGACCTTTCCGCGCTGGCGGGCCTTCTGGCGCTGATCGGCAGCCCGTCCTATGCGCACAAGGCCTGGGTCTGGGAACAGTATGACGCGCAGGTCGGCGCGGATACCGTGGTCGCCCCCGGACTGGGCGCGGGTGTGGTGCGGGTGCATGGCACCGGCAAGGCGCTGGCTTTCACCAGCGACGTGACGCCGCGCTATGTGAAGGCGAACCCGTTCGAGGGCGGCAAGCAGGCGGTCGCCGAGGCCTGGCGCAACCTCTGCGCCGTGGGTGCCCGGCCCTTGGCCACGACCGACAACCTCAACTTCGGCAACCCCGAAAAGCCCGAGATCATGGGCCAGTTCGTCGGCGCGATAAAGGGCATCGGGGCGGCCTGCCTGGCGCTGGACATGCCGATCGTGTCCGGCAACGTCAGCCTTTACAACGAGACCGATGGCAAGGGCATCCTGCCGACGCCGACCATCGGCGCGGTGGGCATTCTTGCCTCGCTGGACGAGTTGATTGCCGGACAGCCGGCGGCGGGCGATCTTGCGGTGGTGATCGGCAAGACGACCGGACACCTGGGGCAATCCGCGCTGCTGGCCGAAGCTTTCGGGATCGAGGCGGGCGACGCCCCCCCGGTCGATCTGGACGCCGAGCGGTTGCATGGCGAGTTCGTGCGCGCCAGCCGGGGGCTGATCCGCGCCTGCGCCGACCTGTCCGATGGCGGGCTGGCCCTTGCGGCCTTCGAGATGGCCGAAGGCGCCGGGCTTGGGCTCAAGCTGGACGCGGGCGACCTGCCGACGCTGTTCGGCGAAGATCAGGCCCGCTATCTTCTGGCCCTTGCGCCACGCGATCTGGCCGCGCTGGAGGCCGCCGCCCGCACCGCTGGCGTGCCCGTCCTGGTGGCGGGGCGCTTCGGCGGCGACAGCGTCACCCTTGGGGTCGAAACCGCGCCGCTGGCCGATCTTGCGCGGCGCTACCGGTCGGCCTTCGCCCAGGCCCTGGGCTGACACCCGGCCTTGCAGGGCCGGATCGGCCATCCTACATTCAGTGCCAAGCGAGGACCCCATGCCGATCGACGCCCAAGACATCGAAGCCCTGATCCGGAGCGCCTTTCCCAAGGCGACGATCAACGTCCAGGGCAATGACGGCCAGCATTTCGCGGCGGAAGTGATCGACGACAGCTTTCGCGGGTTGAACCGCGTCCAGCAGCAGCGTGCGGTCTATGCCGCGCTGAAAGGCAAGATGGACGGATCGCACGGCGAGTTGCACGCGCTGGCGCTGACCACCAAGGCGCCGGACTGACATGGCGACCGGCCCGGGCCTTGCCAATCTGTTGCCAATGGCCGCGATGCTGATCGGGGTCGTGTCGATCCTGCGCAGCCGCCGCGCCCGCCGCAACGGCCGGGACGGCCGGGATGGGGATGCAGGCAACGACGATACCCTTGCGCGGCGCGATGCCGCGATGGAAATGGAACGGCGCATGGCCTCGTATCTGGCGCAGCGCGACATGGGTCGAAGCTCCGGCAGGAGCGGCGACCGGGACGGACAGGAGAACGGACTATGACCGCTGAGGACTCGATCAAGGCAACCATCGGCAAGAACGATGTGGTGCTGTTCATGAAGGGCACCAAGATGATGCCGCAATGCGGCTTCTCCAGCCGGGTCGCCGGGGTGCTGAACTTCATGGGCGTCGACTTCGCCGATGTGAACGTGCTGGCCGACGCGGAAATCCGGCAGGGGATCAAGGACTTCTCCGAATGGCCGACGATTCCGCAGCTTTACGTCAAGGGCGAATTTGTCGGCGGCTGTGATATCGTGACCGAGATGACCCTCTCGGGTGAGCTGGACCAGCTTTTCGAAGCCAAGGGCGTCAGTTTCGACAAGGCCGCAGCGGACAAGATCCGCGAATCCAACGCCTGACTGGTCGCGCCCGGGCGTTGCACGGAAGTCCTGACCGAAGCCTTTGACGGCTTCGGCAGAAAGCGCCCTGTCCAAGTTCGGGCGGTATCTCGCCGAAGAAGTCGCTTCGCCCTGGTGGCGGTCAGGCCTTCTCTTCCACGCGCGCCGCCATCGCTTCGGCCCTTGCCGCGATCTCGGCCAGGGTTTCGATCACTGCTTTCGGCACCACCGCGACATCGCGCGTCGTGACCGGACGGGCCTCAAGCTCGGCGACGCGGGCGCGCAGGGTGCGCAGCTCGTCTTCGCCGGCGGCGGTCTTGTCGGCCAGCATCAGACCGGCCATCAGCAGCATCTTTGCTTCGGGCAGGCGGCCCATCTGCGCGATCAGGGGTGCTGCCTCGGCGTCCAGCATCGCGGCGGCCGAGCGCAGGAAATGCTCTTCCCCCGGCTGGCAGGCGACCTGGAACCCCTTGCCGCCGATGGTGACTTCAAGCTCTGGCATGGCCGGTCTCCGCGATATGGGGTTCAAGGGCGGCAAGAATCTCGTCCATCTCGGCGACTTCGGCCAGCCGCAGCGCCCGCAACGCGTCCAGTTCAGCCGCCATCGCCCGGTTGATCAGCTGCGGCTCGGACAGACCAGCCGCCTGGGCGTCGCGCAGCGCAGCAAGCTGGTCGCGCAGCGCGGCGGCGGTGCGACGCATGCGCTGCAACTCCAGCCCCTGCACGTCCAGCTGGCGGGTCAGCCGTTCGATCCGGTCCTGCAGATCACCCTTCGGCTCACGCTCCTTGGCGGCGCGCAGGCGTTCCTGCAGCTGGGCAGTCAGGGCCTTTTCGTCGTCCAGCTGGGACCGAAGGGCCGCCTCGGTCGCGCCGGCACTGGTCAGGACCGGTTTCGACACCTGCCCAAGCCGGTCGACGCCCTTGCCGATCCGCTCCAGCGCGGCCGTGATCCGCTTTTCCAGTTCGGATATCTCTTGCATCCCCACCCCCGGCGCGCGTGCCGCACCCTTGTGATTGTCGCTTCGGCAGCGAATCGGCTACCGCCACCCCGGTTCCGATCTTAGCGCGAAACCATGGAAAGGCGACCGGCCTTTCTTCCCAAGGCCTTGGGGTGCAAGCTTGATCTTGCCTGTGGGGGTGGTTAGACGCGGGGAAGCCGTTTTCGTCCCGCTTGCCAAAGGAATGCCGCCTTGGACATCCAGACCCTCCGCCAGACCCACCCCGACCACTGGATGCGCGCCACCGCGATCCGCGCCCTGACGCTGGACGCTGTCGCAGCGGCAAACTCCGGGCACTCGGGGATGCCGATGGGCATGGCGGATGTGGCAACCGTGCTTTTCGAAAAGCACCTGAAATTTGACCCCAAGGCACCCCGCTGGCCCGACCGCGACCGGTTCATCCTGTCGGCGGGACACGGGTCTATGCTGATCTACAGCCTGCTGCACCTGACCGGCTACGCCGACATGACGCTGGACCAGATCAAGGCCTTCCGGCAATGGGGCGCCATCACCGCCGGGCACCCGGAATACGGCCATGTCGCGGGGGTGGAAACCACGACCGGCCCCCTGGGCCAGGGGATCGCCAATGCCGTGGGCTTCGCCATGGCCGAAGAATCCCTGCGCGCGCGCTGGGGGGCAAAGGTGCAGGATCACCACACCTGGGTCATCGCCGGCGACGGCTGCCTGATGGAGGGTGTCAGCCAGGAAGCCATCGGTCTTGCGGGCAAGCAAGCGCTGTCGCGGCTGATCGTGCTGTGGGACAACAACGGCATCACCATCGACGGCAAGGTGTCGATCTCGGACGTGACCGACCAGAAGGCACGCTTTGCCGCGTCGGGCTGGGACGTGTTCGACTGCGACGGCCATGATCCGGTGGACATCGACCGGGCGCTGACGGCGGCCAAGGCCAGCCCCCGCCCGGCGATGGTCGCCTGCAAGACGCATATCGCGCTGGGCCATGCGGCGCAGGATACCAACAAGGGCCATGGCGCGCTGACCGACAAGGCGCAGATGGAGACGGCCAAGGCGGGCTACGGCTGGACCGGCGGCCCGTTCGAAGTGCCGGCGGACATCAAGCGCTGGTGGGAATCGCTTGGCGCGAAGGGTGCGAAGGCCCGGGCAGAGTGGGAGACGCGCCTGACGGCGCTGTCCCCCGCGAAACAGGCCGAATTCACCCGCATCTTCGCGCTGGAGGCTCCGGCAAAGCTGGCGGCGACAATCCGGGCGGTAAAGAAGCAGGCGGTGGCGGACATGCCGAAGCTTGCCACACGCGCGTCGTCCGAAAAGGTGCTGGCGGCAGTGAATCCGGTCGTGACCGAAACCATCGGCGGCTCTGCCGACCTGACCGGGTCGAACAACACCAAGACGCCTGACCTCGGCACCTTCACGCCCGAGGATCGCAAGGGTCGCTATGTCTATTTCGGCATCCGTGAACACGGGATGGCCGCAGCAATGAACGGACTGGTTCTGCATGGCGGCATAAGGCCTTACGGCGGAACCTTCATGTGCTTTACCGACTATGCCCGCCCCTCGATGCGCCTGTCGGCCCTGATGGGCGTGCCGGTGGTCTATGTGATGACCCATGACTCCATCGGCCTGGGCGAGGATGGCCCGACCCACCAGCCGGTGGAGCATCTGGCGATCAGCCGCGCCACGCCGAACACCCTGGTGATCCGCCCTGCCGACCTGGTGGAAGTGGCGGAGGCCTGGGAGATCGCCCTGACCGAAAAGACCCGGCCCACGGTGCTGGCCCTGTCGCGCCAGAACCTTCCGGCGGTCCGCAAGACCCATACTGCGCAGAACATGGTCGCCAGGGGCGGCTATGTGCTGGAGGAAGCCACAGGCAGGCGTCAGGTGATCCTGATCGCCACCGGGTCCGAGGTGGAGATCGCGCTGAAGGCCCGCGCCGCGCTGGAGGCCGAAGGGATCGGCACCCGCGTCGTCTCCATGCCGTCGATGGAGCTGTTCGCCGCGCAGGATGAGGGTTGGCGCAAGCGCGTGCTGCCCGCAGGACCGGTGCGGGTGGCCATCGAAGCGGGCGTGCGGCAGGGCTGGGACCGCTGGCTTCTGGGCGAGCGCGGCCGTGAGGCGAAGGCGGATTTCGTCGGCATGTCCTCCTTCGGGGCCAGCGCCCCGATGGACCGCCTTTACGCCGAATTCGGCATCACCGCCGAGGCGGCGGTCGCAAAGGCGAAGGCGCTTCTCTGAGACCCGTCACGGGCGCAGGGCAAAGCGCCCTGCCCCGTGTGCGGCCAGGATCAGGCAGCCCCCGGCGATGGCCCAGTTCTTGACGAAGATCGACATCTGCCAGGCATCGCTGGGGATCAGGTGAAAAACACTGGTCACCACGCAATAGGCGGCAAGCAGCAGCGCCACCGGCCGCACCCAGACCCCGATGACCAGCGCTGCTCCGGCAGCAAGATTGAAGGCCAGCGCCGGCCAGACCAGCCAGATCGGCCAGCCGCGCGCTGCCAGCAGCACTTCGACCGGCAAGGGGTTTCCGGCCTTCTGCAGCGCGGCCAGCAGGAACAGCGCGGCGATAAGGACGCGCCCGGCCAGGGCCAGCAGATCGTCCGCCCCGCCCCTCACCGCGCGGCCGCTTTCCCGGTGACCCCTGCCCAAAGCGGGCCGATCACCCGGGTTGCCAGCGGAATCAGCAGGATGCCAAGGGCAAGGCCGAAGATCCCGTCTAGCGTCGCGGTCACCACCCAGATGACAAAGCCCTGCGCGGCCGGAACGGCCCGGGCGACCGCTTCGGCGGCATGGTGGATCGTCTCGTAGGGCCAGGCCCAGAGATGCGTCGCCTCCAGCCCGTGCAGCACGATGTTGCCGCCAACCCACAGCATGGCCGCAGTCCCGACGATGGACAGGAACGCCATCAGTTTCGGCATGCCCTTGACCAGCCCGCGCCCCAGCGCCCGGCCCCCCGAGGTGCGCCCGGTCGCCGCCAGATGCAGGCCCACGTCATCCATCTTCACGATCAGCGCCACCGCACCATAGACGACAAAGGTGATGAAGGCCCCGACCACCGCAAGCGTTGCCGCCTGCAGCCAGAAACTTGGGCTGTCGATGGTGGCCAGGGCGATGGTCATGATCTCGGCCGAGAGGATGAAATCGGTCTTGATCGCCCCGGCGATCTTTTCCTCTTCCAGGCGCAGGGGATCCTTGGTGTCGAAATCCGCCTCGACCGCGTGGTCGGCGTGGGGGGCAAAGGCGTGAACGACCTTTTCAGCCCCCTCGAAGCACAGATAGGCCCCCCCCAGCATCAGAAGCGGCGTGATCGCCTGCGGCAGGAAATAATCCAGCGCAAGAAGTGCGGGCAGCAGCACGACCAGCTTGTTGCGCAAGGACCCGCGCGCGATCCGCCAGATGATCGGCAACTCGCGGTCCGCCGAAAAGCCGTGGACATATTTCGGCGTCACCGCCGCATCGTCGATCACCACGCCCGCCGCCTTGGCCCCGGCCTTGGCAGCGGCGGCGGCAATGTCGTCGATCGAGGCGGCGGCCACCTTGGCGATGGCGGCCACGTCATCCAGAAGGGCAAGCAGTCCGCTCATGCAAAGGCTCCCATGCAGGCAGCACCATTAGACCCCGGCCGCGCCGGTTTTCATAGCCCGGCGCCGCAAAGCCTTCACGCCGCCTTCGGAATTGCCGTATAGACCCCGCAGGACCGCCGACGGAAAGGGCGCCATGACCAATACCATCGCGCTTTACCTTGCCATCGTGCTTGCGGCCGGCGTCGGGGCAGACCTTCTGCTCAACGACGGCGCGGCGATCGTGTTTCTGACGCGCAAGCTGGTCGGGCTGGTGGAATGGGTGGCATTCTGGCGCTGAGGGCGTCAAACTGTGGTTGTAATCGGCGGGTATCTGCGGATGTTACCGCTATCAGCGACGTGAGTCGCATCCGGACGGAGGAAAGAGCATGACGGTGAAGGTTGCCATCAACGGGTTCGGCCGCATCGGCCGCAACGTGCTGCGGGCCATCGTGGAATCGGGACGCACCGACATCGAGGTCGTGGCGATCAACGACCTCGGCCCGGTCGAGACCAACGCGCATCTCTTGCGCTATGATTCGGTGCATGGACGCTTCCCCGCCACCGTGACCACGGGCGCCGACTGGATCGACGTCGGGCGTGGCCACATGCTGGTCACCGCGCTGAAGAACCCGGCCGACCTGCCGTGGAGCCATGTCGACATCGTCCTCGAATGCACGGGCATCTTCACCTCGAAGGAAAAGTGCCAGGCGCATCTCGAGAACGGCTCAAAGCGGGTGCTGATCTCGGCTCCCGGCGATGGCGCGGACAAGACCATCGTCTACGGCGTGAACCACGACACGCTGACCCGGGACGACATCATCGTCTCGAACGCGTCCTGCACCACGAACTGCCTGTCGCCGGTGGCGCAGGTGCTGCACCAGGCCATCGGCATCGAGAAGGGGATGATGACCACCATCCACTCCTACACCGGCGACCAGCCGACGCTGGACACGATGCACAAGGACCTGTACCGCGGCCGCGCGGCGGCGCTGTCGATGATCCCGACCTCGACCGGGGCGGCCAAGGCGGTGGGGCTGGTGCTGCCGGAACTGAAAGGCAAGCTGGACGGTTTCGCCATGCGGGTGCCGACGCCGAACGTGTCGGTCGTGGACCTGAAATTCATCGCCCGGCGCGCCACCAGCGTCGAGGAAGTGAACGCCGCGATCACCGCGGCGGCGGACGGGCGGCTGAAGGGCATCCTGGGCTACACCCATGAAAAGCTGGTCAGCTCGGATTTCAACCACGATCCGCATTCCTCGATCTTCCACATGGACCAGACCAAGGTGATGGACGGAACCTTCGTGTCGGTCCTGTCGTGGTATGACAACGAATGGGGCTTCTCGAACCGCATGGCTGATACGGCTGTGGCAATGGGCAAGCTGATCTGAAAACGCGTGTTTTTCAGGCCAAAGGGCGCTTTCGGGCGCCCTTTCTCATGCCGTCAAGCCATGCGCCCAGTGCATAGCCGCAGCGCAGCATTGGCAGTTGTTTGCGCTAACGAGATCTCTATCTTCAAGTCATGCGAGGAGAACAAGCAGACCCCCGCACTGAAAGGAAGACCAAGATGATTACCGTGATCGACATGCTGCGCACCGCCGCCCGCAATTATGCGACCTATCGCACGACCCGGGACGAGATTGCCAACCTGCCGCTGGATGTGGCGCTGGACCTGGGCATCTACCGGGGCGACGCCGAGCGCATCGCCCGCGAGGCCGTCTACGGCAAGGCCGCCTGAGAGCAGGCTGCATCACACGAGGTACGACGATCCGGGGGCCCATGGGCCCCCTTTGCATGTCAGCCGTATTTGCCTTTCAAGGCAACCACGACCGGCGGCGTGACGAACTTCGACACATCGCCCCCCAGCCGGGCAATCTCTTTCACCAGCTTCGACGCAATCGCCTGCCGCCGGGCATCGGCCATCATGAACACCGTCTCGATGCTGGCATCCAGCGACCGGTTCATGCCGACCATCTGGAATTCATACTCGAAATCCGCCACTGCGCGCAGACCGCGGATGATGATGCTGGCCCCGACATCACGGGCGCAGTCGATCAGCAGGTTCTCGAACGGATGGACGACGATCTCGCCCCCCGTCTTGGCGACGACTGCCGCGCATTCGGCCTGCACCATGGCGACGCGCTCTTCCAGGGTGAACAGCGGCCCCTTGTCGCGGTTGATCGCCACGCCGATCACCAGCCGGTCAACCAGCGCCATGGCGCGCTGGATGATGTCGACATGGCCCAGCGTGACCGGATCGAAGGTTCCCGGATAAAGCCCGATGCGCATGGATGTCCCCCGGCCAAACCCTTTGCCTGGCGCAGGCAACAATATCAGCCCGGCGCGCGCAAGGGGCAAGCCGCCGCTCATCGCTCCCGGCGGGCGCTCTTCGCTGGGCCAGTGGCAGCAATGACGCCGGTCACGGCGGAAGAGCGGCCGGTTGCCCTGGCCGTCAGAACCCCTTGATCATGCCTTCCAGCGCGTCCTTTTCCATGGAAAGTTCCGACAGCCGCGATTTCACCACGTCCCCGATCGAGATGAAGCCGATCATCACCTCGCCCTCCATCACCGGCATGTGGCGGAACCGCCCGTCGGTCATCTTCTGCATCACCTCGGTGGCATGATCGGATCGCACGCAGGTGACCAGTTTCGCCGTCATCACCCCCGTGACCGGGTCGGCCATGCAACTGACCCCACGCCGCCCAAGCTCGCGCACGATGTCGCGCTCGGACAGGATGCCCAGCGGGCGCTGACCGTCGTCCGACACGACGACCGCCCCGATCCGCCGCGCCGACAGCACCTGCGCCGCCTCGGACAGCGAGGCCGTCGAAGGCACGGTTACGACGCCGCCGTCGCCCTTTAGCTTCAGAATCTGCTGCACGGTCATGGCATGGTCCTCCTGCCGGACGGGCGCCCAGCGTCGGACCGGGGGGGTGAGTCTGTCAAGACCGCTGTTGGGCAGGGACCCGGGCGGAATCCGCGACCGCCGCCTCCAGCCGCGCCATCTCGGCCCGCGACTCGCGCACCAGCTGGTCGGCGAACCGGTTCAGCCGGTCCAGCCGCGCATCGTCCTGATGCCGGATCAGCCAGAAAGCCCGCGTCAGGCTGATCCGGTCGGCAAGCACGAGGGCCAGCTCCGGGGCGGCCGGCAGCGCGAAGTCATGCACGATGCCGACCCCTGCCCCGTGTCGCAGCCAGTTCAGCTGCACCGAGACCGAGTTCGACGTCAACGCCGCCGGTCCGGCACCGATCTCGGCCAGGTAGTCCAGTTCCTTGTCGAAGATCATGTCCGGGATATAGCCGACGAACCGGTGACCGCGCAGGTCCGCCGGGTCATCCAGCGGCTGCAGTGCAAGGTAGTCGCGGCTGGCGGCAAGGTGCAGCTTGTAGTCGGTCAGCTTCTGCACCGTCAGCCGCCCGGCCTCGGGGCGCGACACGCCGATCGCAAGGTCGGCCTCGCGTTTCGACAGGTTGAAGACGCGCGGCAGCGCCACGATCTGCACCTCCAGCCCCGGATTGGCATCGCAGATCCGCGCCAGCACCTGCGGCAGCAGGTAATTGGCGCAGCCGTCCGGAGCGCCCAGCCGGACAAGTCCGGTCAGGGCTCCGGGGCCGGACAGGCTTTCGCTCGCGCCAAGCGCCGCACGCTCTGCCGCTTCGGCATGCGGCACAAGGCGCATGCCCGCGTCGGTCAGCGCATAGCCCTGCGGCGACTTGCCGAACAGCCGCGCGCCTGTCTCTTCCTCCAGCCGCGCAATGCGGCGGCCAACCGTGGCGGGGTCGATCTTCAGCCGCTTGCCTGCAGCCGACAGGCTTTCCGTCCGGGCCACCGCCAGGAACACGCGCAGGTCATCCCAGTCCATACCGACAATTCCGCAAAATGCTTTTGACCAATTGCCGCTTTGTCTGGCATTTGTGCAAGCGTAAAAGCGCCCCAGCACATGCGGGAGGATGCCATGCAGGAAATCGGTCACTGGATCAACGGCAAGCGGGTGGCGGGCACGTCCGGCCGCCACAGCGAGATCTTCAACCCGGCCACCGGCGAGGTTCAGGCGCGCGTCGCCCTGGCCACCATGGCCGAGCTGAACCACGCCATCGAGGAAGCTGCCAAGGCCCAGGTCGGCTGGGGCGCCACCAACCCGCAGCGCCGCGCCCGGGTGATGATGGCCTTTGGCGCGCTCATCAACGCCAACATGGACAAGCTGGCCGAGATGGTCGCCCGCGAACACGGCAAGACCATCCCGGACGCCAAGGGCGATGTGCAGCGCGGGCTTGAGGTGATCGAGGTCTGCATGGGTGCCCCCGCCATGCTGAAAGGCGAGATGATGGAATCCGCAGGTCCCGGCATCGACCTGTTCGCCATGCGCCAGCCGCTGGGCGTGGTTGCCGGGATCACCCCCTTCAACTTCCCCGCGATGATCCCACTGTGGAAGATCGGCCCGGCGCTGTCTTCAGGCAATGCGATGATCCTGAAACCGTCCGAGCGGGTGCCCTCGACGTCGCTTTTCCTGGCCGAGCTTCTGCAAGAGGCCGGTCTGCCCGATGGCGTGTTGCAGGTGGTGAACGGCGACAAGGAAGCGGTGGACGGCATCCTTGACCATCCGGTGATCCAGGCTGTCGGCTTCGTGGGGTCCACCCCGATCGCGCAGTATATCTATGGCCGGGCCGCCGCGAACGGCAAGCGCGCGCAATGCTTTGGCGGCGCCAAGAACCACATGATCATCATGCCGGATGCCGATCTGGACAAGGCGGCAGACGCGCTGGTCGGCGCAGGCTACGGGGCTGCGGGCGAACGCTGCATGGCGATCTCAGTCGCCGTGCCGGTCGGCGACGCGACCGCCGACGCGCTGATCGAACGGCTGATCCCGCGGATCGAGAAGTTGAAGGTCGGGCCCTATACCGCTGGAAATGATGTGGATTTCGGGCCGCTGATCACCAAGGCCGCACAAGAGCGGGTGCTGGGGCTGATCAACTCGGGGATCGAACAGGGCGCGAAAGCCGTGGTCGACGGCCGCAGCCTGAAGATCCAGGGCTACGAGAACGGCTTCTTCGTCGGCGCCACGCTTTTCGACCATGTCACCCCCGAGATGGAGATCTACAAGCAAGAGATCTTCGGCCCGGTCCTCTCGACCGTCCGCGCCGGCAGTTACGAGCAGGCGCTGAAGCTGGTGATGGACAACGACTACGGCAACGGCACCGCGATCTACACCGCCGACGGCGACACGGCGCGCGACTTTGCGTCCCGCGTGAACGTGGGAATGGTCGGCATCAACTTCCCGATCCCGGTGCCCTTGTCCTACTTCAGCTTCGGCGGCTGGAAGAAATCGGCCTTTGGCGATTTGAACCAGTACGGGCCGGACGCCTTCCGCTTCTACACCAAGACCAAGACCGTCACCGCGCGTTGGTTCAGCGGCATCAAGGACGGGGCCAGCCTGAACTTCAAGGCGCTGGACTAAGCGTTTGATAGGCTTATAAAAACGGGCGCGGGATGTTTGTCCCGCGCCCTTCGTCATCTGGTCCCTGCGGCGGCATTCAGCCGAAAGCGCGTCCGCACCGACAGATTGAATGGCATATCAGCGGAACTTGCGTGATCAGAAACCATAAATTCAGGAGTCCGCCATGCCCCGCTTTCCGATCATTCTGTCCGCCGTTCTGGCCTTTGGGGCGCTGCTCTCCTCCGGGCCGGTTGCCGCGAAGAACGACGGTCACTGCCCGCCTGGACTGGCCAAGAAGAACCCACCCTGCGTGCCCCCGGGACTGGCGAAAAAGGCGCATGGCGGTGACGACGAGGACCACCACTGGCGGCCGGGGGACCGGGTTGACGGCGACTATGTCCTGATCCCGCGTGCGGAATGGGAGCGACTGTTGCTGCGCGACTTCGACGACGACAGCACCTACCTGCAGGTGGATGACCAGATCCTGCGCGTGGTGCGCGATACGCTGGTGGTGATCGAAGCGATCGGAATCGTCAGCGACCTTCTGAACTGAACCGGGCGCGTGGGCAGATTGCCCGCCCTACTCGGCGGCGATCTTCCGGGGCTTCAACAGGTCCTTGAGGTAATGCCCCGTGTGGCTTGCTTCGACCTTGATGATATCCTCCGGCGTGCCCGTTGCCACGATCCTGCCGCCGCCGTCACCGCCTTCAGGGCCGATGTCGATCACCCAGTCGGCAGTCTTGACCACGTCGAGGTTGTGTTCGATCACCACCACCGTGTTACCCTGTTCCACAAGGGAATGAAGCACTTCCAGCAGCTTCCTCACATCCTCGAAATGCAGGCCTGTCGTCGGCTCATCCAGGATGTACAGCGTCCGGCCCGTCGCGCGGCGGGACAGCTCCTTCGACAGCTTCACCCGCTGCGCCTCGCCGCCTGACAGCGTGGTCGCCTGCTGCCCGACCTTGATATAGCCCAGGCCCACCTCGCACAGCGCATCCATCTTCTCACGGATCGCGGGGACGGCCTGGAAAAACTCGCGGGCATCTTCGCATGTCATGTCAAGAACGTCTGCTATGCTTTTGTTCTTGAACTTTACTTCCAGCGTTTCTCGGTTGTAGCGCTGGCCCTTGCAGGTCTCGCAGGTGACATAGACATCGGGCAGGAAGTTCATCTCGATCTTGAGGACACCGTCACCCTGACACGCCTCGCACCGCCCGCCCTTGACGTTGAAGCTGAACCGTCCGGGCTGGTAGCCGCGCGTCTTCGATTCCGGCAGGCCCGCAAACCAGTCGCGGATCGGGGTGAACGCGCCAGTATAGGTCGCCGGGTTCGACCGGGGGGTCCGCCCGATGGCGCGCTGGTCAATGTCGATCACCTTGTCGAGATGTTCGAACCCCTTGATCGTCTCGCAGGGCGCCGGCGTCTCATGCGCGCCGTTCAGGCGGCTGGCGGCGGTCTTGAACAGGGTCTCGATGGTCAGCGAGGATTTGCCCCCGCCCGACACCCCGGTCACGCAGACGAACATGCCCAGCGGAAACTCGGCGGTGACGTTCTTGAGGTTGTTGCCCGTAGCCCCGACGACCACCAGTTTCTTCCCGTTGCCCTTGCGCCGCACCTTCGGCACCGCGATTGCGCGCGCACCCGACAGGTACTGCCCGGTCATGCTGGCCGGATCGGCCGCCACCTGTGCCGGGGTGCCGTGGCTGACCACCATACCGCCATGCACGCCCGCCCCCGGCCCCATGTCGAAGACATAATCCGCCTCGCGGATCGCCTCTTCGTCATGCTCGACCACCAGCACCGTATTCCCCGCATCGCGCAGGTTCTTCAGCGTGGTAAGCAAGCGGTCATTGTCGCGCTGATGCAGGCCGATACTGGGTTCATCCAGCACATATAGAACGCCGGTCAGGCCGCTTCCGATCTGCGATGCCAGCCGGATCCGCTGCGATTCCCCGCCCGAAAGCGTGCCCGCTGCCCGGCTGAGCGTCAGATAGTTCAACCCGACATTCACAAGGAATCCAAGGCGTTCGCGGATTTCCTTCAGGATCGCCTTGGCGATTTCGTTCTGCTGGTTGGTCAGGGTGGCCGCCACACCTTCGATCCAGGCATAGGCTTCGGTGATCGACATCTTGACCACCTGGCCGACGTGCAAGGTGGCGATCTTCACCGCCAGCGCCTCGGGCTTCAGCCGGTAGCCGCCGCAGGCCCCGCAGGCGCGGTTGGCCTGATACCGCTCCATCTCCTCGCGGCTCCAGGCAGAATCCGTCTCGCGGTAGCGGCGTTCCATGTTGGGGATGATCCCCTCATAGACCCGCTTGACCTGATAGACCCGCCCGCCCTCGTCATAGCGGAACTGGATCTCCTCACCTTTGGAGCCTTGCAGGAACAGGTCCTTCACCGTGTCTGGCAGGTCCTTCCACTTGGCCTTGAGGTTAAAGCCGTAATGCTTGGACAGGGCCTCCATCGTCTGGGTCAGGTAAGGTGATTTCGACTTGGACCAGGGCGCGATCGCCCCCTGCATCAGGGTCAGGTTCTGGTCGGGGACCACCAGGCGTTCGTCGAAGAAGAGCTCCATCCCCAGCCCGTCACAGACCGGGCAGGCCCCGAAGGGGGCGTTGAAGGAAAAGAGTCGCGGCTCGATCTCGGCGATGGTGAAGCCGCTGACCGGACAGGCGAATTTCTCGGAATAGGTGATGCGTGGCGGCACCTCGCCTTCCGGCGCTTCGGCCATCTCGATCACCGCGATCCCGTCGGCCAGGTTCAGCGCGGTGCGGAAACTGTCGGCCAGGCGGGTCTCGATCCCTTCCTTCACCACGATCCGGTCGACCACGACGTCGATGTTGTGGCGGAACTTCTTGTCCAGGGTCGGCGGGTCCTCAAGCTCATGGAACGTCCCGTTGACCTTCACCCGTTGGAACCCCTGCTTGCGCAGGTCAAGGAACTCCTTGCGGTATTCCCCTTTCCGGTCGCGGATGATCGGGGCCAGCAGATAGGCTCGGGTGCCTTCTGGCATTGCCATGACCGCATCCACCATGTCCTGCACCTGCATTGCCGTGATCGGCAGGCCGGTGGCGGGCGAAAAGGGCGTGCCGACGCGGGCGAAAAGCAGGCGCAGATAGTCGTAGATCTCGGTCACCGTACCGACGGTGGACCGGGGGTTCTTCGAGGTGGTCTTCTGTTCGATGGAAATCGCCGGCGACAGGCCCGAGATGTGGTCGACATCCGGCTTGCCCATCATGTCCAGGAACTGGCGGGCATAGGCGCTGAGCGACTCGACATACCGCCGCTGGCCTTCGGCATAGATCGTATCGAAGGCGAGGCTTGACTTGCCGGACCCCGACAGCCCGGTGATCACCACCAGCTGATCACGCGGGATCGACACATCGACCGACTTCAGGTTGTGCTCACGGGCACCCCTTACTTCGATGAACTTCTGTTCAGCCATGACCGCTCCCCGATGCCGCGGCAACAGATAGTGCTTAACGGCTGAGTCTCCAACCAGAATTTGTGAACGAAAAGGGAACGGACGTCAATCAGCGCGCAGCAGGCGGCGGCGCGCCTGCAGCTGATGCAGGCCGATGCCGATCGCACAAAGCGCGGTCGCCGCAAGGGCCAGCGCCGGCGGACCCGACGCCGCCAGAAGCGCCGCCAGAACCGGGGTGCCGGTGGTGGTGCCAAGGTTGCCCAGCTGCGCCACCGCCCCGGCAGCGCGGGCGCGCGCCTCGGCTGTCGCGTTCAGCTCGGGGATCGCGGCGAAACTTGCGCCCTGCACGATTCCCAGCGCTGCGGACAGCCAGAACCCGGCGGCGACCATGCCCGCCCCGTTGCCCCAGAAGACCCAGAGGAGCAGGAAGCCGGGGATCGCCGCGCCATAGCCCAGCTGCACCAGCCGCACGGCAGAGAGCTGACGCAACAGGCGCACCCCCAGGGTCAGCGACACCAGGATCGAGGCCAGCGGCATCCCTGCGGCGATCAACGCGCGGTGGCTGACGGGGGTTTCCGGCGGCAGCAGGGTCAGGATGGCGACATAAAGGAACGTATAACAGCAGAACCCCATCGCCGGGGCGGAAAGGCGCGGCGAGCTGTAGATCTGGACATGCTGGCGCAGGATGTTGCCCAGCGGTGCCGTGGCCTGACGCGGGTCAGTCGGAAGCGTCGCCGCCAGAACCACCGCCAGCAGCGCCATATAGGCGGCATGACCCAGGAAAAGACCGACCGGCGTGACCAGCGGGCCGACCAGCGCCAGCAGCGTGTAGGTGACGCCGAAGAAGCTGGACCACAGCGTCATCGCCAGCGGCCGCCGTGCCGTGGGGGCGAGGGTCGCGATCATCGTGGGTCCGACGACGACGATCGCCAGATGCGACGCGCCCTCGACGATCCGGCTGGCCAGCATCAGCGGATAGGCCGGCATCAACGCCTGCAAGGCCGACATCACCGCCCCTGCGGCCAGGGCCGCCACGATGGCGCGGCGCGGGCCGATCCGGGCGACCAAAAGCCCCGCCGTGGTACCGAAGATCAGCCCGACCATCCCGACGATCGACACGACCAGCCCCAGCGCCACCTCGCCATGGCTGCCATAGCTGGCGCGAAGCGTTTCATAAAGAATGGAAATCTTGCCGAACTGCGCCGCAGCCCCAAGGCCCGCGCACCAGAGAAGGATAACAAGGATCATGGGCGGCAGCGGGCGCATGGCCCTTGGTAGCCGGTCCTGTCACGGCCCGCCAGTGGCCGGGGGCGCTGCCTCCGGCGGGAGTATTTCAGAAAGAGCAACGCAAAGCGCGCGCGCCGGTCAAATGTGCAGCGCGCGGCCGTAAGCATCCAGCACGGCTTCGTGCATCATCTCGGACAGGGTCGGGTGCGGGAAGACGGTGTTCATCAGGTCTTCCTCGGTCGTCTCAAGGCCCCGCGCGACGACATAGCCCTGGATCAGCTCGGTGACTTCCGCGCCGACCATGTGGGCCCCCAGCATCTCGCCGGTCTGGGCGTCGAAGATGGTCTTGATCATCCCCTCGGCCTCACCCAGCGCAATCGCCTTTCCGTTGCCGATGAAGGGAAAGCGGCCGACCTTCAGCGTGTAGCCCGCCGCCTTGGCTTTCTCCTCGGTCAGGCCGACGGAAGCGATCTGCGGCTGGCAATAGGTGCAGCCGGCGATGGAGTTCGGCTTGATCGGGTGCGGATGTTTCCCGGCGATCAATTCCGCCACCATCACGCCCTCGTGGCTGGCCTTGTGGGCAAGCCAGGGCGCGCCCGCGATGTCGCCGATGGCATAAAGCCCCTCCACCCCGGTGCGGCAGTATTCATCGGTCACCACATGGGTGCGGTCAATCTTGATGCCCAGCGCCTCCAGCCCCAGGTTTTCAACGTTGCCGACGATGCCGACGGCGCTGATCACGGTGTCGAAGTCCTGCGTCTCGGTCTTGCCGCCGGTCTCGATATGCGCGGTGACGCCCTGCCCCGGCTTGCGGTCAAGCTTCTTGACCGTGGCCTTTTCCAGGATCTTCATCCCCTGCTTCACGAAGGATTTCTTCGCGAAGGCGCTGATTTCCGCGTCCTCGACCGGCAGGATGCGATCCATCACCTCAACCACCGTGGTATCGGCGCCAAGCGTGTTGAAGAAGCTGGCGAATTCGATGCCGATCGCACCCGACCCGATGACCAGCAGCTTTTTCGGCATCCGGGACGCCACCAGCGCATGCCTGTAGGACCAGACCAGATCACCATCCGCCTCAAGCCCCGGCAGATCCCGCGCGCGGGCACCGGTGGCGAGGACGATCGATTTCGCGGTTAGCTCTTCGATGCCCTTGTCGGTCTTGACGCTGACCGTGCCCTTGGTGGGCAAGGTGGCCGCGCCCATGAAGACGGTGACCTTGTTCTTCTTCATCAAATGGCCGATGCCGCCCGAGAGCTGCTTCGCCACCCCGCGTGAGCGGGCGACGACCGCCGGAAGGTCATAGCTGATCCCGGTCGCGCCAAGTCCGAATTCCTTGGCGCGGTGCATCAGGTGAAACACCTCGGCGCTGCGCAGCATGGCCTTGGTCGGAATGCAGCCCCAGTTCAGGCAGATGCCGCCCAGATTCTCGCGCTCGACGATGGCGACCTTGAGGCCCAGCTGGCTGGCGCGGATGGCCGCGACATAGCCCCCGGGTCCGGCACCGATCACGATCACGTCGAAGTTCTGGCTGGCCATCTTTCTCTCCCAGGAAAAGTAGTTTGCCCCTAAACTATTTCCGAACCCCAAGCAATAAAGGCCTTGCCTTGGGTCTATGCATCAGGTGCATGGCTTTGCAGCGCCTTGACCAGCGCCATGTAGCCACCCTTGTCCAGGTAGGCCTGTTCCTCGGCGGTGCTGATGCGGCCAAGCTGGGCATTGCGGGTCGGAAACCGGCCATGGCGGCGGATGACTTCCTGATGCGCGCGAGCGTGCAGCGCCAGACCGGGTGCCGAGGGCAGCCGGTCGGTCAGGTAGGCGACGGCCAGCCCCTGATCCGTCGGGTCCTCGGAATGCTCGAAAGGCATGTAGAAGAACTGCCGTTCGGGTTCCGGGGCCTTCATGTCCCACCCCTCGGCGACGGCCCGCTTCGCCGCCGCCAGCGCCCGGGCATCGGTCGCAAAGGCCAGCGCGGTCCCCCGGTGGATGTTGCGCGGGAACTGGTCGGTGACGATCAGATAGGCCAGCGTGCCGACCGTGCCGTCTACCCAATGCTCCAGACCACCGTCATGGGCGGCCTGCCAGAGGTCTCCGAAGGTCTGACGGCAGCGCGCGTCGATTGCCTCGCCTCCGGCAAACCAGCCCTCGGGTCCGATCTCTTGCAGCCAGAACTCCAGAACCTCCAACGGATCGGACATCGGCACCTCCCTGACCCCGCAAAGCCTTGCAGGGAAACGCCGTGTTCGCAACCGCAGATCTTGGCGCCAGAATATAGGGCCAGATCTCAGGGCCAATTCTCAGGGCCAGATCTCAGGGCCAGATCTCAGGGCTTCACCGCATCGTCGAGGACCGCGCCCACGGCCAAGGGCGAGGCGCCCTGCGTCACGCCCCGGAAGGCGCCGGTCACGCTGGGGGTCGCGCGCCGCGTCATGCGGTAGACGGCATATCCGGCCAGCAGGACATAGAGGATGCCGATGAACAGAAAGAAGCCCCGCGGGCCGAAGGTCTCCATCATCCAGCCGGTGATCAGGGGGCCGAAGATCGCGCCGAACCCGTTGAGGAAGATCAGCCCGGCACTTGCGGCGGCCATCTGTTCGCGCGACAGGAAGTCGTTGGTATAGGCGATCAGCAGCGCATAGACCGGGTTGGTGATCCCGCCAAGGATCAGCGCCACCCCGATCAGCGCGACGAAGGGCAAGGGCATCGCGGCGGCAGCAGCATCACCGCCGCCGCCACCGCCGACAGGCCCATCACCAGCTTGCGCCGGTCCATCCGGTCGGACGCCCAGCCGATCGGGTATTGCAGCACCAGTCCGCCGACATACAGGCTGCCGACGAAGATCGAGATGTCGCGCACCGACAACCCCTCTTGCGCCCCCCAGACCGAGGCCATGCCGAACATCGCCGAGAACACCCCGCCGGTCAGCAGCATCCCCGCACAGCCAAGCGGAGAGATGCGGAACAGTTCGGCAAAGCCCAGGCGTTTCGTGCTGTCGAAGGCCGGCGCCGGGGTCGGGGCCAGCAGCAGCGGCATGAAGGCCAGCGACACCAGCACCGAGGGGATGATGAACAGCGCGAAACCCGACTGGTCGGGCACGTTCAACAGCACCTGGCTGGCGATGATCCCCAGCATCTGCACGATCATGTAGGCCGACAACGCCTGGCCCCGCGTCTCGTTCGTGGCGGTGTTGTTGATCCAGCTTTCGGCGGTGATGTAGATGCCGGAAAAGCAGAAACCCGCCATGACCCGCAGCACGGTCCAGACGATCCAGTCGGGAAATACCGGAAAGATCACCAGTAGCGCCGAGACCAGCGACCCCAGCGCCGCAAAGACCCGCACATGCCCGACCTGCCGGCGACGGCTTCGACGCGGCCCTGGCCGAGGCCGGCGTCATGCCGCTGCCGCCCTACATTGCAGCCAAGCGGGCGGCGGACGATCAGGACCGCACCGATTACCAGACCGTTTTCGCCCGC
>JANNXX010000010.1:0-3199 GCA_031409795.1 Rhodobacterales bacterium
GATCAAGTTCGCATTGAAGAATGCGCGCCGATCTCGAAGACGAAACGCTGGACGGTGGTGGTCGACGCAACCGCGTAACCACTTCCGTCTCTAACGAAACCGCAGGGCCCCAGAAATCTGAAACGGGGTCCCTGCAGGTCGGGAGACTTTAAAATGATCCAGATGCAGACGAATCTGGATGTGGCTGACAACTCCGGCGCTCGCCGGGTTCAGTGCATCAAGGTTCTTGGCGGCTCGCACCGCCGTTATGCTTCCGTCGGCGACATCATCGTGGTGTCGGTCAAGGAAGCCATTCCCAAAGGCCGCGTGAAGAAGGGTGACGTCCGCAAGGCCGTCGTCGTTCGCACCGCCAAGGAAGTCCGCCGTGAAGACGGCACCACCATCCGTTTTGACCGTAACGCCGCCGTCATCCTGAACAACCAGGGCGAACCGGTCGGCACCCGTATCTTCGGGCCGGTCGTGCGCGAGCTGCGTGCCAAGAACTTCATGAAGATCATCAGCCTTGCGCCGGAGGTGCTGTGATGGCTGCCAAGCTCAAGAAGGGTGACACGGTCGTCGTGCTGACCGGCAAGGACAAGGGCAAGACGGGTGCCATCGCGTCCGTCAACCCGACCGCCAACAAGGCCGTGGTCGATGGCGTGAACGTGGCGATCCGCCACACCAAGCAGTCCGCTGCATCGCAGGGCGGCCGCCAGCCGAAGGCGATGCCGATCGACCTGTCGAACCTTGCGATCGTGGACAAGAACGGCAAACCCACCCGCGTCGGCTTCCGCATGGATGGCGACAAGAAGGTGCGTTTCGCCAAGACCACCGGGGAGGCGATCTGATGCTGGATCAAGCCGCATACACGCCGCGCCTGAAGGCGGCCTACAAGGCCACCATCCGCCCGGCGATGAAGGAAGAGTTCGGCTACAAGAACGCCATGATGATCCCGCGTCTGGACAAGATCGTCCTGAACATGGGCGTCGGCGAGGCCGTCAAGGACACCAAGAAGGTCAAGCAGGCCGCCGAGGAACTGTCCCAGATCGCCGGCCAGAAGGCCGTGATCACCAAGGCCAAGAAGTCCATCGCCGGTTTCCGCGTCCGCGAGGAAATGCCGCTGGGCTGCAAGGTCACGCTGCGTGGCGAGAAGATGTACGAATTCCTCGATCGCCTGATCAACGTGGCGCTGCCCCGCGTCCGCGACTTCCGCGGCGTGAAAGGCTCCAGCTTCGACGGCAATGGCAACTTCGCCATGGGCCTGAAAGAGCACATCGTGTTCCCCGAGATCAACTTCGACAAGGTCGACGAGGTTCTGGGGATGGACATCATCATCTGCACCAACGCGAAAAACGACACCGAAGCCAAGGCGCTGTTGAAGCATTTCAACATGCCCTTCACGTCGTAATTGCGAGGAACATAGATATGGCAAAGAAATCCATGGTGAACCGCGAAGTGAAGCGCGCCAAGCTGGTGAAGCAGCACGCTTCCAAGCGGGCCGCGCTGAAAGCGGTGATCAACGACCAGGCGAAACCGGTTGAGGACCGCTTCAAGGCGACCCTGAAACTGGCCGAGCTGCCCCGCAATTCGTCGGCTGTCCGGTTGCACAACCGCTGCCAGCTGACGGGCCGTCCGCATGCGTATTACCGCAAGCTTAAACTCAGCCGCATCATGCTGCGTGATCTCGCCTCGTTTGGCCAGATCCCCGGCATGGTCAAGTCCAGCTGGTAAGGAGGACCGGATATGATGATGAACGATCCTATCGGGGACATGCTTACCCGGATCCGCAACGCACAGATGCGCGGCAAGTCCACGGTGAAGACCCCGGCATCCACCCTGCGCGCCCGCGTGCTGGATGTGCTGCTGTCGGAAGGCTATATCCGCGGCTACGAGAAGGCCGACACGGACAACAAGCAGGGCGAATTCACGATCAGCCTGAAATACTATGAAGGCGAGCCGGTGATCCGCGAAGTCAAGCGCGTGTCCAAGCCCGGCCGTCGGGTGTACATGGGCGTCAAGGAAATCCCGTCGGTCCGCAACGGCCTTGGTGTTTCCATCGTCTCCACGCCGAAAGGTGTCATGTCGGATGCAAATGCTCGCGCTGCCAATGTTGGCGGCGAAGTGCTTTGCACCGTATTCTAAGGAGGGGTTGGAATGTCTCGTATCGGCAAGAAACCCGTCCCGCTCGTCAAGGGGACCTCGGCCTCTGTTTCGGGTCAGACCGTTGAAGTGAAAGGCCCGAAAGGGACCCGCAGCTTCACCGCAAGCGATGATGTCACGCTTACGATTGATGGTGACAGCATCAAGGTCACCCCGCGTGGGCTGTCCAAACGCTCGCGTCAGCAGTGGGGCATGACCCGCTCGATGGTGGCAAACCTGGTGACCGGCGTCTCGGACGGCTTCAAGCAGGAAATGGAAATCCAGGGTGTCGGCTACCGCGCCGCCATGGCTGGAAATGTCCTGAAACTGTCGCTGGGCTATAGCCACGAAGTGAACTTCGATGTGCCGACGGGGGTGACGATCACCGTCCCGAAGCAGACCGAAATCATCATCGAGGGTATCGACCAGCAGCAGGTTGGCCAGGTCGCCGCGAACATCCGCGAATGGCGCGCACCCGAGCCCTACAAAGGCAAAGGCATCCGCTACAAGGGTGAGTTCGTGTTCCGCAAGGAAGGCAAGAAGAAATAAAATGGCAATCAACAAGAGAGAGCTGTTCCTCAAGCGCCGCATGCGCGTCCGGAACAAGATCAAGGCAACTTCGCACGGCCGTCTGCGCCTTTCGGTGCACCGGTCCTCGAAGAACATCAGCGTTCAGCTGATCGACGATGTGAAGGGCGTGACCGTCGCCTCGGCTTCTTCGCTTGAGAAGGATCTGGGCGTGGTCGGCAAGAACAATGTCGAAGCATCTGCCAAGGTCGGCGCGGCGATTGCCGAGCGTGCGAAGAAAGCCGGGGTCGAGGAATGCTACTTCGACCGTGGCGGGTTCCTGTTTCACGGCAAGATCAAGGCTTTGGCCGATGCTGCGCGTGAAGGTGGCCTGAACTTCTAAATCCCGGCGGGCGGCGGTTTCGCCGCCCCGAAGATCCGGGGGCTGCCCTCCCTTGCTTTTCGGGGGCGCCCACCAGGGTTGGCAGATAACGGCGCCAACGGTGCCACCAGTGAAGGAATGCCTTATGGCAGAACGTGAACAGCGCCGGGACAATCGCGGGGGCAATGACCG
>JANNXX010000011.1:0-42520 GCA_031409795.1 Rhodobacterales bacterium
GGTCCGGCTGCGGGCGCAGGCCCCGACGACGGTGCTTTTCGACGACTACGCCGACCGTCCCTATTATCACCGGGTCGAGGCGCTGGCCCGCAAAGAGGCGATGATCGGTCGCATGGCCCGCTTTACCGTGACGCCCGGCCCGATCCCGCCCGATATGCTTAGCACGGTGGTCGGCTGGTTCTCGGACCCGCGATGATCACGGAAAACCAGGACTTCAGGAAGAGAAAAATGCTGGAAATCAATAACCTGCACGTCAAGCTTGAGGAAGAAGACAAGGTGATCTTGCGCGGAGTCGATCTGAAGATCGGCGCCGGCGAGGTGCATGCAATCATGGGGCCGAACGGGTCGGGCAAGTCCACCCTGTCCTATGTGCTGGCGGGGCGGGACGGCTATGAGGTCACCGAAGGCTCGGCGTCGCTGGACGGGGCCGAACTTCTGGGAATGGAGCCCGAAGCGCGGGCGGCGGCAGGGCTGTTCCTGGCCTTCCAGTACCCGGTCGAGATCCCCGGCGTCGGCAACATGACCTTCCTGCGGACGGCCGTGAATGCACAGAAGAAAGCCCGCGGCGAGGACGAGGTTTCTGCGGCCGATTTCCTCAAACTGGTGCGCGAGAAGGCGAAGGCCTTGAAGATCGACGCCGAGATGCTGAAGCGCCCCGTGAATGTCGGCTTCTCGGGTGGAGAGAAAAAGCGCAACGAAATCCTGCAGATGGCAATGCTGGAACCCCGCATGTGCATCCTGGACGAAACCGACTCTGGGCTTGACGTAGATGCGATGAAGCTGGTCGCAGACGGGGTCAATGCGCTGCGCGGGGCCGGGCGGTCCTTTCTGGTCATCACCCATTACCAGCGCCTGCTGGACCATATCCGGCCGGATGTCGTGCATATCATGGCGGCGGGCCGCATCATCAAGACCGGCGGACCCGAGCTTGCGCTTCAGGTCGAGACCAACGGCTATGCCGACCTGCTGGGCGAGGTGGGCTGATGGGACTGGCTTCGGCAAAAGACGTGGCGCTGGCCGGGCGGCTGGCCGGGCTGGACCAGCCGGACGGTGACGGCTGGCTTGGGGCTGCCCGGCGCGACGCGCTGGCGCGGCTGCAGGCCATGGGTCTGCCGCAGCGGCGCGACGAATACTGGCGCTATACCGACCCGGCAAGCCTGAATGCGCCGGAGGCTCCGGTCGCGGCAGTGTTCAATCCGGGCGACGAGACCCCGGCCTTCGACGCGATCGACCGGCTGAAGATCGTCTTCGTCGACGGCCGCTTCGATGCAGCCGCCTCTGACGACCTTGCCTTGGCCGGGATCGAGATCGACCGCCTGGCCACCCTTGCGACCGGGCAGGGCCACTGGGCCGAAAGTCTGTATGCCGTGCTTGAGACACGGGGCCAGACCCCGGTCGCGCGTCCCTTTGCCGCGCTCAACACCGCCTGCGCCGACGACGGTGTCCTGATCCGTGTCACGGGCCGGGCCGCACGCCCCGTCGCGCTGATTTATGTCCATGCATCAGACCGTTCCGACGCGATGCTCCACCATTGCATCAAGCTTGAGCCGGGGGCCGAGTTGACCCTTCTTGAAAGCGGCCCGGCCGCAGCGCGCCTGACCAAGGTCATGGAGGTCGAGGTCGCCGAGGGTGCGCGCTTCCACCACATCCGCGTGCAGGGCCGCGACCATGAACGCCGCGCCGCGACGCATGTTTTCGCCCGGCTTGGTGCGAGGGCGACCTTCAAGTCCTTCACCTTGACCGCGAATGGCCGGCTGACCCGCAACGAGGCGGTGATCGAGCTTGCCGGCGCCGGCGCCCGCGCCCATATCGCCGGGGCTGCGGTCGGGGACGGCGACTTCCACCATGATGACACTGTGTTCGTGACCCATGCCGCCGAAGGCTGCGAAAGCCGCCAGGTCTTCAAGAAGGTGTTGAAGAACGGCGCGGTCGGCGTCTTCCAGGGCAAGATCCTCGTCCGGCAGGGCGCGCAGAAGACCGACGGCTACCAGATCAGCCAAAGCCTGCTTCTGGACGAGGACAGCCAGTTCCTCGCCAAGCCCGAGCTTGAGATCTACGCCGATGACGTGAAGTGCAGCCACGGCTCCACTTCGGGCGCAATCGACGAGACGGCGCTCTTCTACCTGCAGTCGCGCGGGGTGCCGCGCGCCAGGGCGCAGGGTCTATTGGTGCAGGCCTTCCTGGCCGAGGCGATCGACGAGGTCGAGGATCCGGCAATTGCCGAAGACATCCGAGGGCGGCTTGAAGGCTGGTTGGCGCGCCATGCGGCAAAGGGTGCTGCATGACAGTGACCGGCGACATCCTGGCCACCTGGCGGCGTCCGCGCGACATCCTGCGCGGCAAGCTTGCCCGCGGCGCGCGCGACGATCGGGCGCTGGCCACGCTGATGGCAGCCTGCGGGCTGATCTTCATCGCGCAATGGCCAGCGCTGTCGCGCGCCGCGACGCTTGACCCTTCGGTCCCGCTCGAAGCGCGGATGAGCGGCGCCCTCCTGGCGACGGTCTTCCTCTTGCCGCCGGCGCTTTATGCCGTCGCGGCCCTCAGCCACCTGCTGGCGCGGGCCATCGGCGGCAAGGGCACCCATTTCGGCGCGCGCCTCGCACTTTTCTGGGCGCTCCTGTGCGCCACGCCGCTGATGCTGCTGAACGGCCTTGTCGCGGGCTTCCTCGGGCCGGGCCTGCAGGCGCTGGTGGTCGGGGTCCTCGTTCTTGCGGCCTTCCTCTGGCTCTGGCTGACCCTCCTGGTCGAGGCGGAACGCGGATGACCGGGCTGATGGACCAGATCCTGCACCTTGCACGCCTGTCCGTGCAGGCTCCGCGCGCCGGAGCCCGCACGCTTCTGTCGCTGGGCGTGCCCCTGCCGGCCCGGACGGCCGGGCTTTTGCTGGTGGCCGTCGGCTCGGCGATCCTGATGCACCTGGGCTTTCTCTTGCTGCCGCTGACCACGGACCCGCTGACCCAGTTCATGCTGCAAAGCCCGATCCGGACCGCCGCGATCCAGTGGCTGATCCTGGCGGCCTCGGTGCTGCTGATCCACCGGATCGGCCAGGCCTGGGGCGGCCGGGGCAGCCTGTCCGACACGCTGCTGGTCGTCGTCTGGCTGCAGGTGATCATGCTGGCCGTGCAGCTGGCGCAGCTTCTGGTGCTGGTCATCGCCGCGCCCCTGGCCGGGATCGTCAACCTTGCCGGGCTGGTGCTGTTCTTCTGGCTGATCACCGGTTTCATCGCCGAGCTGCACGGCTTTGCCCGGGCCTGGGCCGTGCTGGCCGGCCTGATCATCGCCAGTTTCGGGGTCGCGCTGGTGATTGCGGTCGGCCTGATGCTGATCTACGGCCCGGAGGCCTTGCAGAATGTATGATGTCCAGAAGATCCGCGCCGATTTCCCGATCCTGTCGCGGCAGGTGAACGGCAAGCCCCTGGTCTACCTTGACAACGGTGCCTCGGCGCAGAAGCCGCAAGTGGTGATCGACGCCGTGACCCGCGCCTATTCGCAGGAATATGCCAATGTCCACAGGGGGTTGCACTACCTGTCCAACCTCGCGACCGAAAAGTACGAGGCGACTCGCGGCATCGTCGCCCGCTTCCTGAACGCCGCTTCCGAAGACGAGATCGTCTTCACCACCGGCACGACGGAAGCGTTCAACCTCGTCTCCTACGCCTGGGCCGCGCCACGCCTGCAACCGGGCGACGAGATCGTGCTCTCGGTGATGGAGCATCACGCCAACATCGTGCCGTGGCACTTCCTGCGCGAACGCCAGGGCGTGGTGCTGAAATGGGTCGAGGTCGACGCGAAGGGCGATCTTGATCCCCAGGCGGTGCTGGATGCGATCGGGCCGCGCACCCGCCTGGTGGCCGTGACTCATATGTCGAACGTGCTGGGCACGGTCGTCGATGTCGCCGCGATCTGCCGGGGCGCGCGCGAAAAGGGCGTGCCGGTGCTGGTTGACGGCAGCCAGGCCGCGGTTCACATGCCTGTCGACGTGCAGGCTCTGGGGTGCGACTTCTATGCCATAACCGGGCATAAGCTTTACGGACCAAGTGGTTCCGGGGCGATCTTCATCAAATCGGACCGTCAGGCCGAGATGCGCCCCTTCCTTGGCGGTGGCGACATGATCCGCGAGGTGACGCGCGACGCGGTGACCTGGAATGACCCGCCGATGAAGTTCGAGGCCGGAACCCCCGGCATCGTCCAGCAGACCGGGCTTGGCGTGGCGCTGGATTATCTGACCGGCCTTAGCATGGCCAATGTCGCAGCCCATGAACGGACCTTGCGCGACTATGCGCGTGATCGGCTGTCGGGCCTCAACTGGCTGAACCTGCAGGGGGAGTCGGCCGGGAAGGGGGCGATCTTCTCTTTCACCATGCAAGGTGCTGCCCATGCGCATGACATCTCGACCATCCTGGACAAGCGTGGCATCGCGGTGCGCGCCGGGACCCATTGTGCGATGCCGCTGATGCAGCACCTTGGCGTTACCGCCTCCTGCCGGGCTTCCTTCGGGCTTTACAACACCCTTGAAGAAGTTGATGCGCTCGTCTCGGCGCTGGAACTGGCGCAGGATCTCTTTGCCTGAGATTTCCGGCGCAGAACCTCGATTTTTCGCAGAAAAATCGTTTCTGCCTGGCTGGTCCGACCGTCCTGGCCCGGAAAAGCCGCTTGCCGCGAACGGCACCATCGCGGCCTGCCAGGCTTTGGTTGGCAAGCGTGACCGATTGGCGTTGAATCCCGTCCGGCCTTCGGCTAAGACGCCGGTCAGGCACCCGTAGCTCAGCTGGATAGAGTGCTGCCCTCCGAAGGCAGAGGTCACAGGTTCGAATCCTGTCGGGTGCGCCAAAAAATCTCGATCTTGTCCGCCTCCCATGGCCGAACCGTGGCCGTCTCGAAGGGATGCGCCTCGCCGCTGGCCGCCCGCTTGTCCGGCCCTGTGGTCCCGGCTGATCCGGCGCATCGGCATCCGGCGCGCCCGGGTCACCTGCGCGCACGACGCCGGGTTTCGTCGGATCAACGGCGCGCAAGCCTCCTGCCGGTCCGGTGGCTACTTGCAAATGGTTCTCACTTGCAGTCTAGTCAGCTATCGAGAGGTATCCTCATGTCGCTGACCTGCCGCGCGCTTTTGTTGACCGCCGTTCTAGCCGCTGCCCCCTGGGCGGCGCTGGCCCAGGACCGGCTCAAGGTCGTCACCACCTTCACCGTCATCGCCGACATGGCGCGCAACGTCGCGGGCGACGGGGTGGATGTGGTCTCGGTGACCAAGCCGGGCGCCGAGATCCACGGCTACGAGCCCACGCCGCAGGATATCGTCGGCGCGGTGGATGCCGACCTCATCCTGTGGAACGGCCTGGGGCTGGAGCGCTGGTTCGAGCAGTTCCTCGGCAACCTGGGCGAAGTGCCCTCGGCCACCGTTTCCGACGGGATCGCGCCGATCTCGATCAGCGGGGGGGAATATGACGGCAAACCCAACGCCCATGCCTGGATGGGGCTGGAAAACGCGCTGATCTATGTCGACAACATCGCCCGGGCACTGACGGCGGTCGATCCGGCGAACGGCGCGACCTATGCCGCGAATGCAACGGCCTACAAGGCCAGGCTGACCGCCGCGATCGGCCCCTTGCGCGCCGCGATCGCCGCCTTGCCCGCCGACCGCCGCTGGCTGGTGACCTGCGAGGGCGCGTTCAGCTACCTTGCCCGCGATCTTGGCCTGACCGAGCTTTACCTCTGGCCGGTCAACGCCGACCAGCAGGGCAGTCCGCGCCAGGTGCAGGCGGTGATCGACGGGGTGCGCGATCACGCCATCCTGGCGGTCTTTTGCGAAAGCACCGTGTCGAACGATCCCGCCTTGCAGGTCGCCCGTGAAACCGGCGCGGTCTTCGGCGGCGTCCTTTACGTCGACAGCCTGTCCGAGGCGGACGGCCCGGTGCCGACCTATCTCGACCTGCTGAAGGTCACGACCGAAACCATCGCCACCGGCCTTGCCGCGGCAGAGTGAGGGCAGGCATGCGCGACACCCAGTCCGACAGCGACGCAGGCGGCGAGGGGATCCTTGCCGAAGGGGTCACCGTCACCTACCGCAGCGGGCAGACCGCGCTGACCGACGCCAGCTTCCGGGTGCCGAAAGGCACGATCACCGCCCTTGTGGGGGTCAACGGTGCCGGCAAGTCCACGCTTTTCAAGGCGATCATGGGCTTTGTGCCACTGGCGCGCGGCCGCATCCGCCTTTTGGGCCTGCCGGTGCGCGACGCGCTGCGCCAGAACCTTGTCGCCTATGTTCCCCAGGCCGAAGAGGTGGACTGGTCCTTTCCCGTGCTGGTCGAGGACGTGGTGATGATGGGCCGCTTCGGCCATATGGGCCTCTTGCGCCGCCCCTCGGCGACCGACCGCGCCAAGGTCGACGCGGCCCTTGACCGGCTGGGCCTGACCGACCTGCGCCACCGCCAGATCGGCGAGCTTTCGGGCGGCCAGAAGAAGCGGGTCTTCCTGGCCCGCGCGCTGGCGCAGGAAGGCCGGATCATCCTGCTGGACGAACCCTTCACCGGCGTCGACGTCACCACCGAAGACCAGATCGTCGACCTTCTGCGCACCCTGCGCGACGAAGGGCATGTCATGCTGGTCTCGACGCACAACCTGGGCTCGGTGCCAGAATTCTGCGACCGGACCGTGCTGATGAAAGGCACCGTCCTGGCCTATGGGCCGACCGGGACGATCTTCACCCGCGACAACCTGGAACGCACCTTCGGCGGGGTCTTGCGTCACTTCACCCTAAGCGGCACCGACCTGCACGACGACGAGGACGCGCGCGAGATCCGCATCATCACCGACGACGAACGCCCCTTCGTCCAGTATGGCCGGAAAGGCGACACATGATGGGCTTGCGGCGAGGGGCCCCCCACCCCCATCCCCTCCCCACGCGGGGGAGGGGAGGCTTCGGTCCTTTGCCGCTGCGCCTTTCGCCTGCCCGAGGCACCTCCCTCCCCCCAGCGTGGGGGAGGGCCGGGGTGGGGGGGCGGCCACCGGCGAACCCGTCGGCAGAACGGGTCGCCCATGCTTGAACCCTTCGCCTATGGCTACATGACCAACGCCATGTGGGTTTCCGCCCTTGTCGGCGGGGTCTGCGGGTTCCTGTCGGCCTACCTCATGCTGAAAGGCTGGTCGCTGATCGGCGATGCGCTGTCGCACTCGGTGGTGCCGGGGGTGGCGGGGGCCTACATCCTTGGTCTGCCCTTCGCACTCGGGGCCTTCCTGTCCGGGGGCCTGGCCGCCGCTGCCATGCTGTTCTTGTCGAACCGCACCGGGCTCAAGACCGATACGGTGATCGGGCTGATCTTCACCTCGTTCTTCGGCCTCGGTCTGTTCCTGATCTCGATCTATCCGACCTCGGTGTCGATCCAGACCATCACCATGGGCAACATCCTCGCGATCTCGCCCGAGGATACGCTGCAACTGGTGCTGATCGGCGGTGTCTCGGCGGTGGTGCTGCTGGTGCTGTGGAAAGACCTGATGGTCACCTTCTTCGACGAGGCGCATGCCCGCACCATCGGTCTTCGCCCCGATCTTCTGAAGGGGATCTTCTTCACGCTTCTGTCCGCCTGCACCGTTGCCGCGATGCAGACCGTCGGGGCTTTCCTTGTCGTCGCCATGGTGGTGACGCCGGGGGCCACCGCCTACCTGCTTACCGACCGCTTCCCCCGGCTGCTGGCGCTTGCTTCCGGCATCGGGGCCGCGACCGGGTTCACCGGCGCCTATCTCAGCTACTTCCTTGACGGGGCAACCGGCGGGGTGATCGTGCTGCTGCAATCCGCGCTTTTCGCGCTGGCCTTCATCTGCGCGCCGAAGCACGGCCTGCTGGCCGCAAGGGCGCGCGCCCGGAGGGCGCTGCGATGATCGACACCCTGCTGCAACCCTTCCAGTTCCCCTTCATGCAGAACGCCTTCCTGATCGCGCTGATCGTGGCGCCGCCCTGCGCGCTGCTGTCCTGCTTTCTGGTCCTGAAAGGCTGGGCGCTGATGGGCGACGCGGTCAGCCATGCCGTGCTGCCCGGCATCGTGCTGGCCTACATGGCGGGGCTGCCGCTCTTGCTGGGGGCCTTTGCGGCCGGGCTGTCCACGGCGCTGCTGACCGGCTGGCTGGCCGACAACAGCCGCATCAAGCGCGACACGGTGATGGGCGTGGTCTTTTCGGCAATGTTCGCGCTTGGCGTCGTGCTGATCACCGCCTTTCCAACCGACCTGCACCTTGACCATATCCTCTTTGGCAACATGCTGGGTGTCGGGGGCGCCGATCTCTTGACCGCGCTTGCCATTGCCGGGCCGGTAACTCTGGTTCTGGCGCTCAAATGGCGCGACCTGATGCTGCATGCCTTCGATCCGGCGCAGGCGCAGGTCTCGGGGCTGCGGACCGGGCTTTTGCACTACGGGCTCCTGGCGATCCTGGCGCTGACCATCGTGGCCACGCTGTCTTCGGTCGGGCTGGTGCTGGCGATCGGGCTCTTGATCGCGCCGGGGGCCATTGCCTTCCTTCTGACCCGCAGCTTCGGGGCTATGCTGGTCACCGCCACGCTGGTTTGCCTGGTGGCCATGGTCTGCGGGATCTGGGCCAGCTTCCACCTCGATTCGGCGCCTGCGCCGACGATCATCCTGATCCTGACGGCGATGTTCCTCTTGGCCTTCGCGCAGCGCAGCCTGGCCGCGCGCCGGGGCTGATCCGGCTTTACGGGGGCCTTGCAAGGCCTTACGCAGGACGGGCACCCCGTTCCGGACCCCGTCCTGCCGCATGACCGAACCCTCCGATCCCAAGCCCGCATTGCCCCCGGCCCCCAACGCCGCGATCTGGTTCAGCGTCGATGGCTATGACCCGCTGTCCAAGGGCATCAACGGCCGCAGGGTCGCGGGCGAAAGCTTTCTGCGCGGGTTCTTCGCCCATGGTGACGTGGCCGAGTTCGTCAGCCTCGCCCATGGCAGCGCCGACCACGCGGCTTTTGCCGCGATGGCGGCCGCCAGCGGCGTCACCGCTCCGCTGCGCGCCGTGGCGCTGCAACAGCCGAACCTGATCGCCCCGCTTGATGTGCTGTACTACGCCGCGCCGATCGAGCCGGTGGAATGCTGGCGCCGCGCGCCGCATGGCGGGGCGGCCTGGGCGCTGTGCGGGATCACCCACACCACGGCGACGGCGGCGGTGATGAAGAACCTTTTCGACCTGCGATCCGCGCCGCAGATGCCCTGGGACGCGGTGATCTGCACATCGAACGCGGTCCAGGCCTCGCTGCGCACCCTCATGGAGCTGGCCGAAGAGCACCTGGCCGGCCGCTTCCCCGGCGCCGTGCTGCCGGCGCGACCGCTGCTGCCGGTCATCCCGCTTGGCGTGCATTGCGCTGATTTCCGCCCCGATCTCGCCGCCGGACAGGCGCTGCGGGGCCGGCTTGGCATCGCCCCGGGCGATGTAGTCGCCGCCAGCATCGCGCGGCTTGACCCGGACGAGAAGTTCGATCCCTTTCCTCTTTTCCTCGCGATGGAGGCCGCAGCCCCCCCGATCGCTGCACAGGGCGCGCGTCAGCACCTGATCCTGTGCGGCCAGTTCCGCAACCCGGCCTGGCGCGCGGTCTTCGCCGAAGCTGCGGCCCGGCTCATGCCCTCGGTCGGCTATCACCTTCTGGACGGCGGCGATCCCGCCGAACGCAAGGCAACCCTCTCCGGCGCCGATCTTTTCGTCTTTCCGATCGACAATGTGCAGGAAACCTTCGGCCTCGCCCCGATCGAGGCGATGGCGGCGGGCCTGCCGGTGGTCGTCTCGGACTGGGACGGCATGAAGGACACGGTGGCGCCCGAAACCGGCTTTCGCATTCCGACCGAAATGCCGGGCCGGGGATTGGCGACCTATCTTGGCCAGCGCTACCACGGCGGCACCGACGGCTACATCCAGTATGTCGGCCAACTGGCCGCACTGACGCGGATCGATGTGGCGGCACTGACCCGGGCTCTCGTGGCGCTTGGCACCGACCCCGCGCTGCGCCGCCGCATGGGCGCGGCCGGCCAGGCCCGCGCAAAGGCGCTTTATGACTGGAGCGTGGTGATCCCGCAGATGCAGGCGCTCTGGTCCGAGCAGTCCGCGATGCTGGCCCATTCCCGCGGTCAGGCCGGTGGCGCTCCGGCCCGGATCGACCCGGCCGCCATTCCGGTGGCCCCATCGCCGGACGTGATGTTCGCGACCTATCCCAGCCGCCCCGCGCCCGACGTGCTTTCCCGCAGGCTTCGGGTGACCGACCTTGGTCCCCGGCCCGGCATCGCCGAGACCTTCGCTTTGCGCAACTATGCCGAATCCCGCCGGATGATCGAACATCCCGACCGGCTGCAGGCGCTTGTCGCGGCCTTTGCCGCCGCCGGACCGCCGGGGCTGACCCTGACCGAAGCCGCCGCCGCCACGCGGATCTCAGCCGCCGCCACGGCAAGGGCAAGCCTCTGGCTGCTCAAGTATCACTTCCTGGAAGAAGCGCCATGACCAAAGCCTCGATCCTGATCACCGGCGCGGGCGCCGGCATCGGCCGCGCCACCGCCCGGCTGTTCCTTGCCCAGGGCTGGGAGGTCACGCTTCTTGGCCGCCGCCAGGCCGCGCTTGAGGAAACCGCCCAGGGCAGGCCCGCCCGGATGCTGCCCTGTGACGTGGGGGATCCCGACGCGGTTCAGGCGGCCTTCGCCGGGCTGCCCCGGCTGGACGTGCTGTTCAACAACGCCGGGATCTCGGCCCCGGCGGCCCCCATCGACGAGATCCCGGTCGATCAGTGGCTTGAGGTCAGCCGCACCAACATCACCGGCATGTTCCTCTGCGCCCGCGCCGCCTTCGGGCTGATGCGCCGCCAGGCCCCGCGCGGCGGCCGGATCATCAACAACGGCTCGATCTCCGCCCATGCCCCGCGCCCCGGCTCGGCGCCCTACACCATGTCGAAACACGCGGTGACCGGCTTGACGCGCAGCCTGGGCCTGGATGGCCGCGCCTTCGACATCGCCTGCGCGCAGATCGACATCGGCAATGCGCTGACCGACATGGCGGCAGGCTTCACCAAAGGGGCCATGCAGGCCAGCGGAGAGGTGCGGGTGGAACCGGTCATGGACGTGGATCACGTCGCACGGATGGTGCTGCACATGGCCAGCCTGCCGCTGGATGTGAACACGCCCTTCGTCACGCTGATGGCGCGGGACATGCCCTATATCGGGCGCGGATGACGGCGCGACCGACTGCCTGTCCGGCGCGGATCAGGCCGCCATGCCGAACAGCTCCTGCATCAGGCGCACCTGCTGCAGGACCTTGGCGTCGCGGATCGCATAGTAGATCGCCTTGCCATCGCGACGGGTCGAGACCAGCCCCTCCAGCCGCAGCCGCGCCAGCTGCTGGCTGACCGCCGCCTGCCGGGCACCCAGCAGCGCTTCAAGCTCGGTCACCGATCGCTCCTGCGCCGCAAGGTGGCACAGGATCATCAGCCGCCCTTCATGGCTCAGCGCCTTGAGGAAGGCGGCAGCCTCGGTTGCCCGGTCGGAAATCGCGTCGGCGATCCCCGAATCCCGCCCCGAATCCCTCTCTGAATCCCGCATGTCCAGCGCAGAAACAGCCGAGTAGCCGGTCTCCGGGCCTATCCTGTCAAGCGACATGGTGCATCCCCAAACAACTTCAGATTGCAATTTTTAACACGATTGCCAGCCCCTGCGCGAGGGTTACTTGCCGTTCCCCGGCGACAAAGGCAAGCTTCCGCCGACATTGCACTCCCTTCTGGCGCTTTCTTGCCCGATCCTGCCCCGCACCATCGCAGCCACCCGCCCAACCACCTGCCAAAGCACCCGCCCGAAAGGACCCGCATGACCCGCCCGCTTGCCTTCTCTGCCCCCGGCCGCTTCTGGCGGGGCAACCTGCACACCCATTCCACCCGCTCCGACGGGGTGCTGGAGCCGGCCGAGGTCTGCCGCCGCTACCGCGCCGAGGGTTATGACTTTCTGGCCCTCACCGACCATTTCATCGGCAGCTACGACTATCCGATCGTCGATACCCTGCCGTTTCGCGGCCCCGGCTTCACCACCCTCCTTGGGGCCGAACTGCATTCCGGCGCCATGGCGAATGGCGAGCTGTGGCATATCCTGGCCGTCGGCCTGCCGCCGGATTTCCCGCCTTCGGACAGCCCGGACTTTCACCCCAGGCCGGGCCAGGAAACCGGTGCAGAGATTGCCGCCCGCGCTGTCGCCGCCGGGGCTTTCGTCGCGGTGGCCCATCCGCAATGGTCGGGGCTGACCCTCGCCGATGCCCGCACGATCACCGCCGCCCACGCGGTCGAGATCTACAACCACGGCTGTGCCATGGGCTGCGACCGGCCCGACGGCTTTGCCATCGCCGACCTTCTGCTGACCGAAGGCCGCAGGCTTAGCTTGATCGCCACCGATGATGCCCATTTCTACGAGCCTGATCATTTCGGCGGCTGGGTCATGGTCAAGGCATCGGAAAACACGCCCGAGGCGCTGCTTGCCGCGCTGAAGGCCGGGGCCTTTTATTCGTCGCAGGGGCCGGAACTGCGCGATGCCTATCTCGACGGCGACCATGTGGTGGTGGAAAGCTCGGCCGTGGTCTCGGCGGTCGCCATGGGCAAGGGCACCGGTGCCAAGGCGGTGCATGGCCATAGCATGACCAGGGCCGAGGTGCCGCTTGAACGGCTGAATGACAGCCCGTGGGTCCGGGTCGCGGTGATCGATGCAGCGGGAAAACGCGCCTGGTCGAACCCGATCTGGCGCGACTGACACAACAGAATCATGATTTTTCGACGAAAAATCGTGCTGAGGACCTGCAGGGAAGCCGCTTGACGATCACCGATATCGAGGTGTTCTTCACATCTGGTTGCGGGCGCTGCAACCGTTTTGCGCCGCCCGACTGCTCTGCCCGGTTCTGGACCTGCGGACGGCCTGCCTTGCGGCGCATGGCCGGCGCTGCCGGTCTGATCGGGGCACGGAAAAGGGGACAGCCCTGCTACCGTCACGCGGGCCGCCTTGTCGCGGTCGTCGGCACGTTCCGGTCTGACTTCCGGCTGACCTTTTTCAATGCCGCCCTGATGGGTGACCCCGAAGGCCTGTTGCAAGGGCAAGGCCGGAACACCCGGCACGCCGACAGCCTGCGCTTCACCGACAACACGGCAGCACTGGCGATGGAACCCGTCATCCGTGCCTGTCTGACTTAGGCGATGGGCTACGCCGGGGCGGGCCTCCTGCCGCCGGATGATCCCGCCGAGCTTGAATTGCCGGACGAGCTTGACGAAGCGCTGACTGCCGATCCGGACCTGGCAAGGGCTTTTCACGTCGGGACTCCGGGCCGGCAGAAAAGCTGGGTGCTGTTCCTGAACGACGCGCGGACCACGGCGACCAGGCTGTCGCGGATCAACTGAAGCCGCGCGAGGATCCGGTCGGGAAAGGGCGCCAACGACCGCTAGCCTGTTTGCGGGCCGATCAAGGCTGGGCAGGGCCGTACAAAGATGAACAAATCCTTAAGGACCACGATCAAGTCATTGATTTGGCTCACCTTCTCTATTCTGTCCACTGTGGACAGACCTCAGTTTCCCAGGATTCCCGGCAGCCGCAGCCCATGATCGCGCGCGCAGGCGATGGCCGTCTCGTACCCCGCATCCGCATGCCGCCAGACCCCCGAGGCCGGGTCGTTCCACAAGACCCGCTCCATCCGCTTCGCCGCCTCTGGCGTGCCGTCGGCCACAATCACCACCCCGGCGTGCTGGCTGAACCCCATTCCGACCCCGCCGCCGTGATGGATCGACACCCAGGTCGCCCCCGAGGCGGTGTTGACGAGGGCGTTCAGAAGCGGCCAGTCGCTGACCGCGTCCGACCCGTCCCGCATCGCCTCGGTCTCGCGGTTCGGACTGGCGACCGACCCTGCATCCAGATGGTCCCGCCCGATCACGATGGGGGCCTTCAACTCCCCCGAGGCGACCATCTGGTTGAACATCAACCCCGCGCGGTGACGGTCGCCCAGCCCGATCCAGCAGATGCGGGCGGGCAGGCCCTGAAAGGCGATCCTCTCAGCCGCCATGTCCAGCCAGCGGTGCAGGTGGGCATTTTCCGGGAAAAGCCGCTTCATCGCCGCGTCGGTCTTGGCGATATCTTCGGGATCTCCCGACAGCGCCACCCAGCGGAAGGGTCCGATCCCCTGGCAGAAGAGGGGGCGGATATAGGCGGGCACGAAGCCGGGGAAGGCGAAGGCGTTCTCCAGGCCTTCCTCTTTTGCGACCTGCCGGATGTTGTTGCCGTAATCCAGCGTCGGGACGCCCGCGTTCCAGAACCCCACCATCGCCTCGACATGGGCGCGCATCGAATGGCGGGCTGCCACTTCGACGGCGGCGGGGTCGGTCTCCTGCTTCGCCCGCCATGCGGCGACGGTCCAGCCGGTCGGGCAATAGCCATGCAGCGGGTCATGGGCGCTGGTCTGGTCGGTTACGATATCGGGGCGCGGCCCGCCTGCCTTCATCCGCGCCAGCAGTTCCGGGAACACCTCGGCCGCGTTGCCCAGAAGGCCGACCGACTTCACCTCGCCCTTCGCCGTCCAGTCGGCGATCATCGAAAGCGCCTCGTCCAGCGTGCGGGCTTTGGCATCGACATAGCGGGTGCGCAGGCGAAAATCGATGCGGGTCTCGTCGACCTCGACCGCAAGGCAGCAGGCCCCGGCCATCACGGCGGCCAGCGGCTGCGCCCCGCCCATGCCGCCCAGACCCCCGGTCAGGATCCAGCGGCCTTTCAGCGAACCCTCGTAGTGCTGCCGCCCGGCCTCGGCGAAGGTCTCGTAGGTGCCCTGCACGATCCCTTGGGTGCCGATGTAGATCCACGACCCGGCGGTCATCTGGCCGTACATCATCAGGCCCTTGCGGTCGAGTTCGTTGAAATGCGCCCAGGTCGCCCAGTGCGGCACGAGGTTCGAGTTGGCGATCAGCACGCGCGGGGCGTCCGGGTGGGTGCGCACGATTGCGACGGGCTTGCCGGACTGGACGACCAGGGTCTCGTCAGCCTCAAGATCCTTCAGCCCCGCAATGATGCGGTCGAAGTCCTCCCAGGTCCGGGCCGCGCGTCCGATACCGCCGTAGACCACGAGTTCATGCGGGTTTTCGGCCACGTCGGGATGCAGGTTGTTCATCAGCATCCGCATCGCGGCTTCGGTCTGCCAGGATTTGCAGGTCCGCTCAGGTCCGGTCGGCGGGTAGACATCGCGCAGGTTGTGGCGGGGGTTCGTCATGGTCAGGCTCCGGTTCGGGTGGGGATCCCGGGGGCGCTTCGCCCCCCAGACCCCCAGGGGATACGTGGACAGAAATGAAATCAGCTTAGAGCAGGAAGGGCAGTACCGGTGGCCTGGGAGAGGGTGCCCTTCGCCACGAGCGCGGCCGCACTGGCGAGGTCGGGCGCGAGGTAGCGGTCATCGGCGAGGGGCGGGATTTCGGCACGCAGGGCTGCGAGGGCTGCTTGCAGGGGGGCAGAGGTCAAAAGCGGTGCGCGGAACTCCAGGCCCTGGGCGGCGCAGATCGCCTCGACCCCCAGGATGACGTTGAGGTTCCGCACCATCGGCGTCAGGCGCCGGGCGCCGTGGGCGGCCATCGAGACGTGATCCTCCTGGTTCGCGGATGTGGGCGTGCTGTCGATCACCGTCGGATGGGCGAGATGCTTGTTCTCGCTCATCAGGGCAGCGGTGGTGACCTCGGCGATCATCAGGCCGGAGTTCAGGCCGGGTTTCGGCGTCAGGAATGCTGGCAGATCGAAGGAAAGCGTGGGATCCACCATCAGCGCAACGCGGCGTTGCGCAATCGCGCCGATCTCGGCCAGGGCCATGGCGATCATGTCGGCGGCAAAGCCCACCGGCTCGGCGTGGAAGTTGCCGCCCGAGACGATCTGCCCGTCCGACAGCACAAGGGGGTTGTCGGTCGCTGCATTGGCCTCGATTTCCAGTGTCCGGGCGGCCATGCGCAGGACATCCATCGCAGCACCGGTGACCTGCGGCTGGCAGCGGATGCAGTACGGGTCCTGCACGCGGGTGTCACCCTCGCGGTGGCTGTCGCGGATCGCGCTGCCGGCAAGCAGGGCGCGCATGGCCGCCGCTGCGTCGATCTGGCCGGGATGGCCGCGCAAGGCGTGGATTTCGGCCTCCAGCGGCGCGGTCGAGCCCATGATCGCATCGGTCGACATTGCCGAGATCACCAGCGCCTCCTGCGCGGCAGTCCAGGCCTGAAACAGGCCCGCAAGGGCGTAGGCGGTGGAAAACTGGGTGCCGTTGATCAAGGCAAGGCCTTCCTTCGGGCCAAGTGTGATCGGCGAAAGTCCTGCCTTGGCAAGGGCTTGCGCGGCGGTCATGACCTTTCCATCGACCATCGCCTGCCCATGGCCGATCATCACGGCGGTCATATGGGCCAAGGGCGCAAGATCACCCGACGCCCCGACCGAGCCCTGGTCGGGGATCACTGGAGTCACAGCGCGCGCCAGCATCGCCTCGATCAGGTCGACAACCTCGGGTCGCACGCCCGAGGCACCCCGGCCCAAGGACAGAAGCTTCAGCACCATCATCAGGCGCGCCACCTCGGCGGGCATCGGGTCACCCACGCCGCAGCAATGGCTGAGGATGAGATTTTTCTGCAATTTTTCAGTATCTTCCGGGGCGATCTTCACACTTGCCAGCTTGCCGAAGCCGGTGTTGACGCCGTAAACCGCGACGGTCCCTGAAGCGGCCTTGGCGATATGGGCGGCGGCGGCACGGATGCCCGGGCGGGCGCTTTCGTGCAGGCGGGTGGGCAGGTGCAGCCGCCAGATCCGTTCCAGCTGTGCAAGGGTCACGCTGCCCGGAAACAGGATTTCAGGCGGGATTTCAGGCGTCAAGGCGGCCTCCGAAGATGCGGGCGTGAAGCGGGGTGGACCCGATGCGGTAGGAAAGCTCGGCCGGATGCTCGGCGTCCCAAAGGCAAAGGTCGGCGCGCAGTCCGGCGGCGATGCGGCCCCGGTCGGCAAGCCCAAGCGCCCGGGCGGCATGAACGGTGGTGCCGAGAAGCGCCTCCTCCGGCGTCAGGCGAAAGAGGGTGCAACACATGTTCATCGCCAGCGTCAGAGAGGCGAGGGGCGACGAGCCGGGGTTGAGGTCGGTGGCGACGGCCATCGCCACACCCGCGTCACGAAGGGCCTGGATCGGCGGGTTTTGCGCCTCGCGCAGGGTGTAGAACGCCCCGGGCAGGATGACGGCGACGGTGCCAGCGGCGGCCATGGCCTTGATCCCGGTGGGCGAGAGGTATTCCAGATGGTCGGCGGACAGGGCCCCATGCCCTGCGGCGAAGGCGGCACCGCCCTGGTCGGTCAGCTGCTCGGCATGCAGCTTGACCGGCAGGTCAAGCGCGCGCGCCTCGGCAAAGAGGGGGGCGAGGTCCTCCACCGAAAAGGCGATGGTTTCGCAGAACGCATCCACCGCATCGACCAGCCTCTCGGCATGCGCGGCGCGCAGCGAGGGGACGGCGATCTCGGCGATATAGGCCGTTGCGCGGCCCTTGTAGTCCGGGGGAATGGCATGGGCTGCGAGATGGGTGGTTTTCACCGTGACCGGGCGGTGCAGCGCAATGGCCCTTGCGGCGCGGAGCATCTTCAGCTCGTCGGCGACGGTCAGGCCGTAGCCGGATTTCACCTCGACGGTCGTGACCCCGGAGGCGATCAGCTGGTCGATCCGGGGCAGGGCGCTGGCCAGAAGCTGGGCTTCACTTGCAGCGCGGGTGGCGGTGACTGTGGACAGGATGCCGCCCCCGGCGCGGGCGATGTCTTCGTAGCTGGCCCCTTGCAGGCGCAACTCGAACTCCACCGCGCGGTGGCCGGCATGGACGGCATGGGTGTGGCAGTCGATCAAGCCGGGGGTGACGAGGCGGCCCTGGCAGTCACGGTCGGGCAGGCTGCTGTGTTCGGCGGGGATGTCGCGCATCGGCCCGGCCCAGGTGATGCGGTCACCGTCCAGCGCCACCGCCGCGTCGGGGATCAGCCCGTAACCGCCGGTCATCGTGGCCAAGGTGGCGTGGGTCAGGAGCATCCGGCTTGCCTTATGCGTGGTGTATTGGCTAATATGTCTAGACATATTGCCTGTCAAGCGAGTCGCCATGATCCTGTTCGCCGAAACCGCGCTGCTGCCCGAAGGCTGGGCGAGCGATGTCCGTATCCGCGTCGATCAGGGCCGGATCGTCGAGGTGACGACGGGCGTGCCGGGGCCTGGGCATGGCGTGATCCTTCCCGCGCCGGTGAACCTGCATTCGCACACCTTCCAGCGCGCCATGGCCGGAATGACCGAGGCGCGCACCGCCGGGCAGGACAGTTTCTGGACCTGGCGCGCGCTGATGTACCGCTTTCTGGAACGCCTGTCGCCCGAGGATGTGCAGGCGATCGCGGCGCAGGCGATGGTCGAGATGGCGGAAAGCGGCTTCGCCTCGGTCTGTGAGTTCCACTACCTGCACCATCCGGCCGGGGGCGGCACCTATGCCGATCCGGCGGAGATGTCGGCGCGGATCGTGGCGGCGGCGGCGGAGACGGGCCTTGGCCTGACGCACCTGCCGGTGATCTACGAACAGGGCGGGGTCGATGGCCGAGCGCTTGCGGGGGGGCAGCTGCGCTTCGGCTCGTCGTCCGAGGTCTATGCGCGGGTGCTGGAGGGGGCGCGGCGGGCGCTTGCGGCGCTGCCGGATGCCGTGCTGGGCGTGGCGCCGCATTCGCTGCGGGCGGTCAGCCAGGGAACGCTGGGCCGCGTGGCAGGGATGGTGCCGGAGGGGCCGGTGCACATCCACATCGCCGAGCAAGTCGCCGAGGTCGCCGAGGTTGAGGCCGCCTGGGGCGCGCGTCCGGTGCAGTGGGCGGTGGCGAACCTGGCCCTCGGGCCGCGCTGGTGCATGATCCACGCGACCCAGATGACACCGGGTGAGGTGGCCACACTGGCCGCAACCGGCGCCGTGGCGGGGCTTTGCCCGATCACCGAGGCGAACCTGGGCGACGGAATCTTCGACGGGCCGGGGTGGCTTGCTTCGGGCGGGGCCTTCGGGGTGGGGACTGACAGCAACGTGCGGATATCCCTCGCGGAAGAGCTGCGGCTCTTGGAATATTCCCAGCGCTTGCAGGGCCGGGCGCGGGCGGTCATGGCCTCGCAGGACCGCTCGACCGGGCGGCTGCTGTGGGACAGCGCGGCGCAGGGTGGCGCGCAGGCGGCGGGACGGGCGTCGGGACGGGCGGCGGGGGCGATTGCTGTGGGGAACTGGGCTGACCTTCTGGCGCTGGATACAGGGGATCTGCGGCTGGAGGGGATGCAGGGCGACAGTCTGCTGGACGCGTTCCTTTTCGCCGGGCGCGACGGGCTGGTGACCGACCTCTGGTCGGCGGGCCGACATATCGTGCAAGGCGGGCGGCACATCGCGCGGGAGGCGACGGAATCCCGCTTCCGCGCCACGATGCGCAAGCTGCGCTTGGCGCTGTGATGCAGGGCTGGGAGGATATCCGCACCGAGGTCCTGCGCCGCATAAGGGCGCGGGATTGGCCGCCGGGCGCTCTCATCCCGGGCGAGGAGGCTCTGGCAAGCGAGTTCGGCGTCGCCCGCGCCACCGTCAACCGCGCGCTCACCGCCCTGGCGGAAGCAGGGGTGATCGAACGCAAGAAACGCGCGGGTACCCGGGTTGCCGAGCTTCCGGTCCGCCGCGCGCGGCTGGAGATTCCGGTGATCCGGCTGGATGTCCTGGGGCGCGGCCTGGCCTATGGCTTCAAGCTTCTGGCCCGGGAAACCGCAGCTGCGCCGGTCCCGGTGACCGCACGGCTTGGCCTTGGCGAGGGCACGCCGATGTTGCACCTTGAGACGCTGCATCTGGCGGACGGCCGGCCCTATGTGCTGGAAACGCGTTGGCTCAACCCCGCCGTCCTGCCCGACCCCGGCCCTGATTTCGCGGCGATCAGCGCGAATGAATGGCTGGTGACGCAGGTGAGCCTCGTCGCGGGCGACATCGCTTTCACCGCCGAAGCCGCAACGGCGCGCGAGGGCGAGGTGCTGGGCGTCGCCCCCGGCACGGCGCTTCTGGTGGCAGAGCGCACGACACATGGCATGGCCGGGCCGGTCACCTGGGTCCGGCTGGCACATGCGCCGGGGCACCGGGTGCAGATGAGCTTCTGAGCCGCTCATCGCTCCCTTGCGGGCGTTCCTCGCTGATCCAGCGAAGACGCCCGTCAGGGCGGATGAGCGGCCGTCAGACGAAATGCCGCGCCACCAGCTGCGTCAGCTTGCGGTGCAGGCTTTGCGTCCGGTGCCGGATGTGGATTGCGGTGAAGACCGGCTGGCGCAGGTCGGGCGCATCGGCGACATGCATGAAGCGGCCCCCGGCGACCAGTGCCTCGGCGGTCTTTTCCAGCGCATAGCCCGACCCGCCCATTGCCATGAGGAGTGAGACGACCGCCCCCGACTGGCCCACCGACACCGGCGAGGCGGCAAGATCGGGGGTCAGCTGGCGGTGCATCTCTTCGAAGGCCGGGGAGAAATGCGCAAAGACGAAGCGGTCGGGCTGCACGCCGGCAAGTATGGTGGTTTCGGTCGAGACCATGCGATAGGTCACTTCGCCCACGCTTTCGAAATGCAGGTCGGGATGCGGTTTCGGGCTGAACATCACCGCGAAATCGAGGATGCCTGTCAGCAGGTCGGCGCACATCTGGTTGGAATAATCCGGCTCGATGTAGAAGGCGGTCTCGGGCAGCGCTGCGCGAAACTCGGCCACCCAGTCGCCGAGATAGACCGCCGCAAGGTCGTTCTGGATGCCAAGGCGAAGGAGCTGCGCCGCCCCCTGCGGTATCTGGATGCGGCGGCGGGCCTCGTTCCATTCATGCCGCAGCGTGCGGGCATGGGGTTCGAACCGCTTGCCTTCGGGGGTGAGGTCGGTGCCGGCGCGGGAACGGTCGAAGAGGCGACTGCCCACCGCATGCTCCAGCGCCGTCACCCGGGCCGAGACGGTGGATTGCGTGATGCGCAGCCGTTCCGCCGTTCGGTGGAAGCTGCGGGTTTCCGCAAGGTCGAGAAAGGTGTCGAGAAGGTCGATCTGCATGGTCAGGCGCTTTGCTTGGTGGCCGGCCGCCGGGGGCGCTTCGCCCCCCGGACCCCCGGAGGATACTTGTGCCAGAATGAAAGGGCTTGATCGGAATATGCGATCAATAGCCGGTCCTTCGCCGAATTGAAAGCGCTGACGCGAAGGCCGATAGTGACGCGCGGAGTGGGGGGCTGGCATGGCGGAGTTTGCATCGGCGCGGGTGGCGATCATCGGCGGAGGGGCGGTCGGGACCTCGGCGCTTTATCATTTGGCGAAGGCCGGTTGGACGGACTGCATCCTGCTGGAAAAGAACGAGCTGACCGCCGGGTCCACCTGGCACGCGGCGGGGAACGTGCCTACGTTCTCCTCTTCATGGTCGATCATGAACATGCAGCGCTATTCGGCCGGGCTTTACCGGGGGCTTGGCGAAGCGGTCGGCTATCCGATGAACTACAATGTCACCGGTTCGGTGCGGCTTGGCCATTCCGACGAGCGGCTGCAGGAATTCCGCAAGGTGGCCGGCATGGGCCGCCATCAGGGGATGGACCTGGAAGTGCTGGCGCCCTCGGAGGTTACCTCGCGCTATCCCTTCGTGGCCACGCATGACCTGTCGGGCGCGCTTTACGACCCCTATGACGGCGACATCGACCCGGCACAGTTGACCCAGGCGCTGGCGACGGGCGCGCGGAAACTGGGCGCGCGGATCGAGCGGTTCTGCCCGGTGACGGCGGCGCGCTGGACCGGCAGCGAATGGGTTCTGTCCACGCCGAAGGGCGAGGTTCGGGCGGAGTTCGTGGTGAACGCGGGCGGCTACTATGCGGCGCAAGTGGGGTCAATGTTCGGCCGCCGGGTGCCGATGATGGTGATGAGCCATCAGTACATGCTGTTCGACACGATCCCGGAACTGGAGGCCTGGACCAAGGAGGTCGGTCACAAGCTGCCACTGCTGCGCGATGTCGACAGCAGCTATTACCTGCGGCAGGAAAAGATGGGCTTCAACCTGGGCCCCTATGAGAACCCTTGCCGCGCGCATTGGGCGACGCCGGACGACCCGATGCCCGACGATTTCAGCTTCCAGCTTTTCCCCGACGATCTGGAGCGGCTGGAGTGGTACATCACCGACGCCATGGCGCGGGTGCCGCTTTTGGAAAAGGCGGCGCTGACCAAGGTGATCAACGGACCGATCCCCTATACCCCCGACGGCAACCCGCTGATCGGCCCGATGCCCGGCGTGCCGAACGCCTTCGAGGCCTGCGTCTTCACCTTCGGCATCTGCCAGGCCGGCGGGGCGGGCAAGGTGCTGGCCGAATGGATGACCGAAGGGGCTACGGAATGGGACATGTGGTCCTGCGACCCGCGCCGTTTTACCGGCTGGGAGGACCCCGATTACTGCGTGAAGAAGGGGCTGGAGGTCTACGGCCACGAATATGCGATGCACATGCCGCACCACGCCTGGCCCGAAGGCCGGATGAAGCGCCTCTCTGCCGTGCATGACCGGACGGCTGCTTTGGGTGCGCAGTTCGGGCCCTACAACGGCTATGAGCGCGCCTTGTGGTACGCGCGTCCCGGCGATGATATCTCGGAAGCGGCGCAGCGGACCTGGGCGCGCAAGGGGCCGTGGTTCGGTGCGGTTGCCGAAGAATGTGCGGCGGTGCGCGATGCCTGCGGCATCCTTGACCTGCCGGGGTTCAGCCGGTTCCGGCTGACCGGGGCAGGGGCGGCGGACTGGCTTCTGAAGCAGATCACCGGCAAGCTGCCCAACATCGGACGCCTCGGTCTGGCCTATTTCGCCGATGACAAGGGCCGGATCGTGACGGAGATGTCGGTGGCGCGGCTGGGCGAGGATGACATCCTTTTGATCACCGCCGCCACCGCGCAACTGCATGACCGGGGCTGGCTGGAGCGGCACCTCGCACCGGGCCTCACCCTGACCGACGAAAGCGCCGACTGGTCCTGCCAGATCCTGACCGGCCCGAAGGCGCGGGAGGTGCTGGCAGCTACGGGGACCGATGCCGATCTGGCCAAAGGCTGGCTGACCCACCAGACCGCCCGGATCGCAGGGCGCGAGGTGCGGCTGATGCGGGTCTCTTTCGCCGGGGAACTCGGCTGGGAGATGCACACAAAGCTTTCCGACACGCCCACGGTCTGGGACGCGGTCATGGCGGCAGGCGCGCCGCTTGGCCTGAAACCCTTCGGCATGTTCGCGCTCAATTCCCTGCGTGTCGAGAAGGGCTACCGCACCTGGAAGGGCGACCTCTCCACCGATTACACCGTCCTGCAAGGCGGGCTGGAGCGGTTCGTCGACTGGGCGAAGCCCGTCTTCCGGGGCAAGGCGGCGCTGGAGGCGGAAAAACAGCGCGGGGTGACCAAGCGCTTTGCCACACTGGTCATCGAGGCGGCCGAGCATGACCCGCCCTATATGGCGACGATCTGGCACAAGGGTCAGGTGGTGGGGGAACTCACCAGCGGGTATTGGGGCCACCGCGTCAATGCTTGCATCGGCCTTGGGATGCTGCGCGCTGACCTGAACCAACCGGGGCAGAAGGTCGAAGTCGAGATCTTCGGCCAGCGTCGCCCGGCGACCGTGTGTGCCGATGAACCGCTCTGGGACGCCCGGAACGAACGGATCCGCGCGTGACCGCCCTGCCGCAGACCATGTCGGGGGTGCAGCTTGTCGGCCATGGCGGGCCGGAAATGCTGGTCTGGCGCGATGACATCCCCCTGCCGCGCCCCGGGCCGGGCGAGGTGCTGGTGCGGGTTCTGGCTGCGGGGGTCAACATGACCGACCTCAACACCCGCACTGGCTGGTACGGGCAGGGCGAGGGGCGCGCGGCAGGCTGGGCCGGGGCGATGGCCTTTCCGCGCATCCAGGGCGGAGATCTTTGCGGGCGCGTGGTGGCACTGGGCGACGGTGTCACGGATGTGACGGTCGGGGCGCGGGTCACCTGCTCGACCTGCCAGCCCGAACCGACGGCCGACAATCCGATGGCCATTGCGGTGATCGGGTCCGAGTTCGACGGGGCCTTCGCGCAATACTGCGTGGTCCCCGCGCGGTATCTTTACGATGTCACCGCCTCGCCCCTGTCGGATATCGAGATCGGCGCGATGCCCTGCGCCTATGGCACGGCGTTCAACCTTGTGTCCCGCGCCGGTGTCGCCGTGGGCGAGCGGGTGCTGGTCACCGGAGCGTCGGGCGGGGTCGGGCTGGCGGCTGTGCAACTGGCGCTTCTGCGCGGGGCCGAGGTGACGGGGCAATGCAGCCAGGCGAAATCGCAGGCGGTGCGCGCGGTGGGGGCCATGGTGCTGGACCGGGGGGCAACGCCAAAGGCGCGCGCCTTCGACGTGGTGATCGACATCGTCGGCGGCGAGGGCTTTCAGCACCGGTTGGAGGCGCTCCGTCCCGGTGGCCGCTATGCGACCAGCGGCGCGGTCGCGGGGCCGATGGTCACGGGCGATCTGCGCACGGTTTACCTCAACGACCTGACGCTGTTCGGCTGCACGAACCAGCCGCGTGAGGTGTTTGCGGGGCTGGTGACCATCATCAACACCGCCCGCATCCGCCCGGTGGTGTCGAAAACCTACCCCCTGCGCGACATTGCCACCGCGCAGGCCGACCTTGCCGCCGGGCGCTACCCCGGCAAGCTTGTCCTCGTCCCACCGGAGCCTGCGCCATGACGATCCCCCAAAAAGCCCGCGCCGTGGTCATCGGGGGGGGCATCTCGGGCTGTTCGGTGGCCTATCACCTCGCGAAGGCTGGTTGGACGGATGTGGTGCTGCTGGAACGCCGCAAGCTCACCTCGGGCACCACCTGGCATGCGGCGGGGCTGATCGGGCAGTTGCGCGGCAGTGCGAACATGACCCGGCTGGCGAAGTATTCCGCAGACCTTTACCGGGGGCTGGAGGCCGAGACGGGCGTTGCCACGGGGATGAAGCAGGTCGGGTCGATCTCGGTCGCGCTGACCCGCGAACGGCATGAGGAGTTGCTGCGCCAGGCCACCGTCGCGCGCATCTTCGACGTGGAAGTCCATGAAATCTCGCCGGGTGAGGCGAAGGCGAAGTATCCCCACCTCAACATCGACGGGGTGGTCGGCGCTGTGGCCCTGCCGCTGGATGGCCAGTGCGACCCCGCCAACATCGCGATGGCGCTGGCCAAGGGCGCGCGGATGAAGGGGGCGAAGATTTTCGAGGGCGTGACGGTCACCAAGGTCGTCACCGCTGGCGGCCAAGTGACCGGCGTGGACTATGAGACGGCGGAAGGCCCCGGCCACATCGACGCCGACGTGATCGTCAACTGCGGCGGCATGTGGGGCCGCGATCTTGCAGCGCAGAACGGCGTCACGCTGCCGCTTCATGCCTGCGAACACTTCTACCTGATCACCGAACCCGTCGCCGGGATCGACCTCAACCTTCCGGTCCTGCGCGTGCCCGACGAATGCGCCTACTACAAGCAGGACGCGGGCAAGATGATGCTGGGGGCCTTTGAACCCGTCGCCAAGCCCTGGGGCATGGACGGCATCCGCAAGGATTTCGAGTTCGACACCCTGCCGGAAGACTGGGATCACTTCATGCCGATCCTCGAGATGGCGACGAACCGCATGCCCCTCTTTCAGACCGCAGGCATCCACACCTTCTTCAACGGACCGGAATCCTTCACCCCCGACGACCGCTATTACCTGGGCGAGGCACCCGAGGTGAAAGGTTATTGGATCGCCGCCGGATACAACTCGATCGGCATCGTGTCGTCAGGTGGCGCAGGGCAGGCACTGGCGCACTGGATCACCGAAGGCGAGCCGCCCTTCGACCTCTGGGAGGTCGACATCCGCCGCGCCCAGCCCTTCCAGAAGAACCGCCGCTACCTGAAGGAACGGGTGACCGAGACACTCGGGTTGCTTTACGCCGACCACTTCCCCTATCGCCAGTTTGCCACCGCGCGGGGCATCCGCCGCAGCCCGATCCACGAGCATCTGAAAGCGCGGGGCGCCGTCTTTGGCGAGGCGGCAGGCTGGGAACGTGCCAACTGGTTCGCGACACCGGGGCAGGAGGCCGAGTATCGCTATTCCTGGAAACGGCAGAACTGGTTTGAAAACCAGCGCGCCGAACACATGGCCGTCCGGGAAAGCGCGGGCCTGTTCGACATGACCTCGTTCGGCAAGATCAGGATCGAAGGCCGCGATGCCTGTGCTTACCTCAACCGCATCTCCTCCGCCCAGATGGACGTGGCAGAGGGGCGGATCGTCTATACCATGTTCCTCAATGAAAACGGCGGGATCGAGGCCGATCTTACCATCACCCGCCTCTCCGAGACCGCCTATCTTGCCGTCGTCCCCGGGGCCACGCTGCAGCGCAACCTTGCCTGGATGAGCGCCCATGTCGGCGACGACTTCGCCGTCATCACCGATGTGACCGCCGCCGAGTCGGTCCTGTGCCTCATGGGTCCGCAGTCGCGGGAGGTGCTTGCGAAAGTCTCACCGAACGACTTCAGCAACGCCGCCCATCCCTTTGGCACCATGCGGGAAATCGAGATCGGCATGGGCCTCGCCCGTGCGCACCGCGTGACCTACGTGGGCGAGCTGGGGTGGGAGCTTTACGTCCCCACCGACCAGACCGCCCATGTCTTCGAGGCGCTGATGGAGGCGGTCCCCGACCTCAAACTTTGCGGTCTGCACACGCTGGACAGCTGCCGGATCGAAAAGGCCTACCGCCATTGGGGCCACGACATCACCGATGAGGATCATGTGCTGGAAGCGGGCCTTGGCTTCACCGTCAGCCGCAAGAAACCCGCCTTCATCGGCCGTGAGGCGGTCTTGCGCACCGAACAGGCCGGGTTGAACCGCAAGATGCTGCAGTTCCGGCTGACAGACCCGGAACCGCTGCTCTTCCACAACGAAGCCATTGTCCGGGATGGGAAAATCGTCGGGCCAGTGACCAGCGGCAACTACGGCCACCACCTTGGCGGTTCCATCGGTATGGGCTACGTTCCCGCCAAGGGGCAGTCCGACGAGGAAATCCTTGCCTCGACCTACGAGATCGAGGTCGCAGGCCAGCGCCACGTCGCAGTGGCAAGCCTTGCGCCGATGCATGATCCGAAATCGGAAAGGATCAGGGCATGACCCTGACCGCCCGGCATCAGGCCTTTCACGATCTTCACCAGCAGGGCTGCTTCGTGATCCCGAACCCCTGGGATCGGGGCAGTGCCCGGATGATGGCGGCGCTGGGGGCAAAGGCGCTGGCGACCAGTTCCGCCGCCCATGCCTTCACGCTGGGCCGCCCCGACCTGGGCGGGGTCAGCCGGGACGAGGCGCTGGCCCATGCCGCCGACATGATCGCCGCCACCGACCTGCCGGTGTCGGGCGATTTCGAGAACGGCTTCGGCGACGCCCCCGAGGATGTGGCGGAAACCGTGCGGCTTTCGGGCGAGGCGGGCCTTTCGGGCATTTCTGTCGAGGACACGCAGATGGTCTCCGGCAGCGCGCCCTATGCCTTTGACCTTGCCGTCGAGCGAATCCGCTCCGGTGTTGCCGCCGCCCGTGCTCTCAAACGCCCCTTCGTTTTCTGCGCCCGTGCCGACGGGGTGATGCACGGCACCTATGACCTTGCCGAAGGCATCCGTCGCCTGCAGGCGTTTGAGGCCGCCGGGGCCGACCTGCTGTATCTTCCCGTCCCGCCCGGCAAGGCCGAACTGGCCAAAGTGCTGGCCTCGGTCAGCAAACCAGTGAACGCCCTTGCCGCTGGGCCGCTGAAGGCCCTGACCGTAGCCGAGCTTGCCGCGATGGGCGTTCGCCGCATTTCGACCGGCAGCCAGATCGCCCGGCTGACCCATGCGGCAATCCGCAACTCGGTGACTGCAATGCTGGAGCAAGGGTCTTTCGCCCCGCTTGCGGGCACCGCCGACGGCGACGACATCGACGCACTCCTCCTCAAGGGATCAAGCCAATGACCGATATCCTCGACACTCCGGGCGACATCTGCGAACCCGCCCGCGCCCGCCGCTCGGGTGGGCGTCAGGCCCGCGTGGCGATGCGCGCCGCGCCCCTGGCAGATGACGTCCGGCCTGTCCGGCCCGGCATGACCGGCGGGCAATACAAACCCCTGACCGAGGCAAACGTCCAGCAGATCCACGCCGCAGCTCTGGATGCCCTGGAACAGATCGGCCTCAGCCAGGCCCCGCCGTCCGGCGTGAAGCTTCTGACCGACGCCGGGGCGATCCTTGGCGACGACGGCCGCATCCGCTTTCCTCGCGCGCTGGTCGAGGACATGGTGAACATCGCCGCCCGCGACATCACCCTGCATGCCCGCGACCCGCGCAACGACCTGCACCTCACCGGCAGCAATGTCCACTACGGCACGGCGGGCGCGGCGGTGCATATCGTCGACCCGATCACCCTTGACTACCGCGAGTCCACGGCACAGGACCTGTATGACGCCGCGCGCCTGGTAGACAACCTGGACAACATCCATTTCTACCAGCGCACCATGGTCTGCCGCGACGTGGTCGACAACAAGGAGATGGACCTGAACACGCTTTACGGCAGCCTGTCGGGCACCGTGAAACATGTCGGCACCTCGTTCTCCGACCCTGCCCATGTCGCCGATTGCTTCGAGCTTATTCACATGGTCGCAGGCGGCGAAGAGAAATGGCTGGAACGTCCCTTCGTCAGCAATTCCAACTGCTTCGTCGTCCCGCCAATGAAGTTTGCCGAGGAATCCTGCATCACGATGGAGGATTGCATCCGCCGCGGCATGCCGATGCTCCTCCTTTCCGCAGGGCAGGCCGGGGCCACCGCGCCCGCACCCATTGCACTGACCATCGTGCAGGCGGTGGCCGAATGTCTGGCAGGCGTGGTCTATGTGAACGCGATCAAGCCCGGCGCGCCTGCGATCTTCGGCACCTGGCCTTTCGTGTCCGACCTGCGCACGGGTGCGATGTCCGGGGGCTCTGCCGAACAGGCACTGCTCACCGCAGGCTGCGCCCAGATGCACCGCTTCTACAACTTGCCCGGCGGCGCGGCCTCGGGGATCAGCGACAGCAAGCTTCCCGACATGCAGGCAGGATGGGAGCAGGGCATCACCAACGCCCTTGCAGGCCTTGCGGGCCTCAACATGTGCTACGAGGCGGTCGGCATGCATGCCTCCCTCCTTGGCTTCTGCCTCGAATCCCTCGTCCTTGGCGATGACCTTCTTGGCCAGACCATGCGCCTTGTCCGGGGCATCGACGTGACCCCCGATTCAACCTCGATCCAGGCGATGAAAGAGGTCTGCCTTGGTGGCCCCGGCCATTACCTCGGGTCCGACCAGACGCTCAAGCTAATGCAGACTGAATATATCTACCCCAAGGTCGGCAACCGCATGTCGCCCAAGGAATGGAACGAGGCGGGCAAACCGCTCCTGCTTGACACGGCCATTGCCCGGAAGAACGATATCCTTTCCAAGGCTGGCAGCCGCGTCGATCCCGAGATCGACGCCGCGATCCGCGCCCGCTTCAACATCTACTTCAAGTGAGGTCGCAATGATCCCCGCCAACATGCTGAAATTCTACATCAACGGCCAATGGGTCGACCCGATCTCGAAGGCCCGCATGGGGGTGGAAAATCCCGCGACCGAGGAAATCGTCTGCGAAGTCGCCCTTGGCAGCGCCGAAGATGCCGACCGTGCGATTCTCGCCGCCCGCGCGGCCTTCGACAGCTGGACCTATCGCCCGGTTGCCGAACGCATCGCGGTCATGAAGCGCGTGTTGGAGGTCTACAACGAGCGGTACGAGGATTTTGCGCAAGCGATGTCCACCGAAATGGGCGCGCCGATCACCTGGGCGCGCGAGGCGCAGGCCTGGGCCGGTCAGGTCCACATGGAGGCGACGATCAAGGCCGCCGAAGCGATGGTCTGGGAATACAACCGTGGAACGACGCGGATCATCTACGAAGGGGTCGGCGTCTGTTCCTTGATCACCCCCTGGAACTGGCCGATGAACCAGATCGCCTGCAAGGTCGCCCCGGCACTGGTGGCGGGCTGCACGATGGTGCTGAAACCGTCGGAAATTGCTCCGCTGTCGGGCACCCTTTTCGCGCAGGTCTGCCATGACGCGGGCGTGCCGCCGGGAGTCTTCAACCTTGTCCACGGGCTTGGCCCCGAGGTCGGCGCGCGGATGTCGGTCCACCCCGAGGTGGATATGGTGTCGTTTACCGGCTCTACCCGTGCCGGCACCCAGATCGCCGCCGTTGCGGCTGCCACCGCCAAGCGCGTGGCGCAGGAAATGGGTGGCAAGTCGCCGAACATCATCCTGCCGACCGCCAACATCGCCGAGGCCGTCGCGGCAGGCGTCAGCGCCGTGATGGCCAACACCGGCCAGTCCTGCGACGCGCCGACCCGGATGCTGGTGCCCCGGGCCAAGCAGGCCGAGGCGCTGGCCGTGGCGAAAGAGGTTGCAGAAGCCATCATCGTTGGCGATCCGCGCGACGAGGGCACCGGGATGGGTCCGCTGATCTCCAAGCTGCAGTTCGACAAGGTCCAGCGCCTGATCCAGGCCGGGATCGACGAGGGCGCCACCCTGGTGACCGGCGGGGTGGGCCGTCCGGCCGACCTCAACCGTGGCTGGTTCGTGCGCCCGACGGTGTTCGGCGATGTGGTGAACGCAATGACGATCTCGAAGGAAGAGATCTTCGGCCCAGTCCTGGCGATCCAGCCCTATGACAGCATCGAGGACGCGATCACCCAGGGCAATGACACGATCTACGGCCTTGCCGCCTATATCTCCGGCCCGGTCGAGGATGCGATCCCGGTGGCCCGCAAACTGCGCGCGGGGACGGTGAACCTCAACTACCCCGACTGGGACACCGCGGCCCCCTTCGGCGGCTACAAGCAATCGGGCAACGGTCGCGAGTACGCCGACTGGGGCATCCATGATTTCTGCGAGGTCAAGGGCATCGTCGGCCACGGCTGACGGCGCCCGCTTCCGATTTTTCGCAGGAAAATCGTGTCAACGGGAGAGAACATGCACTACGGATACATCGGCCTCGGGAACCTCGGGGCCGCCTGCGCCAGTTGCCTGCTCAAGGCGGGGTTCACCGTGACGGTCTATGACCTGAACGCCGCCCTTGCCGCGCCTCTGGTCGCCAATGGCGCAACCCTGGCCGGCAGCGCCGAAGAGTTGGCCGCCGTGGTCGATCATGTCATCACCTGCCTGCCGTCGCCCCTGGTCTCGGAAAAGGTGCTGCGAAGCATCCTGCCGCAGATGAAACCGGGTGCCTCCTGGGTCGAAATGTCCACCCTTGGCCGCGATGAGGTGCTGAAGCTGGCCGCCGTCGCCGCAGAGGCAGGCGTGCGGATGATGGAGCTGCCGGTCACCGGGGGCGTGCATCTGGCCTATCAGGGCAAGATCACCATGCTGGCGGGCGGCGACAAGGATCTGTTTGATCTCCACCACGGCGCGATGCAGGCGATGGGGGACCGGATCTTCCACATGGGGCCTTTGGGGTCGTCCAGCATCATCAAGGTCATCACCAACATGCTGGCCTTCATCCACCTCAAGGCCACCTCCGAGGCGCTGATGCTGGCCAAGCGGGGCGGGCTTGACCTGGCCCAGTCCTGGCATGCGATCCAGGCCTCGTCCGGGAATTCCTTCGTGCATGAGACGGAAGGGGCGCTGATCCTGAACGGATCCTACGACATCGCCTTCAACGTCGATCTTGCGCTGAAAGACCTTGGCTTTGCGCTGGGGTTCGGGAAGGAGTTCGGCGTGCCCCTCGATCTCGCCTCGGTCACCAACCAGACCTATATCGCCGCGAAGGCGGCCTATGGCGGCGAGGCGCAGTCGCCGATGATCGCGAAGCTTCTGGAGGACCTGCTGGGCACCGACCTTCGGGCCGACGGGTTCCCCGCCCGGCTGGAGTAAGCCGTCCACAGTGGTCAGATTCGGGATATGCAAGAAAATCAATCGCTTGCCCGTGGGCGTTAACTTTCTGGAAAGGTGTCCTCAATGGCGCTGAGCGACGACAGTTCCCGGCGCGCGGCGCGCCTTCTTCACCACCGCAAACCGGGTCTTCTGCAGGGCGATCCGGTGGTCCCGCCGATCACCGCTTCGGCGACCTATCATCTGCCCTCGGTGCAGTCGGGCGGGCAGTTCTACGGCCGGAACGGCAACCCCAGCTGGGACGCGGTCGAGGCGCAGCTGGCCATCCTTGAGGATGCCGAGGTGGTCAGCTTCCCGTCCGGGATGGCCGCCATCGCAGCCGCCCTTTTCGCCACGCTCAAGGCCGGGGATCGTCTGATCATCCCCTCCGACGGCTATTATGTGACCCGCGTGCTGTCCGACGGGTTCCTGAAGCCCCTCGGGATCGAGGTGGTCCAGGTGCCGACGCTGGACTACGCAACCGCCGACTTCTCCGGCGCTGCGGTTGTCTATCTGGAAACCCCGTCCAATCCTGCGCTGGACGTCGTCGACATTGCCGCCGTCGCCGCCCGCGCCAAGGCCGCCGGAGCGCGGGTCATCGCCGACAACACCACGATGACCCCGCTTCTGCAGCGCCCGCTGGACCTTGGGGCCGACCTGACCGTTGCCGCCGATACCAAGGCCCCGGCGGGGCATTCGGATGTGCTGTTCGGTCATGTCGCGGGGCGGGATGCCAACCTTGTGGCCCGCACCCGCGACTGGCGGCGCATGGCGGGCGCGATCCCCGGCCCGTTCGAGGCCTTCCTTGTGCATCGGGGCATCGAGACGCTTGAGGTCCGGCTGGAGCGGATGTGCGCCTCTGCCCTGACCATCGCCGGGCGGCTGGCGGCGCATCCTGCAGTCAGCAACCTGCGTCACCCCGGCCTGCCGGGCGACCCGGCGTATGCCATGGTCGGCGGGCAAATGGCGAACGGTGGCTTCCTGATCGGCTTCACGATGCGTGATGCCGCAGCGGCAGAGGGATTTCTCGCGCGCTGCCCTTTCATAGCCCAGACGACCAGCTTTGGCGGCATCCACACCGCCGGGGAACGCCGCGCGCGTTGGGGCGACGCGGTGCCAGAAGGGTTCATCCGCCTGTCGGTCGGGGTGGAGCCGGTCGAGGTGCTTTGGCAGGCCATTGCGGCAGCACTGGGGGGGTGACGGGCAAGTCGGGCTTGTCTTTCAGGCGTTGAAGCGAAGCCGGGGCGTTCCGGGACCGCTCGTCGAGCACTTCGTGCACTCCTCGCCTCGCAATGTCCGACGAGTGCACGAAGTGCTCGAGGAGGGTGACCTGCACTGCGGTGCTGGGGCCGGGCTAGAGGTGCAACCGATACCGGACATGACCGTCCGACGCGACATACTGGTCATAAAGCGCGCGGGCGCGGGTGTTGTCTTCGTCGGTATGCCAATACAGCCGCGACCAGCCCTTGGCACGGGCCAGCGCGATCAGGTCGTCGATCAGCGCCCGACCAAGGCCAAGGCCCCGGGCGGTTTCGGCGATGTAAAGGTCTTCCAGATAGCAGTCCTCGGTCGCAACCCAGGTCGACGGGTGGTGGAGGTGGATCGCGAAGCCTTGGACTGTGCCCGAGACCTCGGCCAGTCTTGCCTTGACGGGCGAGCCTTCGTCCATCAGCCGCGCCCAGGTGGCGGTGGTCACCTCTGGCGCAAGCCGGGTGCCGTAAAAGTCCAGATAGGCTGCCCAGAGCGCCCGGAACGCGGCCTCGTCCGCCGGGGTTGCGTCGCGGATCATGCGCCTGACCCTGCGATGCGCGCCAGGATGCGGGCCCAGCTGCGGATGCCCTTGTGGAAGCTTGCCACGTCGTATTTTTCGTTCGGGGAATGGATCTGGTCGTCATCCTTGGCGAAACCGACCAGCATCGCGTCCATCCCGAGTTCGGTCTTGAAATAGCCCGCGATGGGGATCGACCCGCCTTCGCCGATGAAGGCCGCCGGGTGGCCCCATTCGGCGGTCAGGGCGGCGCGGGCGGCCTCGAACGCGGGGTCGGTGATCGCCATGACCGAGGCGGGCGAGCCCTTGATCTCGTCATGCCAGGTGGTGCGGCAATCGGCGGGAATGCGCGCTTCTGCCCAGGTTCGGAAGGCGGTCAGGATTTTCACCGGGTCCTGGCGGGACACGAGGCGGAAGCTGACCTTGGCATGCGCCTGGGCCGGCAGCACGGTCTTGAACCCGGCACCGGTGTAGCCGCCCCAGAGGCCGTTCACTTCGGCGGTGGGGCGGGACCACAGGATCTCCAGCGGCGTGCGGTCGACCTCGCCCGCCGGAACGGACAGGCCCACCTCGCCCAGATAGGCCGCGTGGTTGAAGGCAAGGCCCTGCCATTGCTGGCGAAGGGTGTCGGACAACTCGTCCACGTCATCGTAAAAGCCGGGAATGGTGACGCGGCCCCCGTCGTCATGCAGGTCGGCCAGCAGCTGGGACATGACATGCAGCGGATTGCGGGCAAGGCCGCCGTAGCTGCCGGAATGAAGGTCGCGGGACGCGGCGTGCAGGGTGAACTCGGCCTTTGCAAGCCCGCGCAGCTGGGTGGAAATCGCGGGCACCCGATCCTCGTAAAGCCCGGTGTCGCAGATCAGGGCAAGATCGGCGGTCAGCTCGGCCCGGTTTTCGCGCAGGAAGGGGATCAGGGAGGGGGAGCCGGATTCTTCCTCGCCCTCCAGGAAGATGGTCAGCTTGCCGGGCAGGGTGCCGTAGACGGCTTTCCAGGCGCGGCAGGCTTCGAGGAAGGTCATCAGCTGGCCCTTGTCGTCCGAGGCGCCGCGCGCGCGGATCACCTGGCCCTTGGGCGTGTCCTGAAGATCGGGGTCGAAGGGGTCGCGGTGCCACAGGTCCAGGGGATCGACAGGCTGCACGTCATAGTGGCCGTAGAAAAGGAGGTGCCGGTCGCCCGTGCCGCCATGGGCCACGACCATCGGATGGCCGGGTGTCGCGGCGGTGCGGGCATCGAAACCCAGCGATTGCAGGTCCGAAACCAGCCAGTCGGCGGCGCGGGCGCAATCGGGCTTGAAGGCCGGGTCGGTCGAGATCGAAGGGATGCGGAGAAGTTCCATCAGCCGGTCAAGCGCCTGCGGCAAGTCACGGTCGATGCGGGAGAGGACGGCGTCGAGGGTCATGGCGGGTCCTGTGCGGGGGTGGACCCAAGCGTAGCAGGCGGCTTCGGTCTGTCCAGAGGTGGCGGCGGGGGCGACAAATCGCCCACCCGCCACGATCGCGGCTTGACCGGGGTCAGGGCGGAGTTGCAGAAGGCGCGGCAACGAGGCCCGAACCGGAGCGGGGACGACGATGGATTACACCGCGGCACTGGACGAAAGCCTGCAGCGCCTGCATGACGAGGGGCGCTACCGCACCTTCATCGACATTGCGCGAAGCCAGGGCCAGTTCCCGCATGCGGTCTGGACCCGGCCGGACGGCAGCCGCAAGGATATCACTGTCTGGTGCGGCAACGACTATCTGGGCATGGGGCAGCACCCGGAGGTGCTGGCGGCGATGCACGGGGCGCTGGACCTTGCCGGTGCGGGCTCGGGCGGGACGCGCAACATCTCGGGCACGACGGTCTGGCACAAGCGGCTGGAAGCGGATCTTGGCGCGCTGCATCGGAAAGAGGCGGCGCTGGTCTTTACCAGCGCCTACATCGCGAACGACGCCACGCTGTCCACGCTGCGGACAATCTTTCCAGGGCTGATCATCTATTCCGACGCCTTGAACCACGCATCGATGATCGAAGGTGTCCGGCGTGGCGGGGGCGAAAAGCGGATCTTCCGGCACAATGACGTGGCCCACCTGCGGGACCTGCTGGCGGCGGATGATCCTGCGGCACCGAAACTGATCGCCTTCGAATCGATCTATTCGATGGACGGTGATTTTGGTCCGATCGCCGCGATCTGCGATCTGGCCGACGAGTTCGGCGCGCTGACCTATCTGGACGAGGTCCACGCCGTGGGCATGTATGGCCCGCGCGGGGCCGGGGTGGCGGAACGCGACGGGGTGATGGGCCGGGTGGACATCATCAACGGCACCTTGGCCAAGGCCTGCGGCGTCTTTGGCGGCTACATCGCGGCCAGCGCCCGGATGGTGGACGCAGTCCGGTCCTATGCGCCGGGGTTCATCTTCACCACCTCGCTGCCGCCGGCAGTGGCGGCGGGGGCGTCGGCGTCGGTCCGGTTCCTGATGGGCGCGGGCGGGCAGGCGCTGCGGGCGCGGCACCAGACGCAGGCGAAAGCGCTGAAAGCGCGGCTGAAGGGTCTGGGCCTGCCGATCATCGACCACGGCAGCCACATCGTGCCGGTCCATGTCGGCGACCCGCTGCACTGCAAGCTGATTTCGGACATGCTGCTGGACCGCCATGGCATCTATGTCCAGCCGATCAACTTTCCGACCGTGCCGCGCGGGACCGAGCGGCTGCGCTTCACGCCCTCACCGGTCCATTCGGCGGGCGAGATCGACCGCCTGGTCCAGGCCATGGATGAATTGTGGAGCCATTGTGCGCTGAATCGCGCCGAAGGGGCTGCGTGACCCCCACTGTTTGTGCAAAAGGCCTTGTCCTGTGCTACCTTTTCGCCAATACGAAAAAGTGAGTGAGTCGTTCGGGAAGGCGGCTTCTCGAAGCGGTGCACCGAAGGGGACAGGGTTCATATGATCGGTTGGAGGTCGAAACCTTCGACAACCGAAGAGGACAAGCCCAAGGGCTTTGACGATTTCGAGTTGCGGCTGGGGGATCTCATGCGCGGCGAGCGGGCCACGCTGGGAAAATCCCTGCTTGATGTTCAGCGCGAGCTGAAGATCAAAGCGACCTATATCGCGGCAATCGAGAATGCCGATCTTACGGCCTTTGAAACGCCCGGCTTCGTTGCGGGCTATGTGCGGTCCTATGCCCGCTATCTTGGCATGGACGCGGAATGGGCGTTCGACCGCTTCTGCATCGAGGCAGGCTATGCCGTGTCGCACGGCATGTCGGCCGCCGCGTCGCCGCAGCAACTGGTCAAGGCCCGCGCGCGGGCAGATGCGTCCGATCCGCTGGGCAATCCCAACGCAAGCTTCATCCCGCGCGGCGAGGCGATCTGGTCGCAGGTCGAACCTGCGGCCGTCGGGTCCATCGCCGTTCTGGTCGCGCTGATCGGGGCGATCGGCTATGGCGGCTGGTCGGTCCTGCAGGAGGTGCAGCGCGTGCAGCTTGCCCCGGTCGACGAGGCCCCGACCGTGGTGGCGCAGATCGACCCCCTGGACAACGCCGGAACCGCAGTGCCGCCGCTGGTGGCCAGCCGCCCGCAGGACGCGGTCCTCGCCGAGGGCGAGGCCCCGCTGGACGTGATGGACCGGCTTTACCGCCCGCAGGCGCTGGACGTGCCGGTCCTGACCTCTCGCGATGGTCCGATCGCGGCGATAGATCCGCGTGACAGCGGTGTGCTGGCGGGGGCGGGGGCAGCCTTTGCGGTCGACGGCGCATTGGCCGAGGCGCTTGGCGCTGAGGTGCAGGTCATCGCCGCCGCCCAGGAGGGCATCGAGGTTCTTGCCGTGCGCCCGTCCTGGGTAAGGGTCAATGCCGCTGACGGCACGGTGCTGTTCGAAAAGATCCTTGACGCGGGCGAGCGCTATGCCGTGCCGGCGCTGGAGGAGGCGCCGCTGTTCCGCACCGGCAATTCCGGGTCAATCTACTTTGTCGTTGACGGGGTGACCATCGGTCCGGTGGCTCCGGGCGCGAATGTGGTCAAGGACATCGCCCTGTCCGCCGAGACGCTGGTCCAGACCATGGCCGCTGCGGATCTGACGGTGGACGAGGATCTTGCCCGCTTCCTGACCGCCGACGCCACCGGCCTTGCACCGACCGAAGCCGTCGCCCCGGCCCCCGCCGACTGAGGCGGCGCAGGCCGGTTTGTCGCTGGCCGTCCGGCCGAACCCCAAGGCATGTTGCCGCCGCCGCCTGCAGGCCCTATCCTGCAAAAAGCGTGCAACGAGGCCCGACCGATGACCCACAACCCGATCCGCCCCTGGCGCAACATCGACCGGCGAAAGTCGCGGCAGATCAGGGTGGGCAAGGTCCTGGTCGGTGGCGACGCCCCGATCTCGGTGCAGACGATGACCAACACGCTGACCACCGATATCGCGGCGACCATCGAACAGATCCAGCGCTGTGCTGTCGCCGGGGCAGATATCGTGCGGGTCTCGACCCCCGATCAGGACAGCACCCGCGCCCTGCGCGAGATCGTGCAGGAAAGCCCGGTCCCGATCGTGGCCGACATCCATTTCCACTACAAGCGCGCCATCGAGGCGGCCGAGGCGGGGGCGGCCTGCCTGCGGATCAACCCCGGCAATATTGGTGACGCAAGGCGCGTGGCCGAGGTGGTGCGGGCGGCCAAGGACCACGGGTGCAGCATCCGCATCGGGGTGAATGCCGGATCGCTGGAAAAGCACCTTCTGGAGAAATACGGCGAGCCCTGTCCCGACGCCATGGTCGAAAGTGGTCTTGATCACATCAAGCTGTTGCAGGACAACGATTTTCACGAATTCAAGATCAGCGTGAAGGCGTCTGACGTTTTCATGGCGGCGGCGGCCTATCAGCAGCTGGCCGGGGTGACCGACGCGCCAATCCATCTGGGGATCACCGAGGCCGGGGGGCTGACCTCGGGCACGGTGAAATCGGCCATCGGGCTGGGCAGCCTGTTGTGGTTCGGGATCGGCGATACCATCCGGGTGTCGTTGAGCGCCGATCCGGTGGACGAGGTGAAGGTCGGGTGCGAGATCCTGAAATCGCTGGGCTTGCGGCACCGGGGGGTGACGATCATCTCGTGCCCCAGTTGTGCGCGGCAGGGGTTCGACGTGATCAAGACCGTCACGGCGCTGGAAGACCGGCTGGCGCATATCACCACCAGCCTCAGCCTGTCGATCATCGGCTGCGTGGTAAACGGCCCGGGTGAGGCGCTGATGACCGACATCGGCTTTACCGGCGGGGGGGCAGGCAAGGGGATGGTCTATCTGGCGGGCAAGCAGGACCACACCCTGTCCAATGACCGGATGGTGGACCACATCATCGGTCTGGTGGAAGCCAAGGCCGCCGAGATCGAAGCCGCCGAACAGCTGGCTGCCGAATGACCGGGGCCCCGGAAATCCAGCGCTGGGAAGATCTTGAGGGGCCGGAATGGACCTACCGCGGGTCGGATGAACCGATGGGCCGCGATGCCGACTATGGCCGGCATTTCGGCTTCCGGTCGCTTGGCATTCACCATCTGCGGCTGGAGCCGGGCCGCCGCGCGTCCTTTCCCCATGCCGAAAGCGCCGAAGACGAGTTCATCTTCGTGGTCGAGGGCACGCCGGATCTTTGGCTGGACGGCCGGCTGCACCGGTTGCGGCCTGGTGATGCGGTGGGGTTTTTGGCCGGAACCGGGCAGGCGCACACGTTTCTGAACAACTCGGACAGCGCGGTGCGGCTGATCGTGGCGGGCGACATGCCAAGGGTGGAGAACCGCATCCTTTACCCGCTGAACCCCGAGCAGCGCGCGTTGCGCGACGACTGGTGGCACGACGCCCCGGACCGCCCACTGGGGCCCCATGACGGCAGGCCGGGCCGGCGCTGAGGGTCAGCCCTCGCCGCGCGCCTCGGCGACGATCACGCGCATTTCCTCCAGCGGAACATAGCCGCGCAGCATCTGGTCCTTCAGGACGAAGGTCGGGGTGCCGGAAATCTCCATCTCTTCGGCAAGGGCGTGGTTGGCGGTGATCACCGCTTTCACCTCGTCGGTTGCCATCTTCGCCAGGACCGGCGCGGGGTCATGGCCAAGGTCGGATGCAAGCCGGCCAAGGGTTTCGGGCGTCGGCTCGCCGCGCAGGGCAATCAGCGCGTCATGCGCGGCCTTGTAGGCGTCGTCGCCGTGCAGAAGCCGGACCGCGATGGCAAATTGCGACGACAGGAGCGAGGGTTCGCCCAGGATCGGGAATTCCTTGACCACAAGGCGGATGTTGCCGTCGGATTTCACCAGTTCAAAAACCTCGTCATGCGCCTTGCGGCAGTAGCTGCAGCGGTAGTCCATGAATTCGACCAGGGTGACATCGCCGTCCGGATTGCCGCCGACCCAGTCGTCGGGGCTGGCGAAAAGGGTGTCGGACCGGGCCTGCACGATCCTGGAGTCGCGTTCGAGGGCGGCAATCGCCTCGCGTTCCTGCAGGGCGTCCATCGCCTCGACCAGAACCTCGGGGTTCTCCAGAAGGTAGGCGCGGATCTCGTCGCGCAGCGCGGCGCGGTCCTGTGCGGTCATTTCGGCCTGGGCGGGAAGGGCCGCAAGCGCGGTCAGAAGGGCGGTGGTCGCGGCAAGCCGGCGCATGGGTCTTCCTTTCGGGTCGCCGCGCGGGCGCGGGCCGGTCGCATCGGTGCGGCGGCGGGCAGAGGATAGGGGCGGGTGGCCGCAAAGATCAAGCCATCCGGGCGGCGTGCGGGCAGACTTCCCCGGTTTGTGATCAGCGAAACGGTTTGGTTTGGGCGCGGGCAGGGTTTGCCTTTTGCCGGTCAAGCGGGGATAAGGCGCAGCATGCGTATTGCGACCCTAGCCCTCCGGACCATGTGCCTGCTTCTGCTTCTGGCCTCCGGCGGGCGGGCGCAGGAGCTTTCGGCGCTTGCCCGACTGGTGCCCGAAGCCTCGGGCCTGACACGCGCGGGCGACGGCATCGGGCTGGAGCTGGCGATCAGCCAGCCGGTGCCGTGGCGCCTGCGCCTGCTTGACGCGCCGCCGCGCTTGGTGATCGACACCCGCGAGGTCGACTGGACCGGTGCTGCGTCCCTGGCGCTGCCCGAGACCGTCACCGCCCTGCGCGCCGGTGCCTTCCGGTCCGGCTGGTCCCGGCTGGTGGTGGAGCTGGCCGGCCCAGTGCGGCTGGACAGCGCGGAAATGACGACCGGCACGGAAGGTGCGGTGATCAGGGTCGCGCTGGCCCCAACCGATCCGGCCAGCTTTGCCGTCGCAGCGGCCGTGGCCGACCTGCCCGAATGGGCCGCCCCCGACGCGGCGCTGATCCCGCCGCCGCTGCCCGAAGGCGGCGGGCCGATCATCGTCGTTCTTGACCCGGGCCATGGCGGGATCGACCCCGGCGCCGAGCGCGAGGGCCAGACCGAGGCCGCCCTGATGCTGACCTTCGCGCGGGAGCTGAAGGACGTGCTGATCCGCGACGGCCGCTTCGGTGTCGTGCTGACCCGCGACGACGACATCTTCGTGCCGCTGGAGACCCGCACCTCGGTTGCGCGCGACGCGGAGGCCGACATCTTCATCTCGTTGCACGCCGATGCCCTGGCAGAAGGCGAGGCGACGGGGGCCACGGTCTACACGCTGGATGCAAAGGCCACCGACGCGGCCAGTGCGGCGCTGGCCGAACGGCACGACCGCGATGACCTTCTGGCCGGGATCGACCTGTCGGATCAGGATGACGTGGTGGCCGAAGTGCTGATGGACATGGCGCGGACCGAAACCGTGCCGCGCACCGACCGGCTGGCCCAGGCGGTGGTGCGGGCGATCACGGCGGCCGAGATCCGCATGCATCGCAACCCGCAGCAGACCGGTGGCTTTTCGGTGCTGAAATCGCCCGATATCCCGTCGGTGCTGCTGGAGCTTGGGTTCTTGTCCTCGGCGCGCGATTTCAGCCGCCTGACCGACCCCGACTGGCGCAAGTCGATGGCCGAAGCGATCCGCGTGGCGCTGGTCGACTGGTCGGTCGGCGAAGCCGGGCTGCGCAGGCTGGTCGCACCGTGACCGGGGTGGCGCGAAAGCCCGCCGCTGGCCGAAACGTGACCGGCCAAGGTTTTGACGGCGGCCCGCGTCTGGTATAGGTGGAAGCTCAAACCAGCGGGAGCAGCGGGTGCTACGGTTCATCGGGTCCACCCTGGGCGGCATCTTCTCGGCGGCAACGCTGGGGCTGGTCTTTGCCGCGCTGACGCTGGGTGGCATTTTCTACATGTATTCCCGTGACTTGCCTTCGATTGAAAGCCTGTCACAGTATACTCCGGCCACGATCAGCCGGATCTATTCCGGCGAAGGCGAGATCATCGACGAATTCGCCCGCGAGCGGCGGCTGTTTGTCGCCTCGGAGGATATTCCCGACCTGGTGAAGCAGGCCTTCATCAGCGCCGAGGACAAGAATTTCTACAGCCACCACGGCTATGACACCCGCAGCATGGTTGCGGCCCTGGTCGAGGCGGTGCGGACCCGGGGCGAGAGGGTGCGCGGTGCCTCGACCATCACCCAGCAGGTGATGAAGAACTTCCTTCTGTCGTCGGACCGCACGGCCGAGCGCAAGATCAAGGAGATCATACTTGCCGCCCGGGTCGAGACCGCGATGTCGAAGGAAAAGATCCTGGAGCTTTACCTGAACGAGATCTTTCTTGGGCAGAACTCGTACGGGGTCGCGGCGGCGGCGCAGACCTATTTCAACAAGACACTGTCCGCGCTGACCCCGGCCGAGGTTGCCTATCTTGCAGCACTTGCGCAGCGTCCCGGCAACCTGCACCCGGTGCGCCAGAAGGACGAGGCACTGGACC
>JANNXX010000012.1:0-8680 GCA_031409795.1 Rhodobacterales bacterium
TGAAGCACTTCAAGATGCCGTTCACGGCGTAAGGGGAACCAGAGATATGGCCAAGAAATCCATGGTGAACCGCGAAGTGAAGCGCGCCAAGCTGGTGAAGCAGCACGCTTCCAAGCGGGCCGCGCTGAAAGCGGTGATCAACGATCAGGCGAAACCGGTTGAGGACCGCTTCAAGGCGACCCTGAAACTGGCCCAGCTGCCCCGCAATTCGTCGGCTGTCCGGTTGCACAACCGCTGCCAGCTGACGGGCCGTCCGCATGCGTACTACCGCAAGCTGAAACTCAGCCGCATCATGCTGCGGGATCTCGCCTCGTTCGGCCAGATCCCCGGCATGGTCAAGTCCAGCTGGTAAGGAGGACCGGATATGATGATGAACGATCCTATCGGGGACATGCTTACCCGGATCCGCAACGCCCAGATGCGCGGCAAGTCCACGGTGATGACCCCCGCCTCCACACTGCGCGCCCGCGTGCTCGACGTGCTTCTGTCCGAAGGCTACATCCGTGGCTATGAAAAGGCAGACACGGCCAACAAGCAGGGCGAATTCACGATCAGCCTGAAGTACTACGAAGGCGAGCCGGTGATCCGCGAAGTCAAGCGCGTGTCCAAGCCCGGCCGTCGGGTGTACATGGGCGTCAGCGAGTTGCCCTCGGTCCGCAACGGCCTGGGTGTCTCGATCGTCTCCACGCCGAAGGGCGTCATGTCGGATGCAAATGCACGCGCTGCCAATGTCGGCGGCGAAGTGCTTTGCACCGTATTCTAAGGGAGGGGTGAAATGTCTCGTATCGGCAAGAAACCCGTCCCGCTCGTCAAGGGCACCTCGGCCTCGATCTCGGGCCAGACCGTTGAAGTGAAAGGTCCGAAAGGCACCCGCAGCTTCACCGCTGGCGATGACGTGACCCTGACCATCGAAGGCGATGCGATCAAGGTCACCCCGCGCGGGCTGTCCAAGCGCGCGCGCCAGCAGTGGGGCATGACCCGCTCGATGGTTGCCAACCTGGTGACCGGCGTGTCGGAAGGCTTCCGTCAGGACATGGAAATCCAGGGCGTCGGCTATCGCGCCGCCATGGCCGGAAACGTGCTGAAACTGTCGCTCGGCTATAGCCACGAAGTGAACTTCGACGTGCCGAAGGGGGTGACCATCACCGTCCCGAAGCAGACCGAGATCATCGTGGAAGGCATCGACCAGCAGCAGGTCGGCCAGGTGGCCGCGAACATCCGCGAATGGCGCGCCCCCGAGCCCTACAAGGGCAAGGGCATCCGCTACAAGGACGAGTATATCTTCCGCAAGGAAGGCAAGAAGAAGTAAGGACGAGAGAAATGGCAAGCAACAAGAGAGAGCTGTTCCTCAAGCGCCGCCAGCGCGTCCGGAACAAGATCAAGGCGACCTCGCATGGTCGTCTGCGCCTGTCGGTGCACCGGTCGTCGAAGAACATCAGCGTCCAGCTGATCGACGACGTGAAGGGTGTGACGATCGCGGCGGCCTCCACGCTGGAGAAAGACCTTGGCGTGGTCGGCAAGAACAACGTCGAAGCGTCGGCCAAGGTTGGCGCTGCGATTGCGGAACGGGCGAAGAAGGCCGGGGTCGAGGAATGCTACTTCGACCGTGGCGGCTTCCTGTTCCACGGCAAGATCAAGGCCTTGGCCGATGCAGCACGCGAAGGCGGTCTGAAGTTCTGATCTCGGCGGGCGGCGGTTCTCGCCGCCCCGATGATCCGGGTCGCCGTATCAACGGCGACACCAGGATTGGCGACAACGGCGCCAAAGCGCGCCACCAGTGAAGGAATGCCTCATGGCAGAACGTGACAATCGCGGCGGAAACCGGGGCGGCAATGACCGTCGCGACAACCGCCCGGAAGAGAACCCGGAATTCGCCGACCGTCTGGTCGCGATCAACCGCGTGTCCAAGACCGTCAAGGGTGGCAAGCGCTTCGGTTTCGCCGCACTCGTCGTTGTCGGTGACCAGCGCGGCCGCGTCGGCTTCGGCAAGGGCAAGGCGAAAGAAGTGCCCGAGGCGATCCGCAAGGCCACCGAACAGGCCAAGCGCAGCCTGATCCGGGTGCCCTTGAAGGACAGCCGCACCCTGCACCACGACATGGAAGGCCGCCATGGCGCCGGCAAGGTCGTGATGCGGACGGCCGTTGCCGGGACCGGCATCATTGCCGGCGGCCCGATGCGCGCCGTGTTCGAGATGCTGGGGATCCAGGACGTGGTGGCGAAATCGATCGGCTCGACCAACCCCTACAACATGATCCGCGCGACGATCGATGGCCTCAAGCAGGAAACCTCGCCCCGTCAGGTTGCGGCCCGCCGCAGCAAGAAAGTGGCCGAGATCCTGCGCAAGCCGGAAACCGAAGCCGCTGAAGCCGTGGAGGCCTGATCATGACCGCGAAGAAAGTCCCGACCGGCAAGACCATCGTCGTCAAGCAGGTGGCCTCGGCCGCCCGCCGCCCGGCGATCCAGACCGCGACGCTCAAGGGCCTTGGCCTGAACAAGATGAACCGCACCCGCGAGCTGGAGGACACCCCTTCGGTCCGCGGCATGGTGAACAAGATCAGCCACCTGGTCGAGATCATCGAAGAGCGCGGGTAAGATCGCGTGGGCAGATTGCCCATCCTACGAGACGCCCCCACGGAAACGCGGGGGCGTTTTTCTTTTGATGGCCAAAGAATTTCCACATTTCTCAATAACGTATGTGCCACATGCTGGTAGCGCTACGATAACTTTGGGAGCAGCCTGATGGCGAAATTGGTAAAGAAACAAGTAACCAAACATCAACGTGGCTTCTTCGGCCGGGTGTGGCAAGTTACGTTCTGGCTTTTTCAAGCTGCAATGATTGCCCTTGTCGTCGTGAACTTCAACGCCGTCGGCGAAGCCAGTTCCGAATGCGCCGGCAAGGTGACAGACGCGGCGAACACAACGGCTTGCGAGGCTGGTGCAGCGATTGGCGGCGGAATTGTTGCTGTTGGCGGCTGGTTTGTCTGGTTCCTTGGTACTCTTTTGCTCGGCGTTCTCATGTTCGCGACTCGCGGCAAGTTGGTAACCTATGATGTGGTGGACTAAGTAACGACCTTGCATTGCTTGGGTATCAAGCCTGACTTCACACTTGATACCCCATCCCAAGAGCTTCGCCCTTCCCCGGACCCATGCTACCCTTCCCCCAGCGACTCATCCCGCCCGGAGAGGGGCAGGGGGTCGCCCATAGGGAGGATCCACCATGACCACCCATTACGCCGGCGGCTGTGACCACGTCCATGTGACCGCCACCGCCGAGCCCATCGACAACCACGAATGCCACTGCAACGTCTGCAAGTCGGTGACCAAGCAGCAACACACCCATGTCGCCTTTTTCAACCACGGCGACATCCACGCCGACCACCCGGAGAAGATCAAGCGCGTGCCGTTCAATGCGCAGAACCCGGATGGGCCGCTGGAAATCTGCCTTTGCACCGACTGCGGCGCTGTCCTGATGCTGGATGACAAGCAGCACCGCATTCGCGTGGCGGTGCCAAATGTGATGGGCTACGACGACGCCCGGTTCCCCAAGGCCACCTACCACGCCTTCTGGGATGAGACGAAGGGCTATCCGGCCCCGCATGACGGCCGCCCGGTCTATGCCGGTCTGCAGCCCAGCTTTGCCTGGCCCGCCAGCGCCTGAAGCCGATGCGTGAAACCCGCGCCTGACGCGACCCTTGCCAGCCGGGGGCAATGACCCTATACGCCGCCGGTGGCCCCCTTTCGCCACAAGTATCAACAATCGCCGTGTTTGCCCTTGCCGTCGCAGCAAGGGCAGTTCCGGCAAAGGAGAATGCGACATGAAACTGAATGAACTCGCCGACAATCCCGGCGCTGCCAAGAAGCAAAAGCGTGTGGCCCGTGGCCCCGGTTCGGGCAAGGGCAAGACCGCTGGCCGTGGTATCAAGGGCCAGAAATCCCGCTCGGGCGTCGCCATCGGCGGCTATGAAGGCGGCCAGATGCCGCTCTACCGCCGCCTGCCGAAGCGCGGCTTCACCAAGCCGAACCGCCTGGAATTCGCCGTGGTGAACCTGGGCCTGATCGAGAAGTTCATCGCCGCTGGCAAGCTGGACGCCAAGGCCGAGATCACTGAAGACATCCTGATCGCGGCTGGCCTGACGTCGCACAAGCGCGACGGCATCCGCGTGCTGGCCAAGGGTGCGATCACCACCAAGGTCACGCTGGTCGTGACCGGCGCGTCGGCCTCGGCGGTCGAGGCGGTGGTGGCGGCAGGTGGCACCCTGACCGTGGCCCCGACGCCCGAGCCGCGCGGAAAGTCGAAGCCCAAGGCAAAGTAAGGGCCGACGGCCCAAGTCGGGCCCGACGGCGCAATAGGGGATTGTGAGCGGCCTTAAGGTCGCTTACATCATTTGAAGTTTTCCCGCGCCGCCGACCGGAGAACGGTCCGGCGGCGCTTGCCTTGAAAGAGATCCCACATGGCATCTGCCGCCGAGCAAATGGCCGCCAACCTCAGCTGGAGCACGCTGGGCAAGGCGACCGACCTGCGCCAACGCATCTTCTTCACCATCGGTCTGCTGATCGTCTACCGGCTGGGAACCTACATCCCGGTTCCGGGCATCGACGGCCAGGCCCTGCGTGACGTGATGGCCCAGGTCAGCCAGGGTGTCGGCGGCATGCTGAACCTGTTCACCGGCGGCGCGCTCAGCCGGATGGGGATCTTCGCCCTCGGCATCATGCCCTACATCAGCGCCTCGATCATCGTGCAGCTGCTGGCGACGATGTATGCGCCCTGGCAGGCGCTGCGCAAGGAAGGCGAGCAGGGCCGCAAGAAGCTGAACCAGTACACCCGCTATGGCACGGTGGCGCTGGCGATCCTGCAGGGCTACGGCATTGCCGTGTCGATCCAGGGCGGCGGGCTGGCGCACAACCCCGGCCTGTTCTTCATCGCGTCCTGCGTCATCACGCTGGTTGGCGGCACGATGTTCCTGATGTGGCTGGGCGAGCAGATCACCGCGCGCGGCATCGGGAACGGCATTTCGCTGATCATCTTCGTCGGCATCGTCGCCGAGATCCCGGCCGCGATTGCCCAGTTCTTCGCGCAGGGCCGGTCAGGCGCGCTGTCGACCCCGGTGATCCTGGGCGTGATCGTGATGGTCATCGCGGTCATCGCCTTCGTGGTCTTCATGGAAAGGGCGCTGCGCAAGATCAGCATCCTTTATCCCCGCCGCCAGGTGGGCATGAAGGTCTACGAGGCAGGCTCTTCGCACCTGCCGATCAAGGTGAACCCGGCCGGGGTGATCCCGGCGATCTTCGCCTCGTCGCTTTTGCTGTTGCCGACCACCATCGGCACCTTCTCGGGCGGGGCGGCCAACCCTGTCCTGTCCTGGCTGTCGGCGAACCTGGGCTACGGCCAGCCGCTGCACCTTCTTTTCCTGGCAATCATGATCGTGTTCTTCGCCTATTTCTACACGTTCAACGTGTCGTTCAAGATCGACGACGTGGCCGAGAACCTGAAGAACCAAAGCGCGTCGATCCCCGGCATCCGGCCCGGCAAGAAGACCGAGGAATACCTGGAATACGTCGTCAACCGGGTGCTTGTCCTTGGCTCGGCCTATCTGGCCGCGGTCTGCCTTCTGCCCGAGATCCTGATTTCGGAACTGGGGGTCCCCTTCTACTTCGGCGGCACCTCGGTGCTGATCGTGGTTTCGGTCACCATGGACACGATCCAGCAGGTCCAGTCGCATCTTCTGGCGCATCAGTATGAATCGCTGATCGAGAAGTCGCAGCTGCGCGGGAAGAAGAAGCCCGTCGGCCCCAAGGCTCCGGCGCGGCGCTGAGTCCATGGCGAACGTCATCCTTCTGGGCCCGCCAGGTGCTGGCAAGGGCACCCAGGCCAAGCGCCTGGAAGAGGCGCGCGGCATGGTGCAGCTTTCCACCGGCGACATGCTGCGCGCGGCGCGGACCTCCGGCACCGAGATGGGCCGCCGCGTCGCCGAGGTGATGGAACGCGGCCAGCTGGTCACCGACGAAATCGTGATTGGCCTGATCGAAGAGAAACTGGCCGCGGGCGCCGCTGGCGGCTTCATCTTCGACGGCTTTCCCCGCACCCTGCGCCAGGCGGACGCGCTGGGCGCGCTGCTGGACCGGCGTGGCCTTGCGCTGGATGCGGTGATCGAGCTGGTGGTGGACGACGCGGCCCTGGTCGGCCGGATCGTCAAGCGGGCCGAGGATGCCCGCGCCGCCGGTCAGCCGGTCCGCCGCGACGACACGCCCGAGGTCTTCGAGGTCCGCCTGCGCGAATACTACAAAAGCACGGCCCCGCTGGTCGGCTATTACTGGGCCAAGGGCAATCTCGTGCAGGTCGACGGGATGGCCGGGATGCAGACCGTTGCCGATGCCCTTGCATCGGTTCTTGACAAGGCCTGAGAATCTGCCTTCGCGGCCTTGACGCTACTGGCAAAAGCCCCTAATGCACGGCGTCCCGTGGCAGAATCGGCTTGCGGGCCTTCCATACTGGAAGTTCGGACCACCCGGGGCGCAAGCCCCCCGGTGGAGTTGTGAAAAAAGGTTCTGGCACTACGGAACCGCAACCAAGAAGGACGACACGTTTGGCACGTATTGCTGGCGTCAACATTCCGACCGCGAAACGGGTTCCGATCGCGCTGACCTACATCACCGGAATCGGCCCGACCACCGCAGAGGCCATCTGCGAGTCGCTGAAGATCGACCGCGCGCGGCGCGTCAACCAGCTGAACGACAGCGAAGTGCTGGCGATCCGCGAATACATCGACGCGCATCTCACCGTCGAGGGTGACCTGCGCCGCGAAACCACGATGAACATCAAGCGTCTGATGGATCTTGGCTGCTACCGCGGCCTGCGTCACCGCAAGGGCCTGCCGGTCCGCGGCCAGCGCACCCATACCAACGCACGCACCCGCAAAGGCCCCGCAAAGGCCATTGCCGGCAAGAAGAAATAAGGGGGCCGACAGATGGCACGCGACACCAAGGCCGCCCGCACCAAGAAGAAGGAACGCAAGAACATCGCCGCCGGCGTGGTTCATGTGAACTCCAGCTTCAACAACACCAAGATCCTGATCTCGGACGTTCAGGGCAACGCGATCTCCTGGTCCTCCTCGGGCACCATGGGCTTCAAGGGTTCGCGCAAGTCGACGCCCTATGCCGCCCAGATGGCAGCCGAAGACGCGGCCAAGAAGGCGCAGGAACACGGCATGAAGACCGTCGAGGTCGAAGTGCAGGGTCCGGGCTCGGGCCGTGAATCGGCGCTGCGCGCGCTGGCTGCGGTTGGCCTCAACATCACCTCGATCCGTGATGTGACCCCGCTGGCGCACAACGGCTGCCGGCCGCCGAAGCGCCGCCGCGTCTAAGATATTGATTTCGGCCGGGCTGCGGGGGCATTCCCCTCGCGGCCCGGTTTTCGTCGTTTACGATCCTCGGGCGTCCAGCTGCTTCGGACATCGGCAGCGGACAAGAATAGGGGCTTCAGAATGATCCACAAGAACTGGCAGGAACTTATCAAGCCGACGCAGCTTGTCGTGAAGGCGGGGGCCGATGCCGCCCGCACCGCGACAGTGATCGCCGAACCGCTGGAGCGGGGCTTCGGCCTCACCCTCGGCAACGCGCTGCGCCGCGTGCTGATGAGCAGCCTGCAAGGTGCTGCCATCACGTCGGTGCAGATCGACAACGTCCTGCATGAGTTTTCCAGCGTGGCGGGCGTCCGTGAAGACGTCACCGACATCGTGCTGAACCTCAAGGGCGTCAGCCTGAAGATGGAAGTCGAAGGCCCGAAGCGGCTGTCGATCTCGGCCAAGGGTCCGGGCGTGGTGACCGCCGGGGACATCAGCGAATCCAACGGGATCGAGGTTCTGAACAAGGACCATGTGATCTGCCACCTGGACGATGGCGCCGACGTGTTCATGGAACTGACGGTTTCGACCGGCAAGGGCTATGTCGCGGCCGACAAGAACCGCCCGGAAGATGCGCCGATCGGCCTGATCCCGATCGACGCGATCTATTCGCCGGTCAAGAAGGTCAGCTACGAAGTCACCCCCACCCGCGAGGGCCAGGTGCTGGACTACGACAAGCTGACGATGAAGGTCGAAACCGACGGCAGCCTGACCCCGGATGACGCCGTGGCCTATGCCGCGCGCATCCTGCAGGACCAGCTTTCGATCTTCGTGAACTTCGACGAACCGGAATCGGCCAAGCTGGGCGAGATCGACTCGGGGCTGGAGTTCAATCCGCTTCTGCTGAAGAAGGTCGACGAGCTGGAGCTTTCGGTCCGGTCCGCCAACTGCCTGAAGAACGACAACATCGTCTATATCGGCGATCTGATCCAGAAAACCGAAGCCGAGATGCTGCGCACCCCGAACTTCGGCCGCAAGTCCTTGAACGAGATCAAGGAAGTGCTGTCGGGCATGGGTCTGCATCTGGGCATGGACGTCGAGGACTGGCCGCCAGAGAACATCGAGGACCTGGCCAAGCGGTTCGAGGACCAGTTCTGACAGTCGGGGCACGCCCCGACCTACGTAGGCCGGGGCGCGCCCCGGCTTGCCAAATGCCCGGATTGCCGGGGAAAAGCACGGGTTGAAGAAACCCCAAGGTGAGCGGGGTCCCGTGATGGCCCCGCCGGACAAAGCAAAACGAACGTTAGGAGACGATCATGAACCACGGTAGCGGCTATCGC
>JANNXX010000013.1:0-9910 GCA_031409795.1 Rhodobacterales bacterium
CGCGAACTACCGCCCGCAGTTCTACTTCCGCACGACGGACGTGACCGGCACGGTTCAGCTGCCCGAGGGCACCGAGATGGTGATGCCGGGCGACAACCTGAAGTTCGTGGTCGAGCTGATCGCGCCGATCGCGATGGAAGAAAAGCTGCGCTTCGCCATCCGCGAAGGCGGCCGCACGGTGGGTGCAGGCGTCGTCTCGAAGATCATCGCGTAACAGGTCGGGTGGGCAATCTGCCCACCTTCCCTTCAACGAAACAGAACCTCTTGGGTGGGCCGCGCTGGCCCACCCCAATGTTCTAAAAGGAAAAAAAAGATGCAAGGTCAGACCATCCGCATCCGGCTGAAAGCCTTCGATTACCGCGTGCTGGACGCCAGCACCCAGGAAATCGTCAACACGGCGAAGCGTACCGGTGCCACAGTTCGCGGGCCGATCCCGCTGCCGAACAAGATCGAGAAATTCACCGTCCTGCGCGGTCCGCATATCGACAAGAAGTCGCGCGACCAGTGGGAGATCCGGACGCACAAGCGTCTTCTCGACATCGTCGATCCGACCCCGCAGACCGTGGACGCGCTGATGAAGCTCGACCTTGCGGCCGGTGTCGACGTCGAAATCAAAGTGTAGGGAGCGAAAACCATGCGCTCTGGCGTTATTGCAAAGAAGCTGGGCATGACCCGGCTGTTCCTGGCGGACGGCAAGCAGGTTCCGGTGACGGTTCTGCAGCTGGACAGCCTTCAGGTCGTGGCCCAACGCACCGCCGACAAGGATGGCTACACCGCCGTTCAGCTGGGCGCGGGCGTGGCCAAGGCCAAGCGGACCACCGCCGCGCAGCGCGGCCATTTCGCCCGGGCGAACGTGGCCCCGAAGCGCAAGATCGCGGAGTTTCGGGTCACCCCGGACTGCCTGATCGACGTGGGCGCGGAAATCACCGCCGACCACTATCTTGAAGGCCAGTTCGTGGATGTCGCGGGCACCTCGGTCGGCAAGGGTTTCCAGGGCGCGATGAAGCGGCACAACTTCGGCGGCCTGCGGGCTTCGCATGGTGTGTCGGTGTCGCACCGGTCGCATGGGTCCACGGGCCAGTGTCAGGACCCCGGCAAGGTGTTCAAGGGCAAGAAGATGGCGGGCCACATGGGCGCTGTCCGGTCGACCACGCAGAACCTGCAGGTCATCCGGACCGATGTTGACCGAGGCCTGATCATGATCAAGGGCGCTGTCCCCGGATCGAAGGGTGGCTGGGTGACGGTTAAGGATGCGGTGAAGAAGCCCGCCGCCAAGGACGCCCCGCGTCCGGCCGGGATCCGCACCGCTGCCGCTCAACCGGCTGCCGAAGTGGCCGTCGAAGGGGGTGAAGCATGAAACTCGATGTGATCAAGCTGGACGGCAAGAAGGCCGGTTCCATGGACCTGAATGAGGCGCTGTTCGGCCTTGAGCCGCGCGCCGACATCCTGCACCGCGTGGTCCGCTGGCAACGTGCCCGCGCCCAGGCCGGCACCCACTCGGTGCTGACCCGTGCGGAAGTGTCGTACTCCACCAAGAAGATCTATCGCCAGAAGGGCACCGGCGGCGCACGCCACGGTTCCAAGAAGGCGCCGATCTTCCGTCACGGTGGCGTCGTCAAAGGCCCGACTCCGCGCAGCCACGCCCATGACCTGCCGAAGAAATTCCGCGCCCTCGGGCTGCGGCACGCGCTGTCGGCCAAGTTCAAGGCCGGTGAGCTGGTGATCCTGGACGCGGCCACGATGGCCGATGCCAAGACCGGCATGCTGGCCAAGATGAAGTCGGAGCTGGGCTGGAAGCGCGTTCTGGTCATCGACGGCGCGTCGGTTGACGCGAACTTCGCCTTGGCCGCCCGCAACCTGGAAGGCATGGATATCCTGCCGACCATGGGCGCGAACGTCTATGACATCCTGAAGCGTGATACCCTGGTCATCACCAAGGCCGGTATCGAAGCGCTGGAGGCGCGTCTGAAATGAGCAAGGCACCGAAAACTGCAGCGGTCATCAAGCCCGAGCATTACGACGTGATTAGGAAGCCGGTCATCACCGAGAAGGCCACCATGGCCTCCGAAGCTGGTGCGGTGGTGTTCCAGGTCGCGATGTCGTCCACCAAGCCCGAGATCAAGGAAGCCGTCGAGGCGATCTTTGGTGTCAAGGTGAAGGCCGTCAACACGACCATCACCAAAGGCAAGGCCAAAAAGTTCCGCGGTCGCGCAGGCGAGCGTTCGGACAAGAAGAAGGCCTATGTCATGCTGGAAGCTGGTCAGACGATCGACGTGTCGACTGGTCTTTGAGCGAGAGTCGGGCTGAAGCCCGACCTACGGAATGAGAGAGCCCCTGCCGGAAGGCGGGGGCTTTTTGCATGAAAGGTGCCTAAGCTGGAGTAAGAGCCCGTCTGGTAGCTTCAACTCCATGTCAGCCATCCACTTCCTTGACGAAAAACTCATGGTTTGCTCCGGCAATCATTAGTGTCTTTCCGATCGGTATCTTCGCATTCCGAGCGCGGTTGTAGACACCGATCGGATCCTGGGTTTCAGGATCAGCACGCAACGCATCGCGAGCTTGCTCACGACGATACTCCTCCCGCATGTCGATGATCTGAAAAGGGTCATAGAAACGACTTGCGTTTGAACGGAGGCATGAGCTGATCAAAGCGTCATCATCCAAGTCCCGACAAATGAGCCTTTCCAACAATAGATGGAGGTTGACGCTCTTGGGCACGCGCAATTCCTTCACAGGAGTGGCGTCTTTCGCGTACTGAATGACCAAATACTCGGTTCTCTTAGCCACGAGGTCCTCCTTGGTCTTGGGGCACTGACGTCAGCGACATCGCCATAGCCGACATTCTCGCCGAAAGCTGCATAAGTCAAAGCGGCGACTGGAACTTCCACAGTAAGAATCCCACCTCACCCCCATTGCCACCCCCACCCCCGTCTGCTAATCCCGCGCCACGCCAGAAGCCCCGGATTCGTCCGGGGCTCTTGGTTTGTTCGTTCCCGCTGCAGCCGCAGGGGGACGGGCACCAAATCGGGGATCTTCGGAGCCCTTCACCGCAGGAAGCGCGACCCCGGTCGAAAGCCCTGCATGCAAACGGAAGACAGAGAAACATGGCACTTAAGTCGTATAAGCCGACGACGCCTGGCCAACGTGGGTTGGTTCTGATCGACCGTTCGGAGCTGTGGAAAGGCCGCCCGGTCAAAGCCCTTACCGAGGGTTTGAACCGTTCTGGCGGCCGGAACAACACCGGACGTATCACGATGTGGCACCAGGGCGGGGGCGCGAAGCGTCTGTACCGGGTGGTCGATTTCAAGCGTCGCAAGTATGATATCCCGGCGGTCGTCGAGCGGATCGAGTATGACCCGAACCGCACCGCCTTTATCGCTCTGGTCAAGTACGCCGACGGCGAGCTGGCCTATATCCTGGCCCCGCAGCGCCTTGGCGTTGGTGACTCTGTCATCGCTGGTGCCAAGACCGACGTAAAGCCGGGCAACGCGATGCCGTTCAGCGGCATGCCGATCGGCACGATCGTTCACAATGTCGAGCTGAAGCCCGGCAAGGGCGGCCAGCTGGCGCGTGCGGCTGGCACCTATGCCCAGTTCGTCGGCCGTGACGGCTCCTACGCGCAGATCCGCCTGTCCTCGGGCGAGCTTCGCATGGTCCGTCAGGAATGCATGGCCACCATCGGTGCCGTGTCGAACCCCGACAACTCCAACCAGAACTTCGGTAAAGCCGGACGTATGCGCCACAAGGGCATCCGCCCGACGGTGCGCGGCGTCGCGATGAACCCGATCGACCACCCGCATGGCGGCGGCGAAGGCCGTACCTCGGGCGGCCGTCACCCGGTTACCCCGTGGGGCAAAGGCACCAAGGGCAACAAGACCCGCAAGCCGAAGGCTTCCGACAGCCTGATCGTCCGCTCGCGGCACGCCAAGAAGAAAGGGCGCTAATCCATGGCACGTTCCATCTGGAAGGGCCCGTTCGTCGACGGCTATGTCCTGAAGAAGGCCGAAAAGGCCAAGTCGGGTGGCCGGTCCGAAGTGATCAAGATCTGGTCGCGCCGGTCCACCATCCTGCCGCAGTTCGTTGGCCTGACCTTCGCGGTCTACAACGGCAAGAAGCACATCCCGGTCAACGTGACCGAGGACATGATCGGCCAGAAGTTCGGTGAATACTCGCCGACGCGGACCTATTACGGTCACGCCGCCGACAAGAAAGCGAAGAGGAAATAAGCCATGGGATCGGAAAAGAACCCCCGTCGCGTGGCGGACAACGAAGCAATGGCGATCCTTCGCATGCTCCGCACCTCGCCACAGAAACTGAACCTCGTCGCCGGTCTGATCCGGGGCAAGAAGGTGGACAAGGCTCTGGCCGACCTCACCTTCTCCAAGCGCCGCATCGCGGGTGACGTGAAGAAGTGCCTGCAGTCGGCGATTGCCAACGCGGAAAACAACCACAACCTTGATGTGGACAGCCTGATCGTGGCGGAAGCCTGGGTCGGCAAGAACCTGGTGATGAAGCGTGGCCGTCCGCGGGCGCGTGGCCGGTTCGGCAAGATCATGAAGCCGTTCTCTGAAATCACGATCAAGGTCCGCCAAGCCGCGGCAGCCGGGGAGTCCGCATAATGGGTCAGAAGGTCAATCCGATCGGCATGCGTCTTCAGGTCAACCGCACCTGGGACAGCCGCTGGTTCGCTGAATCGAAAGACTACGGCAACCTCCTCCTGGAGGACCTCCGCATGCGTGAGTTCATCCACAAGGAACTCAAGCAGGCCGGCATCAGCCGCGTGATCATCGAACGCCCGCACAAGAAGTGCCGTGTGACCATTCACACCGCGCGTCCGGGCGTGATCATCGGCAAGAAGGGCGCGGACATCGAGACGCTGCGCAAGAAGCTTACGGTGTTCACCAAGTCCGAGCTGCATCTCAACATCGTCGAGATCCGCAAGCCCGAGGTGGACGCGCAGCTGGTGGCGGAATCGATCGCCCAGCAGATGGAACGCCGAGTGTCCTTCCGCCGCGCGATGAAGCGCAGCGTGCAAAGCGCGATGCGGATGGGTGCGCTTGGTATCCGGGTGAACGTGGCCGGCCGTCTTGGCGGCGCCGAAATCGCCCGGACCGAATGGTACCGCGAGGGCCGCGTTCCGTTGCACACGCTGCGCGCCGACATCGACTATGCGCTGTCGGAAGCCGAAACCCCGTACGGGATCATCGGTGTGAAGGTCTGGATCTTCAAAGGCGAAATCCTTGAGCATGATCCGCAGGCCCATGATCGTCGTCTTGCCGAAGCGGCTGACGGCCCGGCCCCCCGTGGTCCGCGCCGCGACCGCGAACGCGCGTAAGGAGTGACAGAAGATGCTGCAACCAAAGCGCACAAAATTCCGCAAGATGCACAAAGGCCGCATTCATGGCGAAGCCAAGGGTGGGTTCCTGATCAACTTCGGCTCTTTCGCCCTGAAAGCGACCGAGCCGGAGCGTGTCACCGCGCGGCAGATCGAAGCGGCCCGCCGCGCGATCACCCGCCACATGAAGCGTCAGGGCCGGGTCTGGATCCGGATTTTCCCGGACGTCCCCGTGTCCGCCAAACCTGTCGAAGTCCGTATGGGCAAGGGCAAAGGTTCGACCGACTACTGGGCGGCCAAGGTCAAACCCGGCCGGATCATGTTCGAGATCGACGGCGTGTCCGACGAAATCGCCCGTGAGGCCCTTCGTCTGGGCGCGATGAAGCTGCCGGTCACCACGCGTGTGGTGGCGAAGGAAGACTGGTAAGGATCGGTGCGCTGTAGCGCACCCTACGATAATGGCCCTCGTCGGAAACGGCGGGGGCCTTTCCACTGAAAGCGGCCACCCCGCGCCTCCCCACCCCCTCGTGGGGAGGGGTTGGGGGAGGGGGGCCCCAGAAGGAAAAGCGCCATGCCCGACATCACCTCCCTCTTCGTCACCCGCCTTTACCGCGCTGGTCTGAATGACCTTGCGAAGAAGAAGGTCGACTACGCCGAACTCCACCAGACCTGCGACATGGTGGCCGAGGATGACGAGGCCGGGCAGGAGTGGTGCGAGACGAACGGCTATCCCGGCTACACCTCCTATGCCTCGCTGGATGACCTGCCCTGGCGGATGCCGATCTTCGGCGATCTGGAAAAGGCGCTGGACAAGCATGTTGCGTCCTTCTGCAAGGAGCTTGGCTTCGATCTTGGTGACAAGAAGCTCAAGTGCAATTCCCTCTGGATCAACATCCTGCCCGAAGGCGGCACCCATGCCAGCCACATCCACCCGCATTCGGTGATCTCGGGCACGACCTATGTCGCGATGCCGGAGGGGACCTCGGCGCTGAAACTGGAGGACCCGCGCTTGCCGATGATGATGCTGGCCCCCGTCCCGCTGAAGTCCGCGCCGCAGGAATTGCAGCGCTTCGTCTACGTCAAGCCTGCGGTCGGCGAGGTTCTCCTCTGGGAAAGCTGGCTAAGACACGAAGTCCCGATGAACATGTCCGAGGAAGAGCGGATTTCGGTCAGCTTCAACTACGGCTGGGCATCGTAGTCTGCGGCCAGGGCGCGCCGTCCGGAGGCGCGCCGTAGCATTCCTTGCCGCAGCCTTGCAGCGCGCCCCGCCGTCATCAAACCTTCACTGGCGTTTCCGGGATGATTCCTGTATTCCGGAAACATGGAAACACTGGTTGCCGCCCATGCCTTCACCACCCTCGGCCATCCCGGCCGGCTGGCGGTGTTCCGCCTGCTGATGCGCTTCGCACCGCAAGGGGTGCGACCGACCGAGATCGCAGCGGCGCTGGGCTTCAAGCAGAATACCCTGTCGCATCACCTTGCCGACCTCGGGGCCGCAGGCCTTGTCACCGTCGAACGGCAGGGCCGCTCGCTGTACTATGCCGCCGATCTTGCCGCCACCGAGGTCCTGATCGGCTATCTCGCCCTGGATGTCGGCCGCGCCCGCCCCGACCTTCTGTCCGGGCTTCCCACTGAACCGGAGGATACCGCCGTCATGCGTGACACCGATTTCGACGTGCTGTTCATCTGCTCGGGCAACTCGGCCCGCTCGATCTTCGCCGAGGTGCTTCTGCGCGATCTTGGCGAGGGTCGGTTCCGGGCCTGTTCTGCCGGCACCCGGCCGAATTCAGAGCTGAACCCCTTCGCGCTGGAGGTGCTGCGCCGCAATGGGCATGACACCGCAGGCCTGCGCGCCAAGCATGTCGCCGAGTTCCAGCAGCCCGGTGCCATTGCGATGGATTTCGTCTTCACCGTCTGCGACGCGGCCGCGGCCGAGGATTGCCCGCCCTGGCCGGGCCAGCCGATCACCGGCCACTGGGGCCTGCCCGACCCCGCGCGCGCGACCGGCACCGATGCCGAACGGGCGCTGGTCTTCGCCCAGACCTACGCCGCCTTGCGCCGCCGGATCTCGGCCTTCGTCGCGCTGCCCTTCTACAGCCTCAGCCGCCTTTCCCTGCAATCGCACCTCGACGCCATCGGCGCCGCGCCTGCCACCGAAGAAACCTGACCCGCCATGCCCCGCATCGCCCTGAACGGCCTTGGCCGCATCGGCAAGCTCGCCCTGCGTGACCTGATCGACAACCAGCCTGCGGGCGAGATCGTGCTGCTGAACGATCCCGTCGGCGATCCCGAACAGCACGCGCTCCTGATGGAGTTCGACTCGGTCCACGGCCGCTGGCGCACCCCTGTCGGCCATGGCGACGATGCGCTGGTCCTGAACGGCCAAAGCATCCGGTTGACGCAGGTAAGGACGATCGAGGCGCTGCCGCTGGCCGAACGGGGCGTCGAGCTGGTCATCGACTGCACCGGCCACTTCAAGACCGCCGCAAAGGTCGCGCCCTACTTTTCCGCCGGGGTGAAGAAGGTCGTGGTCAGCGCCCCGGTCAAGGACGGCGGTGCCCTGAACCTCGTCTACGGGGTGAACCATCACCTCTATGACGGCTCGCAGTCCCTGATCACCGCCGCCAGCTGCACCACCAACTGCCTCGCCCCGGTGGTCAAGGTGATCCATGAAGGCATCGGCATCCGCCACGGGTCGATCACCACGATCCATGACGTGACCAATACCCAGACCATCGTCGACCGCCCGGCCAAGGACATGCGCCGCGCTCGGTCGGCGCTTTTGAACCTGATCCCCACCACCACCGGATCGGCCACCGCGATCACGCTGATCTACCCGGAGCTCAAGGGCCGCCTGAACGGCCATGCCATCCGCGTGCCGCTCTTGAACGCCTCGCTCACCGACTGCGTGTTCGAGGTGGATCGGCCGACTACGGTGGAAGAGGTGAACGCCCTGTTCCAGGCCGCTGCCGAAGGCCCGCTGCAAGGCATCCTGGGCTACGAGACCCGCGCCCTCGTCTCGTCGGACTTCACCAACGATCCCCGGTCGGCGATCATCGACGCGCCCTCGACCATGGTGGTCAACGGCACGCAGGTGAAGATCTACGCCTGGTATGACAACGAATGGGGCTATGCCTGCCGCCTTGCCGACATCACCCGGATGGTGGCCGGATCACTCTGATGGTCCATTTTTCGTCTGAAAATATCCCGGGAGGGTCCGGGAGGGCAGCGTCCTCCCGGGGCCAGCCACAAGCATGACCGCCGCCAATCCCCTGCGCGCCTATGCCGCCGTCACCGCGGCCTACTGGGCCTTCATGCTGTCGGACGGCGCGCTGCGGATGCTGGTGCTCTTGCATTTCAACGCTCTCGGCTTCTCGCCGATCCAGCTCGCCTGGCTCTTCCTTCTCTACGAACTTGCCGGGATCGTCACCAACCTCGCCGCTGGCTGGCTCGCCGCCCGCTTCGGCCTTGCATCCACCCTCTACGCCGGCCTTACCCTGCAGATCGGGGCGCTGGTTGCCCTCACCCTCCTTGACCCTGGGTGGAGCATCGCCGCCTCGGTCCTCTTCGTCATGGCCGTCCAGGGGGTATCGGGCGTGGCCAAGGACCTGGCCAAGATGTCCTCCAAATCCGCCGTCAAGCTTCTCGCGCCAACCGAGGGCGGAGGCCTCTTCCGCTGGGTCGCTTACCTCACCGGCTCGAAGAACGCCGTGAAAGGCCTCGGCTTCTTTCTTGGGGCGGCCCTGCTTGCGCTTGCAGGGTTCGAGGCGGCGGTCTGGGGCATGGCGGCGGTGCTGTCAGTCATCCTCGTCGCGGTGGCGCTTTTCCTGCCCGATGGCCTGCCGGGCCGGATGAAGGGGGAAGAGGCCTGGGCGGGCTGGCGGTCCAAGGACATCCGCGTCAACCGCCTCGCGCTGGCCCGGATGTTCCTCTTCGGCGCGCGCGATGTCTGGTTCGTCGTCGGCATCCCGGTCTATTTCCAGTCGGTCCTGTCGGACGGCACCGAGGAGGGGCGCCGGGCCGCCTTCTTCCTGATCGGCGGGTTCATGGCGCTGTGGATCATCGCCTACGGCGCCGTCCAGGCCTTCGCCCCCCGCATCCTCGGCGGCGCCGACCAGCCCCTTGACGTGACGACGCGCAAGGCCGGGGTCTGGGCGGGCCTGCTGGTCCCGATCCCCTTCGCCCTTGCTCTGATTTCCCTTCTGGCAGGTGAACCCGCCCCCTGGCTGACCGCCACCCTGATCGCGGGGCTCCTCCTCTTCGGCTTCGTCTTCGCGGTGAACTCCTCGCTCCACTCCTACCTGATCCTCGCTTACGGATCAGCCGACCGGATCACCCGCGACGTCGGCTTCTACTACATGGCCAACGCGGCGGGCAGGCTGACCGGCACGCTTCTGTCCGGCCTCAGCTACCAGATCGGCGGGTTGCCGCTGTGCCTGGCAACGGCAGGGGTGATGGCAGCCGCAAGCTGGCTGGCGGCGAGACGGTTGCGACCTGCGTAGGGTGCGCTACAGCGCACCGTCGGATGGTGCGCTGTAGCGCACCCTAAAGTCTCTCGGTCAGCTGCGACTATGG
>JANNXX010000014.1:0-84372 GCA_031409795.1 Rhodobacterales bacterium
CTGATCGAGAAGCCCTCCAGGATCTGCCCGTCGGCGTCCTGCAAAAGATACGTCCGGTTGCCGTGCAGCACGCCGGGCCGCCCGCCGGTCAGGCTGGCGCAATGCTCCATCCGGTCATCGACACCCTTGCCGCCGGCCTCGACCCCGACGATATTGACGGATGGGTCGTCAAGGAACGGGTAGAACAGCCCCATCGCATTCGACCCGCCCCCGATTGCGGCCACGAGGGTATCCGGCAGCCGCCCCTCGGCCTCCTGCATCTGCCAGCGCACTTCCTTGCCGATGATGCTTTGGAAATCCCGCACCATGGCCGGATAGGGATGGGGGCCCGCCACCGTGCCGATGCAATAGAACGTGTCGCGCACGTTGGTCACCCAGTCGCGCAGGGCATCGTTCATCGCGTCCTTCAGCGTGCCGCGCCCGCTGGTGACCGGGACCACCTCCGCGCCCAGCAGCTTCATCCGGAACACGTTCGGCGCCTGACGCTCCACGTCATGCGCGCCCATGTAGACCACGCATTTCAGCCCGAACTTGGCGCAGACCGTCGCCGTCGCCACCCCGTGCTGACCGGCGCCCGTCTCGGCGATGATCCGGGTCTTGCCCATCCGGCGGGCCAGGATGATCTGGCCCAGCACGTTGTTGATCTTGTGCGCGCCGGTATGGTTCAGCTCGTCGCGCTTCATGTAGACCTTGGCCCCGCCCAGGTGCGCGGTCAGGCGCGGCGCGAAGTACAGGGGCGAGGGGCGGCCGACATAGTGCTTCCACAGATCGTCCATCTCGGCCCAGAAGGTCGGGTCGGTCTTGGCATGTTCATAGCGCGCCTCCAGCTCCAGGATCAGCGGCATCAGCGTCTCGCTGACAAAGCGCCCGCCGAACAGGCCGAACCGGCCCTGCTCGTCCGGTCCCGTCATGAAGCTGTTCACACCATCTTCGGCCATGGTCCGCACCCCCGTTGTTCCGCTGTCGATGTAGCGCCATTGCCCCGAAGGGAAAAGCCGGCGTTTTCGAAAACTCCGGACCGGAGCCTTCAAAGGCTCCGTGCCGATTTCTTCGAAGAAATCGCCTCTACCGCAGGATCGGCACGCCCGCTTTCATGCCCTGCGCCGCCTCGACGAACGCCGCGATCTTCGCATGGTCCTTCACCCCGGGCGCAGACTCCACGCCCGAGGACACATCCACCTGCCGCGCCCCGGTCAGGCGGATCGCCTCGGCCACATTCTCCGGCGTCAGCCCCCCGGCCAGCATCCACGGGCGCAGCCATTTCCGCCCGACCAGAAGCCGCCAGTCAAAGGCCAGCCCGTTGCCGCCGGGCAGGTCGGCGCCCGGCGCGGGCTTGGCGTCGATCAGCAGCTGGTCAGCCGCCAGGCTCATCTCGATCAGTCCGGCAAGGTCGGCCTCGCCCGCGACCCCGATCGCCTTCATCACCGGCAAGCCATAGCGCGCGCGGACCTCTGCCACCCGCTCCGGCGTCTCGTGTCCATGCAGCTGCAGCATGTCGATCGGCACCTCCGCAAGGATCGCGTCCAGCGCCGCGTCATCGGCATCGACGGTCAGCGCCACCTTGCACAGCCCCTCGGGCGCGGCAAGCGCCAGGGTCCGCGCTGACGCGGTGGTTAGGTTTCGCGGACTTTTCGCAAAGAACACGAACCCCGCATAGGCCGCCCCCGCGCCTGCCGCCGCAGCGACATCGGCCGGGGTGCGCAGCCCGCAGATCTTGACCCGGACCGCGCGCATCACCGCGCCTGCGGCCGGTCCAGCAGCGCCAGAACCTCGTCCTTCGGGGCGTCGCCCCTTGCGTCGCGCAGGGACGCAAGCTCGCGCTCAAGCCGCATCACTTCGCGCGCGTTCTGGCTTGCCGAGCCGCGGATCCCGGCCTCGCGGAACCACTCCCAGACGAAACCGACCAGCACCCCGGCCAGGATGCCAGCGAAGATCACCAGAAACAGCGGCAGGTCCACCGCCCAGGCCAACCCGGTCAGCGCCGCCAGGTCATCGGGCAGAAGCCGGACCTGAACCAGCCCCCGGTTCGCGATCGCCACGGCAATCAGTGAAAGCCCGAAGACGCCCAGAAACGCCAGTCGAAGATATCGGATCATGTGGCACGGTCCTTGCAGGTCCGCCGCAATATCGGCCCGATTGCGGCCGGGCGCAAGCTTGGCCAGCCCGCGCCGCCTGCGGCTACTTGCCGTTCAGCCGGTCGCGCAGAAGTTTGCCGGTCTTGAAGAACGGCACCTTCTTGTCATCGACCTTGACCGCCTCGCCGGTGCGCGGATTGCGCCCGACCCGCGCATCCCGCGACTTGACCGAGAAGGCGCCGAAGCCGCGCAGTTCGACCCGGTCGCCCTTGGCCAGCGCATCGACGATTTCCTCGAAGACGGTGTTCACGATCCGCTCGACATGGCGCTGTGTCAGATGCGGATTTTCATCCGCGATCTTCTGGATCAGTTCGGAACGGATCATCCGCAGTCCCCCCTGTGGTTAACCGACACCCTTCAGGGCAGCGGCCGCCACGATCTTGTTCTTGCACGACTATAGCGGCAGGATTTGTCCGGTGACAAACAAAAACGGGGACTTGAGCGCCGAATGGAAAAGGCCCCGCGTGTGGCGGGGCCTTTCCATTCAATCAGCGGTAACGACTGCCTCAGCTGCGGTCTTTCAGCGCCGCGCCAAGGATGTCGCCCAGCGACGCCCCCGAATCAGACGAGCCATACTGCTCGACCGCTTCCTTTTCTTCCGCGATCTCGCGCGCCTTGATCGACAGGCCCAGCTTGCGGGTCTTCGGGTCGATGTTGGTCACGCGCGCATCGACATGGTCGCCGACCTGGAACCGCTCGGGGCGCTGGTCGCCACGATCACGGCTCAGGTCCGACCGGCGGATGAAGGATTTCTGGCCGTTGTAGTCGACCTCGATCCCGCCTTCCTCGATCGCCGAAACGGTCACGGTGACGATGCCGCCCCGCTTCACGCCGTCGACGGCATCGGTGAAGGTGTCATCGCCCAGCGCCTTGATCGACAGGCTGATGCGTTCCTTCTCCACGTCCACTTCGGTGACGGCGGCATGCACCGTGTCGCCCTTGCGGTAAGTCTGGATCGCCTCTTCGCCGCGGGTATCCCACGACAGGTCGGACAAGTGGACCATCCCGTCGATGTCGTTGTCGAGGCCGACGAACAGACCGAATTCGGTGATGTTCTTGACCTCTCCTTCGATCTGGCTGCCCACGGGATGCGTTTCCGCAAAGACTTCCCACGGGTTGCGCTGGGTCTGCTTCAGGCCAAGGCTGACCCGGCGCTTGGCCGAGTCGATCTCCAGCACCATCACATCCACTTCCTGAGAGGTAGAGACGATCTTGCCGGGATGCACGTTCTTCTTGGTCCAGGACATCTCGCTGACGTGGACCAGCCCCTCGACCCCGGCTTCCAGCTCCACGAAGGCGCCGTAGTCGGTGATGTTGGTGACCCGGCCCTTGTGGACGGTGCCCAGCGCGTACATCTTTTCAACCGCATCCCACGGATCGGACTGCAGCTGCTTCATGCCAAGGCTGATGCGGTGGGTTTCCTTGTTGATCTTGATGACCTGCACCTTGATCGTCTCGCCGATGGCAAGGATCTCGGACGGGTGGTTGACCCGGCGCCAGGCCATGTCGGTGACGTGCAGCAGACCGTCGACACCGCCAAGGTCCACGAAGGCGCCGTATTCGGTGATGTTCTTCACCACGCCGTCGATCGTCTGGCCTTCGGTCAGGTTGCCGATGACTTCGGCGCGCTGCTCGGCACGGCTTTCTTCCAGGATCGCGCGGCGCGACACGACGATGTTGCCCCGGCGACGGTCCATCTTCAGGATCTGGAACGGCTGCTTCATGCCCATCAGCGGGCCGGCATCCCGCACCGGGCGGACGTCAACCTGGCTGCCCGGCAGGAACGCAACAGCGCCGCCCAGGTCCACGGTGAAGCCGCCCTTGACCCGGCCGAAGATCGCGCCGTCGACGCGCAGCTCGGCGGCATAGGCTTTCTCAAGCCGGTCCCAGGCCTCTTCGCGCTTGGCTTTCTCGCGGCTGATCTGGGCCTCGCCGCGGGCATTCTCCACGCGGTCAAGGTAGACCTCGACGGTGTCGCCGACGTTGATTTCGGGCGTCTGCTCGCCGGGGTTCGCGAATTCCTTGAGGTCGATGCGGCCTTCCATCTTGTAGCCGACATCGATGATGGCCTGGCCCGCCTCGATGGCGATCACGCGGCCTTTGACGACAGTGCCCTCTTCGGGGGTGTCGATCTCGAAGCTTTCCTTCAACAGGGCTTCGAAGTCTTCCATGGTTGCTTTAGCGCACATACAGTTCAGTTTCCTTTTCTCGTCTTTTCACAGGCCTTGCGGTTGGCTCCGCCGGTCTTCGGACTGGCCCCGAATGGAAATACCCCGACCTTCCGGCAAACCGGTGGCGGCGACTCCCTTCAGGATGCGCGGTCTATAGTGGGAAAGCCCCAGTGGGGCAAGGGAAAGACGCCGGGTCCGTCAGGCTGCGCTGTCCGGCCCGACATCCGGGTCAGCATCCGGGTCAGCATCCGGGTCAGCATCCGGGTCAGCATCCGGCCCGACATCCGGGTCAGAATCCGACCTTTCCGGGCCATCGCCACCACCCGACGGAAGCAGAAAGGCCAGCAGGATCAGCACCAGCCCGCCCGCAATCAAAAGGGCGGACCGGTGGCCTCCCGGGGCAGGCTCGGACGGTGCCGCGGCTTCGTCCCGTGACGCGGGTTCGCGCCGCAGAAGCATGCTGGCCGCGTTGACCGCGGTTGCGGCCCACAGCGCCCGGGTCGTCGCGCGCTGCTCGGCAGAGGTTCGGTTGCGCGCCTTCGTCAGCGCGACGATGGCCAGCGCCAGCAGGGCCAGCCCCCCGGCCACCGTCAGCAGGGCTCCGGCAAGACCAAGATACGTCGCCAGCAGCAGCACCAGACCCGCGATCCCAAGCACCCAGGCCGTCAGCAAAAGGAACGCCGCCGCAACCACCACGCCGATGGCCGCCGCCCGGTCCTGCACCGCCCCTGCCACCATGGCTTTCAATCCTTGAAGCAGCACCGGGCAATCCTTTCGGGGCTTGGGCGGCAGGTGCGGCCCCGGGTCCAGACTGCCCGAACCCCGGCAGGCCCGCAAGGCCGGGCGGGCCCTCGGATCAGCCCCGCCGGATCCGCGCCGCCACCACTGCGCAGGCCGCCTCGACCGCTTCGGGGATCGCCAGCAGCGAGGTGTCGATCACCACCGCATCCCCGGCCGCGCGCAAGGGCGCATCGGCCCGGCCCATGTCGCGCGCGTCGCGCTCGATCACTTCGGCAAGCACGTCGTCATAGGTGCGCGGCGCCGCATCGCCGCCGACCTCCAGCCAGCGCCGGTGCGCGCGCACCTCGGCGCTGGCGGTAACGTACAGCTTTGCCTCGGCCTCGGGGCAGATCACCGTGCCGATGTCACGCCCGTCCAGCACCGCGCCGCCCTCCGCACGCGCAAACCGCCGCTGGAAGTCGACCAGCGCAGCCCGAACCTGCGGAATCGCCGCCACGCGGCTTGCCGCCTGTCCCGCCTCCAGCGTGCGCAGGCGGTCGCGGGCCAAATCCTCGGGCGTCAGACGGCGCGCGGCGTCGACAGGATCGCCCCCCATGGCCCCGACCGCCCGGTAAAGCAGCCCAGTGTCCAGATGCCGGAACCCGAAACGCTCGGCCACCACGCGGCTGATCGTGCCCTTGCCCGCCGCCGCCGGCCCGTCGATCGCCACCGTGAAGATCATCCCCGCCCCAGTAGGCCGGGGCCTGCCCAGACTCCTACGCCAGTTAAAAAATCCCTAACGCCCACGTCCAACCTACTGCTTTCATTGCAATATATGATTCTGTCCACCGTGGACAAAGCCCCCTCATCCCCGCTCGATCTCGGCCCCCAGCCCCCGCATCAGCCCCTCGAAGATCGGGAACGAGGTCATGATCGGCGACCCGTCATCCACCCCCACCGCCGCTTTCGCCGCCAGCCCGAGGACAAGGAAACTCATCGCGATCCGGTGGTCGATATGGGTCGCACAGGTGGCCCCCCCCGGCACGCCGCCCGGTCCCATCCCGTGGACGATCAGGGTGTCCTCGTCCTCCTCGATGCGCACCCCGCAGGCCTCCAGCCCCCGAGCCATCGCGTCGATCCGGTCGCTTTCCTTGACCCGCAGCTCCTTGACGCCCCGCATCACCGTGCGGCCGGTCGCGAAGGCCGCGACCACCGACAGGACCGGATACTCGTCGATCATGCTGGGAGCCCGCTCCGGCGGCACCTCGATCCCCCGCATGTCGCCGCTGAACCGGACACGAAGGTCCGCCACCGGCTCGCCCCCCTCTTCGCGGGGTTGAAGAAACGCGATCTCCGCCCCCATCTCGACCAGCGTCAGGTAAAGCCCGTTGCGGGTCAGGTTCTGGGAAACGCCGGGCACCAGAATGTCCGACCCCTCGACAATCAGCGCCGCGCAGACCGGAAAGGCAGCACTTGACGGATCGCGCGGCACCGCCACCACCTGCGGCCGCAGCTCCGGCTGGCCGGTCAGGGTGATGACATGACCCTCGGCGGTCTTCTCCACCGAAAGCTGCGCCCCGAACCCCAGCAGCATCCGCTCCGAATGATCCCGCGTCGGTTCGCGCTCGATCACCACCGTCTCACCCGGCGCGTTCAGCCCCGCCAGCAGCACCGCCGACTTGACCTGCGCCGAGGCGACGGGCAGCGCGTACCTGACCGGCACCGGACTGGCCGCCCCGACCAGCGTCATCGGCAGCCGTCCGCCCTGCCGCCCGTAGGCGCGGGTCCCGAAGAGCGACAGGGGGTCCGTCACCCGCCCCATCGGCCGCTTGCGAAGACTGGCGTCCCCGGTGAAGGTCGCGGTGATCGGCGTCGTCGCCATCGTCCCCATGATCAGCCGCGCCCCGGTGCCGGAGTTGCCGCAGTCGATCACATCCGCAGGCTCGCGGAACCCGCCGACACCCACGCCGCTGACCGTCCAGGCCCCCTCGCCGTGGCGGGTGACCATCGCCCCGAAGGCCCGCATCGCCGATGCGGTGTCCAGCACGTCCTGGCCCTCCAGAAGCCCGGTGATCCGGGTCTCGCCCACCGCCATCGCGCCAAAGATCAGCGACCGGTGCGAGATCGACTTGTCGCCCGGCACCTCGGCCACGCCCTTCAGCGGCCCCGATTTCCGGGATTTCATCGGTTGCGCGTCGCCATGGCCAGACATCAGTCTCTCCCGTCATCTTCCGCGCGCCTGATAGCGCAAGCGGCGGAAGGCGTCCACCGGGGCCGTTCAGCCGTTCAGAAGCGCCAGCGCCACGGCATGGATCGAAGGATTGGCGGCGGCAAGGATGCGGCCCCCGTCCAGTGCCGGGCGGCCCTGCCAGTCGGAGACGATGCCCCCCGCCGCCTCGATCACCGCGATCGGGGCCTGCACGTCATAAGCTTGCAAGCCCGCCTCGATCACCAGGTCGATCTGGCCTGCGGCGATCAGGGCATAGGCGTAGCAATCCGTGCCATAGCGCACCAGCCGCGCCCGGTCGGCCACCCGGCGAAAGGCGGCGCCTTCCTCGGCGGTGCCGACTTCGGGGAAGGTGGAAAACAGGATCGCCTCGGCCAGCGGCCGGGCGGCGCGGGTGGCAAGCGCTGCCTCGCCCATCGGGCCGACCATCCGGGCTAGGCCAAGCCCGCCTTCGAAGCGCTCACCGATATAGGGCTGGTCGATGATGCCATAAAGCGGGCCAGCCGCATCGCGGACCGAGATCAGCACCCCCCAGGTCGGCGTGCCTGAAAGGTAACCGCGCGTGCCATCGATCGGGTCCAGCACCCAGGTCAGGCCGCTGGACCCCGCGAGTGCCCCGAACTCTTCGCCAAGAATGCCATCATCTGGCCGACGCAGCGCAAGGATCGCGCGCATCCGTTCTTCGGACAGCCGGTCAGCGGCGGTCACCGGATCAAAGCGCACGCTTTCCTTGGTGTCGGCCACCAGATCGCGCTGTCTGAAATGCTGCAAGGTCGCAATTCGGGCTGCATCGGCAAGATCATGCGCTGTCGCGACAAGGTCATCCGCCAGAGCCCGAGTTACCCGCATTGCCACGTCTCCAAGCCATGGCAGGCACCAAGACCTGCCCTGCCGGCGCTAAAGGCCCGCAGGGCGAAGGTCAAGAAGGTCAGGCGGCTTCGGACAGGACGCGCGCCAGATCGAACAGACGGCGGCGCTGCGCTTCGGGGATCGAGTAATAGGACCGGACCAGCTCCAGCGCCTCTTTATCCGCCATCATGTCACCCTGGGGCGCCCCGGCGGCGATCTGCCCGTCGGCAAGACCCTCGAAGAAGAACGAGATCGACACGCCAAGCGCATCCGCCACGTCCCACAGCCGCGAAGCACTGACCCGGTTCATCCCGGTCTCGTACTTCTGGATCTGCTGAAACTTGATGCCGACCTTGTCCGCAAGCTGCTGCTGCGTCATTCCCACCATCCAGCGGCGGTGCCGGACACGTTTGCCGACATGGGCGTCTACAGGATGCTTCATGCTTTACTCCAATACGAACTTGTTCCTGCAGATATGTAAGCACATTTCGTGCCAAAGTTCGCCGGTCTGGAAGGTTTGTGAAAAAAAGTTTCAAAGACCCGAAAACCTGACCTTTCGGATAGGTCCAATTCTACGCTTGTATAACACACGGTGTGGTTGTTAACCGCTTTCCCGTTTTGGCTCCTTCGGCGGGGGTCGCTCGCCTTAAACGTGAATTTCACTTTGCATCTCATTTTGCAATTTATTCGACAAGTTTGTTGCATTTCGCGTTTTTTCGGTGTTGCCAAGGCGTGCAAAGTCCTGGACGGCGGCGATGCTCGTGGTAGGAAGACGAAACATAGCGGCGGAGATTGCGGTGCGCGCCTGGACAATTGCAGCTTTGGGCGCCCCCCCCGCGCTGTCGACGCTACCGCGTCCCATTCCCGCAAAAGGCGAGGTGCTGGTGCGCGTGGTGGCGGCCGGCCTCAACTTTGCCGACCTGTTGATGATTGACGGGCAGTACCAGACCCGACCGCCTCTGCCCTTCATCCTGGGCATGGAATTTTCAGGAACGGTCGTGGAATCGGGGCCGAGCACGGGGCCGAGCACGGGGCCAAGCACGGGGCCAAGCACGGGGCCAATCACGTCGGGTCCTCCGGTCGGCAGCAGGGTTCTCGGGGTCACCGGAACCGGTGCGCTGGCCGAATGGGTCTGCCTTCCCGTCGACCGCCTGTCGCCCCTGCCCGATGCGATGAGCTTCGACGAAGCGGCGGGCTTTCCCATTGCCTACGGGACGTCGCATCTGGCCCTTGCGTGGAAGGCGGCGCTGCAACCCGGCGAGACCCTTCTCGTGACCGGGGCCGCGGGCGGCGTCGGGCTTACCGCCGTGGAAATCGGCAAGCGCCTTGGCGCGCGCGTCATTGCCTCGGCCCGGGGCGCGGATCGGCTGAAAGTCGCGCAGGCCGCCGGCGCCGATGTGCTGATCGACAGCGACGATCCGGCTTGGCAGGGTGGCGGCCTCAAGGACCGGCTGCGTGCCGAAGGCGGCGTCGATGTGCTTTATGACGTGGTTGGCGGCCCTGCCTTCGATGCGGCCCTGCGCGCCTGCAATCCCGACGGTCGGATACTTGTCATCGGCTTTGCCTCGGGCAAGGTGCCGCAGGTTCCGGCCAACCAGCTTCTGGTCCGCAACCTGACGGTCAGCGGCTTTTGGTATGGCGGCTACCAGGCCCAGGCCCCGGCGCGGGTGGCAGACAGCATGACCACGCTTCTGCGCTGGCGCGCCGACGGGCTGTTGCACCCGCATGCCGGCCAGGTGCTGCCCTTCGAAAGCCTGCCCGAGGGACTGGACCTGCTGCGCACCCGCCGCGCGACCGGCAAGGTGGTGATCCGGGTTCAAGCGCCGTAGGCGCAGCGCAGCTCGGACAGCAGAAGTTCGACTGCTTCGTCCTTGCGGCGGTCGGAGCGGTAGATGGCAAGCTTCGTGTAGCCCATTTGCGGAAGCTGGTTGTCCGTGAGGATGGGCTCGGTTCCATCGGGAAAGCTGCCCGCCATCCGGGCCGTGATCGCAAGGTCGGCGGCCACCGTCGCCTCGACCGCCTGCTCGCTTTCGCCGCCCGTGGCCAGCTCCCAGGGTATTCCGGCTGCATCAAGCGCCGCCTGCGCGCCCAGCCGGAAGATGCAGGTGTCCTTGAACCCCAGCCGCAAGGGCCGCCGCTGCCAGGCCGACCCGCCAGGCGCCCCGACCCAGACCAGCGGGCGCGAGGACAGAACTTCCGCGTCGGCGTCCGGGCTTTCCTCGGTGGTCAGGATCACGTCGAACTCGCCCCGCGCTCGGGCCTGCTTCAAAAGCAGCGTGAACGAGGACACCAGGTTCAGCTGCACCATGGGATAGGCCTGCGCCATCCGCTTCAGGATGCCGGGGATCGCCGGATAGACCACGTCATGCGGCACCCCCAGCCGGATCGCCCCGCTGCACGAGGTCGCGGAAAAGCGCGACAGGGCCTCGTCGTTCAAGGCCAGCATCCGGCGGCCATAGGACAAAAGCTGCTCACCCTCGGGCGAGATCGCCAGTTTGCGCGCGGCCCGAAAGAACAGCGGCATCCCCAGCGAATCCTCCAGCCGCTTGATCTGCATCGAGACGGCCGACTGGGTCAGGTTCAGATAGCCTGCCGCCCGCGTCACCCCGCCCACATCGGCGACTGTGACGAAGGACCGCAGGGCAGCAAGGTCAAGGTTGCGGGGCATATCACGATTCCTGATTCAAGACGTAACAATCATTCGTTTCCATAATGCATCCCGGCAGAGCATAGTTCAAGCATGATGATGCAAGACCAACCGCGCATCACGAAAACCGATGAAAGGTGATAGACAATGTCCACCTCCCCGCTGTCCTCCCTCTGGTCGCGCGCCGTTCCGGGCTGGTCTCTCGGCCGTTTCCTGCGCCGCCGCACCGTCCTGCGCTCTCGCCGGGCGCTATTGCTGCTGGACGAGCACCTCTTGCGCGACATCGGCCTGACCGCGGCCCAGGCCCGGGCCGAAGCCACAAGGACCGACTGGGACGCCCCGGCGCACTGGCGCGGCTGAAAGGCCGCGATTTCCCCGTCCTGCCCCGCCAAGACGCTTGAAATCGCAGGCGCTGCCCCCAATATTCACCGCATGAGGTCGCGCCGGGTCCCGGCGTTGCCCTTAGGGACAACATCGGAGGCATCAATGGCTCAGTTTGATACGGTCCGCAGCGCTGGCGTCGGTGCCCGCGTGCAGATCGACGAGGGGCTTCGCGCCCATATGAACAAGGTCTACGGGCTGATGTCCGTGGCCATGCTGGTGACGGCGGGTGTTGCATGGGGTGTCGGCACTTCCGACCTGCTGAATTTCCTGCGCACCGCTGAAGGCGGAATGACGATCCTTGGCTGGGTGGTCATGTTTGCCCCTCTGGCGATGGTCTTCGCCTTTGGCGCGCTGATCAACAAGCTGTCGGCGGCTGGCGCGCAGCTGTTCTTCTACACCTTCGCAGCCGTCATGGGTCTGTCGCTGGCGTGGATCTTCAAGGTCTTCACCGGCGTGTCGATCGCCCAGACCTTCCTCGTCACCTCGATCGCCTTTGCCGGCCTGTCGCTGTACGGCTATGTCACCAAGCGTGACCTCAGCGGCATGGGCACCTTCCTGATGATGGGTCTGATCGGCCTGATCGTCGCGATGGTCGTGAACCTGTTCCTGCAGTCCGGCGCGCTGGCCTTCGCGATCTCGGCCATCGGCCTGCTGATCTTTGCCGGCCTGACTGCCTTCGACACGCAGCGCATCAAGACCGACTACATCGCGCATGCGCAGGCGATGGATCAGGAATGGCTGGCCAAGTCCGCGATCATGGGCGCGCTGAATCTCTACCTGAACTTCATCAACATGTTCATGTTCCTGCTGCAGTTCATGGGCAACCGCGAATAGCGCTGGGGCCAGCACCTGAAAGGGCCGGTCTTCGGACCGGCCCTTTTCATTTGCGATCCCTTCAGACCTTGCGCAGATCGACCATCATCCGCACCGCCGGAAACACGATCCCCGGCGCAAGCGTGATATCGGCGTTGTGCAAGGGCCAGAACCCAAGCGCCGCATAGAACGGCACCGCCGTGCGGGTCGACAGGCAGTCCAGCCACGCCATCCCCGCCCCGCGCGCATCCAGCATGACCCGGGTCATCAGCGCGCGCCCGATCCCGCGCCGCACGGCGTCCGGATCGGTCGCCACATGGCGGACATGGCCGGTATCCGCAGTCCTGGCCGCGCCCGAAGGCGATCCCAGCGACCAGCCTCCCGCCGCCAGTACCCTGCCGTCCCGATCCTCGGCCAGGAAGTATCGGCCCGAGGCCAGAAGCTCGGGGCGCGCGCGTACGATCCTCGGCAGGGCCAGGACCAGCGTCGAGGGAGGATAGTCTGGCCGCAAAAGCCTGGTGCAGCTGCGCGCCAGCAGCGCATCTACCGCGGAAAGATCGGCCAGCGAGGCATGCCGGAGGGAAATCGTCGGTGTCATGCGCGCACAGATGGGGCGCACCGTTCAAAAGAAAAGGGCCGCACCCGTGGCGCGGCCCCTGAACCATCAGCGAAGGCGATCTTACTTGATCTTGCCTTCCTTGTATTCGACATGCTCCCGCTTGACGGGATCGTACTTCTTGATGACCATCTTCTCGGTCATTGTACGGGCGTTCTTGGTGGTCACGTAGAAGTGGCCGGTGCCCGCGGACGAGTTCAGGCGGATCTTGATGGTGGCGGGCTTTGCCATGGTCGTTTCTCCTGCATCGGGAAACCTGACGGCCCCCGGCGTAATGCTTGAAGACCGCCTTTTAGCCGCAGGGCGGGCAGAGTCAACAGCGAAACCGGCGGTCCTCGCAATTTGCCGCGCCAACCGGACAAGCAGACGCAGCAGCGATTTTTCGCAGAAAAATCGTGCCTCGCGGGAAATCTGCGCGGAGAGCCTGTAAGCCGGATTCTGTCCCCCCCGGACCGAAATCCGGGGCTGGATGACCATTCCTCTGCCAACCGTGTTGCCACGGCGGTCAAGCTGCCAACCCGGGCCTCTCGGGCGTTGGCATCCCTGCGGGCGGTATCCCGGACCGAGATCCGGGACCAGCCCCCGCGCGAGGCCCCTATTTGGCATTGCTCCGGGTGGGGCTTGCCGTGCCGTCCTTGTCACCAAGTCCGCGGTGGGCTCTTACCCCACCGTTTCACCTTTACCCTTGCGAACAAGGGAAGTCTCTTCTCTGTGGCGCTTTCCCTGGGGTTGCCCCCGCCGGGCGTTACCCGGCACCCTTGCCAACTGGAGTCCGGACTTTCCTCGGACATCGCTGCCCGCGGTCATCCAGCCCTCCGCGCGACCGGGTGGTTAGGCTTCCCGTGGGGCGCCGTCAACCGGAAAGCGGCGTGCAAGGTCGGCAGCCATGGCCCGGTCGGTCGCATCAAGTGGCCCGGCCGCCCAGGGACGAAACCGCAGGCGGAAGGACTGCAAGAGCGTCTCCACCGGGGCCTCGGGGTAGCCGAAGGCGGCAAGATCGGCGGCGAACTCTCCGGGCGGGGCGGCGCCCGGCCAGACCGACAGCCCTTCTGCCGCCAGCCGCCGCCAGTCGAAGCGCCGCCCCGGATCGCCCTTGCGACTGGGCGCCATGTCGCTGTGACCGATCACCGCCTGTGGCGGCAGATCATGGCGTTGCAGGATGTCTGTCAACAGGCGCTCCAGCGCGGCCATCTGCGGTGCAGGGAAGGGGCGATCACCCGGATTGGCCAGCTCGATCCCGATCGAGACCGAGTTCACGTCCCCCCTGCCGCCCCAGCTGCCCGCTCCCGCATGCCAGGCCCGCTGGCCCTCGTCCACCAGCGCATGGACGGTTCCATCCCTGTCGATCAGGTGATGCGCCGAAACTTCGGCGGCCGGATCGCACAGCCGCTCCAGCGCTTCGGCGCAGGTGCCCATCGCGGTATAGTGCAGGACAACAAGCTCCACCCGCTTGCCCCGCCGATCCCCGAAATTCGGCGACGGGTGCGTCAGCGTCACTGCAGTGCAGTGCGGAACGGACGCGGATCCCAGGAACAGGCGAACCCGTCGCCATCCGGATCGACGCCCAGACGGTCACGGTCCGGCCCGCCGCGCTCCAGGAAGTCCTGTTGCGCCTGATCGGGCGAGGCATATTTCGCACAGGCCGAATCCTGGTCGCGCAGCCCAAGACCGCCACGCTTGTAGATCTGCACGCCCGGCGCATGGTTGGTCGCCAGCGCGAATTCCACGATGTTGGCCCCGGTGTCGCCCGGGCGCTGCGGCACGTCGGTCGGCTGCACGACCACATAGCCGGCCTTGTTGCGGGCGATCCGTTCGGCATCGCTCTCGATCGTCTCGCGCGCGGCGACGGCACCAAAATCCTGCTCGTCCGAGATCCCGGTATTGCTGACCTCGCCAGATTCTTCCTTGATGCCCTCGGGCGCACCACCGCGCGGGCGGGCCGACCCATCGGCGGCGGGCGGCGGCGCGACCCCGGCGACCGGCGCCAGCGCGGCGTCAGGTGCCACGCCGTCCGCGCGGTCAATCGCGGCGGCGGCGGCGGCCGGGTCGAAGGCCCCCCCGACTGGCGGAACCACGACCGGACCGCCGGGAAGCGGCGCCGGCTGCGCCCCCCGGATATAGCTGTTGTAGTCCTGGAAACCGACACCGCTTCCGGTATCGACCGTCGAGGGCGTGCAGGCAGCCAGAAGCAGCGCCGCACTGGCGGCACACGCGGCGGACCCAAGATTGAAACGGCTCATCAATGCCTCGACAGGGTGGATTTTTGCCCCATTACCACCATTTCCCGGGCTTGGCCACAAAGCCCGCGCGGCTTTCAAGCACATGTGCGCAATTCAGCAACGCTGCTTCCTCCCAGGGCCGGCCGATCAGCTGCAGGCCCAGCGGCAACCCCTGTGCGTCAAGTCCCACCGGAACCGCGATGCCGGGAAGGCCCGCAAGGTTCACCGTAACGGTGAAAACATCGTTCAGATACATCTGGATCGGATCGGCATCCGCCATCTCGCCCAGAGCGAAGGCGGCACTTGGGGTCGCCGGGGTCAGGATCGCGTCCACCCCCTCGCCGAAGACCGCCTCGAAATCACGCTTGATCAGCGCCCGCACCTTCCGCGCGCGGTTGTAATAGGCGTCGTAGAACCCCGCACTGAGGACATAGGTCCCCACCATGATCCGGCGCTGCACCTCTGGCCCGAACCCTTCGGCCCGGGTCTTTTCGTACATCTCGGTGATCCCGTCACCCGCCGCCAGCTTCGCACGATGCCCATAGCGCACCCCGTCATAGCGGGCGAGGTTGGACGACGCCTCGGCCGGGGCGATCACATAGTAGGCGGGCAGCGCATACTTCGTGTGGGGCAGGCTGATGTCCCGCACCTCCGCCCCCGCATCGCGCAGCATCTCGATCCCGCGCGCCCACAGCGCCTCGATCTCCGGGGGCATCCCGTCCATCCGGTATTCCTTCGGGATCCCGATGACCTTTCCGCGAACGTCCCCGGTCAGCGCCGCCTCGAAATCCGGCACCGGAATGTCGGCGCTGGTCGAATCCTTCGGGTCATGCCCGCACATTGCCCCCAGCATGATCGCCGCATCGCGCACCGTCTTGGTCATCGGCCCCGCCTGATCCAGTGATGAGGCAAAGGCCACGATTCCCCAGCGGCTGACCCGCCCGTAGGTCGGCTTGATCCCCACGATGCCCGTGAACGCCGCCGGTTGCCGGATCGAGCCCCCCGTATCCGTCCCCGTCGCCGCCAGACACAGGTCCGCCGCCACCGCCGCCGCCGACCCGCCGCTTGACCCGCCGGGAGTCAGCTGCACATTCGACCCCTTGCGCTGCCAGGGGTTCACGACGTTGCCATAGCAAGAGGTCTCGTTCGACGACCCCATGGCAAATTCGTCCATGTTCAGCTTGCCCAGCATCACCGCGCCCGCGCCGAAAAGCTGCGAGGTGACCGTCGACTCATACTCCGGCTTGAACCCCTTCAGGATGTTCGACGCGGCCTGCGACGGCACGCCCTTGGTGCAAAAGAGGTCCTTGATCCCCAGGGGAATCCCGCACATCGCCGGGGCCTCGCCACCCGCGATCCGCGCATCCGCCGCCCGCGCCTGTTCCAGCGCGATCTCGGGCGTCTTGTGCACAAAGGCGTTCAGCCCGTCGCCCGCGTCGATCGCCGTCAGGCAGGACATGGTCAGGTCGACCGCCGAAATCTCGCCCTTTTGCAGCGCATCCCGCGCCGCCGCGATGGTCCAGCTGTTCGCGGTCATTCCACCACCTTCGGCACGGCAAAGAACCCTTCCCGCGCGTCGGGCGCGTTCTTCAGCACCTGGGCCTGGATGTTGCCATCCGTCACCACATCCGCGCGCCGCTTCAGCCGCATCGGCGTGACGCTGACCATCGGCTCCACCCCGGTCACGTCGACCTCGTTCAGCTCTTCCATGAAGCCAAGGATGCCCGAAAGCTTGTCGGCAAGGGCGGGCAGGTCGCCCTCCTCCACCCGGATGCGCGCCAGCTTCGCCACCTTGCGCGCCGTGTCGATGTCAATGGCCATGGGGCCCCCCTTTCAGGTTTCGCCCCGTTTAGCCGGGGGCAGACACCTTCGCAAGTCGGAGCCGTTGTGGCGGGTTCATGGGACGACGAAGCAGCGATGCATCGCCATCCCACGTGAACGGACGCCCGCATCTGTGATCGCCGATTTGAGCCGATCAGAAAGGAAAATGCGACGCGACATGTGAGGGTCGATCCAGAGATCGACACCCTCGGACGACGCGGGATTTACAGCGAGCAATTCTTCGATCGACCAACTTGGCTCCCAGTCCACATCGACAAACTCGTTCTGCTTAATGCCCCGCGACTGCTCTGGCACCAGACAGGACTTCAATGCGCTGATGTGAAAAAGGTACCAATGCCCCGGTTGCCGCACGCCTTGGCGATCTACAAGTGGGACCTCAATGATCTGGGTCGTTCCAAGATCAAAGTTGACCAGCACATTGCGAAAACTTTGAGAAATCACGTAAAGCCCATCGCAGATCCTTACCCAATTCCGCGCTTTGAGAGGATCTCCCGGAACCTTTGCGAAAATAAACTCGGGCACCAATGTGCTGCGCAATGGCTTGCCATCGGGGTAGTTGAATGCGTTAGATACAAGAACGCGGTTCGAAAGGTCATTGTCCATCAGCCGATAATCCACGCCTACAGATGCTCTGGAGTCGCTGGGAAATCTGGTATTCCAAACCTTGGGCAGTGCCTCCGCCATCATCAGTCCTTCTTGCTAACCCACATCCCATCCCGACAGCACGGCGCGCTTCCGCCCACGCGGGCCAACCCGAAAGCGCATGGTTGTCATCCTGCCGTCAGTCCTGGATGGTAGCGCCTTCCAGATCATCTTTGAAGGAGAGACCCATGCTCATCACCTGGCTTGGCCATTCCGGCTTTCGCATCGAGATCGAAGCGGCTGTCCTTCTCATCGACCCCTGGTTGACCGGCAACCCGATGTTCCCGGCAGGGCGCGAGGCCGAGGCGACCGAAGGGGCCAGCCATATCCTTCTGACCCATGCCCATGGTGACCATGCCTCTGACGCGGCCCGACTGGCCAAGAAACTGGGGATCAAGGTCCACTGCGTCCACGAGGTTTCGGAATGGATGAACGCGAACGCCCTCGCCGAAACGGTCGGCTTCGGCAAGGGCGGCACGCTCAACCTTGGCGGCGCGAAGGTCACGATGGTCAACGCCTCCCATTCCGCCAGCATCGACTATCTTGGCGGCCCGCTTCTGCCCGCAGGCTCGGCCGCAGGCTTCATGATCGCGGGCGAAGGCCACACGATCTACGTCTCGGGCGATACCGACATCATGGCCGACATGGTCTGGATGGCCGAGTATCACCAGCCCGACATCGGCATCCTGTCCTGCGGCGGGCATTACACGATGGACATGGACCGCGCCGCCTGGGCCGCCCGGAAATGGTTCAACTTCCGCTGGGTGATTCCCTGCCACTACCGGACCTTCCCGATCCTCGCCCAGGACGCGGCTCCGCTGCGCTCCGGCCTGCCGGGGATCGAGGTGATCGAGCCCGAAGTGCTGGTCCCGATCGGATTCTGACCGGAGCTTGCGCCAGCAGGCGATCAGTCGTCGTCGTCCCCGCCCTCGATTTCGCTGCCCTGCCCCTTGCGAAGCGTGGCGTTGAAGGCAATCGTCACCCGCTCGCCTCCCGCTTCGTTCGGGTAGACCCAATGCACAAGGTAAGACGGGAACAGCACGATCTCGCCTGCCTCGGGCCGGATCTTGCGCTTGGGCCGGAAGGCGCGCGACTGCAACAGCCGCCAGGACGGCAGGTCGGACCGCGGGTCCAGAAACTCGATCATCCCGGAATTGCCGGCCTCAACGCGGGGCTGGCGCACATAGTACACCCCGGACCAATGCGCGCCGGGATGCGTATGCGGCGCGTTGAACCCGCCGGTCGGGTTCATGTTCATCCAGGCAAATAGCTTTGTCTCCAGATGCTCGGGGTCGACCTTGCTGGTCACCGACCGGGTCGCCTCCAGCACCGAAAGCAAAGCCGCCCGGCGCAGGGTCTGGACCGGCTCGGCCGGATTGTCGAACAGATTGCCCTCGGAATGCCAGCCACCGCGGTTGGACTTGCTCACCCCGCCACTGTCGCCCCGCAAGCGTTCCCCCTCGGCCAGAAGGGCTGCGTCCAGGGCTTCGTGGTCGGGCAGCCGGAACCGCAGCAGCGGCGTGTAGAACAGCTTTTCCGAGGCTACCGGTTCCAGCATGGCGCTCATTCCCGCATATCTGCCGCAATGACACAGGGTTTCCGGACGCCCTGCAAGCGGAACCTGCGACGGGGGCGCCGAACCGGCGGTCAGCCCCCGGCGTCCACGCCGCGCCGTTCGGCGAAGAACGCCTTGAGCAGCGCCTCCGCCTCTGCGGCTCCGATCCCGTCATAGACCTCGGGCACATGGTGGCACTGGGGGTGGGAAAAGACCCGCGGCCCGACCGCCACCCCACCCGACTTCGGATCGGCAGCGCCGTAGTACAGCCGGTCCAGCCGTGCCGCGCTGATGGCAGCGGCGCACATCGGGCAAGGCTCCAGCGTGACGTAAAGATCATGGCCCCCCAGCCGCTCCGACCCCGCCAGCCGACACGCTTCGCGCAGTGCCAGCATCTCGGCATGCGCGGTCGGGTCGACAAGCTCCCGCGTCCGGTTCCCCGCCCGGGCCACGATCGCGCCGCCCCGCACGACCACCGCCCCCACCGGCACCTCGCCCCGGGCGCCCGCCGCCCGCGCCTCCTCCAGCGCCGCCGCCATGAACGACCGGAAGCCTTCGCGTTGCTCTTTCATTCTGGCTCAAATATCCTCGGGGGTCCGGGGGTGGAAAACCCCCGGCGTTGGCCGCACGCTCCGCGCCGAAGGATGACCTCCATGGCCGGAAAAGAAAAGCCCGACAGTCCCGCGCAAGCCCCCGAGGGCGACCGCATCGCCAAGGTGCTGTCCCGCGCCGGTGTCGCCTCGCGCCGCGAAGCGGAACGGATGATCGAGCTGGGTGAAGTTGCGGTGAACGGCAAGGTCATCACCTCGCCCGCGCTGAACGTGACCGCGAAGGACAGGATCACCGTCCGGGGCGAACCTGTCGGCGCCCCCGAACCGCCCCGCCTCTGGCTGTACTACAAGCCCGAGGGCCTGGTGACCTCGGCTTCGGACGAAAAGGGCCGCGATACGGTCTTCGACCATCTGCCCGAGGACATGCCCCGCGTGATGTCGGTTGGCCGGCTTGACCTGAACTCCGAAGGCCTGCTGCTGCTTACCAACGACGGGGCGCTCAAGCGGCGGCTGGAACTGCCCTCGACCGGCTGGCTGCGCAAGTACCGCGTCCGCGTGAAAGGCAACCCGACCGAGCCAGAGATCGAACCCCTGCGCAAGGGAATCACCGTCGACGGCGAACGCTTCCAGGGGATGGAGGTCAAGATCGATCGCCATCAGGGTGCCAACGCCTGGCTGACCATCGGCCTGCGCGAAGGCCGCAACCGCGAGATCCGCCGCGCGATGGACCACATCGGCCTAACGGTGAACCGGCTGATCCGGGTGTCCTATGGCCCGTTCCGACTGGGCGAACTGAAGCCTGGCGAGGTCGAGGAAGTAAAGCCCCGTGTCCTGCGCGAACAGCTTGGGATGGCCGAGGAAAGCCCCGATCCAAAAGTGAAAAGACCTGCGGGCAAGGCCTCCCCTGTCCCGCAGCGCAGAGGGGCCGGGGGTGAGGGCGCCGCCGCGCCAGGGCCACGATCCCCGCTGAAATCCGGCGACGGGTTGAAGCAACTGTCCGAAACCTGGCAGAAGGCCACCCGCAGCCCCGGCCGGAAACCCGCCGCCGACCGACCCGCCGACCGACCCGCCGACCGGCCCGCCGACCGGCCCGCCGACCGTCCGGAAGACCGGAAGGGCAAGGCCCCCGCCCGCCCACCCGCGCGCCCCGGCCCCCGCCCGAAGGGACCCCGCAGCAGCTGACCCGGCCCTGCGGTCAGGTTTTTTGCCGCCGATTTCCCCTCGGCGGCGCTGGCAAGGCATGCGGGCATCGGCTAGGGTTCCAGGGCAGGCGGTCTTCAGGGTGGTGCGGATGTCGGGTTCGGGACTGAGAAACCTTTCGCTGGCCCTGCTTGTAGCACTTCTGGCCTATGTCGCCTGGTCGGGGGGCATGTGATGGCGGAACGGTTCGGCGGGAAATTCTCGCCCCAGGGCAGCGGCAAAGGCAACGACCTGTCCCCGGTTCCGGCACCGGCCCGGGCTGCGCCGCGCGGCACATGGCGGACTTCGGTGCTGTTCCTGTCGGCTTTTCTTTTCCTGTTTCCCGCATTCGGTGATGGCCCGCGCGACCTGCTTCTCGGCCTTCTCGCCGGGGGCTGTCTGATCCTGTCGGCCTGGCTGTCGCGCGAAGGCTTGAAGGCCGAGTCCGCCTTCAACGCCCGCAAGGTCGCCCGCCGCCCGGCCTTTCCGCGCAAGGCCGCCGGGGCGGTCCTTACCGGTGCCGCCCTTGCGATCGGCGGGGTGATCGCCGATCAGGGCCTGGTCTACCCCGCCCTGTTCGCGGTTGTCGGGGCCGCGCTCCATCTGGGCACTTTCGGGCTTGATCCCATGGCCGACAAGGGCATGGAGGGGGTCGATGCCTTCCAGACCGGCCGCGTGGCGCAGGCCGTGGAAGAAGGCGAAAAGCACCTGGCCGCGATGAAGGACGCCATCCTGCGCGCCGGCGACCGCAAGCTTGAGGCCCGCGTCGACCGCTTCGCCGCAGCCGCCCGTAGCCTGTTCCGCACTGTCGAGGGTGACCCCGGCGACCTGACCGCCGCCCGCAAGTATCTTTCGGTCTACCTGATGGGCGCCCGCGACGCGACGATCAAGTTCGCCGACCACTACGCCCAGTCCCGCGACCCTGCGGCCCGCAGCGACTATGAGGCGCTGCTGACCGATCTGGAAACCACCTTTGCCCAGAAGACCACGGCCTTCCTGACCAACAGCCGCACCGACCTTGATGTCGAGATCGCCGTCCTGCGCGACCGGCTCACCCTTGAAACCTGACCTTTGCCGAAGGGAATTCCGATGACCGAATCCGTCCAGTCCAGCGCCGCCGCCCTCCTCTCCGAAGTAGAGAAGGTCACCGCCGTGATCCTGCCCGAACCGATGTCCGAGGTCGTGCCGCTGGACACCGCCCCCGCCCCCAAGGCCGAGGCGATCCGCAAGAAGATGTCCGAGGTGGACCTCTCCAGCACCCAGTCGATCATCAGCTTCGGGTCGGGCGCACAGGCCGAATTGCAGGTGATCAGCCAGGCCATGCTGCAGGACGTCAAGAACAAGGACGTGGGCCCGGCCGGCGACAGCCTGCGCAAGATCGTGACCACGATCCGCGGCTTTTCGGTGGACGAGCTGGACCTGCGCCGCGACGCCAGCTGGTGGGAACGCCTGCTTGGCCGCGCCGCGCCCTTTGCGGAATTCGTGGCGAAATACGAAGACGTGCAGGGCCAGATCGACAAGATCACCAGCGAACTCCTGACCCACGAGCATACCCTTTTGAAGGACATCAAAAGCCTTGATATCCTTTACGAAAAGACCCTCGACTTCTACAACGAGCTGGCGCTCTACATCGCGGCGGGCGAGGCGAAGCTGACCGAGACCGACAGCACCGCGATCCCCGCCAAGGAGGCCGAGGTCGCAGCCACCCCCGAGTCCGATCAGGTGATGAAGGCGCAAGAGCTTCGCAACCTGCGCGCCGCGCGCGATGACCTGGAGCGCCGGGTGCATGACCTGCGCCTGACCCGGCAGGTGACGATGCAGTCCTTGCCCTCGATCCGGCTGGTGCAGGAAAACGACAAGAGCCTGGTCACCAAGATCAACTCCACCCTCGTCAACACCGTGCCCCTGTGGGAGACGCAGCTTGCCCAGGCCGTGACCATCCAGCGCTCGAAAGAGGCGGCCGAGGCGGTGCGCGACGCCAACGACCTGACGAACGACCTGCTCAAGTCCAATGCCGAAAACCTGCAAGCCGCCAACAAGGTGGTGCGCGAAGAGATGGAGCGGGGCGTCTTCGACATCGAAACCGTCAAGGCCGCCAACGCGACCCTGATCGCCACCATCAACGAAAGCCTGGCCATCGCCGACGAAGGCAAGGCGCGGCGCGCGGCCGCTGAGGTGGAACTGGTGAAGATGGAGGCGGACCTGCGCGACACGCTGGCTTCGGCCAAGGCGCGCCAACCCGTCCCCCAGCCCGACCCCCAGGCCTGAGAGAACCGCCCGCACCAATGCAGCCGTTCCGCATCTTGACATCGCTGGTGGCAGGGACCGCCTGTCTTGCCCTTGCTGCCTGCAACCTTCCGGTTGCCCGGTCGCCCCTGGCGCCGGACCCGCAGCCGGCGGTCCCGGCCATGCCAACCGCCAAAAGCGCCGCAGCCGGCGCCTATTACACCCAGGTTCAGGGCACGCTTCTGTCCCAGGGTCTGTTGCGGACCGATCCCGGAACCGACATCCCCTTCACTGACAGGATGCTGGCCGACACCTTCATGCGGGTGGCACTTTACGACGAATATCGCCGCGGCGACGGTGGCTTCGTGCGCGAAGAGACCGAAAGCCGCCTGCGCCGCTGGGAGGGACCGGTCCGCATCGGCGTCCGCTTCGGCGACTCGGTTCCGCTTGACCGCCAGGACACCGACCGGGCCCGAATCGCCAGCTTTGCCGCACGGCTTGCCGCGATCACCAGCCATCCGATCACGCTTGACGACGCCAACCCCAATTTCCTGATCCACATCGTCTCGGAAGACGAACGTGAGGCGCTGGGGCCGAAGGTGCGCGCCATCCTGCCCGGACTGTCCCCCGGCGATGTGGCAGGGATCACCAACATGCAGCGCACGACATATTGCCTTGTCTACGCGCTTTCTGAAGGCAATTCAGGCTCTTACACCCGTGCTTTCGCCGTCATCCGGGCCGAACACCCCGATCTTCTGCGCCTCTCCTGCCTGCATGAGGAACTGACCCAGGGCCTTGGCCTGCCGAACGACAGTCCGCGCGCCCGGCCCTCGATCTTCAACGATGACGAGGAATTTGCCCTGCTGACCGACCACGACGAACTTCTGCTGCGGATGCTTTACGCCCCCGAACTGCGGCCCGGCATGTCGGTGGCCGAAGCGCGGCCCATCGTCGAATCCCTTGCGCGCCGGGTGACGGGCGGCGACAGTTGACCGAACCTTCAGGGAGGCAACCATGGTCTTCGATTTTCTCAAAGGCGAATTCGTCGATGTCATTTCCTGGCTGGACGACAGCCGCGACACGATGGTCTGGCGGTTCGACCGGCGCGGCCAGGCGATCAAGTACGGCGCCAAGCTGACGGTGCGCGAAGGCCAGGCCGCGGTCTTCATCCACGAGGGCCAGCTTGCGGATGTCTTCACCCCCGGTCTCTACATGCTTGAGACCAACAACATGCCGATCCTGACGACGCTCCAGCACTGGGACCACGGCTTTCAGTCGCCCTTCAAGTCCGAGGTGTATTTCGTCAACACCACCCGGTTCAACGACCAGAAATGGGGCACCAAGAACCCGATCATGGCCCGCGACACCGAATTTGGCCCGGTCCGCCTGCGGGCTTTCGGGACCTATTCGATGCGCGTGTCCGATCCCGGCCGGTTCATCACCGAAATCGTCGGCACGGATGGCGAATTCACCGCCGACGAGATCAGCCTGCAAATCCGCAACGTGATCGTACAACAGGCGTCCCAGGTGCTGGCCAAGTCCGGGATCCCGGTGCTGGACATGGCCGCGAACCTTGGCGACCTTGGCAAGATCATCGCCAATGCCATCGCACCGCAGATCGGCGAATATGGCGTTTCGATCCCCGAATTCTACATCGAGAACATCAGCTTGCCGGAAGAAGTCGAAAAGGCCATGGACAAGCGCACCTCGATCGGCGTCGCGGGCGACCTGAACAAGTACATGCAGTTCAACGCGGCCGAGGCGCTGGGCCAGCCCGGCAGCGCCATGGGCGCCGCGATGGGCGCTGGCATGGGGATGGGCATGGGCGCCGCCATGGCGCAGAACGCCGGGCCATGGGGCGCGGCGCCCGGTGTCGTCCCGTCAGCACCGCCGCCCGCCCCACCGCCCGCCCCGGCAGAGAAGGTCTGGCATCTGGCCGAAAACGGCGCGACCAGCGGACCTTTCGGCGAAGCCGATCTTGCCCGGCTTGCCGCCGAGGGTCGGCTTGGCCGGGCCACGATGGTCTGGACCACGGGTCAGGACGGCTGGAAGATGGCCGCCGACACCCTGCTTGCGCGGCTTCTGGACAGCCTGCCGCCGCCGCCACCGAAACCCTGACGCGCGATGCCCTCCCCGCAGGAACACCGCTGGCCCTGCGCCCAATGCGGCGCGCAGCTGCGCTATGCGCCCGGCCAGACCAGACTGACCTGCAGCCATTGCGGCCATGTGCAGGACATCGCGCCCGAGACCCCAAGCGGCAAGGTCCGTGCGCTGCAAGAGCTTGATCTTGCAAAAGGATTGCACAGCGATCTGCCCGGCAGCGACATGGTGGACCTGCGCAGCACCTCCTGCCCGTCCTGCGGCGCGCAGGTCGAGATCACCGGCGCCACCCATGCCACCGAATGCCCGTTCTGCGCCACGCCGGTCGTGCTGGACACCGGGTCGCAGCGGCGGATCAAGCCGCAGGCGGTGCTCCCCTTCATGCTTGCCGAACCGCAGGCGCGCAAGGCGATGATCGCCTGGATGGGCAGCCTGTGGTTCGCGCCCGGCACGCTTCTGGAATACGCCCGCAAGGGCCGGGCGATGAACGGGGTCTATGTGCCGTTCTGGACCTTCGACGCCGACACCGCATCGCGCTACAGCGGCGAGCGCGGGGAATACTACTACGAGACCCGCACCGTGACGGTTCAGGTCAATGGCCGGTCCGAACAGCGGCAGGAACAGGTCCGCCGCACCCGCTGGTATCCCGCCAGCGGCCGCGTCACGCGCGAGTTCGACGACGTGCTGGTCATGGCGTCCCGCAGCCTTCCGGCGCGCCTTGGCAACGAGCTTACGCCCTGGGACCTGGCCGCGTTGGTGCCCTACACTCCGGATTACCTCGCCGGATTTCAGGCTGAAGGCTACACGGTCCCGCTGGCCGATGGCCATGCCCAGGCCCGGGACCGGATGGCCGACGTGATCCGCTCGGACGTGCGCCGCGACATCGGCGGCGACGAGCAGCGCATCTCCGGCATCGACACCGACTGGCGGGACGAGACCTTCAAGCACATCCTGCTGCCGGTCTGGATGGCGGCCTACAAGTACAACGGCAAAAGCTACCGCTTCGTCGTGAACGGCCAGACCGGCGAGGTGCAGGGCGAACGGCCCTGGTCGATCTGGAAGATCGCCTTCGCGGTGATCCTGGTCCTTGGCCTTGTTTCCGCCGCGGTCTACATGGCGGATCCCGAAGCCGTGCAGCAGTCCCTGCCCGACTGGATGGACTGACCTCAGTCGCCTCCTCGCACGAAGAACAGCTGCCACGCGGCATAGGCCGAGGCCGCAAGGAACAAAAGGCCCCAGAAAGGCGACCCAAGCCAGGCGAACTCCACGATCCCCCAGCAAAGGGGCAACAGCACCGTAACCCAGCGCACCAGGGGATGCGCGAAGAACGGATCGTTCGGGTCGAGAAACTTCATGCCTTCGCTCCCCGTTCGTGGCATCATCCCTTGGACCAGAGGGAGGACGACATGCCGCAGATTGTCAAGGATTTCCAAGGACAAACCGTCATCACCACCTTCGAGACGACGCCCGCAACGGCCTTCGACCTGGTCGAGGCTCTGGAGGCGGCCTATCAGGACTGCATCCGCCTGCAGCCCGGCTTCATTGCGGCGGGGCTGCACATGAACGACGCGCGGACGCGGTTCTGCAACTACAGCCAATGGCACGCGCGCGAGGATTATCAGGCGATGCTGCGCACCCCCGAGATGCGTGAACGCAACCGCCGGATCAACGACCTGTGCCGGGGCTTCGAGCCGGTGATGTATGAAATCGTGGGCGTGTTCTGACGTCTTGACCCCGGGTCCGGCCGGCACGGCGCCGGCAAGCCGGGCTTTACCTTTGTGCGTTGTCGCGCCTAAGCTTGCGTGATGATCAGGGCGTTCTGCATTCTGCGCTTGTCGACCTCCAGCAGCCGTATTCCGCTGCGCACGCGGAGTCCGGGGTGACTCCGGAAGGGATCTTCGCCCTTTTGATGTGCATAGCGCTTGCCGTATTGCTGTTCCTGCGACCGTCCGAGCGTCGAACGGGGCGTCGAACGGGGCATCGAACGGGGCAGGCGAAGGACCACCGCACCCGTCCGACACCACGGCGGAAAGCGTCAAAGCCGAAGCGGCCGAAGAACTGGATCCTCGTCGACGGTTCCAACGTGATGCACTGGCAGGACAACTTGCCGAAGCTTGACCCGCTGGTCCGCGTGGTCGGCGCACTGCGCGCACAGGGCTTCGATCCCGGCGTGGTCTTCGATGCCAACGCCGGCTGGAAGCTTTTCGGCCGCTACCTTGGCGAGCGCGAGCTTGGGCAGCTGCTGAACCTGCCGCAGGACCAGGTTCTGGTGGTGCCGAAAGGCAGCCCGTCCGATCCCTGGCTGCTGACGACGGCGCGCGAATTCGGGGCGCGCATCGTCACCAACGACCGCTATCGTGACTGGGCGGAGGACCATCCCGAGCTGGCCAAGCCCGGCTTCCTGATCCGTGGCGGTTTGTCGGGCGACGGGGTGTGGCTGGAGGGGATGGACCGTGCCGCCCGCGCGTGACGGGCGGCGCATACGGCGGCAATCGCGCGGTGTGCGCTGTCCAAACGGAAGGACCTACCTCCCCCTCCCCTTCGACCGCTTCCCTCCCCGCATCCCCGCCCGTCCGCCGGTGGACCGGCCCGACATCTTCACAGCTTCTTCGACCGCCTCTTCCACCTCGGACTGCCGCGCAAACGGATCGTCGGCCACGGCAAGTTCCACCGCTTCCAGCCGCCGGACCTCATCGCGCATCCGGGCGGCTTCCTCGAACTCCAGGTTCTCGGCCGCCTTGCGCATGGCAAGGCGCAGGCCGTCCAGATGCGCCGCAAGGTTCGCGCCGACCATCGGCTTGTCGACCTTTGTGGTGATCCGCGCCTGATCGGTGTCGCCTTTCCACAGGCCGGACAGCACGTCCTCGACGTTCTTGCGGATCGTCTCGGGTGTGATGCCATGGGCCAGGTTGTAGGCCACCTGCTTTTCGCGGCGGCGGTTGGTCTCGCCGATGGCCCGTTCCATGGAACCGGTCATGCGGTCGGCGTACATGATGACGCGACCTTCACTGTTCCGGGCGGCGCGGCCGATGGTCTGGATAAGAGAGGTTTCGGACCGCAAGAAGCCCTCCTTGTCGGCGTCCAGGATCGCCACCAGCCCGCATTCCGGGATGTCCAGGCCTTCGCGCAAGAGGTTGATCCCGACCAGCACGTCGAAGGCCCCAAGCCGCAGATCGCGCAGGATTTCAATGCGTTCGATGGTGTCGATGTCGCTGTGCATATAGCGCACCCGGATGCCCTGTTCGTGCAGGTAATCGGTCAGATCCTCGGCCATGCGCTTGGTCAGCACGGTGGCAAGGGTGCGCAGGCCGCGCAGGGCGACCTTGCGGATCTCGTCGAGAAGGTCGTCGACCTGCATTTCAACCGGGCGGATTTCGACCATCGGGTCGATCAGGCCAGTGGGGCGGATCACCTGTTCGGTGAAGACGCCGCCGGACTGCTCCATCTCCCAGGCGGCGGGCGTGGCGCTGACGAAGACGGATTGCGGGCGCATCGCGTCCCATTCCTCGAACTTCAGCGGGCGGTTGTCCATGCAGGACGGAAGCCGGAACCCGTGTTCCGCAAGGGTCAGCTTGCGGCGGAAGTCGCCTTTGTACATGCCACCGATCTGCGGGACCGAGACGTGGGATTCGTCTGCGAAAACAATGGCATTATCGGGGATGAATTCGAAGAGGGTGGGTGGCGGTTCGCCCGGCGCGCGCCCCGAGAGGTAGCGCGAATAGTTCTCGATCCCCGCGCAGGAACCGGTCGCCTCCAGCATCTCGAGGTCAAAATTGGTGCGCTGTTCAAGGCGCTGCGCCTCTAGCAATTTGCCCTCGCCGGTCAGCTGTTTCAGGCGGTGGAAAAGCTCGTCCTTGATGCCCTTGGTCGCCTGCGCCAGCGTCGGGCGCGGGGTGACATAGTGGCTGTTGGCGTAGATGCGGATCTGCTTGAAGCTGTCGGTCTTGGCCCCGGTCAGGGGGTCGAATTCGGTGATCGACTCCAGCTCCTCGCCAAAGAAAGAGAACCGCCAGGCCCGGTCTTCCAGGTGGGCGGGCCAGACCTCCAGACTGTCGCCCCGCACCCGGAACGCCCCGCGCTGAAACGCGGTTTCCAGCCGGCGGTATTGCTGGGCCACCAGTTCCGCCATCACCTTGCGCTGGTCGTACATCTGGCCCACCACCAGATCCTGCGTCATCGCCGAATAAGTCTCGACCGACCCGATGCCGTAGATACAGGAAACCGAGGCGACGATGATCACGTCGTCGCGTTCCAGCAGCGCCCGGGTGGCCGAATGGCGCATCCGGTCGATCTGTTCGTTGATCTGCGATTCCTTCTCGATATAGGTGTCGGTGCGCGCGACATAGGCCTCGGGCTGATAATAGTCGTAGTAGGAAACGAAGTACTCGACGGCGTTGTCGGGGAAGAAGCCCTTGAATTCGCCGTATAATTGCGCGGCAAGGGTCTTGTTCGGGGCCAGGATGATCGCCGGGCGCTGGGTCTGCTCGATCACCTTGGCCATTGTGAAGGTCTTGCCCGTGCCGGTGGCCCCCAGCAGGACCTGATCCCGCTCGCCCGCGTTCACCCCAGCGGTCAGTTCCCGGATCGCGGTGGGCTGATCGCCGGCGGGCTGGAACGGGGTGGACAGCACGAAGGCCCGCCCGCCCTCCAGCTTGGGCTTCGACAGCACCTCGGGTCGTTCGGTCAGGGCGTTCGAATTGTTGTGCGGCATGTTTCGCCTCGCAGGGGGGAATCCGAGGGGGGAGTCGGGGACCCAACAGATTTGATCTGTTTTTGTTCCAGTTCAAGCGCAGATCGGCAGATCGGGGCGAAACCGTTGCCGATAGGCGGGGAAGCGGCTAAGGCAGCGGCCAGAGGTGCATGATGGCGGACAAGATCGACACGCGGGCGGTGGGGCTGGATGTCGGGCTGGCATTCATTCGCTGGCTGACCGGGGCTGAAAACCTGCACTACGGGCTGTGGACCGGGCTCGACGTCACCGCCGGAAACCTGAAGGCGGCGCAAGAGGCCTATACCGCAAGGCTTTTCGGCTATCTGCCGGCGGGCAAGCTGCGGATCCTCGACATCGGGGGCGGGGCGGGTGAGACGGCGCGCAAGCTGATCGCGCTGGGGCACCAGGTTCAGATCGTGGTCCCCTCGGCCTTTCTGGCCGCGCGCTGCCGCGAAACCGCCACAGGTGCGCTGGTCCACGAATGCACTTTCGAGGATTTCACCGGCACCGGGCCCTTCGACCTGTGCCTCTTTTCCGAAAGCTTCCAGTATATCCCGATGGCCGAAAGCCTGCCGAAATGCGCCCGGCTTCTAGGCGAAAAGGGTCAGGTGCTGATCGCTGACTGCTTCAGGACCGACGCCTACAAGGGCCGCGCGACGCATGGGCCGCAGGCGGGCGGCGGCCACCCGTTGACCGGCTTTCGCGCGGCTTTGGCAGGGTCCGCCTTCACGATCGCGGCCGAAGAGGACATCACCGATGCCGTCGCCCCGTCGATCGACCTTGAACAGCAGCTTTTCAACGTGATCGGCCACGGTGTCACCCGGGTATCGGACGAGATTCGCGCCAGGAAACCGGCGGCGCACTGGACGCTGGCGCGCTTCATCGGCCTGTTCCTGACCAGAAAGCGCCGGACAAACCTGATGCGGCGCCTGACCGGCACCGACCGAAACGCCGAGGCGTTCCGGCATTTCAACCGCTATCTGATGCTCCGGCTGGCACGCAACCCCTGACCCGGCACAGCTTGGGGTTTTTTCGCGGCAGAAAACACATCTTTTGGTTGCATTTCATTAATCCTTTCGGCATGCTCGACATTGCAAGCAGCAACTGATCTGTCGGCTGGCCCCACCCACACCCCACCCAATCCTCCCGGGGCTGGTCGACAGACTTTTCCGCCCGCATCTGGCGCTTGCGCTTTTCCCAAAGCTTCGGAATAACAGGGGCCATCCCCTCCGGAAGGACCGACCATGCGCGCCCGCATCTACCAGCCCGCCCGAACCGCGATGCAGTCCGGGTCGGCCAAGACCCACCAGTGGGTGCTTGAGTTCGCCCCGGTCTCGACCCGCGAAGTTGATCCCTTGATGGGCTGGACCTCGTCCGACGACACGCAGGCCCAGGTCCGGCTGCGGTTCGAATCGCGCGAGGCGGCGCTGGCCTATGCGTCGGAGAAGGGGATCGAGGCGGACGTGCAGGATCCCAAGCCCCGCAAGGCGGTGATCCGCCCGCGCGGCTATGGCGAGAATTTCGCCACCGACCGCAAGGGCGCCTGGACGCACTGATGCAGGCCGTCATTGCCGAAGAACACCCGCTGACCCCGGATCTGGCCTTGCTGTTCGACCGGCACACGGCCGACATGCATGCCGAAACCCCGCCCGAATCGATCTACATGATGGACAAGGGCGCGCTGGCGGCCCCGGGCATCCGGTTCTTCGTGCTGCGCGAGGATGGGGCTGCGCTGGCGATGGGCGCAATCAAGCGGATCGATGCTGGCGAGGCCGAGATCAAGTCGATGCATGTCCTGGCTGAAGCGCGCGGGCGCGGGCTTTCAAAGCGCATGCTCGAACATCTGATCGCCGCAGCGCAGGACGCAGGCTTTACCCGGCTTAGCCTGGAGACCGGCATCCAGTCCACCTTCGTCGCGGCGCGGGCGCTCTACGCGCGGGCGGGCTTTGTCGAAAGCGGGCCGTTCGGCGATTACAGCCTGGACCCGAACTCGGTCTACATGACGAAGGCGCTTGCCTGACTCTTCCGCCTGTCGCAAAAGGCAGGGGTGCCGGGCCCATAGCTCAACCGGATAGAGCAAGGACCTTCTAAGTCCGAGGTTGGGGGTTCGAGTCCTCCTGGGCCCGCCAGTTTTCTTGTCCCCGCTCGTCGAGCACTTCGTGCACTCCTCGCGACGGTTCCGACGAGTGCACGAAGTGCCCGAGGAGGGTCGCCGAAAAGGCGTCACGTCTTCGCTGCGGGTGCCCCGCCTTCGAAGCGGTTGCCGTGGCGGTAGTCGCAGGGCGCCTCCTGCATCTGCAGGTGCAGGCCGGTTCCGGTGAAGGGATGGGCGCGGGCGACATCCTCGTCAAACTCGATGCCAAGGCCGGGGGCTTCGGGGGGGATGATGTAGCCGTCCTCCCATTTGATCGAGTTGCGGATCAGCTTCTGGTGGAACGCCCCGCCGGTCTCGATGGTTTCGGCGATCAGGAGGTTCGGGATCGAGGCGGCGAAATGGACGTTGGCGGCCCATTCGACCGGACCCGCATAAAGGTGCGGGGCCATCTCGGCGTTGAAGATCTCGGCCATAGCGGCGATCTTCTTTGCCTCCCAGATGCCGCCGACCCGGCCCAGCGCCGGTTGCAGGATCTTGACGCCCCCGGCGCGGAGAAGGGTGCCAAATTCGGCCTTGGTGGTCAGGCGTTCACCGGTGGCGAGGGGAACGCGGACCTGTTTCGCCACCTCGGCGAATTCCAGCAGGTTGTCGGGCGGGATCGGCTCTTCGTACCACAGGGGATTGTAGGGCTCGATCTCGCGGCCCATGCGGATGGCGCCCGGCGTGGTGAACTGGCCGTGGGTGCCGAACAGAAGATCGACACGGTCGCCGACTGCGGCGCGGATCGCCTTGCAGAAGGCGACGGAGCGGGTGATGTCGGACATCGCCGGTTCATGCCCGCCGCGGATCGTGTAGGGACCGGCGGGGTCGAACTTTACCGCGGTGAAGCCCATGTTCATGAAGCGGACGGCAGCCTCGGCGGCAGCGTCCGGGTCGACCCAGAATTCAGCCGATTCCTTGCCTGATTCGGGATAAAGGTAGGTGTAACTGCGGATGCGGTCGTTCATCTTTCCGCCCAGCAGCGCCCAGACCGGACGGTTCCGCGCCTTGCCAAGGATGTCCCAGCAGGCGATCTCCAGCCCCGAGAAGGCCCCCATCACGGTGGGGTCCGGGCGCTGGGTGAAACCGGAGGAGTAGGCGCGGCGGAACATCAGCTCGATGTTTTCCGGGTTCTCGCCTTGCATATGGCGTTCGAAGACGTCCTCGATCACCGCCTGCATCGCCTTGGGCCCGACGGTCGAGGCGTAGCATTCACCGTAGCCCACGATGCCGGTATCGGTGGTGAGCTTCGGGAAGATCCAGTAGCGCCCGCCCCAGCCGGGGAACGGGGGGGCCACGACGAAGATTTCAAGGTCCTTGAGTTTCATCGGTGGTCCCCTTGGCTGGCGGAGTGGGGGGTTTTCACACCCCCGCACCCCCGTGAGATATTTGGGCAAATGTGAAAGGATAGGCGGCAGGGGGCCTGCCCGAATGCGACGCGTGCATGCCGTTTCAGGGTGTTTTGCTGGCCGGTGGTGTAGTGCGCGTCCCGGAGAGATGCAGCGCAATGCAGCCCAGCATCAGCAAGGCGGCAAGGAGGAACGGCGCGCCGGGGGCAAAGATCGGCGCGTCGGGGGCGGAAAACTGCGCGAAGGTCGTGGTCATGATCAGGGGCGCGGTGATCATCGCGATGGCGTTGAGGCTGGCGAAGACGCCCTGCAGCTCGCCCTGCGCGTCGGCCGGGGTCTGGCGCGAGGCGATCGCCTGCAAGGCCGGGGTCACCACCCCGCCAAGTGCCGTGACCGGGGTGATCATCAGGGCAAGGGCGGGCGAGGTCACAAGGCCAAGGCAGGTCAGGGTGGCAACGTTGACCCACATCCCCAGATGCGCGGCGCGGTGTTCTCCGAAACGGCGGATCAAGGGGCCGACCAGCAGCGCCTGGCCAAGCGCAAAGGAGATGCCGTAAACCGCAAGCGACACGCCCACCATCGTGGTGTCCCAGCCAAAGCGCGCCTGGCCGAAGTAGGCCCAGATCGCCGGGTAGACGTTCATCGCGATGCCCAGAAGCAGGAAAGTCGCAAGCAGTCGCCGCAGGCCCGGCAGGCGGGTGACGGCACGCAAGGCTCCAAGCGGGTTGGCGCGGGCAAGGCTGAGGGGGCGGCGGGTGTTGGCGGTTACCGTCTCGGGCAGGACGAAGAAGCCGAAGGCGAGATTTGCCAAGGCCAGCGCCGCAGCGGCGTAGAAGGGCGCGCGCGGGTCGATCGCGGCAAGCAGGCCTCCGATCAGCGGGCCAAGGACGAAGCCCACGCCGAAGCCTGCCCCGATCAGGCCGAAGCGGCGGCCGCGCTGGTCGGGCGGCGTGATGTCGGCGATGAAAGCCCCGGCGGTCGAGAAGGTGGCGGCGGTGATCCCCGAGACCAGCCGCGCGGCCAGGAGAAGCCAGATCGATGCGGCCAGCGCCATGACGAGGTAGTCTGCCGCCATCACCGCAAGCGACAGCAAAAGCACCGGGCGGCGGCCGAAGCGATCGGAAAGCGCGCCGATGACCGGGCCGAACAGGAATTGCATGACCGCGAAGGAGGTGGCCAGAACCCCGCCCCAAAGCGCCGCTTCGGAAAGCGGGCGGCCCGTCACCTCCTGGATCAGGTCGGGCATCACCGGGAAGATCAGGCCGATGCCGATGGCATCAAGCGTGACCGTTGCAAGGATGAAGGTCAGCGCAAGGCCGTGGTGGCCGGGACCGGGGTTGGAGTCTGTCAAGACGGGTCTGATCCTTTGGCTTGGGCGGGGCCGGACTGCAGGAGTCCTGCAAGTCGGGGTTTCCGGCGGATGTGTCGGCAAGGGTCAATCATGGCCGATCCTTGTCAGGAAGCCGCCCAGCGCACCGGCGAATCCGTCCGGGTCGGTCAGCATCGCCAGATGCGGTGCGCCGGGCAGAAGACGGAACTCCGCGCCGGCGATCAGGTCCGCCGTCTCGCGCTGCATGTCGGGGGGAACCTTGCGGTCTTCGCCTCCGGCAAGGATCAGGGACGGCAGGGTCAGGGTGGCGGTGATCTGGTAAAGATCGGCGGTGGCAATGGCGGCGGCAACGGCCTGCCAGCCCTCGGGGCGGGTCAGGGCCAGCATCTCGCGGACCGGCGCGGCGGCGGGCAGGTCTGGCCCGCGCGGGCCAAGCAGCACCGCGCAATCGGCGTCCGGGTCGGGGCCCCGGTCACGGTGGCGGCCGATCCGGGACTGCCAGTGGTCGGGATTGCCAAGCCGGGTGGCGGACCCGGTCAGGACCAGCGCGCGGACGAGGTCCAGCCGCTTGACCGCCAGCCCCTGCGCGATCAGCCCGCCTTCGCCCAGTCCAAGGATCACGGCGTCACGCAGGGCGAAATGCATGATCAGCCTTTCCACATCGCGGATCAGCGTGCCAAGCGCACAGGGCCCGGGCGGGGTGTCCGATAGCCCGTGGCCGCGCAGGTCCAGTCGCAGGATGCGGACGCGCGGCAGGGCGGTTGCCAGCCCGTCCCAAAGCCGCAGGTCAAGGCCAAGGCCGTGGATCAGCACCAGCGGCGGGCCGTCCTCGGGGCCAGAAAGCGTTGCGTTCAGGCGCAGGTCGGACAGCCAGACGAGGCTCACGCGAACCGCCTCAGCGCCGTGGCGAAGGTCACGGGGTCAACGTTGCCGCCGGTGGCAACGGCGATCACCGTGGCGGGCAGGCCGGGGGCGAAAAGCGCGGCAGCCAGCGCGACAGCACCACCAGGTTCAAGGACGATCCTGAGATGCGCGAAGGCCAGCGCAACCGCCTGCAGCGCCTGATCGTCGCTGACCACAAGGCCGGGGCCGGCCAGCCGCCGCAGGATCGGCAAGGTCAGATCGCCAGGCGTCGGCGTCAGGATCGCATCGCAGACCGATCCGGTCGCGGCCGGGTTCCGGTGCCTTTCCCCGGTCGCAAGCGAGCGGGCCATGTCGTCGAAGCCTTCCGGTTCCACCGTGCGCAGCGTCAGGCCGGGCGCTTCCGCCTCCAGCGCAAGCGCTATCCCCGAGGCAAGGCCCCCGCCGCCGCAGCAGACCAGAACTTCGGCCTCTGCCACCCCGGCGGCCTTGGCCTGGGCCGCGATTTCCAGCCCGGTGGTCCCCTGCCCCGCGATCACCTCGGCGTCGTCATAGGGTCGGATCAGGGTCAGGCCCCGCGCTTCGGCCAGCGCACCGCCGATCGCGGCGCGATCCTCGGTCTGGCGGTCATAAAGCACCACCTCGGCCCCGTAGGCGCGGGTGTTGGCGATCTTCACCTCCGGCGCGTCCGAGGGCATCAGGATCACGCAAGGTGCGCCGTGGCGGGCGGCGGCAAGGGCCACCCCCTGCGCGTGATTGCCCGAAGAGTAGCCGATGACCCCCGCCGCGCGGGCCGCGGGCGACAGGGCCGAAACTGCCGCCCAGCCGCCGCGCGCCTTGAAACTGCCGGTCAGCTGCAGGCACTCGGCCTTGACCAGCACCCGCCGCCCGGCGATCCGGTCCAGCAGCGGCGCCTGCAGAAGCGGCGTCTCGCGGACGTGGCCGCGCAGGCGGTCGGCGGCGGCCCGGATCATCGCGATGTCGGTCATCGCAGGCCGGCCACGAAGGCGCGGATCAGGGTGACCGCCTCGGGTTCGTCCAGAAACGGAATATGGGCGCGGTCCGGCACCTCGGCAAAGGCCATGTCGGGGCGGCGGGCCTGCATCTTCGCCACGGTTTCCCGGGTCAGCAGGTCGGAATTCGCACCCCGGATCAGCGCCAGCGGCAGGCCCGACAGCGCGTCGAACAGCGGCCAGAGATCGACCGGCGGGCCGTCGAACGCGGCAAGGAACGCCTCGCGCAAGGCGGGGTCGTAGGTCAGGCGCAGGCCCTCGGGCGTCTCGACCGACAGCTTGCGCGCCTCGGCCAGCCAGCGCGCCATCGGCACCCTGGCAAAGCCGGGGGTCCGGGCCAGAAGCGCGGCCAGGCCTTCGTGCGTCGTTCCCGCCGGGTTGCGACCGACGTAGTCGACGATCCGGGTCAGGCCGTCGCGGGCGATCTCGGGGCCGACGTCGTTCAGGCAAAGGCCAAGCACCCGGGGCCGCGCGACCGCGCCCAGCAGCATCCCGATCAGCCCCCCGCGCGAGGTGCCAAGGATTGCCGCCTGCGCCACGCCCAGATGGTCCAGCAGGGCCAGCACATCCTTGCCCTCCTGCTCGACCGTATAGGTCTCGGCCCCGGTCCAGTCACTTGCGCCCCGGCCCCGATAGTCCATGCGGATCAGCCGCAAGGGCGGCAAGTGCGGCGCGAGATCGTCGAAATCGGCCATGCTGCGGGTCAGCCCGGCAAGGCAGACAAGCGGCAGGCCCGACCCCTCGTCGCGAAAGGCAAGGCGGGCGCCATCCGGGGCGGTGAACTGCGCGGTATGGGTCATCCGCGCACCGTGGCATGGCGCGAGGGCGCGGAAAAGGGGCAAGGCGGTCAGGGTTGCGGCTGCCATCAGCCCTTTCGCCGCAGACGGCACAGCTTGTGAGCGGCGCGCGGTCCGACTACACCCTTGGCCGAACAGGTGGGAGTGGACGGATGTCCGACACGTCGGGGGCTGCCGAGGATCGGCCGAAGGCGAAGCGGGTCGGCGCGCTGCGCGGTCTGGCGCCGTTTCTCTGGCCCTATCGCGGGCTTCTGGGGCTGGCGGGGCTGGCGCTGGTCCTGACGGCGGGGGTCAGCCTGATCCTGCCCTTGGCCGTGCGCCGGGTGGTGGACGGATTCAACACCGGCGATTCCGGGCTTCTGGACAAGTATTTCGCCGCCGCCCTTGGCATTGCGGCCCTCCTCGCGCTTGGGACGGGGCTGCGCTACTACCTCGTCACCCGACTGGGCGAGCGGGTGGTCGCCGACATCCGCCGCACGCTTTTTGACCGGGTGCTGGGCATGTCCCCCGCCTTCTTCGAGCGGATCATGACCGGCGAGATCCTCAGCCGGATCACCACCGACACCACGCTCATCCTGTCGGTGATCGGGTCGTCCGTGTCGGTTGCGCTGCGCAACGTGCTGATCCTTCTGGGCGGGCTGGTGCTTCTGTTCCTGACTTCGGCCAAGCTGACCGGCCTTGTGCTGTTGATCGTGCCGGCCATCGTGGTGCCGATCATCGTGCTGGGCCGCCGACTGCGGCAACTGTCGAAGGAAAACCAGGACTGGATCGCCTCGTCCTCCGGCTCGGCCTCCGAGGCGCTATCGTCGGTTCAGGCGGTGCAGGCCTTCACCCATGAAGGGCCCACGCGGGCGGCCTTCGCCGAGGTGACCGAAAAGTCCTTCGAAAGCGCCAAGACCCGGATCAAGACCCGCGCGGTGATGACGATCATCGTGATCTTCCTGACCTTCGCCGGGATCGTCGGCGTCCTGTGGATCGGCGCGCGCGACGTGCGGGCCGAGGCGATGACCGTGGGCGAGCTGATCCAGTTCGTCATCTATGCAGTGATGGTTGCAGGTGCCGTGGGCGCCCTGTCGGAAATCTGGGGCGAGCTTCAGCGCGCGGCGGGCGCGACCGAACGGTTGGTCGAACTTCTGAACACCGAAGACGCCGTGCAGGACCCGCGGCACCCGGTCGCCCTGCCCCGCCCGGTGCGCGGCGAGATCGCCTTTCACGACGTGACCTTCCGTTACCCCGCCCGACCTGAAACCAGCGCCCTGAACGGCATCAGCCTGACTGTCGCCCAAGGTGAGACGGTGGCCCTCGTCGGGCCCTCCGGCGCGGGCAAGACCACGATCCTGCAACTCTTGATGCGGTTCTACGACCCGGCTTCGGGCCGGATCACGCTGGACGGGATCGCGCTGTCCGACATGGCGCGCGCCGATTTCCGGCAGGCCATGGCGCTGGTGCCGCAAGACCCGGTGATCTTCGCCGCCTCGGCCCGCGACAACATCCGTTTCGGCCGCCCCGACGCCTCGGATGCCGAGGTCGAAGCGGCGGCTCGGGCGGCGGCGGCCCATGACTTCCTGACCGCCCTGCCGCAGGGCTACGACAGCTATCTCGGCGAACGCGGGGTGATGCTTTCGGGCGGGCAGAAGCAGCGGGTGGCGATTGCCCGCGCGATCCTGCGCGATGCCAGCGTTCTCTTGCTGGACGAAGCGACCTCGGCGCTTGACGCCGAAAGCGAACAGGCGGTGCAGGCGGCGTTCGAGCGGCTGTCCAAGGGGCGCACCACGCTGGTCGTCGCGCATCGCCTTGCAACGGTCAAGCGCGCCGACCGGATCGTGGTGTTCGAGGCGGGGCGGATCGTTGCCACCGGCACGCATGACGCGCTGGTGGCCGAAGGCGGGCTTTACGCGCGCCTTGCGCGGCTGCAATTCACCGACGGTGCCGTCTGACGTTGCGTAGTCCGGCCCGGCGTCGGGACAAACAGACTTCACAAACCCGTTCCCGAACCCCATGTTCGCCCGAAGCCTGCGGCGACAGCAGGCCCGATAGGGGAGGATCGGATGGCTAACTTCGCAACTGGCGCGGATCTCAGGGCAATCGAGGCCGAAATGCCTTGGGCCGACCGGGGCCAGGCCCGGTCGATGTATGAATATCTGTCCCGCGCAAAGGCCGCCCACGGCGCCCGCCCGGCGATCAGCTACCAGCTGCTGTCCGGGCCGGAGACCCGCAAGATCACCCTGACCTGGGCCGAGTTTCACGGCGAGGTCACCCGCGCCGCCAACCTGTTCCGCGCGTTGGGCGTCGGCGAAAAGGATGTGGTCGCCTTCGTGATGCCGAACACGCTTGAGACGGCGATCACCCTCATTGGCGGGTCGGTCGCGGGCATCGTGAACCCGATCAACCCGCTTCTGGAACCCGAGAAGATCAGCGCCATCCTGCGCGAGACCGGGGCCAAGGTCGTGGTCACGCTGAAGGCCTTCCCCAAGACCGACCTGGCCCAGAAGGTGGCCGAGGCGGTCAAGTACGCGCCAGGCGTGAAGACCGTGCTGGAGGTCGACCTTGTCGCCTACCTGTCCGGGCTGAAGAAGATCATCGTGCCGCTGATCCGCCCGAAGAACCCGGTCAGCCACACCGCGACGGTCAAGGATTTCCGCGCCGAGCTGGCAAAGATGCCCGCCGACAGGCTAAGCTTTGCCGATACGACCGATGACCGCGTCGCGGCCTATTTCCACACCGGTGGGACCACCGGCATGCCCAAGGTCGCGCAGCACAAGACCTCGGGGATGATCTACAACGGCTGGCTGGGGGCGACGCTGCTGTTCAAGCCCTCGGATGTGGTGATGTGCCCCCTGCCGATGTTCCACGTCTTCGCCTGCTATCCGATCCTGATGTCGATGATCGGGTCCGGTGCGCATGTCGTGTTCCCGACCCCGCAGGGCTATCGCGGCGAAGGGGTGTTCGACAATCTGTGGAAACTGGTGGAACGCTACAAGGTCACCTACCTGATCACCGTGCCCACCGCCCTTGCCGCACTGATGCAGCGCCCGGTCAACGCCGACATCTCCAGCCTGAAGAACGCCTTCTCTGGCTCCTCGCCCCTGCCGGTCGAGCTTTACAACCGCTTCAAGAAGGAAACCGGCATCGAGATCGTCGAAGGCTACGGTCTGACCGAGGCCACCTGCCTTGTCTCGATCAACCCGCCGGACGGGGTGAAGAAGATCGGCTCGGTCGGCCTGATGTTCCCCTATACCCATGTCCGCATCCTGACCACCGAAGGCGCGATCGGCTTTCGCGAATGCGCGGTCGATGAGGTGGGCGAGATCTGCATCTCGAACCCCGGCGTCTATGAAGGCTCGACCTACACCGAGGCCGACAAGAACAAGGAGCTTTTCGCCGACGGCCGCTTCCTGCGCACCGGCGACCTTGGCCGTGTCGATGCCGACGGCTATCTCTTCATTACCGGGCGGGCGAAGGACCTGATCATCCGCGGCGGCCACAACATCGACCCGGCGATCATCGAGGAAGCCCTGATGGGCCATCCCGCGGTCGGCTTTGTCGGCGCGATCGGCCAGCCCGATGCCCACGCGGGCGAGCTGCCCATCGCCTATGTCGAGCTGGTCAAGGGGGCCACCGCCTCGGTCGATGACCTGATGGCCTTCGCCACTCAGCACATCCATGAACGCGCTGCCCTGCCGAAATACATCGAGGTTCTGACCGAGCTTCCGAAAACTGCCGTTGGCAAGGTCTTCAAACCCGACTTGCGCCGGATGGCGATCATCCGCACCTATGATGCCGCCCTGGCCGAAGCCGGAATTCCGGCCCGGGTCTCGGCGGTGATCGAGGACAAGAAACGCGGGCTGGTGGCACGGCTGGACCGGCAGGCCCCGGTCGAGGATGCGCGGGTCGCCAGCGTGCTTGGCCAGTTCTCGAACCCCTGGGAATGGATTTCCTGACCCGGGAATCTTTGACCGGGCCGATGATGACTGCAAGTTTCATTTGCCTGAATCACCACTTGGCGCGAAAAGCGGCGTGGGAACGTTCTTTTCGGGAAGTGGATGATGGGTTTTCGCATGGGTATGGCTGCGGCATTGATCGCGGCAACGGCAGGTTCGGCCGGCGCGCAACAATCCGAGGTGCTGTTCTCGCACAAGCACTGGCAGGTCGAGGTCGTCGGCTGGGACGACGGGACGGTCGGCTGTGTCGCGCAGGTGTCGGCGCCCGGTGAAAGCTTCTCGATCTGGACCTATGCGGACGGCGCGGTGCAGTTGCAGTTCTACTCGACGGCCTGGCAGTTCGGCGAAGGGGACACGGCGGATCTCGAAGTGCAGGTCGACCGCCGCGCACCCTGGAACCTGACCGGGGCCGAACTGTACCAGAACTCGGTGCTTTTCTACCTGCCGGACAGCAATTCCGGGGTGGATTTCATCGTCGAAGTGGCAAAGGGAAGCCGGCTGTTCCTGCGCTCGGCCGATGGCTCGGACGTGCAGAACTATTCGCTGTCCGGCTCGCGCGCCTCGATCGACGCGCTGGTGGAATGCGGCAACGTGATCAGCGGCCCGAACGGCCGCAACCCGTTCAACTGACCGGCGCGCCGCGACGGCCGGACCAGGTGCGGGGCCAAGTGCCGGGCCCTGAGTCTGGTCTCGCCGCTCAGGACGCGTCGCTGTCCATCCAGATCGTCACCGGCCCGTCATTGGTCAGGCTGACCGCCATGTCCGCGCCGAAGCGGCCATTGGCGACCGGGACGCCCTCGGCGGCAAGACAGGCGCTGAAGTGACCGTATAAAGCCTGCCCCACATCGGGCGCAGCAGCGGTGGAAAATCCGGGCCGGTTGCCGCGCAGGTCGGCGGCCAGGGTGAACTGGCTTACGACCAGCGCCGCGCCACCGACATCGCGGACCGACAGGTTCATCTTGCCCTGCCCGTCCTTGAAGATCCGCAGCCTGGCGATCTTGGCCGCCAGCTTCTGCGCCTCGGCCTCGCTGTCTCCTGCCATCGCGCAGACCAGGATCAAGAGCCCCTGCCCCACCGCCCCGATGACCACCCCGTCCACCTGAACCTCGGCGCGGCTGACCCGCTGGAGAACCGCCCTCAAAGCTCGCGCGCCCAGGGCGGATTGGCCCCGGCCCGGCTGACCGTGACTGCCGCCGCGCGGGTGCCAAGGCGCAGCGCCGCATCCAGCGTGGCATCGGACAATGCGGCCACGCCGGCCTTGGTCAGCGCCCCGGCCTGGTGCAGCGCGGCCAGCACCCCGGCATTGAACGTGTCGCCCGCGCCGACCGTGTCGACCACCGCCACCTTTGTCGCCGCGACGAACCGGTCTTGCCTGGCCGTCACCGCCCGCGCGCCCTGCGCCCCTTCGGTGATGAAGACGGCTTTCGGCCCCTTGGCAAGGATGCCGCGTGCAAGCGCCGCCGGATCGCCCGGCCCGGCCAGCCAGTGCAGATCCTCGTCCGACAGCTTCACGATGTCGGCCCTTGCGATCATGCGGTCGATCCGGGCGCGGTAGGCTGTCTCTTTCCCGGCGATGAAACCGGGGCGGATGTTGGGGTCGATCATCGTCACCCGGCTTGCGGCCTCGCGGGCCTGCAGCGCCTCGTAGGTGCTGGCGGCCGGGTCGTTCACCAGGCTGATGCCGCCAAGGAACAGCGCGTCGACCGCTGCCGGAAGCACCGGCAGATCGGCCTCGGACAGCATCCGGCCCGCCGTGCCCTCGTCATAGAAGGCATAGGTCGCCTGACCGTTCACCAGTTTGACGAAAGCCACCGTCGTCGGCCGGTCGGACCGGGCCAGCAGGCCGATGTCAACCTGCGAGGCGGTCAGCGTGTCGGCCAGGATTTCGCCCAGCATGTCGCCCGATACGCCCGAGAAGAACCCGGACGGCACGCCCAGACGGCCAAGCGCGATGGCGGTGTTGAAGACCGCACCGCCGGCATAGGGCGCGAAACAGGCCTCGCCGCCGGTCGAGGTCCGCGGCAGCATGTCGATCAGGGCCTCGCCACAGCTGAGAATCATGTCCCGTCCCCCGGTTTTTCCGAAGCCTAGTGCATTTCCCGATGTTAGCGCAAACAGCCGTCAGGCCGGAAAGTACGGCGTCAGGTTCGCGCGGATGCGGTCCAGCGGGGTTGCGCCGCCGCTGTCGGGCAGGAAAGTCAGGCCGGTGATCGCCTCGTAGGCGTCGATGTAGACCCGCGCGGTCTTCTCGATCATTTCCGGCGGGATATCCGGGATGCGGTCCTTGTAGGGATCACAGCGGTCCACGACCCAGGCACGGATCACGTCCTTGTCAAAGCTTGGGGGCCGCGTGCCGTTTTCCAAAGCGGCTTCATAGCCTTGCGCGATCCAGTAGCGGCTGGAATCCGGCGTGTGAACCTCGTCTGCCAGCAGAATCCCGCCGTCGGCAACGGTGCCGAACTCGTATTTCGTGTCCACCAGGATCAACCCGCGGCTGGCGGCGACCTGCTGGCCCCGTGCGAAAAGCGCCAGGGCCTTCGCGCTGACCTCGTCCCATTGCGGCCTGGTCAGAAGGCCGGTTCGCACGATCTCGTCGGCCGTCAAGGGCGCGTCATGGCCGCCGTCGAAGGCTTTCGAGGTCGGGGTGATGATCGGCTGCGGCAAGGCCTGGTTGTCGCGCAGGCCTTCGGGAAGCCGGTGCCCGTATAGCAAGCGCTGCCCCTTGCGATACTGCGGCAGGATCGAGGTCGAGGTGGTGCCCGCAAGATAGCCCCGGACCACGACTTCGACCGGCAGGATCGACAGCCTGCGCCCCAGCACCACATTCGGATCCGGGTAGCCCAGAACGTGGTTTGCCGCGATGTCCTGGGTGTTTTCAAACCAGTAGCGGGCCAGTTGCGTCAGGACCTGCCCTTTCCAGGGGATCACTGCAAGGATCTGGTCAAAAGCCGACAGCCTGTCCGTGGTGATCAGAAGTCTTTGATCGCTTTCAATGTCATAGCAGTCGCGGACCTTGCCGAAATAGGGGTTCGGCAGCTCGGGGATGCGGGCATGCGGCAGGGTGCGGTGGATCATGCCACCTCATTGGCTGATCCGGGGATCAAGTCAAGGGCAGGACAGCGCGCCCCGCATCTCGCCACTGTCGCCTTGCAGGGTGTTTTCCCTGAGCTTGCACCCCGTCGCCTCGGGGATCAGCGCGATCATCGTGGCGCGGATCTCCTGGTGCTCGCCGCGCCTTGCATAGCCAAGCCGGATGACCTCCACCCGCTCGTCCTTCTGGTAGACCGCATAGTCGCGGCCGTTGACGGTGACGTCGGTGCGCGTGGCCCCGAAGAACTGCGGCGCGGGCGAAGCACCGCAGCCGGCAAGGAACAGCAATGGGATGAGGGTTCGCATGTCTTCAGGGTGGCAGGGTTTGGTTAACGGGTCGTTAAGCAGCGCGCTGGCGTCGTCTCGATGGTCCGCGCCGGTTCCTCTACGCGGCAGCGGTTGGCGGTCTCGCCGCAACCGCTCTATGCCGGAACGCAGTTGGGCGTTATGCTCGCCTCGGGCGCCTGCATGGCCCATCGGTCTGGCCACGCAGCCGCCCTGCGGCCCGGCGGCCTTGTGGCCCTGTGGCCCTGTGGCCCTGTGGCCCTGTGGCCCTGAGGTGAGGAGCGCAAAAGATGCCCGTTGTCCCCGGCAAGATCAGCGCCCAGGCGGACGGCTATGTGCTGTCCCGCTCGGCCGGCGAATATGCGCGTCTGGTGATCCAGGCCCAGCTCTGGTCGCCCTTTACCGACCGGGTGCTGGCGGCGGCGGGATTGGGCGAGGGCATGACCGCGCTGGATGCCGGCTGCGGCCCGGGCGAGGTGATGCGCCTGATGGGGCGGCGGGTCGGCCCGGCGGGCAGAGTGACCGGGGTCGACATCGACCCGAAGGTCGGCGCCTTTGGGCTGGAACGGCTGCAGACCGAAGAACCGGGCGACTTCCACTTCCACACGGCCAACCTGCTGACCGGCGAAACGGTTCCCGGCGCGCCGTTCGATCTGGTCTTCTGCCGGTTCCTGCTTTTGCACATGGACGATCCCGTCGCGATGGTGCGGCGGCTGGCGGCGCTGACCCGTCCGGGCGGCACGCTGGTGATGATGGACTATGTGATGGACACGATGCGGATCGCGCCGCATCACCCGGTTCTGGCGCGCGGGATCGAGATCATCAACGGCACCCTTGCCGGGGCGGGCAGGCCGCTGGACGCAGGGCTGCGGCTGATGGAATGGTCCCGCGCTGCAGGCCTGCCCATGCCGCATGGCACCGACATCCAGGCTAGGCTGGAGATCATGGGGCCAGACCCGACGACCGCCCGCGCCATCGAAGGGTTCGGTCCGCAGGCCATTCGCCTTGGCCTTGCGACCGAAGACGAGATCGCCCGCCTGCCCGACGCCTTCCGCGCGATCACCGCGAAAGGCGAGCACCTTCTGCACGCGCCCACGGTGACCGCGATCTGGACGACGGTCGGGGGCTGATCCCGACCGGTCGCCGCCGCAGGGACCGTCGTTGCTGGGCGGGCTCAACTCTATCCGGTTGGTTCGGTTCGACCAGTTCCATGTCCTGCGCGGGATCGGTTCTTGACAGTTGACCGATACCCGACCCCTCTGAAGGAAGCCCCTATGCGCGTGCTGATCTCTTCGACGTCGGGCTCCGGCCACCTCAACCCTCTGCTGCCCTATGCCCAGGCGCTGGCAGCGGCAGGCCATGAGATTGCCGTGGCCACGCCGTCATCAGCGGCAGCACGCCTTGCCGAGGCAGGCATTTCGCATCTGCCGGTCAGCGAACCTTCGGACGAGGAAACCGAAGCCCTGCGCCGATCCCTTGACGCTGCAACCGGCATTGACGCGGTCAGGGCGGCCGGCGCGGGGTTCTTCGCCGGACTGGCCCGCGCGGCCCTGCCCGACCTTCTGCGCCATGCGGCGGACTGGCGCCCCGACGTGATGTTGCGAGAGTCGGCCGAACTTGCGGGACTTGTGGCCGCGTCAGCCGCCGGCCTTCCCGCAGCCCGCGTCGGGGTGCATGGCGGCCATTTCGAGATGGACTTCTTTCCGCGTCTGGTGGGCTTGGTCGACCAGCTGCGAACGGGCATCGGCCTTGATGCGGATGACGGCGCGGGCTTGCGAGCCGAACCGGTTTTCTCGGCCTTCCCGGCTTTCATGGACGAGGGGGTGGATTGGCTGGGAACCTGCGAACCCTTTCGGGTCCGCCCCCACGGCGGCGATGCACCCGCGCCCGGCGGGCCTCGGCCAGCCTGGGCACCTGCCTTGGGCGAGACCTTTGTCTATGTCACGCTCGGCACGGTCAGCGGCCGGTCCGAGAAATCCCGGTCGGCCTATCGCGCGCTGCTGGAGGCGCTGTCTTCGCTTCCGGTCCGGGCCCTGCTGACGACCGGACCGATCATGCCGCGTGCGGAACTGGGGACTGTTCCGCCAAATGTCACGGTCGAGACCTTCGTGCCGCAAACCCAGGTCCTGTCCCTTGCTGATGCCGTGATTTGCCACGGCGGTTCGGGAACCCTGCTTGCCACGTTGGCTTGCGGCCTGCCGCAGGTGGTTGTGCCGCTTTTTGCCGATCAGCCGCACAATGCTGCGGCGATCGAGCGGGTGGGCGCGGGCCTGTCGGTGACCGACCGCAGCGCACCGGTCCTGCGGTCGGCAATCGCCCGGGTGCTGCGGGACGACAGCATCCGCCAGACCGCCCGCCGGATCAGCGGCGAGATTGCGGGCATGCCCGGAATGGAGGCGGCGGTCGACCGGCTTCTGGCGCTGGCCCGCCGCTTTCCCGTCACCTGACCGGCGCGCGCCCTACACCCCCAGGCACCAGCGCATCACGGCTTTCTGCGCGTGAAGCCGGTTCTCGGCCTCGTCGAAGATCACCGAATGCGGGCCGTCCATCACCGCGCTGGTCGCCTCGTCGTTCCGGTGCGCGGGCAGACAGTGCATGAATAGGGCGTCCGGCTTGGCGCGGGTCATCAGCGCCTCGTTCACCTGATAGGGGCGCAGCTGGTTGTGGCGGCGTTCCTTGGCCGACTCGGGGTCGTGCATGCTGACCCAGGTGTCGGTGACCACCAGGTCGGCCCCTTCGACAGCGGTGAAGGGATCGCGCTGGATCGTCACCTTTGCGCCCTTGTCGCGGGCAAAGCGGATGTGGTGGTCCTCGGGGTCCAGCGTCTCGGGGCCGGTAAAGGTGAAATCGAAGCCGAACTGCCCGGCGGCGTGCAGGAAAGAGGCCGCGACGTTGTTGCCATCACCGCACCAGACGACCTTGCGCCCCTTGATCGGGCCGCGGTGTTCCTCGTAGGTCATCACGTCGGCCATGATCTGGCAGGGATGGCTGCGGTTGGTCAGGCCGTTGATCACCGGCACGGTGGCGTGTTCCGCCATTTCCAGCAGCGTCGCCTCTTCGAAGGTGCGGATCATGATCAGATCGACATAGCGCGACAGCACGCGCGCGGTGTCGGCGATGGTCTCGCCATGCCCAAGCTGCATCTCCTTGCCCGACAGCACCATGGTATCGCCGCCCATCTGGCGCACTCCCACGTCGAAAGAGACGCGGGTGCGGGTCGAGGGCTTCTCGAAGATGAGCGCAACCATCTGGCCCTTCAGCGGCCGGTCATCGTCGGGCGTGCCTTTCGGGCGGCCGTTGCGGGCGGTCTTCATCGCTTGCGCGCTGTCGATCATCACGCGCAGCGCGGCGGGGTCAGTCTTGTGGATGTCGAGGAAGTGGTTCATGGCGTTTCACTTGTTGAAGCGGCGGAGCCGGGGGTTTCACACCCCCGGACCCCCGTGGAGTACTTGGAAAAGAGCAAGCCTCGGTTCAGGCAGCCTTGGCAAGGGCAGTGGCGGCCCGGTCAAGGCGGGTGAGGGCCTCGGCGATGTCGTCGTCGGGGATGTTGAGCGCGGGCAGCAGGCGCAGGACGTGGTCGGCGGCGGCGATGGTCAGGATGCCTGCAGCGTGGCCGGCCCGCACCACCTCGGCGGGGGCGGGCTTGCATTTCAGGCCGAGCATCAGGCCTTCACCCCGCACGGCTTCGAACACGTCCGGGTGGCTGGCGACGAGGCTTTCCAGGCCTTGCCGGAACAGGGCACCCTTGCGGGCGACCTCGGCCAGGAAGGACGGGTCCGAGATGATTTCGGTGACCGTCGCGCCGACCGCACACCCCAGGGGATTGCCGCCGTAGGTAGAGCCATGCGTGCCCGCCGTCATGCCCCTGGCGGCCTGTTCGGTGGCCAGCACCGCGCCCAGGGGAAAGCCGCCGCCGATGCCCTTGGCGACCATCATGATGTCCGGCGAAACGCCCGCCCATTCATGTGCGAAAAGCCGGCCGGTCCGGCCCATGCCGCATTGCACCTCATCGAAGATCAGCAGCGTGCCGGTCGTGTCGCACAGGTCGCGCAGACCCTTGAGGCACTGGTCTGGGACCACGCGGATGCCACCCTCGCCCTGGATCGGTTCGATCATCACCGCGCAGGTCCGGCCGGTGATGGCGGTGCGGATCGCGTCATGGTCGCCCCATTTGAGATGGACGAAACCCGGCATCAGCGGTCCGAACCCCTTGACCATCTTTTCCGACCCCGCAGCCGCGATGGCCCCGGTGGACCGGCCGTGGAACGCACCCTCGAAGGCGATGATCTCCACCCGCTCGGGCTGGCCGTTCTCGTAGTGGAAGCGACGCGCCATCTTGATCGCCAGTTCTGCCGTCTCGGTGCCGGAGTTGGTGAAGAACACCGTGTCGGCGAAGGTCCTGTCGACCAGCAGATCGGCCAGCCGCTCCTGTTCCGGGATCCGGTAGACGTTCGACACATGCCAAAGCTTGCCCGCCTGGTCGGTTAGCGCCGCGACCAGCGCAGGGTGGGCATGACCCAGCGCGTTGACCGCGATCCCGCCGCCCAGATCAAGATAGCGGCGCCCGTCCTCGGCCTCAAGCCAGCTGCCGCTGCCACGGACAAAGGCCAGGGCGGCGCGGGAATAGGTCGGAAGCACGGATGCGATCATGGGACTGGTCCTGTGGGTAAGGCCCATGGGTGCCAAAGGCGGGGCCGGCTGTCAACGATGGGGAACATGCAGGCCGATGGGCCCGAGGCGCCTTAGCGGCGTCGGATCAGGCCAGTCGCGGGGCCAGTCGCGGGGCCAGTCGCGATGTTTGTCGCGGGGCCAATCGCATGGGAAAGCAGCGCATCCATGGCGGCACCCTGCACCGGCTGCATTCCCGGCGCAAGGGTCTTTGCCACCCCCGCCGGATGCCCGGTGGCTTGTTCCGGGCGGACCCTGGACGGCGGGCGGGCGTCGGCTGATGCGTCGGCCCGACGTCTGGCGGTTGCGGCGGGGCCGAACCTGACGCTACATGTGGCGCAGGGTGTCCGTGGCGGGTGCGTTCAGGCAAGAGGACATGGCGACCTACAGTCTTGGCTTCCACGGGTTCAGCGACCTGACCGTCAGCACTGCCGCGGGTCAGACCGGCATTCGGTTGACCACGAACACCACGCAAGGCGTCGCCACCCCGGGCGCGCGCTTCTCGCTGGCAAGCGGCGCCCCGGCACTGACCTGGGTCGAGCTGGAGGATGACGACCTCCTGGCGACCGACGGATCGCTGACCGGGGCCGGGCAACGCGCGCGGATCGCGGCCTCCAGCGGTTTCGGCACGCCGGGGCAGCTGGTCGATCTGGACCGCCCGATCACGGTGGTCACGGATGGCACCCCGCCGCGTGAGGCGACGTTCTGCGTCCTCAGCGTCGGCGGCAGCAGCCTGGGCCTTGTCGGTACCGACCCGCTGGAACCCGGCGTGACCTACACGGTCCTGCGGGCCGCGGATCCGCAATCGCCGGCAACGCTGCGGCAGTACGGGCTGTCCGGCCCGATCCCGGCCGATCTCTCCCCGCAGGCGGAACCGGCCTGGGACGCGGTCTTCTGCTTCACCTTCGGCACCCGCGTCGACACCCCGGACGGCGCGCGCCCGATCGAGGATCTTTGCCCCGGCGATCTGGTCACCACGCTGGGCAACGGCTCGCAACCCCTGCGCTGGACGGCCAGCCGCGCGGTCAGCGCGGCCGAGATGCTGCGGACCCCCGACCTGCAGCCCGTGGAATTCGCAACCGGCGCGATCGGCAACAGCCGTCCCCTGCTTGTCTCGCCGCAGCACCGGGTCCTGCTGAACGACTGGCGGGCGCAGGTCTATTTCGGCGAGGACGAGGTGCTGATCCCCGCAAAGGCGATGGTCAACGGCACGACCATCCGGCAGGTCTTGCCAGCGGACGGGGTGGTCTACGTCCATCTTCTGTTCGACCGCCACGAGATCCTCTTGTCGGAAGGCGCGCTGTCCGAAAGCTTTCACCCTGGCGAGACCGGCCTGAACGCCCTTGACGATGCACAGCGGCACGAGCTTGAGCAGCTCTTTCCGGGCCTCGAGCTGCAACGGCGGCGGGCAGCCTTTCCGATCGTGCGGCTCGCCGAAGCCCGCGCCCTGCGGCTGCCGGACTAGGCCCGGCAGCCTCTGGTCCGCCCGCCCGCCCATGCGCCTGCGGCAAACATCTCGTCTTCCGGCCCGGTTTCCCCCCGGTCGCGCTTGATCTTCGCCTCGCCTGCTTGTATCCCGTGCCGTCGCGGCTAGAATGCCCGCAGAGGCCCCGAAAAAGCGGAGATCAACATGTCCTGGACCGACGAGAGGGTCGAGACGCTCAAGCGCATGTGGGGCGAAGGCCAGTCGGCCAGCCAGATCGCCAAAGAGCTTGGTGGCGTCACCCGCAACGCGGTGATCGGCAAGGTGCACCGGCTTGGCCTGTCGAACCGTGTCAGCGGCAAGGATGATGAAGACGAAGCGCCGGGGGTCGGGGCGCCGACCGCAGCAGCCTCGGCCCGGCCCGAACCCGCGCCGGCGCGCGCCGAAGCGGCACCCCGGCCGGAACCGGCACGTCCCGCAGCGCCGCCCGCCTCTGCCGCACCCGCCTCGAACGTCACGCAATTGCCGGTCCGCAAGGTGATCATCCCCGCCGGCCAGCCCCTGCCGCCGCAGCCCAGTCTGAACGAGATCAGCCCCGAGGCCCTGGCCTCGGTGCGCGAGGTCGAAAAGCGCGCGCGCAAGCTGACGCTGATGGAGCTGACCGAACGCACCTGCAAATGGCCGATCGGTGATCCGGCAACCGATGATTTCTGGTTCTGCGGGCTGCCGTCGCTGCCCGGCAAACCCTATTGCGAGGCGCATGTCGGCGTCGCCTTCCAACCGATGAGCGCCCGGCGCGACCGCCGCCGCTAAGGCCGGGCCGACGCTGCCGCCTGCGCCTGAAGGTTCAGGGACAGGCTCGCGTCGGAAACGGGACGCGGGGCCCACGCCTCCCGCGCGCTGGTGCCGCGCAGGTCCGGGGGGCGGCCGCGCCTCAGTCCCAGCCTCAGTCCCCAGCCTCAGTCCCCGCCTCAGTCCCCGCCTCAGTCCCCGCCAAGGATATCCTCCAGCGCCTTGCGGGCCTCATCCTCCAGTGCGTCTTCCAGCCCCTGCTGCGCCGCATCCCCCAGCGATGCATCGGGGGCGATCTCGATGCCAAGTTCCTTCTCCAGCCGCTCTTCCAGCTCGGCCTTGGCGCGGGCCTCGACTTCGCCGGCCTCGGCCTTCAGCCGCTCTTCCACCGCCTTCGCCTCGGCCTCCATCTTCTCGCGGGCGATGCTTTCCAGGTCCAGCCGGAAGCTTGGATCCGCCCAGGGGCCGGTGATCAGCAGGGGCACCATCACGCCGCCGCTGCCGTCCTCGGCCGCCAGGGCCGTTGGCCGGATCCGGTAGTCCAGGGTCCGCGCGCCCAGCCCGACCTCGCCCGTGCCAGCGGCCGTCAGATAGGGTGCCACCAGCTTCAGGTCGCTGTTGCGCAGCACGCCGCCGTCGATGGTGAAGGTGCCCGCCAGACCGTCGAAGATCGTCTTCTGCCCCTCGCCGACAAAGCCCGGATCCAGCGTGCGCAACATGCCGGTGACATCCAGGCCACGCAGCTCGCCCTGGCCCATCTCGACTGCGCCCTGCCCGCCGAGGCTTGCCATGATTTCGGCGATCGAATTGCCGACGCCCAGGAACTCCAGCTCCAGATCGGCGGTCGAGGCCAGCCGGTCCCAGCCGGCAAGGTCGGTCAGCAGCGGTTGCGTCTCAAGCCCGGTCAGCGCCAGCCGCCCGCCGACCGACAGACCGCCGCGCCCGTTCACCACGAAATCCCCGGTGATCTCGCCGCCATAGGCCGCCATCCGCCGGATGTCGATCACGGCGCGCGCACGCTCGACGGTGACCAGCGCGCGGGTCTCGCCCAGCCGCAGCACCCCCAGGTCGACCGAGGGCGCGGCAATCAGGACCTCCGCGTCCAGCGAAGCCAGCCCGCCCACGTCGATGACGCCCTTGGGCCAGCCTTCGGCGGTCATGCCGCCGGATTGCCCGCCCCCCGCCTCTCCGTCGGGACCGGTGCCGATCACCAGCGGACCGGCGGTCAGCTCGGCCTTCAGCCTGGGCCGCGCCGCACCCGGCGTCAGGTCAAGATCGCCGGTGATCCGGTTCTGGTCCGCCACGATCTCGGCGCCGCGCAGGAAGGCCGCACCGCTGCCATCCAGCGTCAGCTGGCCCGTCACCGTCAGACGCTCGCTGCCCAGGCCAGGTGCCGGCTCGGCCAGCGCGATCCCGGCCAGCGCCCCCATGGCCGGCAGGTCCATGAGGTCGGCCGTCAGCGCCCCCTCCGCCGCCACGGGCGAAAACCCGGCCCGCCCGTCGAAAGCCACCGTCGATCCACCTGCCGCAAGGCTGACGGTCAACGGCACGACCCGCCCGGCCGCAAAGGCCGAGAACACCCCGCCGGACAGCTCCAGCGCCACTGCCTGACCGCTGGAAATCCCGGTGGCCGACACCTGGAACGGCCCCGAGAAATCCGGAACCGCCAGTGTCGCATCCACCCCGTCCAGCGCGATCTGGCGGCCGGATGCCCGGTCGGCAAACCGGACGCTTCCGCCCAGGATCGTGCCCTGATCCAGCGTGAAGGCCGTGGCGGGGGCCGGCACAGCGCCCGCGCCACCTGCCTCTGCGGCCCCGAAAACCCAGTTCTCGCGCCCGTCCGCTGCCCGCTCCAGGCTGATTGCCGGTCTGTCGGCGGCAAGACCGGTGATCTTCACCTCGCCCCCGAACAGCGCGCCCAGGTTCACGTCTATCGACAGGCTCTCGGCCTTGAACAGTGGCGCGTCGCCTTCCGCCCAGTCGGCGTTGGCAATGCTCACCGGCCCGGTCGTGACCCCCAGGGTCGGCCACAGGCGCGGCTGCACCTCGCCCGCAAGCGTCATCTTCCGCCCGGTAAGCGCCTCGAACTGCGACGAGACCGTCGCCGCCACCCGTTCGGACGGCACCAGTGCCAGAAGGCCCAGCGCCAGCAGCACCAGAACCGCAAGCCCCAGCCCGACACGGATCATCCAGCGCATGCTCACCTCCGGCATTTTCTTCGTTTTGCCGCCAGCTTACGTCCCCCGGCGGCCCCTTGCCAAGTCGGGCAACCCCCTCCGGCATCAAATGGCCGACAGGATCTCCTTTCTGCCCAAATATCCCTGCCGGAGGCTCCGCCCTTTCCACAGGCGCAGCACCACGGTATAGGGCGCCCCATGTCGCAAAACCCACCGCTCCTGCGCCCCGACCTCGCCCGCGCCCTTGTCCCTGACACGCGGCGTGCGGGCCAGCCGACCATCGGCATGGTCAGCCTCGGCTGTCCCAAAGCGCTGGTGGACAGCGAACGCATCCTGACCCGCCTGCGGGCCGAGGGCTATGCGATCTCGCCGGACTACCAGGGCGCGGATGCGGTGATCGTCAACACCTGCGGATTTCTCGACAGCGCCAAGGCCGAAAGCCTCGAGGCGATCGGTGAGGCTCTGCGCGAAAACGGCCGGGTCATCGTCACCGGCTGCCTTGGCGCCGAGCCCGACTACATCACCGGCGCGCATCCGCGCGTCCTCGCCGTCACCGGCCCGCTCCAGTATGAGGCGGTGCTGGATGCCGTCCACGCCGCCGTCCCACCCGCGCCCGACCCGTTCATCGACCTGCTGCCCGCCAGCGGCGTCAGCCTGACCCCCCGCCACTACAGCTATCTGAAGATTTCCGAAGGCTGCAACCACGCCTGCAAGTTCTGCATCATCCCCGACATGCGCGGGCGTCTGGTCAGCCGCCCGGCCCATGCCGTGCTGCGTGAGGCGGAAAAGCTGGTCGAGGCCGGGGTGAAAGAGCTGCTGGTGATCAGCCAGGACACCAGTGCTTACGGGGTCGACCGCAAGCACGACCTGTCGCCCTGGAAAGGTGGTGAGGTGCGCGCCCACATCACCGACCTCGCGCGCGAGATGGGCCGCCTCGGGGCCTGGGTTCGGCTGCACTACGTCTACCCCTATCCGCATGTGCGCCAGCTGATTCCGCTGATGGCGGAAGGGCTCGTCCTGCCCTACCTCGACATCCCCTTCCAGCACGCCCACCCAGATGTGCTCCGCCGCATGGCCCGCCCCGCCGCCGCCGCGAAGACCATCGACGAAATCGCCGCCTGGCGCGCGGTGTGTCCCGACCTGACGCTGCGGTCGACCTTCATCGTCGGCTATCCCGGCGAGACCGAGGCCGAATTCCAGACCCTCCTTGACTGGCTGGACGCCGCACAGCTCGATCGGGTCGGCTGTTTCCAGTACGAAAACGTCGCCGGTGCGCGGTCGAACTCCCTGCCGGACCATGTCGCGCCCGAGGTCAAGCAGGACCGCTTTGATCGCTTCATGGAAAAAGCCCAAGGCATATCCGAAGCAAAACTGGCCGCAAAGGTTGGAAAAGTGCTGGACGTGATCGTCGATGAGGTCGACGAAGACGGCGCCACCTGCCGCACCAAGGCCGACGCTCCGGAAATCGACGGCAACCTTTTCATTGATGAGGGGTTCGAGGCACTGGCGCCGGGCGACATCGTCAAGGTGACGGTGGACGAGGCAGGGGAGTATGATCTTTGGGGGCGGTTGGTTTGAGTCTACTCGGCGATTCCAGCTTTCTTCGCTATGCTGACGTGTTGCGGAACAGCCTCGAACAAAGTCGTACCGAGTGTCGAAGCCACTGGCCAAACTGCATAGGCATCATGGATACCGCAAACACCTCGCTTTTGGCTTGTATAGGATCGATCCTATCGCGCCCCGACAGGGAATATGAAATCGGGAAGGTTAGGGATAAGCTCAAGCGGGCAACGATCCACTCTGCAGTTGTGCAGGGCATTCACGCAATCGAGCACTGTATCGCGAACGGCATTTATGCTCACGGTGCAGCACTTGTTCGAATGGAAATCGAAGCTGTCGGCGCTTTGGTGGAAATCAGGCAGGGCCGACGCCAAGACGGCAAGACGCCGAACATTTTTCCTTTGCGGCACTTGGGCCATACTTACGGGCAATTGTCCGGTATTGCGCATCTGTCGACACATGACTTGCTCGCACATGTCGTCAACGAAGAAGTAGGAAATGTGGATCATCGCATCAATCAGGATTTCGCGCGACATCTCTTCGGCGCGCATCTTTGCGCGCTGGCCGCCTTCGCACTCGATCTGGCAGATTTTCGTCCTGCTTCTTCTCAGCAGGGTCTATGCGCCAGCGAGGAAGGATACCTTTCGGCAGTCTTCGGTGTTCTGACAGAGCTGAAGTTCATTAACGTAGAAGGCACATAGCAGCCCCTCACCCCACCAGCACCACGACCCACGCCACCCCCGCCGCCAGCGCGGTCAGTGCCACGCAGGCGGACCCGCAGTCCTTGGCCTTCTTCGCCCGGGGATCCTCGCCCGGCGACAGGTGATCGACGACCTCCTCCAGCCCGGTGTTGATCATCTCTGCCGCAAGGATCAGCAGCCCCAGCGCCAGGATCAGCCCCCGCTCGGCCGGGGTCAGGTCCAGCGAGAAGGCCAGCGCGGCCGACAGCACATTGGCCAGGCTCCATTGCCGCAGGGTCTTTTCCGTGGCCCAGGCGGCGCGCCAGCCGTCCCAGGACCAGATCACCGTATTGGCCAGCCGCCGCGCCTCGGCCCCGATCATCCCGCGCATGTCCGTCCCCCAAAGCCTGCCCCGCGAGCAGGCTAAGGCAGGATCGGTCGGCAGGAAACCCCGTCCCGGCCGCTTGCGCCAGCGCTGAGGCCCAAGCGCAGGAGCCCGAGCGCAGGAACCCGAGCGCAGGGGCACGAGCGCGAGGCCCGAGCGCAGGGGCCCGAGCGCAGGGGCCCGAGCGCAGGGGCCCGAGCGCAGGGGCCCGAGCGGTCCGCCCCCATGAACTCCCGCCGCAGAAGGCTGCGGATCAGGCCCCCTGCAGCCGCCGCACCGTGGAGGCGACGACCGCCTTGCGTTCGGCGTTCGGCGGGTGGCTGCCAAGGAACCGGTCGCCAGGATCGGGCAGGCGGTCGAAGAACCCCGTGCCGCGCACCGGGTCGAACCCGGCGATCAGCGCGATCTCGGCGCCCAGAGCATCCGCCTCCAGCTCGAACTCGCGCGAATAGCCGCGCGCCGCGACCTCGGCCCCGAGGTTCTGCGCCGCCCGCACCTCGTCCGGGGCCGCGCCGCTTGCCTGCGCCAGCACGCCCGCGACCAGCGCGCCGGCCAATGCCTGGTCCTGCCGCCGGGGGATGTGGCCGGCGATGTGATGCGCCGCCTCGTGCCCCATCACAAAGGCAAGCTCGTCGGGGTTCTGCGCATCGGCGATCAGCGCCAGCGTGAAGCCGATGACCGGCCGCCCCCTGTTGTCCAGCGTCTGGAAGGCGTTCGGAGGCTGGCCCGGCCGGTCGTCAACCACGATGCGGAAGTCGCAGTTGCGCGCCACACCCTCGCTGCGGCACAAGTCTTCGGCCACCGGTTCCACCGCCGCCACGACGCGCAGGAAGGTTTCTGCCGCACTCCGGGCGGATGCAGTGCCGTCGGACGGCGGGTCATAGCGTGGCGCGGGCACATTGGTCACGCAGCCGCCCAGCATCAGGATCAGGGCGACACTCAGGGGCAGGCGCATCGGGATCCTCGCGGTCGGCTGCCCGCACCCTAGCAAATCGCCCGGCCGGGGAAACCCCGCCTCACGCAAGCGTCATGACGACTTATCCGTTGCCGCAGGGTGGCGTGGCGGATAGGCTTGACCCATGTTCACCATCGAGCACGAATTCGACGCCACCGTGATCACCCTGGTCGACGAGGGTGAGGATCTGCCCCTGACCGAAGACGTCATCATCAACGCCTTCGAGGATTGCGTGACGATCGACCAGCTTGATCCGCGCACCGATGAGGTGACGCGGATCACCCTCTCGCTGGGCCAGGTCCGAGACCTTGCGGCGGCGTTGAACCTGCCCGAAGGCAGCTACCGGCTGGAGAACGCTCCGGGCTGACTCGATCCCGCACGGCCGGACAGCGTGAGGTGCGGTGGTCTTCCCCCTCACCCCAACGATTTTTCTGCGAAAAATCGCTCCCGGTTTTCGCAGAAAACCGGTGCCCCGCCGCGGCCATGCCCAGACCGCAGTCCGCGCGTCACGTCCCCCTGGGCTTGGCGCGAAGCGTCGGTTCCGCAACCGTCGGGTCTTCCGGCCAGGGGTGGCGCGGATAGGCCCCGCGCATGTCCTTGCGGACATCGGCGTAAGAGGTCGCCCAGAAGCGGGGCAGGTCGGTCGTCACCTGCACCGGCGCCCTTGCGGGGGACAGAAGCGTGATCCTCAGTGGCATCCGGGCGGCGCCCACCAGCGGGTGCACCGTCACCCCGAACATCTCCTGCAGCCGCACCTCGATGGCCGGCACTGCGCCGTCGTAGTCGATCGGCGCCTTCCGCCCCAGCGGTGTCTCGAAACTGGCGGGCGCCAGCCGGTCCATCTCGGCCAGCCGGTCCCAGCCAAGATGCAGCTGGAAGGCAGGCGTCAGATCCAGCCCGCGCAGGTCGGCCTCGGTCTTCTGACCTTGCAGATGCGGCAAGAGCCAGTCCTCGGCAGCGGCCAGCAGCTCGGCGTCCTCGACCCCCGGCCAGCCCGGGCCGCGCGCCAGCCGCGCCCGCGCCCGCAGGCGGCGGGCGGCGGCGGTCCAGGGCAGGCCCAGAAGGCGCAGGCCCTCCAGCGCCGCCTGCGCCACCGCTTCGGGCGGGGCCTCCCAGGGCCGGTCGTCCAGCACCAGCGCGCCAAGCCGTTCCTGCCTGCGGGCCAGCACCCGGCCCTCGCGGCGCGACCAGTCGCAGACCTCGACCCAGCCCATCCGGTCGGCAAAAAGCCTGCGGACCTCGGCCTCGGTGATTGCCACGGCCTGCCGCACCGTCGCCTCGCGCGTGTCGCCGTCAAGGTCGGTCGCCACGATCAGCCGCGCGCCCGACAGCGGCAACCCCAAGGCCATCGCCGCGCCCTTGCCGCCCGACAGTATCCAGCGCGGCGCCTCGCCCTTCCGCCGCAGCCCGATCCGGTCGGGATAGGCAAGCGCCGCCATCTCGGCCAGGGAATACCCGTCCGCAAAGCCACCCCTCCCTGTCGCTCCGCCCCTCTCTGTTGCTCCGCCCCTCCCTGTCGCTCCGCCCCTCCCCGACCCTCCCCCCCGCCCCGCCGTCATGTCGATGTCACGCGCCGCACCCTGCCCCGCGCGCCTCCCCTCCCCCCCGTGGCGAGAGGAGGGGAGCGGGTGGCCACCTGCCAGACCCGCCGCCGCCAAAGCCAGCCGTCGTGCCTCGACCCGGACCCGTTCGACGACGACCCGGTCCGCCTCCGGTCCGGGGCGCGCGATCGCCTGCATCCGCACGCCAAGGTCGGCCGGCGCGCCGCGCAACGGGTCGCGCTCGGCCAGAAGGGCGGCAAGCGTTGCTGCCCCGGGTCCCGCCACCGCCAGCATGTGGCCCAGCCGCGGATGCAGCGGCAGGGCCGCCAGCGCACGGCCATGCGCCGTCACATGCCCCAGACCGTCCAGCGCGCCCAGGCCCTGCAGCAGCGCCCGCGCCTCGGCCAGCGGCCCGGCCGGCGGCGCGGTCAGGAAGGGTAGGTCCGCTCCGCCCCATAGCGCCAGCTCCAGCGCAAGCCCCGCAAGGTCCGCCACCTCGATTTCGGCGGGTGGAAAGGCAGCCAGCCCGCCGTCCTCGCCCTTCGTCCACAGCCGGTAGCAGATGCCCTCGGCCACCCGCCCGGCGCGGCCCCGGCGCTGCTCGGCTTCCGCCTTCGTCACCCGCTCGGTGACCAGCCGCGACATGCCCGAGTTCGGATCGAACCGCGCCCGCCGCGCGCGTCCGGCGTCGATCACCACCCGGATGTCGGGCAGCGTCAGCGAGGTTTCCGCGATTGCCGTGGCCAGCACCACCTTGCGCCCAGCCGCCGGGGCCAGCGCCGCCCGCTGCGCCGCGAAATCCATCGCGCCGAACAGGGGCCGCAGCGCCACGCCTTTCAAGCCCGACAATTGCGCCTCGACCCGCCGGATTTCCCCCTCACCGGGCAGGAAGACCAGGATGCCGCCCTCGGTCTCCTCCAGCGCCACCCGCACCGCGCCGGCCACCAGCGCCTCCAGCCGCAGGCTGGCGTCCGGTGGGCGCGGCAGCCAGCGCGTTTCGACCGCAAAGGCGCGACCTTCCGAGGTGATGACCGGCGCCTCCCCCATCAAAACCGCCACCGGCCCCGCGTCCAGCGTCGCCGACATGACCAGAAGCTGCAGGTCGGCCCGCAGCGCGCCCCGCACCTCAAGGCACAGCGCCAGGCCAAGATCGGCGTTCAGGCTGCGCTCGTGAAACTCGTCGAAGATCACCAGGCCCACGCCCGAAAGCTCGGGGTCGGACTGGATCATCCGGGTCAGGATGCCTTCGGTCACCACCTCGATCCGCGTGGCGGCCGAAACCTTCGCCTCGCCCCGGATGCGGTAGCCGACCGTCCGCCCGACCGGCTCGCCCAGCGTTTCGGCCATGCGTTCCGCCGCCGCGCGGGCAGCCAGCCGGCGCGGCTCCAGCATCAGGAGGCGCCCCGCGACCAGGCCCCGCGCCAGAAGGTCCAGGGGCACCAGCGTCGTCTTGCCCGCCCCCGGCGGTGCCTGCAGCACGGCCGCCCCGCGCGCGGCAAGGGCCTCGGCAAGCGCCGGCAGGATCGCAGTGACGGGCAGATCGACCATGCCCCGCTTATCGCGCGCGCCCCGCTTGCCCGGAAGCCCCGATTTTTCGCCGAAAGATCGTCCTCGCCAAGCCAGCGCGCTTGCGGCAGAAAGGCCCGGAACGGAGGAGCGATGGACCCCGCCGACCGCGCAGACCTGATCCGATCCGGCGACCGCCGCGCGCTTGCCCGTGCGATCACGCTGGTCGAAAGCGCCCGCGCCGATCACCGGGCCGAGGCGCTGGCCCTGCTCGCCGCGCTGCGTCAGCCTGAACGGCAGGCGCTTCGGATCGGCCTGTCCGGCACCCCCGGCGTCGGCAAGTCCACCTTCATCGAGACCTTCGGCCTGATGCTCACCGCCGAAGGCCTGCGCGTCGCGGTCCTTGCCGTCGATCCTTCCTCCGCCCGCTCCGGCGGCTCGATCCTCGGGGACAAGACGCGGATGGAACGTCTGTCCCGCGACCCCAATGCCTTCATCCGCCCTTCGCCCAGCCAGACCCAGCTTGGCGGCGTCGCCCGGCGCAGCCGCGAGGCGGTGGCCCTGTGCGAAGCGGCCGGCTTCGACGTCGTCCTGATCGAGACCGTCGGCGTCGGCCAGTCCGAAACCGTGGTGGCCGAACTGTGCGACCTCTTCGTCCTTCTCCTCGCCCCGGCGGGCGGCGACGAATTGCAGGGCGTCAAGCGCGGGATCATGGAAATGGCCGACCTGATCCTGGTCAACAAGGCCGACGCAGACCTCCGGCCAGCCGCACTCCGCACCGTCGCCGACTATGCGGGCGCACTCCAGCTCCTCCGCCGCCGTCCGCAGGACCCGCAGGGCTTTCCCAAGGCGCTGCCCGTCTCGGCCATTGCCGGCGCGGGGCTGAAAAAGGCCTGGGCGGACATGCGGTCCCTTGCGGACTGGCGCCGCGCCGAAGGCCACTGGGACCGCGCCCGCGCCGCCCAGGCCCGGCACTGGTTTCAGGAAGAAGTGCGCCGGGGCCTGCTTTCCGTGCTGGCGCAGGCGCCGCAGAAGGCCCTGATGGCGGCCCTTGGCGACCGGGTGGCCGACGGCACCCTGACGCCCGAGGCTGCGGCACAGCAAATGCTGGGCCAGATCGGGCGGCCGCGCTGATGCGGGACCACCGCCGGGTGTTCGATGGCGACAGGCTGCGGGCCGACCTCTGGCTGCCGGATGCAATGGCCCGGACGCTGTACGTCACCTTCCGGCAGCGCATCCCCGACCCCGGAGCCTTTTCCGACGACCGTCCGGTTCAGCAGGCGCTGCGAAAAGGCCTGGCCCACCTGCACATCCAGTCGCGCTGGAACGACTGGTTCCTGAATGACGAGACAGCCGCACTGGAAGCCGCACTGGGCATGGCGCGGGACGGCTTCTCGACGGCGCTGGCGCTTGGCTACTCGATGGGGGGCTACGGCGCCTTGCGGCTGGCACGGGCGCTTCGGCTGGATCAGGCGATCCTGATCTCGCCGCAGTTCACGCTGGACCGGGCCGTCCTGCCCGGCGAAGGGCGCTACCCCGAGGGCAAGGACTTCGACGCCCGGCTTGGCGACCTTGCGGTCTTTGCGAAGCCAGACCTTGCCGGGGTGGTGATCTTTGATCCGCACCGCCCGCTGGACCGCCAGCACGCGGACCTGATCGCCCGGACGATGCCGCGCATGGCGCTGGCGCGCTTTGCCTTCGGCGGGCATCCGGCAACCGGGGTCTTGCGCGACCTTGGCGGCTTTCGCGACCTGCAGGACCTCAGCTTCGCACCCGACGCCCGGGCCGGTGACCTTGTCGCCCTGCACCGTGGCCTGCGTGCCCGTTCGGGACATTACTGGCAGAACCGGGCAACGGCCTGCCTCAAGGCCGGAAGACCCGCCGCCGCCGCCACGGCAGCCCGGCGGGCCAAGGCGCTTTCGCGCTGATCCAGCTCCGTGGCTGCGCGGGGCCCCGGCCTAGCTGTGAACTCACACCTAGCGCGTGAAGATCAGCGCCAGCCCCGCCACCGCCAGCCCCGCCCCGGCCCAGCTTTTCCCGCTTGGCCGCTGCCCGGTCCGCAGCCACAGAAGCGGCAGGATGATCACCGGCGAGGTCGCAGACAGCGTGGCGATGATCCCGGTCTGCGATCCCTGCAGCGCGAACAGAAACAGCGTCATGCCCAGCAAAAGCCCGATCAGTGCGGTCAGCGCCGTCATGACCAGGGCCTTCGGCGGAACCTTCCGGGGCCGGGGGGGCGCCAGCGGCAGCGCGGCCAGCAACCCCATCGCGAAGCCCGACGCGCCAACCCGGATCAGCGATCCGACGTAAGGATCAAGGCCCCCCACCATCACCGGCCGGGCGATCAGCGCCCCGGCCGCCTGTCCCAACGCCGCGCCCAAGCCGAACAGCAACCCGACGCGCAACCCGCCCCGTAGCTGCTCCAGCCGGTGCGCCCCCTCGACCGGCCGGCCCAGGATCGCCAGCGCTACCCCGGCGACCGTGACCGCGATGCCAAGGCCCGCCTGCCAGCCAAGCCGCTCGCCCAGCATCAGCCAGCCCAGGATCGCCGCGATCGGCGCATTCAGCGCGAAGACCGCCCCCGCGCGCCGCGGCCCCAGCCGCCCGACTGCGGCAAAGTTCAGCGTGTCGCCCAGAAGGATCCCGACCACCCCCGAGACCGCCAGCACCAGCGCCGTCTGCGCTCCCGGCAGCGCCAGCGCGCCCGATGCCAGCACCACCCCGGCCAGAAGCAGCGTCACCAGCCCTTGCCGGATCAGGTTGAAATGGAACGCCCCCATCGCCCGGATCGCGTCCGAGGCCAGGATCCCCGTGGTCGCCCAGCAAGTCGCCGTCCCCAGCGCCGCAAGTTCGTGGATCGGAAATGCCATTGCTCGCCTCCGGGCGGTCTGGTTGCACGGCGCACAGATCGCCGCAAGCCGGTGATGCCCGATAGACGCGGGGGAATGGTTCGGCTATCGTCGAACCATGACCGAAAGTCCGAACATCGCCGTGCTTGCCGCCGCCCTCGCCGATCCGGCCCGCGCGCGGATGGCGCTGGCCCTGATGGACGGCCGCGCCCGCACCGTGACCGAACTTGGCGCCACGGCGGGCCTGGGCAAGGCCAGCGCCTCGGAACATGCGGCCCGGCTGGCCGATGCGGGCCTGTTGCGGACCGACAGGCAGGGCCGCCACAGGTACCTGACCCTCGCCAGCCCCGAGGTGGCCCGCCTGATCGAGACCATGATGGCGCTCGCCGCGCATGGCCCCAACTTGGGCCCCAACTTCGGCCCCAACTTTGGCCCGTCCACTGGCCACAGCCCCGGCCGCCCGGCGCAATCCGGCCCGCGCGACCCGGCGCTGCGCGAGGCCAGGCTGTGCTACAACCACCTCGCCGGGACGCTGGGGGTGCAGCTCCACCAAAGCCTCGCGGCCCGTGGCTGGCTTGCGCAGGCCGACGGCGGTCTGGACCTCACCCCCGGCGGCCATGCCTTCGCCCGCAGCTTCGGACTTGCCGAATCAGACCTCGCCCCGGCGCGCACCCCGCTGTGCCGCGATTGCCTCGACTGGACCGAGCGTCAATGCCATCTCGGCGGCCGGCTTGGCCGGCTCCTCCTGACCCGGATGGAAGCGCAGGGCTGGCTCCGGCGCCGCCCGCAAAGCCGCGCGCTGATCGTGACCCCGGAAGGCCGCCGCGCCATAGCCCGGACCTTTCCGGTCGCCTGACCGGGAGATCACCGCCTGGTCGCCAGCACCCCGGCCCCAAAGCGTTGCTCCTGAAAAATACTCCCGCCGGAGGCTCTGTCTTCGCGAAGGTCGCGCCCGCTCCGACCTGCCTCTTCTCGGGGCACCTTCTCAGGTCGCCTTTTCAGGTCGCCTTCTCAGGGCGCTTTGGCCGCCAGCTTCTCGTTGGCTTCCGTCAGCGAGCTGGCAATGATGTCGTTCCACTCGCCGCTTTCGCGCATCTCGGCCAGGCCGCGGTTGAGATAGGTCATGAACTCCAGCCCCCGGGGGTTCGCCTTGAAGCCCATCGCCGCGATCGCCTGGATCGAGGTGATGCGCGGGTTTTCCACCACCTTGTCGGCAAGGCCAAGCTCCTGGATGGCGACCGCGCCCAGCTGGGATTCGACGGTCGCGATGTCATAGATGCCGTCCACCAGCCCCTGGAAGCAGTCCGTGCTCAGCGCCGGGATCGACAGCGTCACCACCGGCTCCAGCAGCCCTTCGGCTTCAAGGTCATGGAAGGAATAGCCTTCCGGACGGCAGATCCTCGCTCCCGCCAGCTCGGCAAAACTTGTCGCCCCCTCGAAGGCGTTGCCCTTCGCCGCGAAGAAGCCGAAGACCGCGTCATAGAGCGGGTCCGAAAAGATGTAGTTCAGGCACAGATCGCGCGTCAGATCCGACACCGTGTCAAGCGAGGCGCAGTCGGGCTGGTACCAGGCCACCGAGATGTCAAAGGCCAGCGAGGGCAGCAGCGTCGTCTGGTGCGAGCTCCAGTCATCGACCCAGCCGATGGTGAAGGGATGGTCATTGTCCGCGCGCACCATGGCGGTGGACACCAGCCGCAGCATGAAACCGCCGCCGGTCAGGCCCTCGTCGGCAAAGGGATACCAGTCTCCGCCGGTCACGAAACGAACCGTCGGCTTGTAGCCGCCGCTGCCGGTTGCGGCGGGCTCGGATGTGGCGGCCTCCAGTGGCGCGATGACCGCAGTTTCGGTCAACCGGCCATCCGGGCAGGGAATCACCAGCTCGGTCCCCGGCTTCAGCTCCGAAACCCCGTCGCGCAACAGGTCCGCGTTCGCGTTGAACAACAGCTGGTAGTCCAGCTTGCCATAGGCGGCCAGCGAGATTGATCCCAGCGTATCACCCTCGGCCACCACATGGGTCGTGCAGGCCTCCTGCGCCAGGGCCGGGTTGGTCAGAACCGCGACACCCGGCAGGAAGGCGGACAGCGCCACAGTCAGTAACTTCACCAGGGATCCACGCATGGAATTCTTCCTTTCGTCGGCTGCCCGCGCGGTTTCCGGCCCGGACATCTTTCTGAAATATTCCCCTGTGACTGTCCGGCGCGAATGCGGCGCGATTGGGGCGTGCCCGAAGCGGGACCGCTGGTTTTGATCATGTTTTCGTGCGCGCTCACCGATCCGGCGGCCTGCTTCCCGCTTGACGCTTCCCGCGTTTGCCCGTAAACGCCGCAAATCGAATTCGAGGGCTGGGAATTCCCCGCCTTCCCCCGCTTTTGACGAATCGAAGGAACACCGCAATGTCGCGCGTCTGCGAACTCACCGGCAAGGGTCCGATGTCGGGTAACACCGTCTCCCACGCCAACAACAAGTCCCGCCGCCGGTTCCTCCCGAACCTGAACGATGTCACGCTGATCTCGGACGTGCTGGGCCAGTCGTTCAAGCTGCGCGTGACTGCGGCTGCGCTGCGCTCGGTTGACCACCGGGGCGGCCTTGACGCCTATCTGGCAAAAGCCAAGGACGACGAACTGTCGACCGCAGCCCAGAAGATCAAGAAAGAGATCGCCAAGGCCCAGGCCGCAGCCTGATCCTTCGCCATGTGCGAAAAGGCCCCGCCCTCGGCATGAGGGCGGGGCCTTTTGCATTGCCGCCCGCGGGGTTCGCAGGCTGTGCCATCGCGCCAGAAGCCCGGCCGATCACCCGGCGCAGGACGCCTCGGCCGTGGTTCCAAACGCCTTGTAGCGGTCCCAGAACGCATCGTCCGAGGCCGACTGCGACACCCAGGTCGCGTGGGCCCGCTCGGGATCGCTGAAGAATTTCGCCGCCCGGCGCTGGTCGCCGCCCGAAAGGGTCGCATCCGCCACCTGCTGGATGCAGCCGCACAGCGACCGGCTTGCCCCCCGGTCGCTGGCCATGCAGGCCCGCTCGATCGGCCCGGCTGCGGCGGTGCCCGACAGCACCGGAAGACTGACCGCGAAAGCGGCCACAACTGTGAAGGATCTCATTGCTCTGCCTCGTTGCCGGCCCCGGAGGCGCAACAGGCGCCCACCATCCCCGGTCGTTTTCTGACACGCATGATGCCAAGTCCAAAGGTTTTTTTCAAGCAGGACATGGGCTTGGCAAGATTTGGCTTAGTGTCGCAACACCTCGCGGAAGCCGCGCCCCGATGCTACAAGATGCGGTGTCCCCTTCCACCGCCCAACGAAAACGTGCTGCCATGACCCCGACGACCCCACCCCCCTCGCCCCGCACCCGCGCCCGCCGCCTGCACGACAAGGCCGCCTATGACCGCAGCGTGATCGACGCGATCCTCGACGCGATGCCCGTGGCCCATGTCGGCCACATCGTCGACGGCTTTCCCGTCGTGACCCCCACCCTCCAGTGGCGCGAGGGGGACCGGATCTACTGGCATGGCTCGTCCGCCAGCCGGATGCAGAAGCGCGCGGCGGACGCGCAGGTCTGCGTCACCGTCACCCTGACCGACGGCATGGTCCTTGCCCGCTCCGGCCTTGAACACTCGGTCAACTACCGCTCGGTCATGGTCTTCGGTCAGGCCGAGGCGGTCGAAGACCCCAAGGCCAAGACCGCCCACCTCCGCGCCATGATGGAGCAGATGTTCCCCGGCCGCTGGGACCAGCTTCGCCCGATCACCGCGCAAGAGCTGAAGGCCACCCGCATCCTCTCGCTCCCTCTGACCGAGGCTTCGGCGAAGATCTCGACCGGCTTTGCCAGCGAACCGCCGGAAGATCAAAAGTGGCCGGTCTGGGCCGGGGTCCTGCCGATCGGCCTGACCATGGGTCCACCGGAACCCGCACCCGACCTGGCCCCCGGCATCCCGCTCCCGGACCACGCGACGGGCTACCGGATCGGCTGACATCCCAACGGACCGCTCCTCGTGGCATTTCATGCCCTCGTCGCCGGGTGTCCGCCTGCCCCGCGACGCAGAGACAAAAAAGCGAGGAGCAGCGGTCAGCCCGTCCGCCGCAACCGCCGCGCCCTCATCGCCTCATGCGCCTCGGCGGTCCCGTCATGGAACGACCCGAACCAGCGGTCCAGCGGCACCATCCCGTCGGCATAGTTCACCTCGAAATACTTGTGGTGCAGGTAATGCGAATAATAGCTCGCCTCGAAACTGGTCCCGTCGCCCAGCACCACCCGGTCGAACCCGGTATGCCCCTGCGCCGGGGACACGCCCAACCGCGAGGCCAGGTTGATCATGTGGACCGGATGCGCCGGGATGATGAAGAACAGCAGGATGGTCGAGAAATAGACCATATGTTCCACCGGATGCATCGACAGCCCCGACCAGGGCCCCGGGTTGATGTTGCGGTGATGCAGCTTGTGCGCGATCTCGTAGAGCGGGCTGAAGTGCAGAAGACGGTGGCAGAAGTAGAATCCCACTTCATGGATCAGCGGCACCAGGAAGAACACCGCGACGAACCACCCAGGGCTGTCGGCAAAGCTGACCATCGGCGCCCAGCCATTGGCATAGGCCCACAGAAGCAGCACCTCGTACGCCGTCCAGATCGGCACCCCGCTGGCCAGCGTGTGGAACATGTTGTCCCAGGTCTGGTTGCCGAAGCGGAACCCCGGGGCCTTCTCACGCGGGAACTGCCGGTTGTACTTGAACGCGGTGCCTTGCCGTTTCCAGACATACAACCACAGATGCCACGCCCCATAGACCAGCGCAGCAAGGATTTCGTTGCGGATCAGCAGGTAGACAATCCAGCCGGGGGCAAGGTCCTTCGTCGTCTCAGGGCTGGGTGAAAACCAGGTCCACAGGACCAGTGCCAAGGCGGCATAGAAAAGATTCCACGGCAGGAAATACCCCGGAAACCCGAACAGCCACTTTGCCAGCCGCTTGGGGTCCGGCGGCCAGTCGAACGCCGGGCCATAAGAAATCGGCCGGTCCGGGGCCCAATGCCCGCGTGCGTCCTCATGGCCGAAGTCCTTGTCGTCCATTGCCCTGTCTCCCCCGTCCCGCACCCCCCAGACTGGCGCAGAACCAAGGCCCGATCAAGTTTGCCCGCTTCCCCCGTTCCCCCCGCGCCATAGCCCCTTCCCGCCCCCCGCCCCCTCCGCTATATGCACCCGCATGATCAAGCTCTCCCAGATCCGCAACTTCTCCATCGTGGCGCATATCGACCACGGCAAATCCACCCTGGCCGACCGGCTGATTCAGTCGACGGGCACCGTCGCCGACCGCGACATGAAGGCCCAGATGCTGGACTCGATGGATATCGAACGCGAACGCGGCATCACCATCAAGGCCAACACCGTGCGGATCGAATACCCCGCCCGCGACGGCAAGACCTATATCCTGAACCTGATCGACACCCCCGGCCATGTCGACTTTGCCTATGAGGTCAGCCGCAGCATGCGCGCCGTCGAAGGCTCGCTTCTGGTGGTCGACGCGTCGCAGGGCGTCGAAGCGCAGACCCTTGCCAACGTTTACCAGGCCATCGACGCGGGCCATGACATCGTGCCTGTCCTGAACAAGATCGACCTGCCCGCCGCCGAACCCGAGCGGGTTAAGGCGAATATCGAGGATGTCATCGGCATCGACGCCTCCAACGCCATCCCGATTTCCGCGAAGACCGGCCTTGGCATCCCCGAGGTGCTGGAGGCCATCGTCACCCGCCTTCCCGCCCCGAAAGGTGACAGCGACGCGCCCTTGAAGGCAATGCTGGTCGACAGCTGGTATGACGCCTACCTTGGCGTCGTCGTGATGATCCGCATCATCGACGGCGTGGTGAAACGCGGCGACAGGATCAAGATGATCCAGACCGGTGCGATCTACGGCATCGACAAGCTGGCTGTCCTGAAACCCCAGATGGTCGACATCGACGAACTTGGCCCGGGCGAGATCGGCGTCTTCACCGCGTCAATCAAGCAGGTCCGCGACACCAAAGTGGGCGACACAATCACCCACGAACGCCGCCCCTGCGCCGAAGCGCTGCCCGGCTTCAAACCCTCGGTCCCGGTCGTGTTCTGTGGCCTCTTCCCGGTGGACGCGAACGACTTCGAAACCCTCCGCGACGCCATCGAAAAGCTGGCCCTGAACGACGCCTCCTTCACCTATGAGATGGAAACCTCGGCGGCCCTCGGTTTCGGCTTCCGCATGGGCTTTCTCGGCCTTCTGCACCTTGAGGTCATCCGCGACCGGCTGGAGAGGGAATATAACCTTGACCTGATCACCACAGCACCCTCGGTGGTCTTCAAGCTTTACATGAAGGACGGCGAGGTCCGCGATCTGCACAACCCCGCCGACATGCCCGACCTGACCTATGTCGACCATATCGAGGAACCCCGGATCAAGGCCACGATCATGGTCCCGGATGAATACCTCGGCGATATCCTCAAGCTGTGCCAGGACCGCCGGGGCATCCAGACCAACCTGACCTACGCCGGCCAGCGCGCGCTCGTGGAGTACGATCTGCCCTTGGCCGAGGTGGTCTTCGACTTCTACGACCGGCTGAAATCGGTGACCAAGGGCTATGCCAGCTTCGACTACCAGATCTTCGGCTACCGCGAGGATCATCTGGTCAAGATGTCCATCCTGGTGAACGACGAACCCGTCGATGCCCTGTCGATGATGGTCCACCGCGACCGGGCCGAATCGCGCGGGCGGTCGATGGTCGAAAAGCTGAAGGACCTGATCCCCCGCCACATGTTCAAGATCCCGATCCAGGCGGCCATCGGCGGCCGCGTGATCGCGCGCGAGACCCTGTCCGCCATGCGCAAGGACGTGACGGCCAAGTGCTACGGCGGCGACGCGACCCGGAAGAAGAAGCTTCTGGAAAAGCAGAAGGCCGGCAAGAAGAAAATGCGCCAGTTCGGCAAGGTCGAGATCCCGCAAGAGGCGTTCATCTCGGCGCTGAAGATGGATGGCTGAAAGCTGAACCCGCCGTCCGATCCCGTGGGCAGGTGGCGCGCCCGCCTCAGTGCCTGGCGGACACTTCCATTGGACAGGGTCGCGGCTTGGGTGTTCTGGCGTTGTTCCGGGTACGCCACGGGGGCGCTACGACCCGCCGCACGGCTGGTTGACCGCTGTCCGGTGCCTTCCTCCCTACCCCCCCGATCACCCCCCGCTCACCCCCCGATCACCCCCCGCCCACCTGACGCCTCGCCCCTTGCAGATGCGCCGGGTCACGCTGGCCCGGGGGGATCCCCGCGTTTGACTCACCGGTCCGAACGGCGCAACCTTCCGGCACCGCGCGACAGCCGTTGCAGGAGAAGCCGATGGACAATCGCCCTCTCATCTCGCTTGACCCTGATGATTGGGCGCAAGCCCGCGCCGTGGCGCACCGGATGGTCGACGACGCTGTCGCCCACTTGGCCGAGGTGCGGCAGCGCACCGTCTGGCAGCCGCTGCCGGACCTGACCAAGGCACGGTACCAGACCGAAGTGCCGCAGCATCCGACCCCGCTTGCCGAAATCTACGACGGCCTGCGCGACACGCTGATGCGCTATCCGATGGGCAACGTGCATCCGCGCTTCTTCGGCTGGTACATGGGCAGCAGCAATTTCACCGGGGCGCTGGCCGATTTCCTGGCCGCCATCGACGGGTCGAACCTTGGCGGCGGCGATACGGCGGCGGCGATGACCGACGTTCAGGTCGTGGACTGGCTGCGCGACCTGATGGGCTTTCCCGAAGGGGCCGGGGGCACGCTGACCTCGGGCGGGTCGATGGCAAACCTTGTGGGCCTGACCGTCGCGCGCAACGCGATGGCGGGCGTAGATGTGCGCGCCGAGGGGGTGACCAGCCTGCCGAAACCCCTGCGCTATTACGCCTCGGATCAGGTGCATTCCGCGCATCAGAAATCGATGGAGATGCTGGGTCTGGGCAGCAAGGCCCTGCGGCTGGTCCCGACCGACGACGATTTCCGCATGGATGTCACCGCCCTTGCCCGCATGATCGCCGAGGACCGCGCGTCGGGCCTGCAACCGGCCTGCGTCATCGCCACGGCGGGCACCACCAACACCGGGTCAATCGACGATCTCACCGCCATCGGAGCCTTGTGCAAGCGTGAGGGGGTCTGGTTCCACATCGACGGCTGCATCGGGGCCTTCCTGCGCATGGCCCCCGCCTCTCGCGCGCTGGTCGCGGGGATCGAACATGCTGACAGCCTCGCGCTTGATCCGCACAAATGGCTGCAGACCCCGTTCGACTGCGGCTGCGCGCTGGTGCGGAACGGCAAACGGCAGTTCGACACCTTCACCCTGCACGGCGACTATCTGCAGGTCACGACGCGCGGCATCCTCGCCGGGCCCTTCATGGCGGATTACGGGTTCGAACTCAGCCGCGGGTTCCGGGCGCTGAAGCTGTGGATGGCGCTGAAGGAACACGGCGCCGCCCGCTTCGGCGCATTGATCGACCAGCATGTCGCCATGGCCCACGCGCTCGCCGATCACATCCGCGCCGAACCCCGGCTGGAGCTGATGGCCCCGGCCCCGATCAACATCGTCTGCTTTCGCTATCGCGGCAAAGGCGGCACCGAAGACGCCCTCCGCGTCCTGAACATCGAGATCATGCTGCGCATCCAGGAAAGCGGGGTGGCACTGCCCACCGACACCACGCTGCGCGGCCGCCACAGCTTGCGCGCCGCCATCGTGAACCACCGCACCCGCCCCGAGGATCTTGATCTGCTGCTCGCCGAGGTGCTGCGCTGGGGCGACACCTTGCAGGCCGAGGGGTTTGCCTAAGCCAAGCGTCAGGGATAGCGTCAGCGGCGGATCGCAGCACAAAGGAACCCTCGCTCATGCACGCCCATATCGTCCCGCCGATGGACCGCAGTCTTGCCGCCCTCTCGGGCCTCCTGACCAAAGCCGAAGCGCATTGCGAAGCGAAGGGGATCAAGCCCGAGGCGCTCCTCGCCTTCCGCCTTTACCCCGACATGTTCCCCTTTACCCGCCAGGTGCAGCTGACCTGCGATTTCGCGGCCCGCGCGGCGGCGCGCCTTGCAGGGGCGGACCCGAAGGCCTTCCCCGACACCGAAACCAGCTTTGCCGAATTGCAGACCCGGATCGCGGCAGCGCGGGAGTATATGGCCAGCTTCCCCGCCTCTGCGCATGCGGGGGCCGAGACGCGGCCGGTCACGATCAAGATGCGCGGGCAGGATGTGACCATGCCGGGGCTGGAGTATCTGACGGTCTATTCCCTGCCGCAGGTCTATTTCCACGCGACGACCGCCTACACCATCCTGCGCCACAACGGAGTGGAGATCGGCAAGCGCGATTTCATGGGTGCCGCCTGACGCCTCAGACCGGCAGCGGTATCGGACCCTCGCGGCGCAGCTTGTCGGCGTCCGCCACCCGCGCGGCCAGAAGCGCCACCACGACGAGGAGGAGCGACAGCGCGGCATAGGTCGGGCGGAAGCCGAAATGCTCGGCCACCCAGCCAATGGACGCCGGAGCGACAAGGATCCCGCAATAGCCGACCATGGTCACGGTCGAGATCGCCACCGCCGACGGGATGCCCTGCCGGTTCCCGGCGGCCGAGAACATGATCGGCACCATGTTCGCGACCCCAAGCCCGGCAAAGGCGAAGCTGACGATCGCCACCCAGTCATACGGCGCCAGCGCCCCCCCCATCAGCCCCGCCGCCCCGATCAGCCCCGAGACCCGCAGCGTCCTGACCGCGCCAAAGCGGTTGCGCACCCCGTCGCCCGCAAAGCGCATCACCGCCATGGCTCCGGCGAAGAAGGCGAAGGCCAGGCCCGACCGGAACAGGTCCGACCCAAGTTCCTTCTGCAGATAGATCGCCGCCCAGTCGAGAACGGCACCCTCCGGCACCATCGAGAAGAAGGCCATGAACCCGATCAGCCAAAGCCCGGCATCGCGCGGCAGAAGGTGGTGTCGCGTCGGCGTGCCTGCTGACGGCACCGCCGGGGCGGTCGGCAACAGGAAGGGCATCGCTCCGAAGACAAGCACGGCCGTCACCCCGGCGGTGATCAGCGACTGCGCCTCCGACCCAAGATAGGCGATGATGAAGCTGCCGGCCGACCCGCCAAGAAATCCACCCAGGCTCCAGAACCCGTGGCTGGAGGACATGATCGCCCGGTGCAACCGCCGCTCGACCTCGACCGCCTGCGCGTTCATCGCCACGTCCATGCATCCCGCCATGGCTCCGAACGCCGCCATGAACAGCGCCAGCGCCGGGATCGAGGGCGAGAACACCACCGCCGGCAAGGCGGGGATCAGCGCCAGCGAAAAGACCGACAGCACCCGCCGCCCGCCAAAGCGCGCGATCAGCCGCCCGGCAAAGAGCATGGAGCCGACCGCGCCAAGCCCAAGCACCAGGATCAGCAGGCCCAGCGTGCCCTCGGTGATCTGATGGCGCGGCAAGAGAAGCGGGATCTGCGGCGCCCAGGCCCCCATGACGAAACCGTTCGCCATGAACATCGCCGCCACCGCCCAGCGCGCGCGTCCTGCCTGCCTGTCCTGCATCGTCTGTCCCTCGATCTGTCGGCCCTGTCATAGGCCTGCGAACGGGACTGCGAAAGGGGGGTATGGTCACACCGGATTTCAGGTCTGAAAGGCAACGCGCGTTGGCAGGGGCCAGATTCCTTCGCAGGAACTTGCCAGAAGTTTTCGAAAACTCTTGGCGCACGGCAACCGCCGGTCAACAACGTCTGGCCTTCCGCGCGCCCGCTGGCTAGCCTTGCCCGGCAGGGAGAACCGCCATGACCACCGCCTTCTTCACCGACGAACGCTGCTTCTGGCATGGCGGCGGCAACTATGCCTTCACTCTGCCCGTGGGCGGCCTGGTACAGCCGCTTGCGGGCGGCCTGCCGGAGAATCCGGAAACCAAGCGGCGCCTGAAGAACCTCGTCGAAGTGACCGGCCTTGCCCGCCACCTGTCCCTGCGCGGGGCGGAAGCTGCCACTGACGACGACCTCCGCCGCGTTCACCCCGAAAGCTACCTTTCCGCCTTCAAGGCGATGTCCGACGCAGGCGGCGGCGAGCTTGGCCTGCGCGCCCCGTTCGGCCAGGGCGGCTACGAGATTGCGGCCCTGTCGGCGGGCCTTGCCACGGCGGCACTGCGCGCGGTGCTGACGGGCGAGGTGGCGAACGCCTACGCCCTCTCCCGCCCGCCCGGCCACCACTGCACGGCGGACTGGCCGAACGGCTTTTGCCTGCTGAACAACATCGCCATCGCCACCCGTGCCGCGCAGGCCGAAGGGCTGGCGCGCAGGGTGGCCGTCGTCGACTGGGACGTCCACCACGGCAACGGCACCGAGGCGATCTTCTGGAACGACCCGGACGTCCTGACGATCAGCCTGCACCAGGACCGGAACTACCCGCTTGATACCGGCGGGGTCGCGGCGCGGGGCAGTGCCGGTGCCGAAGGCTGCAACCTGAACCTCCCGCTCCCGCCCGGCTGCGGCCATGCCGCCTATCTCCACGCCATCGATCGCGTCGTCCTCCCCGCCCTCCACCGCTTCCGCCCCGAGGTGATCATCGTCGCCTGCGGCTTCGACGCCGCTGCAGTCGACCCCCTTGGCCGGATGCTCTGCACCGCCGACACCTTCCGCCAGATGACCCGCCAGATGATGCAGGCCGCCGCCGCGCTCTGCGATGGCAAGCTCGTCCTTGTGCATGAGGGCGGCTATTCCGAGGTCTACGTCCCCTTCTGCGGCCATGCCGTGCTAGAGGAACTGTCCCCCGCCCCGCTCACCGCCCCGCTCACCGCCCCGTTCACTGCCCCGCTCACCGCCCCGGTCACTGCGCCGGACCCCCTGGCCGCCACTCTGGCGCAGCGCCAGCCCGATGCCCGTTTCGACGCCTTCGCCAAGGCTTGGATCGAGGACATCGCCCAAGGACACCGCCTGTAAAGCCGCCACCGCTCCTCTCGCCTTTCATTCTGGTCCAAATATCCCCGCCGGAGGCTCTATCCCCGAGCCCTTTGCGCGGTCTTCCCGCGCGAAGGGCGAGACGAAAGGTCTTCGCGCGGCACGCGCTCGATTTTCCACGCGTCAGACAGGCGACCGGCCGCACTGGCATCCTCGGCTCCGCCCCGCTAATCTGCCGCCACCCGACCGGAGACCGCGATGCCCGCCCGCAACGATGCCGCCCTTGCCTTCCTGTCCACCCGCCGCTCGCGACCGGCCAAGCTGTTCACCGATCCGGTCCCGGACCGCGACCAGCTGCTCGAAATCCTCGCTGCCGCCACGCGCGTGCCGGACCATGGCAAGCTTGAACCCTGGCGGCTGATCGTGGTGCAAGGCGCGGCCTTCGCCCGGCTGGCCGACCTCGCCGAGTCCCGCGCGCAGGACCTGGGCGGCGACGCCGAGAAGATCGCCAAGGGGCGCGGGCAGTTCGACGCGGGCAAGCTTGCGGTCGTGGTGATCGCCGCGCCGAAGCCTGCGCCGAAGATCCCGGCGGTCGAACAGCAGATGTCCGCCGCCGCCCTCTGCTTCGGGATCGTGAACGCGGCCGAGGCGGCCGGCTGGGGGGCCTGCTGGCTGACCGGCTGGGCTGCGCATGACGCAACCTTCGCCGCCCGCGCCTTCGGCTGCACCCCGGAGGAAACGGTGGCCGGCATCGTCCATATCGCCACCCCGCATGACGACGGACCGGACCGCGCCCGGCCCGACCTTGGCCGGATCGTAAGCTGGGCGGACGCGTGATCTTCGCAGCCTTCTTCCGCGCTCTTGGGCAGCTTGGCGACCGCCGGTTCCGGCGCGTCGTGTTCCTGGGGGCCCTCCTCGCGCTGGCGCTTCTGGTCGCGGTCTATGCCGGGTTCCTGCAGCTGGTCTGGTGGCTGGCACCCGACAGCATCGACCTGCCGGTGATCGGCCCGGTGGCAGGGGTCGAGACGCTGCTCGGCTGGGCGTCGCTTTTGTTCATGGTCGTGCTGTCGGTCATCCTGATGGTCCCCGTCGCCTCGGCTTTCACCGGGCTTTTCCTGGAAGACGTGGTCGACGCGGTCGAGGACCGGCACTATCCCGGCCTGCCCCCCGCAGCCGTGCAGGGCTGGACCGAAGCGATTTTGCAGTCGGTGAACTTTCTCGGCCTCGTGATCGCAGTGAACGCGGCGGCGCTGCTGGTCTATCCCTTCGTCGGACCGGCCATTCCGCTGGTGTTCTGGGCGGTGAACGGCTTCCTGCTGGGGCGGGAATATTTCACCATGGTTGCGCAGCGGCGCCTTCCGAGCGAGGCCGTCGCCGAGATGCGCCGCCGCAACCGGGGCAAGCTCTGGCTGGCGGGCACGCTGATGGCGGCACCGCTGTCGATCCCCATCGTGAACCTGGCTGTGCCGGTTCTGGGCGTCGCGACCTTCACCCATATCTTCCATCGCCTGGCAGTCGCGGGGCGCTGACGCCAAGGCACCAGTTTTCCTGAGCAGGAAAATTGACAGGTTCCTTGCTGAAGGAACCTGGGCCCTAACCGCCCGCCCGCCCGAAGATGTCCAGGTCGGCCACCGTGATCCAGCCCGACAGGATCACCCCGCAGATTGCCGCCCAGATCAGCGTCGCCCAAAGCGTGGCCAGCCGGGCCATCCGGCCAACCACTTCCTGCGCCGGCGCGCCTGCCGGAGTGCCCGGCTCGACATGGTCGGTGTCGGACTGCGGCACGGTGCGCACCTGGATCACCACGAAGAAGGTCAAGAACCAGGTCACGGCATAGACCACAAGGGCGGCGGTGATGGTCATGCCTGCTCCAGCTCCACCAGGCAGCCGTTGAAGTCCTTCGGGTGCAGGAACAGCACCGGCTTGCCATGTGCGCCGATCTTCGGCTCGCCATTGCCCAGCACCCGGGCACCGGTCGCCTGCAGATGGTCGCGGGCGGCAAGGATGTCATCCACCTCATAGCAGATGTGGTGGATCCCGCCCGAGGGGTTCTTCGCCAGAAACCCGGCGATGGGCGAGCCTTCGCCAAGCGGGTGCAGAAGCTCGATCTTGGTGTTCGGCAGCTCGATGAAGATGACGGTCACGCCATGATCCGGCTCGGGCTGCGGCGCGCCGACCTTCGCGCCCAGTGCAGCGCGGTACTGGTCCGCAGCCGCCATCAGGTCAGGCACGGCGATGGCGACATGGTTCAGGCGTCCGATCATGGTCTCTTCCCCCGCAAGCTCGGTCCCTCCGGCTTATCTGCGGCTTGCCGGACCCGTGCAAGGGTCAGACCGCCGCAGCACCGTTTACCTGGCGTTTACCGCCAGGATGCCAAGGTGCCGCAGAAGCTGCCGCAGACGCTGCCGCCGCTGTTGACGGAGACGCGCCCCATGCCCTTTCCCCCCGATGGTCCCCGCCTGCCTGCGGCGCATGGCGCAACCACGGCCCTGCCGCTGCGCGGCGTCACGGTGCTTGTGGTCGAAGACAGCCGCGTCAGCTGCGATGCGCTGCGGCTGATCTTCCAGCTGACCGGCGCGCGGTTGCGTCGGGCGGAAAGTCTTGCCGCGGCGCGGGCGCATCTTGGCGGCTACCGGCCGGACCTGATGATCGTCGATCTCGGCCTGCCCGATGGCCGGGGTGAGGCGCTGATCGCCGAAGCGGCGGCGCTTGGTCTTGCGGTCATGGCGATAAGCGGCGACCCCGACGGCCGCAGGCCCGCGACCGAGGCGGGCGCGGTCGCCTTTGTCGACAAGCCGATCCCTTCAGTGGCGGGCTTTCTGCGGCTGGTCCGCCAGCTGGTGGCCGGGGTCGGCGCCGAACCGGCTGGGGAAGAGATCGCCGCGCCTCGTGCCGACCCGCTGGCGCTGCGCGACGATCTTGCCCATGCGGTCACCCTGCTGGCGGGCGGGGACGGCGATCCGGCCTATGCGGCGGGATTCGTGCGCAGCCTCGCCCGCGCTTCGGGCGACCCGGGGCTTGAACTTGCCGCGCTTCAGGCCGGAACCGATCAGGGGCGCCAGGCGCTGGCTGACCTGCTGGGCGCCCGGCTCTCGGCGCTGCATCCGGTGGCGTGACCTCTGCCCGTTGCGGCAGGGGCCTTGGCCGCGCCTGCGCAGCCCCGCCCGCCCGGACGGGCAAACTCACCCCCCGCCCGAACGGGCAAACTCACCCCCGCCCGAACGGGCAAACTCACCCCAGCCCGGACGGGCAACCACGCCCCAACCCGAACGGGCAAACTCACCCCAGCCCGGACGGGCAAACTCACCCCCGCCCGGACGGGCAAACTCACCCCCGCCCGGACGGGCAAGCTCACCCTGGCCCGGACGGGCAGCCTGACCCCTGCCCGGACGGGCAACCTGACCCCAGCCCGGACGGGGGGCCTCGCCCCAGCCCGGACGGGCAATCCTGCCCTGCCCGCGACCGTGCGGGGTGGCCCGCAGACCGGCGGAGGGCGGTCGCAATCCGCCGGTCCGGCGGATATTGCCAGCGGGCCTCGCTCAGGTGATCGCAGCCCCCCGTCGCAACCTCCCGTCACGTCACCCCGTCGCGGCCCCCCGTCGCGGCCCCCCATCGCGGCCCCCCGTCGCGGCAGCCGCACTTCACTCCGCTTCGGTGTCGTCGGCATCCGGGCCGGACCGAACGGGAACGCTGGCCGGATCGAACCCGCACTCCGCCGCGCAGCGATCCAGGGCCGCCCGCATCTCGGCAAAGGCCGGGTGCGTGGTCCCAAGGTCGCGCAGCTGCCAGTAATCCTCGATCACATCGAAAAGCTGGTGGCTGCCGTCTGCGTAGCGGATGATCCGGTAGCGGCCTTTGCGGATGGCGGCGTTCTCCCTGTAGAAGGACGGGATCGCCCGGTCCGGATCGCGCGCGCCCGACAGGCAGGGCCGCAGCGACCGGCCATGCCGTCGCGCGGGCATCGCCACCCCGGCGAAATCCAGCACGGTCGGGCCAAGGTCGATCAGACCCACCGGATCCTCGACCACGCGGCCCACGGGACTGTCGGGATCGAAGATCACGAAGGGCACGTGCAGGGACTGCTCCCACAGGGTGGTCTTGCGGTAGAGATTGCGGTTGCCAAGGTGAAAGCCATGGTCGGACAGGACGATGACCACCGTGTTCGCCGCATGCCGCGACGCCCGCAGCGCCTCCAGCACCCGCCCCAGATGATGGTCGCCGTGGCTGTAGGCCGAAAAGTAGTTGCGCACGCTTTTCTGCCAGAAATCCTCGGACCGGAACTCTGCCCGCTCGGCATAGGCGGCTTGCACATAGGGGCTGTCGGCGACATAGCCGGTCCAGTCCGCCGGCCGCTGGAAGTTCGCGACATCATACATTTCCTTGAACCGGGCCGGGGTGATGTGCGGCACATGCGGGCTGTAGAAGCCCACCTCGCGGTAGAAGGGCCTGTCCCCGTCGTAGCCGTTCAGGAAGTCGATCGCCGAACCCGCCGAACGGGCATCGTAGAAGCTGTCGTCGTATTCGCCATCCGGCGTCCCGACCCCCCGACGGAACCCGCCGAAGGCTTTCGAGCGGCGGCGCAAGGCTTCGGGAAGTCCCATGTCATCCGCAAACGCCTTGCGACCGTCGGAATACAGCGCATGGTGATGGGGACGCGCCAGCGGCTTGTAGCGGTGATGCAGCTTGCCACCGGACGAACAGAAGACCCCGCCCGCCTTCAGCGCATGGCTCCAGCCGGTTTCGGGCGGCACCTTGTCGAAGACGAAGGTCGTGTTGTCCACGATGCCCAGCTCGGTCGGCATCATCGTCGTCATCATGCTGGCCCGCGACGGGCCACAGATCGGCGCCTGGGCATAGGCCGAATGAAAGGCGGTCGAAACCTCGCACAGCCGGTCCAGGTTCGGGGTCTGCAGCGGCTCGCGGAAGGCAGTCTTCAGCGGCCATGGGGCCACGCCATCGTCGAAGCTGACCAAGAGGATGTTCTTTCTGTCCATCGCCCTGACTTCTGGCCGCCGCCTCTGGTGTGCGGGGCCAAGGCTAGCAACCGGCTCTGGCGAAGACCATGCCCAAGTTTCGCGGCGCCCGGCTCAGCCCGTCCCGTCCAGCGCCGGGTCACCATTGGCCCGCACCAGCCGCGTCAGGTCCGACAGCCGCTCGCGCTGGCGGCCTTTCGCGTCGAAGTTCGCCGGGTCCAGCCAGACCCGGTAGGCCTCGGCCAGCGCCGGCCACTCGCTGTCGATCACCGAGAACCAGGCCGAATCGCGGTTGCGGCCCTTCAGCACCAGGTGGTTGCGAAAGACCCCCTCGAAGCTGAACCCCAGCCGCTGCGCCGCCCGCCGCGAGGCCATGTTCAGCGCGTTGCACTTCCATTCATAGCGCCGATACCCGGCGCGAAAGGCCCAGTCCATCATCAGGAACATTGCCTCGGTCACCGCCGCCCCGCGCTGCATCCGGGGTGCTATGCAGATGTGGCCCACTTCGATCGAGCCCGCTTCGGGGGCAACGCGCAGGTAGCTCGCGATGCCGCCAACCTGCCCGGTCGCCTGGTCGCGAAGGACGTAAAAGCACGGGTCCTCGCCCGCCTCACGCTCGCGCGCCCAGCGGTGGTAGCCGGAGGCCGAGGCGAAGGGGCCGTAAGGCATGTAGTCCCAAAGCGCGTCATGCCCGGTGAAGGCGGCGTGAAGGTCGAAGGCATGGGCATCGGCCTGCAGAGGTTCCAGGTGCACCAGTCGGCCCTGCAGGATTGTGTGGTCGGGCCTTGGCGGCGGGGTCCAGTTCCCAACCTCGACGCCGAGTTGACGTTTTTCCATGACCCGCGTCCCACCTGTCCTGCGGTCAGGCTATGCCAACGCGCAAGGACGGTGCAAGGTCAGAGGATCAGCCGCGACTGAACCTTCATCTGCAGGCCGGGAAAGACGGTGCCTTCCAGAACCTCCCGGTCGATCCCGTACAGCGACATCAGCGCCCCGGCGGCCCAGTCGCGCACGTCGGACGTGGGCATCAGGTCGCGCCGGTCGTAAAGCTCGGCTTCCGACAGGCCCGGCCAGCGGCCAAGGACCGTGCCGCCCCGCACCGCGCCGCCCGCCGCAAGCAGCGCGCCTCCGGTGCCGTGGTCGGTCCCGTCCGAGCCGTTTTCCCGCACGGTCCGCCCGAATTCGGTCATCGCCAGCACGGCCGTCTTGCCCCACACGTCCGAACCCAGCCGCTCACGCAGTCCCAGGACCGCCGATTGCAGCTGCGCCAAAGGCTGACGAATGCCGCGCACCTGCCCCTTGTGGGTGTCCCAGCCGGTCAGCGAAAAAGCCGCGATCCGGGCGTTTTCGCGCAAGCGATCCGCGACGAACCCGGTGATCAGGTCGATGTCCTGGCCCTTGCCCGCCTCCATCCCTGCAAGCCCGAACGCGGTGGCCGAGGCGGCGTGAAAAAGTGGATCCTCGGCATAGACCTGCTCTAGCAGCGCCTGTGCCGGGGCGGTGACCGCAAGGTCCTGATCCGGCGCCCAGCTTTGCGCCGGGGCAGGCCCGGTCAGGACCGGCATCGCCTCGCGCCCGACCGACCAGGCGGTTTGCGACCCCGCCCCCGGCATCACCTGCAACAGCCGATTCAGCCAGCCATCGCGCTGCGCGCCCTCGGCCAAGTCGGTGCCAGTCCCCGCCTCCAGAAGATCCTGCCCGTCGAAATGGCTGCGCTTGTCGCGGTAGGGGGTCGAGGTGGCCTGAACGAAAGCCAGCTCTCCCGCAGCCCAAAGCGGCAGCAGGCCCGTCAGCCCGTCGTTCAGCGCAAAGAAGCCGTCCAGATCGGTGGCGGGGCTCAACACCCCCGGCCGTGCCACCCGGAACTCCGCGTCGCCCAGGGGCTGCACCACGTCCAGCCCGTCCATCGCGCCGCGCAGGATGATCACCACCAGCCGGTTGTCACCGGGCGCCTCGGCGAGTGCCAGCGTCGTCAGCAAAGGGTGCGCCGCCGCCGAGCACCCCAGCACCCCTGCGCCTTTCAGGAAAAATCGCCGGTCCATCGCATCACCTCCGGTTGAACGCGGGCGAGGCAAGGACCAGCCCGACCCCGTCCCGCGCCGATTCGGCGGCAAGGACCGCCCTTGTCAGTGTCCCGTCCGCCCGCGCGCCCAAGGCTCTGGCCAGAAAGGCGCGCGGATCGGGCAGCGGGCGGACCAGCCGCTCGGGCGCCTGCATCGCCCAGTCGATCCGCGCGGCAAGACCTTGCGGCGTGATCCAGTCCGCCTCGGCCTCGGGCCAGCCATCCGGGCCGGGCGCGCGGTGAAAGGGCTGGCCCATCGCCTCCAGCGGGTCCAGCACAAGCCGCTTGAAGCCCTTCAGGTCCGCGTCGAGGATCGCGTCCGGCTGCACCCCCAGCGCCCGCAGCGCGGCCACCATGAAATCGAACGGCTGCCGCGCCTTTCCGGCCCCCGGCACCAGCGCCGCCGGATGGGTCAGCAGCACCTCGCTGACCGAAGCCAGGTTTCCGCCACTTGCAGAAAAGCTGTCGGCCAGCGCGCCGACCAGCCCCGGATCCGGCGCATCGGCCAGGAAATGCACCGCCAGCTTCCGCGCCAGATGCGCCGCCGTCTCGGGCCGCGCGGCCAGATCGTCCAGTGCGCGCAGGATCGGCTCCATGCCCTTGCCAGCATAGGTCACGCCCAGCACCGTGTCGGCCCCCGGCTGGGCGCGCTTTTCGTCGAAAGCAAAGCCCTCGGGCGTCACGCCAAGCCCTGTCAGAAGCCGGGCCAGCTCGCGCACATCGGATTGCGTGTAGCCGGCCCCGACCCCAAGCGTGTGCAATTCCAGCAGCTCGCGCGCAAGGTTCTCGTTCAACCCCTTGCCCTGCTTCCTGCCCCGGGGCGACCCCGGCCCGAACGAGGCCGCCTGGTCCAGATAAAGCAGCATCGCCGGATGCGTGGTCACCGCGTGCAGCATGTCGGCAAAGCGGTGCGCGACATGCGGACGGATCGCTTCGTCGATCAGGATCGCAGGCAGCGCCATCTCGACCCGCGCGCCCGGAGCGACGGTGAAATGATCCGCCCAGAACGCCACCAGCCGCTCGCGGAACGGATCGTCCGACCCCACGGCGCGGGCCAGGGTCGCCTTGGCCCCGCGCAGGGCCAGCGCGTCGGCGGCACGCCGGGCCGACCGCAACGCCGTCTCGTCCTGCGCCTTGCGCGCTGCACGGTAGTCGCGGAAGACCGGCAGAAGCTCGGCCAGCGTCACCCCCGGCCAGTCCAGCGCCGCCTGGTCGGGACCTGCCAGCGCGGCCAGCATCGCTGCGGGGTTCGCGCCGCCGGCGGGCAGACCATAGCCAAAGCGGATCGCATAGCCGTCGCTGTCCATCCCGCGCGTCCCTGGCCTGTGGCACTCCGGGATGATACGCCCGCGCCGCCGGATTCCGTCGCGGCGCCCCGCGCGGCTGTGGCGGAGGTTAAGGGCGGACCACCGGGGGATAATCGTGGAAGCCGTCGAAATCGGCCTTGCCCAATGGCACTCCGGCTGCCCGCAAGGCGGCATAACCCATGGTCAGGTGAAAGAAGAAATTCGGCAGGCCGTACAGCTGCAGGAACTCTGCCCCGGTCTGCTCAAGCTCGGCAAGGCCCGCGCGGTGGCGGATGATCCTCGTGGCCGCGCCCTCGAACTCGGCCGGCTGCATCGCGCCCAGCATGGCCCGCGCCACTGCAAGGCGTGGACCCAGCGCCTCGGGCAGGCCCGGCACCTCGCGCCCGGCCAGCGGGCAGGCCACCCGCAACGCGAACCCCGCCGCCGTGGCGAACTGCTGCCCGGCGGGAAAGGCATCGGCGATCCGCGCCTCCATCGCCTGCGGCCCCGCCTTCTCCACCATCCCGGCGACGCGGCCAAGGTAGTGGCGAAAGACCGGGACGCAGGCCTGGTACATCAGCTGTCCCGGGCGACGACGCGCAGGTTCAACTCGCGCAACTGCTTTGACGAGGCCTCGGACGGCGCGTTCATCAGCATGTCCTCCGCCCGCTGGTTCATCGGGAACATGATCACCTCGCGGATGTTCGGCTCATCCGCCAGCAGCATCACGATCCGGTCGATCCCCGCTGCACATCCCCCGTGAGGCGGGGCGCCATACTTGAACGCCTTCACCATCCCGCCGAACCGCTTGTCCACCTCGCCGTTGGGATACCCCGCCAGCTCGAACGCCTTGTACATGATTTCCGGCTTGTGGTTCCGGATGCCGCCCGAGATCAGCTCATAGCCGTTGCAGGCAAGGTCATACTGGTAGGCATAGACCTGCAGCGGATCGCCGTTCAGCGCCTCCAGCCCGCCCTGCGGCATCGAGAACGGGTTGTGGGAAAAGTCGATCTTCCCCTCATCCGTCGTCTCATACATCGGGAAGTCGACGATCCAGGCGAACTTGAAGCAATCGGCTTCCGTCACCCCCAACTCCCGCCCGATCTCATTGCGCGCCCGCCCCGCGATGGCCTCGAACGTCTCGGGCTTGCCACCAAGGAAGAACGCCGCATCGCCAAGGCCAAGGCCAAGCTGCTGGCGGATCGCTTCGGTCCGCTCGGGGCCGATGTTCTTGGCAAGG
>JANNXX010000015.1:0-16968 GCA_031409795.1 Rhodobacterales bacterium
GCTTTCGGCATCCCGCCGATCCCCGGCGGCAGGTCCATCACCCGCTTGCTTTCGGTCAGCGCGAAATGGCCAAGCGTGAAGAACGCCTCACGCGGGGCGGTGGCGATCCAGTTCGGGTTGCCGCGCCCGGCGTTGATGTAGGTCAGCGCCGAGGCATCCGTGGTCTTCAGTGCCGCTTTGGCCAGGAAGTCCTTGATTTCAAAGGGGCTTAGGCCTTCGTATTGTTCCAGCGAACGTCCGTCCATGATCGTCTCCAAATGCGTTGAATTGCGGTGTTGGCGAAAGGGTCAGCTGGCGTTCATCAGCAGCACGATGATCATGCCGAAGATCGTCAGCACCATCTGACCGATGGCGTAGGGCATCCCGTAGCCCAGGGCAGGCACCTTGCTACGGGCTTTTTCCTGGATCATCCCCAGCGCCGCCGTGGTGGTGCGCACCCCGGCGCAGACCCCGAACAGGATGGCTGGATGGAACTTGAACACGAAGTGGCCCAGAAGCACGGCGAAGAGCATCGGCACAGAGGTAGCCACCGCCCCCCAGAGGAACAGGCTGAACCCGACCTGCTGCAAGCCGGCGACAAAGCCGGGGGCGGCATTGATCCCGACGACAGCGATGAAGACGTTGAGGCCAAGCGTGTTCAGAAGCCAGAGCGACGGGCCGGGAATGCTGCCGAAGGTCGGATGCACCGCGCGGAAATAGCCCAGCAGCAACCCTGCCAGAAGCGCGCCGCCCGAGGTGGACAGCCCGATCGGGATGCCGCTGACGGTGATGGACAGCGCGCCGACCAGCGCACCGATCACGATGCCGGCGGAGACGACCTTCAGGTCGGTCGCCTCGGCCGGGCGATCGGCGTGGCCGACAGCTTTGGTCAGGGCATCGACATGGAGCCGGCTGCCCTGCACGGTCAGCACATCGCCACGCTGGATCTCGGTTCCCGGCAGGATCGGAATCTCGACGAGGTTGCGCATGATCCGGCGCAGATAGATGCCGCGCGCCGCCGGGTCATCGGCCAGCTCGCGCAGCGTCTTGCCAGAGATCGCCTTGTTGCGGACGAAGACATCGACCTGTTCCACCGGAATATCGAGGAGGGCGCGGTCGTCGACCTCGGGCATCTGGCTTTCCACCGTGTCGACCAGCACAGAGCGCGGACCCGAGATCACGGCGACATCGCCGGGCCGCAGCATGGTGGCGGCGTCGGCCTCGATGATCTGGTCACCGCGCCGCACCCGTTCGACAAAGACGCGCAATCCGGGGAAAAGGTCGCGCACCGGCTTGCCGGTCAGGTCGCCCGCTGCAATCCGGTAGGCCCGGGCCTCGACGCCGCGATAGGCCGAGAACACGCCCGCATCCTGACCGGACACGCCGCCCATGCTGGCTTCGTAGTCGGCACATTCCCGGGCAAGATCGACCCCGATCATCTTCGGCCCGATCTGCGCAAGGATCAGCGCAGAGCCGATGGTACCGAAGATGTAGGTGACGGCATAGGCGATGGGGATCGCGTCGGCATAGGCCTTGGCCTGTTCGGCCGACAATCCAAGCCGGTTGATCTGGTCCGTCGCGACCCCGATCGCCGCCGACGTGGTCTGCGAGCCGGCGTAGAATCCGGCGGCATAGCCGATGTCCAGCCCCGCCATTCGCGCGCAGACATAGGGAACGACCAGGCAGACCGCCAGAACGATGACCGAAAAGAGGACCTGCTTCAGCCCGTCCTTGCCAAGCCCGGCAAAGAACTGCGGCCCGACACCGTAGCCCACCGCGAAGAGGAACAGCAGGAAGAAGGTTGCCTTTATCGGACCCGGGATCACGATGCCAAGCTGGCCGATCAGCACCGCCGCCAGCAGCGTGGCAGTGACATTGCCAAGGTTGAAACCGCCGACCTTCTTGGGTCCGATCCAGAACCCGATGGCCAAAGCCACGAAAATTGCAATCTCGGGTTGCGCGCGCAGCGTCTCGACCAACCAGTTCATCACGGCAGCTGTCTCCTCAAGCCCAAGCGCGTCTTGACAGGCGCCATCACGGTGACCCGCCAATCAGATTTCGACCGGCGGGGCAGCCCACCATCGCAAATTCTGCAACCAGTTGGCCGTGTTGCGCGGCGTTTACCAGGGTCCGCCAAAGGAACTATCTTCCTTGGGGGGCGATACCCGACACTGCGCTGGACGATACAAGGCAAAGGTCACAGGGCAACGGTCCGGCCGGTGTTTTTCATCGTTCGGGATACCATGGGCGTCCTGCTGGAACAAAATGACCATTCTGTCCGGCCAAAACCATGGTCGGTGACGATCCTGGCCTTGGCTTTTGTCGGGATGACCCTAGCTCGGGCACAGGTAAAGAGTAGAGGACGATGCCGGAATCTGAAACCGCGCACGGGCATCCCGGCATTGTTCTAACGTCGGCACCCGGCATCCTTGGTCCGCTGGAGCGTTTCGACGCCTGGCACATCATCAGCCAAGCTTTCGCCGACTGTCGGGACGCGACCGGGACCACCCCGGATGTCGATGGTTTGACCGCCTTCTGGCCGCTGGGCCCGTTCACGTTCTGCCGCACCGACCTTGGTGCGCGGCGGCTGTTTCGCAGCGCGGCCCCATCTTCGAAGGACCAGCTTGATCGTGACGTGGTCCTGCTGATGCTGAGGTCTGCTTGCCAGTCAGCGATCAGGTGCGGCGACACCGGTCCTGCGGACGAGGGCGGCTGTTGCCGGTCGGGGTATGAGTTGCGGACCATCGTGCCAGACCCCGCCCGCTGGACCGAGCTGGTCTGTCCGCCTGATCTGAACGACCGGCTGGCCGAGCTTGAAGGCCGGGCCTGGCCTCCTGCGGCGGGGCTGGCACCGCTGGCACAGGTGCTTGCCCAGCTTGTCCGAAGTGCCGCAGAGCGCCTGCCGCAGATGACCCCCGCCGACCTGCCGCTGATCGAGCAGGCGGTTCTGTGTCTTCTGGCGGCGTCCCGGAACGACCCGGCGGCACAGCCTGCCGCGCCGACTGACCTGGCGCGCCAGACCACGGACCGCGCCCGCGCCATCGCGGCGATCGGGCGCGAGCTTTCCTCGGCCCGGCTGACGGCCGAGCGGGTCAGCGATCTTACCGGGATCACGCGGTCCTCGCTTTACCGGTTGTTCGCCGAGGACAACGGGGTGGCAAGCTATATCCGCATCCTCCGTCTGGACGCGCTGCGCGGCGACCTTGTCGATCTGGGCAACAGTCACCGGACCGTGGCAGAGCTGGCCGAAAGCCGGGGGTTCTACAGCCTGTCCACCCTGAACCGCGCCTTCCGGGGCAGGTTCGGCTGCACACCGGGCCAGATCAGGACCGTCGCGTCCCCCGCTGACCGCCTGTAACCGCCCGTGACCCGCGCCAACCCCGCCCCGGTCCGACCCGACGGCGCGCGCCAGGCATCTTGACATCGGCGCCTGCGCGGGCTTTTCATCCTTTATGCCCGGAACGCGAGGACATCGTGAAAACCATTGATCTGAATGGAAAATATGCCCTTGTGACCGGGGGAAACCGGGGCATCGGCGCGGCCGTTGTCATGGCACTGGCCGCTGCGGGCGCGCAAGTGACCTACACCGCCCGCGCGTCAGCAAGTCTTTCGCAGGGACCGGCGGGCGACCGGATTGCCGGGCTGGTCGCCGATGCCACTGACCGCGCCGCGACGGTTGCGCTTCTGGCGCGGGGCTTTGACATCGTGGTGAACAATGCCGGCATCATCACGCCCATCGGCCATCTTGACCAGGTGCCGGTCGCCGACTGGGAGCAGAACATCCAGGTCAACCTGGTCTCGGCCTTTCACGTCACCCAGCAGGCCATCGTCCACCGCCCCGCCGGAGGCGTGACGATCGTGCATCTGTCTTCGGGCGCGGCCCGCAGCGCGATGGAGGGGTGGAGCGCCTATTGTGCCGGGAAGGCGGGCCTGGCGATGCTGACCCGCTCGGTGCATCTGGAGTTCGCGGCGCGGGGCGTGCGGGTCTTCGGCTTCGCGCCGGGGGTGGTCGATACCGGAATGCAGGCGACGATCCGCGCCTCGAAGCTGAACCCGGTCAGCCTGATCCCGCGTGAAGACCTTGCTGCGGTGGAGGGTCCGGCGCTTGGCATCGCCTGGCTGGCGACGGCCGGGGCGGACATCTTTGCCGGGCAGGAAGTTGACGTCCGCAACCCCGACTTTCGCGCTGCCTGCGGCTTGCCCGTGATCTTGTAAGCGCAGTCGGCACTGCCGCGACAGGTCGTGATCTCCGGTAGAAGGATGGACCAGCCATGCCTTCGTTGCGAACGGTACCGAACCACCTCCCAATGCCGCAAGCGGCGTGGTATCCGGACCAGGCGGCAACTGCCTGAAAGGTCCGGTTGCCGTCGAGCTTACCCCCTGCCTTCGGCGGCAGGTCCCCGGAACCATAGCTTGCGACAAGGACATGACATGAAGCTTCTGCGCTACGGCCCCCAGGGGGCGGAACGTCCCGGCATCCTCGACAAGGCCGGTCGCATCCGCGACCTTTCCGGCGTCGTCCCCGATCTGGCGGGTGAAGTGCTGACCCGGCTGGACAGCCTGCAGGTCGACCCCGAGTCCCTGCCCCTCGTCGAGGGCTCGCCCCGCCTTGGTCCTTGCGTCGCGGGGACGGGCAAGTTCATCTGCATCGGGCTCAACTACGCCGACCATGCCGCCGAGTCCGGGTTCCCCGTCCCGCCCGAGCCCGTCATCTTCATGAAGGCCACCAGTGCCATCTGCGGGCCGAACGACCCCATCCTCATTCCGCGCGGGGCAGAAAAGACCGACTGGGAGGTCGAGCTTGGCGTCGTCATCGGCAAGCCCGCGAAACACGTCACCGAGGCAGCGGCGCTGGACCATGTGGCCGGCTACTGCGTGATCAACGACGTCAGCGAACGCGCCTTCCAGATGGAACGCCAGGGCCAGTGGACCAAAGGCAAAAGCTGCGACAACTTTGGCCAGACCGGCCCCTGGCTGGTGACCAGGGACGAGGTGGCGGATCCGCAGAACCTTGGAATGTGGCTCAAGGTCGGGGACCAGACGATGCAGGACGGATCGACCCGGACGATGGTCTACGGCGTGGCGTATCTTGTCAGCTACCTGTCGCAGTTCTTCACGCTGCATCCGGGCGACATCATCTCGACCGGCACGCCGCCCGGCGTGGGCCATGGCATGAAGCCGCCGCGCTACCTGAAAGCTGGCGAGGTCGTCACCCTTGGCATCGAAGGCCTGGGCGAGCAGCGCCAGGCGGTGATGCAAGGGTAAAGCCGGCCCGCGCCGGCAAGGACCGCGACGGCCCTGGGTGGTTCTCCACGCGCCCGGCAGACCCGCCGGCGCAGGACCGGCCGTCCGCCGGACAGCGCGTGGCGGTCCTGCTCTTTTGCAAATACTCTCAGGGGGTTTGGGGGCAGAATGCCCCCATCGCCCGAGGAGGTGCGCGCAGGCGCGACGACGAGACAAAGGCTTGCGCCCCTTGGCGCTCCACAATTTGATCAAATTTCTTGAACCTGCCGGCGTTTGATCATATCCTGCCGCAAAGCCGGGGCGTTTGGCCCTGCCGATTCCGCAGAAGGGATGCCCGATGAACATGATCACCAACCACCTGCCCACCGCCGAGCTTCAGCGCCTGGACGCCGCGCATCACATGCACCCGTTCACCGACAATTCCGCCCTGGCCAAGAAGGGCGCCCGGATCATGAAGTCGGCCAAGGGCGTCTGGCTGACCGACACCGAGGGTCACCGGATCATTGACGGCATGGCGGGTCTGTGGTGCGTCAACATCGGCTATGGCCGCAAGGAACTGGCCGAGGTCGCGGCGCGGCAGATGGAGGAGCTGGCCTATTACAACACCTTCTTCCAGACCAGCCACATCCCCGCCATCGCGCTGGCGGCGAAGATCGCCGAGGTTGCCCCGACGGGTATGAACCGCGTGTTCTTTGCCGGGTCCGGGTCGGAAGCGAATGACACCAATATCCGCATGGTGCGGCGCTATTGGGACATCATGGGCCAGCCGGAAAAGCGCATCATCATCGCGCGCAAGAACGGCTATCACGGGTCGACCATCGGCGGCGGCTCGCTGGGGGGGATGTCGGGCATCCACAAGCACGGGGGGCTGTTGTCTGGGATCGTCCACATCGGCCAGCCGGACTGGTGGTCGGAAGGCGGCGACCATACGCCGGAAGCCTTTGGTCTGGCCCGTGCGCAAGAACTTGAGGCGATGATCAAGCAGCTGGGCGTTGAAAACGTCGCGGCCTTCATCGGCGAGCCGGTCCAGGGCGCCGGGGGGGTGATCGTCCCGCCCTCGACCTATTGGCCCGAGATTCAGCGGATCTGCGACAAGTACGGCATCCTGCTGATCGCGGACGAAGTCATCACCGGCTTTGGCCGCACCGGGAACTGGTTCGGGTCGGAAGCCTTCGGCATCCGCCCGCATATCATGACCATCGCCAAGGGTCTGTCGTCGGGCTATCAGCCGATCGGTGGCTCGATCGTCCACGACAGCGTGGCCGACGTGCTGGCTTCGGACGAATTCAACCACGGCTACACCTACTCGGGCCATCCGGTCGCGGCCGCGGTGGCGCTGGAGAACCTGCGGATCATCCAGGAGGACGGCTTGATCGGGCATGTCCGCAACGTGGCGCATCCCTATCTCAAGGAACGCTGGGACGCGCTGACCGACCACCCGATGGTGGGCGAGGCCAAGCTGGTCGGCCTGATGGGATCCATCGCGCTGACCCCGAACAAGGCGACCCGGGCGAAATTTGCGTCCGAAACCGGGACGGTCGGGTATCGGACGCGGGAGCGGTGCTTTGCCAATGATCTGATCATGCGGCATGTCGGCGACCGGATGATCATTTCGCCGCCCCTCGTGATCACCCCGGCAGAGATCGACATTCTGATCGAACGGGCGCGCAAGAGCCTCGACGAAAGCTACGCCAGCCTGAAGGCCGACGGGATGTTCGTCGCCGCCTGACGGGCCGGGCGCAAGCCTTCCGGGACGGGCGGGCCGCAGGGTCCGCCCATTCTGCCCTGTCGCGGCAGGTCGGGCAGCGGGCAGCCCAGGAGGTGGCGGCCCCTTTTGGCGCGGCTTGAGTTTGGCGGCTGACCCCAATACACCTTGCGAACCAGGGAAGGACCGCGCGCCATGCACATTCACCAGGATCTGGCCGACACCATCGGCAACACGCCGCTTCTGAAGCTGCACAAGGCGTCAGAGCTGACCGGCTGCACGATCCTTGGCAAGGCCGAGTTCATGAACCCCGGCCAGTCGGTCAAGGACCGGGCGGCGCTGTACATCATCCGCGATGCGGTGGCGAAGGGATTGCTCAAGCCCGGCGGCACCATCGTCGAAGGCACGGCGGGGAACACCGGGATCGGTCTGGCGCTGGTCGGGGCCAGCATGGGATTTCGCACGGTGATCGTGATCCCGGAAACCCAGAGCCAGGAAAAGAAGGACATGCTGCGGCTGGCGGGGGCCGAGCTGGTGCAGGTTCCGGCTGCCCCCTACCGCAACCCGAACAACTATGTCCGCTACTCCGGCCGCCTGGCCGAAGCGCTGGCAAAGACCGAACCGAACGGTGCCATCTGGGCCAACCAGTTCGACAATGTGGCGAACCGGCAGGCACATGTGGAAACCACCGGGCCAGAGGTCTGGGACCAGACCGGCGGCCGGGTGGACGGCTTCATCTGCGCGGTCGGGTCAGGCGGCACCCTGGCCGGCGTGGCCGAGGCCTTGCAGCCGAAAGGCGTGAAGATCGGTCTGGCCGACCCGGAAGGCGCCGCGCTGCATGCATTCTACACCACAGGCAAGCTGGAAAGCCCCGGATCTTCCATCACCGAGGGCATCGGCCAGGGCCGGATCACCGCGAACCTGGAAGGCTTCACCCCGGATTTCAGCTGGCGCATCCCCGATGCCGAGGCGCTGCCCATCGTCTTTGACCTGCTGACCGAAGAAGGCCTGTGCATGGGCGGCTCGACCGGCATCAACATCGCCGGAGCCATCCGCATGGCGCGCGAAATGGGGCCGGGCAAGACGATTGTCACCATCCTGTGCGACTATGGCAGCCGGTATCAGTCCAAGGTCTACAACCCGACCTTCCTGCGCGAAAAGGGCCTGCCGGTGCCGGACTGGCTGGACCGTCCGGGCCGGGCGATCCCGGCCGTCTTCGAAGACGCATGAGGCAGCTGCTTCGATCGCTCCTGCTGGCGCTGGTCCTCGCCGCTCCGGTGGTGGCGCAAGACCAGCCAAGCGCGATCCCGATCACCGGGGTCGACACGGCGCTGAGCGGCACCGATCTGAGCTATGCCGACTGGGAGCGGTTGGCCGGGCGCGCCGAGGCCGAGATCGCCGAGCGGCGCACCTCGAGCGAGCGGATGGAAGAAATCCGCGGGCAGCTGGCGAAGTGGCGTGCCGCCCTGCTGAACGCCGAAAACGCGAACTCGGCCCGGATCGGGACACTGCGCGAGCAGATCGCAGCGCTGGGGGCGGCTCCGGGCGAAGGCGAGACAGAGGCCGAGGAAATCTCCAAGCGGCGGCAAGAGCTGGCCAGCCAGCTGATCAAGCTGCAGGCGCCCGGAATCGCCGCCGATGAAGCCTACCGCCGGGCCGACGGCCTGATCCGCGAGATCGACCGCACCTTGCGCGACCGGCAGGCACAGGAGCTTTTGCAGCTGTGGCCGTCGCCGATCAATCCGACAAACTGGCCGGAAGCGGCGATTGGGCTTTCCGATACGGTGATCCGGCTTTGGGACGAGGCGGCGACGGTCTGGACCGACAAGGACGCCCGGGCCGAGTTTCTGGACAACCTGCCCCTGATCCTGGTGCTGTTGGTGGTGGCGCTGGCATTGGTCGTCTATCTCCGCCGCTGGGTCGGGCACTATGCCGAAGGGCTGTTGCAGAAAGCCTCGGCCCGCGGACGCAAGGTCTGGTCGCTTTTCGCCTCGACCGGCGAGGTGATCCTTCCGACGCTGGGCATGGTGGCGCTGTCCGTAGCACTTGGCGCCAGCGGCATGCCCGGCGACATCGGAAAGCTGATCGTGGCGGCGCTGCCCTATATGGGATTTGTAGTGTTTTCGGCGGCCTGGCTTGGGTTGCATGCCTTTCCGCGCCTCGACCGCGATGACGCCGTCCTGCCCTTGCCACCCGAGCGCCGGGCCGAAGGGCGGGTGCTGGCCGTCCTGATGGGCCTTGTCCTTGCAGCCGAGATGCTGCGGTCGGCGGCGATGGACGCACAGCGCTATTCGGATGCGACAACGGCGGTGATGTCCTTTCCGATCCTGCTGGCGGGTGGTCTGATCCTTCTGCGGTTCGGTCGTATCCTGCGCAAATCGGGCGAGCACGGCGACAGGACCTATGCGCTTCGGCTCTTGCAGATCATGGCGCGCGGGCTGACGGTGATCGGCCTTGCCGGACCGGCGCTTGCGGCGTTCGGCTACGTGCAGGCGGCCTCTGCACTGATCTACCCCGCGATCCTTTCGCTGGCGCTGATCACCGCGCTTTTCATCCTGCAGCGGCTGATCGGCGACGTCTGGGCCACGGTCACGAAAAGCGACGGTCAGGGACGCGACGCCTTGGTGCCGGTGCTGGCAGGGTTCGTGATGACCCTCGCCTCATTGCCCGTCTTCGCACTGGTCTGGGGGGCGCGATCTTCGGACATCACCGAGCTTTGGACGCGCTTTTCGGAAGGCTTCCAGCTGGGTGACACGCGGATATCGCCCACCGATTTCATGGTCGTCGCGGTGGTCTTCGTGATCGGCTACATGCTGACGCGGCTGCTGCAAGGGGCCTTGCGGACCACGATCCTGCCGAAGACCCGGATGGAACCGGGCGGGCAGACCGCAATGGTCTCCGGTGTGGGCTATGTTGGGATTTTCCTCGCGGCGCTGGTGGCGATCAATGCGGCGGGGCTGGACCTTTCGGGGCTGGCCATCGTCGCCGGTGCGCTGTCCGTCGGCATCGGTTTCGGACTGCAGACCATCGTTTCGAACTTCATCAGCGGCATCATCCTGCTGATCGAGCGCCCGGTCAGCGAGGGCGACTGGATCGAGGTCGGCGGCGTGCAGGGCCGGGTGCGGGCGATCTCGGTGCGGTCGACCCGGATCGAGACCTTCGACCGCAATGACGTGATCGTGCCGAACGCCGACCTGATCACCGGCAGGGTGACGAACTGGACCCGGTTCAACCTGACCGGACGGCTGATCGTGCCGGTGGCGGTGGCGCAGGGGTCGGACACGCGCAAGGTCGAGCGCATCCTGCGCGAGATCGCCGAAGCGCAGCCGATGGCAATCCTGAACCCACCGCCGCTGGTCGCCTTCATGGGCTATACGCCAACGCAGCTGACCTTCGAGATCCGGGTGATCCTGCGCGACGTGAACTTCAGCCTTGAGGTCCGGACCGACATCAACCACCGGATCATGGAGCGCTTCGCCGCCGAGAACATCCACATCGTGCCGCCCCCTGCCCCGCCGGTCGAGCCCGACCCGGTGAAGACCGCCGAGACGCTGGTCGCAATGGCAGGGCTGGTGCATGCCGACCGTGCCCCGCCAGCGCGACGCAGGCGGACCGCACCTGCGCCAGACGCAAAGGGGGCGGACCGGTGACCGAACTTCTGTTCCGGGCGGACGCCTATCTGTCCTCGGCCGATTGCCGGGTCACCGGCCACACCTCGGAAGGGGCGCTGATCGTCGACCGGTCGGTGTTCTACCCCACCGGCGGCGGACAGCCGGGCGACAGCGGAATGCTGGACTGGGGCGGCGGGCAGATGCCGATCGCCACCACGATCAAGGTCGAGGGCGGTCTGGCGCTGGTCCCGGCGGAAGCCCTGCCGATGCCCCCGGTCGGCGCGCCCGTGCGGATGGTGCTGGACTGGACCCGGCGCTACCGCCACATGCGGGTGCATACCGCGCTGCACCTGCTGTCGGTGGTGATCCCGCTGCCGGTCACCGGGGGACAGATCTCGGCGGATCGGGGACGGCTGGACTTCGACATGCCCGACCCGCCCGGCGATCCGGCGGCAATAGAAGGCCTGCTCATGGGGCTGATCGAACGCGACCTCGCGGTGACCGAGGACTGGATCACCGAGGCCGAGCTTGCCGCGAACCCCGCACTGGTCAAGACCCTGTCGGTGCGCCCGCCCATGGGCCAGGGTCGGATCAGGCTGATCCGCATCGGGTCGGGGGCCGACCAGATCGACCTGCAACCCTGCGGCGGCACCCATGTCGCGCGCACCGCCGAGATCGGCCGGATCGTGATCGGCAAGATCGAGAACAAGGGCCGCCAGAACCGCCGGGTGTCGATCAGCCTCGCCGACTGACGGGGGCTTCCGGATAAGCCCGCCGGAAAAGCCGCGAATCATGCTAACCTTCCGGTTGCATTTCAGCGGAGCATTGCCATGGCCCTTTTGAACAAGTCGATCGCGCATGTCGCGGTGTGGAACCTGGCCGGGAACGACAAGTTTCCCGGTGGCGACGGGGACGGGATCAACCCGGCCAGCCCGAAAGCAATGAACCAGATCCGCGGTCTGGCGAACCTCGACGCCGATTTCGTGACCCTGGTCGAGGTCTTTCCCGACACGCATCTGCAGGTGCTGACCGCAGGCCTTGCGGCGAAGGGCCTGACCTACCAGACCACCTTCCTGCCGCAGCCCGACAGCCACCTCGGGATCGGCTTTCTGCACAAGCCGGGGATCGAGGTCGGCAATCCCCGCTTCATCGCCGGGTCGCAAGGCACCTATGCGGGTGGCCGCCAGGCCTTTGTCGTCGATGTGAAGATCGGCGACTTCAAGGCCGTGGTGATCGGCGTGCATCTGAAATCGGGGCGCGAGGCTGCCGAACAGGCGATGCGCGACAGCCAGTGCCAGGCGATCGGCGACTGGATCACTGCGCTTCATGCCACGCCGGGATACAAGCAGCATGCGATCCTGCTGATGGGCGACTTCAACATGATCCCCGGCCAGGATGTCAGCAACTTCCACCATCTGGGCGGCGCGGACGTGATGGACTTCGTGTCCTGCTGGGACCTGCAGGAACGGTTCAGCCACATTCTCGAAAGCGGGCGCGAGAATCTTCTGGACGGCTTCGCCGTAAGCCGCCGGTTTTCCGACCGCTACATCCGCGGCACGCTAAGGCTGTTCCCGATGGACTGGACGCTGGACATGGGCCGCGCGAAGTTCCGCGCGCAGGTGTCGGACCACCTGCCCTTCGTGGCCAGCTTCCGGCTGTTCTGACGACCGGCAGCCGGTGCCGTTATCGCCCTTGCAAACCGGCAGGCGACTTGGCAGAAGGACGCCCACGGACAGTTGGCCGAGTGGTCGAAGGCGCACGCCTGGAAAGTGTGTAGGCGGGGAACCGTCTCGAGGGTTCGAATCCCTCACTGTCCGCCAGAACTTCAAGTAATAGCTTGAAATAAAAGAGGAAAATTTGGATCGCCCCGAGCGCCCCACATTCCCTCCCACACTTCCTCAAATGTGACTGTCTTGCTTCGGGTCTGGCATCCGCCGCCCGGTCATCAACCTGAGGGAAGACCCATGACCAACCTGCAGACCATAGCCGAAGCATTCGCCGCCTGGAACCAGATCGAGGCGCTACGCCAAGAAGTCGACGACGACACGTGCAACCGCCTTTCATCCGAAATGTCCCGGATCGAGCACGCCGCCGTCCAGTTGCCCGTTACCTGCACGCTGGACGCGTGGCGGCTTCTGACGATGACAACGAACGAAGACGGCGACGTCATGGTCGCTGGGGACGTCCTGTTCCGCCGGGCGCGGGCCGAGACCGCACCGAAAGCAGGCGACACGCTGGAGACGGTCTTTGCTGCGTGGCTGGCAGTTGAGGCGAGGATCGACGGGACCGACGACGCCACCTTCGCCCGGCTGGCGGAGGACATGAAGCGGCTGGAGCAAGTCGCCGACGCGCTGCCCGTGGACGATCCGCTGGACGTGTGGCGCAAGGTGGTCATGTCGCTGGTGTGGTGCGACTACGCCCACCCGGCAGCTGGTCTGTTGCGGGAAGCCCGCGCGGCCCTAGGCATCAAGGCCCCTACCCAGCACTGAGGCACCACGGAACCACTGCAGCGCGGCCCTGCTTGACGGTGGGGCCGCTTTGCCTTGGCAGGTAGTGGAACGATGGTCAGGAAGTGGCCGGCGTGGACCGCAGCAACCCAGAGGAAGGCCAACCGCCCCCTGACCTCGGCCAAGTCTGGGACCGCATCACCAGCCAGACCCCCGGGGGCCTCGCATAGGGGGTGGGGGTCGACCGGGAGGGGGGGGTGGGGGAAAAATCGGGGGGCGCGATCTCACTACTCCACCCGCACGCGCGCCAGTTTTCAGAATTTTTTCTATGTTCGCGGTTCGGTACTTTGCCTAGCCTGATATGAAGGTGATCGGATCCCATCAGATACGGTAGGGCAAATGAGTAGGCCGCCAGGAAGGCTCACCGTACGACTGGCAGAACTTCGCCCGGTTGTGGAAGCGGTCGAACTGACAAAGGGTCTGCGTGGCGGAATTGTCGGCGGCAAAGATCGCTCCGCACGCCTGGTGCCGGCCGCCGGCGGCATGACGGTGGAACTGTTCGGCAGCAGCACCTTCGTTCCGATTGCAACTGGCGCCCTTGACCATGATCTTAGCGTCGATGCCAATTTGCTGGCTGGGTTCCTGCGCAGTTCCACCCGCGCCTTCCATCCCGCCGAGATTGTCGGCCTGAACATCGGCCCTGACCACCTGATGGGAACGTGCGGAACGCTGAAGGTGACCTTGCAGTTTGGTGCCAGACCTCACAGCGATCCGCAACTCAGCCGATCACCGAGAGGTCGTCGTGCAATTGATCTGCGACCCACAAAAACGAAGAGCGAAACTGGCCCGGCCGAAGATGTTGAACCCATGCCTGAAAGACCGGCGGGCCCGGCCCCAGACGACGAAGGCAACCGAAACTACAACTCAGTGAAAGGCCCGACGGAAACAGTCTTGGGCTTGCGAGAGGCACAGGCAAGACCTGAAGCGCGGGAAACCAATCGCAGGCTCGTTGACCCGCGGGAGAAACCAGCCCGCGAAGATCCGATAGTGAATGCGCCATCCCGCTGGCGGCGAAATCTGGTCATAGGCGTTTCAGTGCTGATGTTCTTCGTTGCGCTCGACCACCCAAGGGCACAGCGCGCTTACTATCAGGATGCAGAAGCGTTCCTTGGGATGGTGATCTTTCTGCCGATCTTGGCCGGGCTCTTCGTCCTTGTCGGGATCATAGGTTTCGACTTCATCAGGAGCCCGACCGAGCAGCGAGCGGCTTGGCAGAAGTTTTCACATGATCCGGTTCAATCGTCCAAAGAGGTTGTTCGTTTCGCAGCTGCAGCAGTCTTCTTGGGGTGCATCTTCCTCAGCTTCTTTGGCCTTGAGTGGCTGCTGGCGACTTGGGTCTTCTGGACGGCAGCGGGCGTTGCCCTAGTCCTGATGTTCGTTGGCTGAGAAGGTCATCTAGAAGCTGGGCGAGGAGGCAGTGCATCGCGGCAAGCCATCCGTCGTGGCATGGTTTGCCCATGTCGCAGATCATCACGCTCGCGCATCAGCGCCCCACCCGGATGTCCAAGAAGTTCCGTGAGGTCCTGAGCCTCCACGAGATCGAGGGCATGTCTGTCACTGACGCCTGCGCCAAGGTGGGCTACAGCCGCGCGGCCTACTACAAGGCCCGCAAGAGCCCCGGCGTCCTTGAACTGATCCGGGACCTGCGCCGGGAACTGGTCGAGAGGGCCGACGCGAAGAAGGCGCATGCGAAGATGAGAGCGATCGAGGTGGGGCTAGACCTCATGGAGAACAGCAACAGCGAAGCGATCCGGGCGCGGATGGTCGAATTCTTCGGAAGCGAAGCGAAGGTGTCCCCTGTTGCTGTCTATGTCGACGCACGGCAGGCTGAGCGGCAGACGGGCTACATCTACAAGCGGCCACCTGCCCTTGGCGGACCGGGTGACGATAACGAGGCGGTGCCGGCCTAGCAGGGCTTCGCTACTCGGTCACGCATGTCATCGCGCCGCCGCCGGCCGGATAGCAGGTCTGGACGGTCGCGCCGCGTGCCCGGGCCAATTCGGTTTCCCGGGCTGCAACGCAGGACTGGTATTGCGCGTTCAAGATGGGGTTTGCGCTGGGGTAACCGCATGGATCGCCACCAGTCTCGACACATCCGGCCAACAGCACAAACAGCGCGCCTGCGATCTTTCTCATGCCGTATTCCCCCTCATGCGCGAGAGACTGTGCAAGGCCTACAGGAGAGCGTCAACCCTGCGGGGCGGGGATAAAGGGCCGGGCGGCCGGTAGGCCCTTCCAGGTGCACTGCAGTGGATAGAAACGGGCCTCCAGGTGTCATCCAGGCCCGGAACACGCTACAACGGGTCAACCGGCCTCCCGCACGCGCCAGATCAACAGGAAAAGGCCCGCACGAAACCGCACGGGCCGAAAAGGTGGGCGGGTGGTGGTCCTTCTCACGCGCGGCCGACCAATTGCCGTCTCCAGAACCAAGTGCACCTTAGACAGAGGCGGGACTGATCCATGTTAGTGCCGGTCGCTTGTCCACATGTGCCGCCATCGTGCCTTCTGCTGCCCCCTCGTCATTCTTCACTTGCCGCCGATGATCTTCGAGAAGTCGGGCGCCCGGCCGGGTGTCGGAGTACCGGGAAGCCAGAACGTATCGTTCTCACGACGTTTCCGAGCTTGGGCATTGTACCGGATGAGGCCTTCAATGGTTTCGCCGTCGATCGCCAGAACGAGCCGGTCGATCAGCAGCCGGTCGACTGCAAGTCCCACAATGGGCAAGTCTCCCCCGGGCAGGTAGCGGTTCCCGAAGCGGATCGCGTCACGAAGGAAGTTTGCATCTTGTCCTGTTGCCGCGTCCAGCGCGTTCCCGAAGGTCGGGGTGAGGAGATCCCCGGTCTCATCCCTGAGCTTGCCGGTCAGGATCCGGGACTTGGTAATGGTCTCACAGCGCCCTCGCGGTCGTGCGCTGGCGTCGATTAGCTTCGCCTGGACATCCTGCCAGAGGGCATCGTCGATGATCGCAGCGTGCTGCCCGGGATAGCTCTGGTCCTTGTGTCGGATCCGCCCGATGTAGAGGGGGTTGGTCAGCAGGTGATGCAGTTGTCCCCGCGAGATGGGCGAGACGCCCCGTACTCGGGCAGAGGTTGTCGGCACCGCCTTCGGTCGCAAGCCGCGGCGCTCAGCCTTTCGCCGCTAGCATCCTTTCCTGATGGCCTGACCGACCCGAGGTTGGATTGAACGCGCTCAGCTTCTGAGCACCCCAGGAGAAGGCCGCAGAGTTCAAGACCTGGCGCGCATGCGGGCCGTTCATTTCGCGCGCCAGAGCCAAAAGCCATGTCTGTGCCCCGCGCAGAGCTTTGCACCGGGAGCGAATAGTGGTGTCCATTTGCATCGGGGTCGTCCTTTCCGGTTCCGCACAATGCTCTTTCGTCCCCATGGGTCAACCGGAACCAGAGAGAGGTTGGCAGGCAACCCGAAGATTGCCTGCCGGACTCTTGGTCATGTCAGCCGAACAGCGGTCTTGCCGGTCAGCTTCTGCCAACGGGCGACAATTACGTCGCAATAGTGCGAGTCGTACTCGATGAGCCGAGATTGCCGTCCGGCCTGGTCGGCTGCGATCAGCGTGCTGCCGGAACCACCGAACATGTCGAGCACGACATCGCCGCGCTTCGAACAGTCCCGGATCGCATCATCGGGATACTGAAGGAGCAGGAGAGCGGGTCGCCGACAGCGGAGGTTTGCCGCAAGCACGGGATCAGCTCGGCGACGTTCTACAAATACAAGGCGCGGTTCGGCGGCCTTGATGTGTCGGAGGCGCAGCGTCTGAAGGCGCTTGAGGATGAGCATGGCAAGCTGAAGTAGCTCTTGGCCGAGGCGATGCTCGACATTGCGATCCTGAAGGATGTTGCCGCAAGAAAATGGTAGCGCCCGATGCGAAGCGGGAGGCGGTGGCGCATGTCGTGGCGATGCACGGGGT